>JAFRYE010000076.1 GCA_017441265.1 Lachnospiraceae bacterium | reverse complement strand
CCTGGGTTCGAGTCCCCGATGGTCCATTCCCTGAGGGGAGTCCCTTAGGCAAAAGTTTTTAAGTTAATCTGGCCCGGTGGCTCAGTTGGTTAGAGCGCCGCCCTGTCACGGCGGAGGTCATGGGTTCGAGCCCCATTCGGGTCGTTGGGATTGTCGGGAGACGAACAATCTCATTTTCCATAGCGGCAATTGCATAACGGGGTCTTAGCTCAGCTGGGAGAGCATCTGCCTTACAAGCAGAGGGTCATAGGTTCGAGCCCTATAGGCCCCATCAAAAGCCTTACGCTTCGGCGTGAGGCTTTTCGATAAATGTCGGCGTGGTGGAATTGGCAGACACACAGGACTTAAAATCCTGCAGGCTTAATCTCCCGTACGGGTTCGATCCCCGTCGCCGGCATATACTCGAAGAGTGAAGCAGCGACCGCTTCGGCGGTTTGCTGCTATTTTTGATTTGCGGAGGTTTCATCATGTCAGAGGTTGTCGATCGGTTTCTTACGTATGTTTCGTATGATACGCAGTCTTCGGAGGAGTCGCAGGAGTCGCCCAGCACCGCGAAGCAGCACGAGCTCGCGAAGGTGCTCGCGGAGGAACTTCGGAAAATGGGCGCGTCCGACGTCATTTACGACGCGGAGTATTGCTACGTCTATGCGAAGATTCCCGCGACGGACGGCGGCGCATGCAAGAAGTGTCTTGGTTTCATCGCGCATATGGACACATCGCCGGAGGTGAGCGATACGGATGTCAAGGCGCGGATCGTGCGCTACGAGGGCGGCGATATCGCGCTGCAGGAGGACGGCTCCTACGTGTTGCGGGAGAAGGATTTTCCGGAGCTTTCCATGTACCGGGGGCAGTCGCTGATCGTCACGGACGGAACGACGCTTCTCGGCGCGGATGACAAGGCCGGCGTCGCCGAGATCATGACGATGGCGAACTATCTGCTGGCACACCCGGAAATCCCGCACGGACCGTTGGCGGTTGCGTTCACGCCGGATGAGGAGATCGGCGCGGGAGTGGACCACTTCGATACGGAAGTTTTCGGCGCGGACTATGCCTACACGGTGGACGGCGGCCGGCTCGGGGAGCTGGAGTACGAGTGCTTCAACGCCGCGGCAGTGACCGTTACGATTGCCGGGCGCAGCGTGCATCCCGGCAGCGCGAAGGGGAAAATGATCAACGCCTCGCGTGTCGCGCTGGAGCTCGACGCCATGATCCCGGCTTCGGAACGGCCGGAGACGACGGAAGGCTATGAGGGATTTTTCCATCTCACGGGCATTCGGAGTGAGACCGACGCAGCGACCGTGACCTACATCATTCGCGACCATGACCGCGCGCTCTTCGAGGAGAAGAAGCGCCGCATGGAAACCTATGTGAAGACCGTCAACGAGCGCTACGGAGCGGAAATTGCGCACTTGACGATGAAAGATTCTTATTATAACATGAAAGAGGTAATAGAGCAGGGGAACTACTTCCTGGTGGAAAATGCCGTCGCCGCGATGCGGCATCTCGGAATCACGCCGATCGCACAGCCGATCCGCGGAGGTACGGACGGTGCGAGATTGTCGTTCATGGGCGTTCCGTGCCCGAATCTCTGCACAGGCGGCGAGAATTTTCATTCGCGCTATGAGTATGTCAGCGCGGACGCCATGGAGAAGATCACGGAGATGTTGATCCTGCTCGCAACCGGAAGAACGAAGGAGTAAGGTGTTTTCTGCAATGGGTTTTCCCGGGGGTGTGGTATGGTATGTACGATTGTGAAGGACGCGATGTTTCTGGCGATGAGATCGGAGCCGGCCAAGGATTGTCCGGAGGACCGCAAAGTCGTGCAGGATTTGTGTGACACGCTCAAGGCGCACGGGGGGACGTGCGTCGGAATGGCGGCAAACATGATCGGCGTGCGCAAATGTATCATTGCGGTCACCATGGGCTTTTTTAACGTGCCGATGATCAATCCCGTGATCGTTGCCCGCGAAGGCCCGTACGAGACGCAGGAAGGGTGCCTGTCGCTCTCCGGCGTGCGCCCGGCAAAGCGGTATGAGAAGATCACGGTGGAGTACCTGAATGCGGACTTTCAGCCGCGCCGCGAGACCTTCACGGGGCATATCGCGCAGATTATCCAGCACGAGTATGACCACACGCGGGGAATTGTCATCTGACGCGTCAAAGATATATCGGAAAATCTCGGAAAAAACAAAAATTGTGCTTGACATTCCGTCATGGGAAAGGTACAATAGCCCTTGTCGTCAAGACGTGTGCGTGTAGCTCAGCTGGATAGAGCACTTGGCTACGGACCAAGGTGTCGGGAGTTCGAATCTTCTCACGCACGGATACAGGGGGATCGCCGGGAGCGATCCCCTTCTTTCTTATTTTTCGAAGGAGTTGCCGCATGAGCATGTATGAGCTGGTTGCCCCGTGCCACTTCGGCCTGGAGGCGGTCTTGAAAAATGAAATCCGGAACCTGGGGTACGAGATCTCAAAGGTCGAGGACGGCCGCGTGACGTTCCTCGGGGACGAGAGCGCTTTTGCGAGAGCCAACATTTTCCTCAGAACCGCGGAGCGGATCCTTTGGAAGATCGGCGAGTTCACGGCGGAATCGTTCGAAGAACTGTTTGACCGCACGGCCGGACTCCCGTGGGAGGATGTGATCCCTGCGGACGGGCGTTTCTGGGTGACGAAGGCGACGTCGGTCAAAAGCAAGCTGTTCAGCACCTCGGACATTCAGTCGATCATGAAGAAGGCGATCGTGGAGCGGTTGAAGCAGAAGTACCGGATCTCCTGGTTCCCGGAGACCGGCAACGAGTATCCCATCCGCGTTTCCGTCATCCGCGACACGGTGCTGGTCGGCATTGATATCACCGGCGAGTCGCTCCACAAGCGCGGCTATCGCAAACTGGTCGGCAAGGCTCCGATCAGCGAGACGCTCGCCGCGGCGCTCATCAGCCTGACACCGTGGAATGAGAGCCGGATCCTGGTGGATCCGTTCTGCGGAAGCGGTACGATCCCGATCGAGGCGGCGATGATCGCGAGAAATATCGCTCCCGGGGCTAAGAGGAGCTTCCGCTCGGAGAGCTATCGGGAGAGACTTCCGGAAAGCCTTTGGAAGAAGGCCCGGGAGGAGGCGGAGGACGGCGTCCGGCGCGACGGGACGCTGCAGATCCAGGGGTATGACATCGATCGCGACGCAATCTCGATCGCACGGCAGAATGCTGCGGCGGCCGGAGTGCTTGACGATATTCATATGCAGGTGCGTGCGGTGAAGGAGCTGCGGAGCCCGAAGAAGTTCGGCTTTGTCATCACGAATCCGCCGTACGGCGAGAGACTGGAAGACCGGAAGGATCTGCCGCAGTTGTATAAGGAGATCGGAGAGGCGTACCGGGGACTGGATTCCTGGTCGATGTTTCTGATCACTTCGTACGAAGATGCGGAGCGGTATCTGGGACGCAAGGCGGACCGGAACCGGAAGATCTACAACGGTATGATCAAGACCTATTTCTATCAATTCCTGGGGCCGAAGCCGCCGAGGCGGACCGACAGTGAAGGGGCCGGGACGAAGGAGAGCCATGAGTGAACGGGAACGATTGATATTTGCCACGGGCAATGCTCATAAGATGACGGAGATCCGCGCGATCCTCGGGGATCGCTACGATGTGGTTTCCATGAAGGAAGCCGGGATTTCGGCGGATATCGTGGAGGACGGCAAGACATTTGAAGCGAACGCGCTGATCAAGGCGCGTGCGGTCAGCAAACTTGCCGGATGCATGGCAATGGCGGACGACTCCGGCTTGGAGGTCGACTATCTGGGCGGCATGCCCGGCATCTATTCCGCGCGGTTCCTCGGCGAGGATACGTCGTATGACATCAAGAATCGCGTGATCATCGACATGCTGCAAAAAGCGGCTCCCTCGGAGCGCACGGCAAGGTTCGTGTGCGCGATCGCGTGCGCGTGGCCGGACGGCCGCGAGGAGGTTGTGCGCGGCGTCATGGAGGGGGAGATCGCGAAGGAACCGGCCGGACCGAACGGATTCGGCTACGATCCGATCTTCTTTTTACCCGACAAAGGGATGACCAGCGCCGAGTTGTCGCCGGATGCGAAAAATGCGATCAGTCACCGGGGAAACGCCCTTCGGCTGATGCGCGAGCGGCTTGCGGAGAAAGAGAGAGTGTGATTCATGCAGATTCTGGTTGTCAGCGATACGCACGGAAGATCGGAGTACCTCGAGCAGCTGCTTGAGACCGAGGACGCGCGCAATTCCGATTGGCTAATCCATTGCGGCGATATCGGGTATGACGACGAGTGGCTTCGGATGACGTTCCGCGGGGCGGTCACCATCGTGGCCGGCAACTGCGATTACGGCTCGGATCTGCCCTTGGAAGCGACGGTGGAGAGGGAAAACCACGGCTTTTACATCACTCACGGCCATCGGTATCTGATGGGCGGGATCGATCGGCTTTTGTACCGCGCGGAAGAGCTCGGATGCGACGTCGTGCTGTTCGGACACACGCACCGTCCGTATATCGAACAGGACGGGGATATTCTTGCCTGCAACCCGGGAAGTCTGGCGATGCCAAGACAGTCGGACGGGCGCCACACGTACGCAGTTTTAGAGGTTACGGAGGACGGTGTGACGGCGCGGATCGCAGAGCTTTGAGACGACGGTAACTGCGAAAAATAGTGTTGACAATTCGATTTGTTTGTGGTATTGTTGAATTCGCTTCTGATACGGGGTGTGGCTCAGCTTGGCTAGAGCACCTGATTTGGGATCAGGAGGTCGCAGGTTCAAATCCTGTCACCCCGATTCCAATGATGATTCCCATGTATGATGCGCGGGTGTAGTTCAATGGTAGAACACTAGCCTTCCAAGCTAGACACGTGGGTTCGATTCCCATCACCCGCTTTGTACGAGCGGTGTCACACTGCTCGTATGTTTTTCTTGTTTGTGTGCCAGTAGCTCAGCTGGATAGAGCAACGGCCTTCTAAGCCGTGTGTCGGGGGTTCGAATCCCTTCTGGCACATTTCCGGTACGGAAAAAATCGTATATGGTGGGTATAGCGCAGCTGGTTAGCGCGCCAGATTGTGGCTCTGGAGGCCTTGGGTTCGAATCCCAATATCCACCCTGCGGAAGCCTATTGGGAAACCAACAGGCTTTTCGTTTTTCGGAGACCTTTCCGGTGTCCGGCACTGGGCCATCGCCAAGCGGTAAGGCACAGGGTTTTGATCCCTGCATCCGCTGGTTCGAATCCAGCTGGCCCAGCATTTTGCGTCCCTGTCAAAGCGGCGGGGCGCATTTTTTTGTGCCCTGCATTGCCGGTGCGCCGGCCTTGTCGAAAAATGACAAAAAAATTCCCGAAAAATGAAAAATCGTAGTGAAGTTTTGCGGAAATTGTGTTATGATAGCAAAGGATGTAATCCGCATTTACATTCTGCGCGTATTACGTGACCAAAATGAGTTAAAGGAGAAAAAACTATGGGACTTATCAGTGCACTTATCGGCTCCGCCGGCGGCGTTTTGGCGGATCAGTGGAAGGAGTTTTTCTATTGTGAAGCAATGCCTTTCGACGTGTTGATGAAGAAGGGCGAGAAGGTAGTAGGCGGCCGTAGCTCGAACACGAAGGGCTCGGACAATATCATCTCGAACGGCTCGAAGATCGCTGTTGCCGACGGTCAGTGTATGATCATCGTTGAGCAGGGCAAGATCGTTGAGGTTTGTGCGGAACCCGGTGAGTTCATTTACGATACCTCTTCGGAGCCCAGCATTTTCTACGGCGGCCTCGGCAAAGGCATCCTGAATACATTCAAGCAGATCGGCAAGCGTTTCACCTTCGGCGGTGACACCGGCAAAGATCAGAGAGTTTACTACTTCAACACGAAGGAATTGATGGACAACAAGTTCGGTACGAACAACCCGATCCCGTTCCGTGTATGCGACGCGCGCGTCAACCTTGACGTTGACGTGGATCTCCGCTGCAACGGTGTATATTCCTACCGTATCGCGGATCCGCTTTTGTTCTACACGAACGTCTGCGCGAATGTTCCGAACGAGTTCCGTCGTTCCGAGATCGACACGCAGCTCAAGACCGAGTTCGTGAGCGCTCTGCAGCCCGCGTTGGCTAAGCTTTCTCAGCTTCAGATGCGTCCGAGCGAGATTCCAGCCCATGCTGAGGATCTCTCCGAGGCAATGAACGAGGCGCTCTCCAAGAAGTGGGGTGAGATGAGAGGTCTTGTCGTAGTTAATGTTGCGATGAACCCGATCACGCTGACTCCCGAGGATGCGGCGATGATCAAGTCCGCACAGAAGTCTGCAATGTACACCGATCCTACGATCGCTATCGCTTCCCGCGTTGAGGCTACGAACACCGCTATGGTTGACGCAGCGAACAATGCAAACGGTGCCGTAGCCGGTATTGCCGGTGTAGGCCTGGTTAACGGTATCGGCGGCGGTTCGGATATCAACGCTCTGACCAATATGCCCAGACCGACGGCTACCTGGACCTGCAAGTGCGGTCAGGCGGTCGACGAGAAGTTCGGTTTCTGCCCGTTCTGCGGTGAGAAGAAGCCCGCTCCGGCAGGCACCTGGACTTGCGGCAACTGCGGCAATGCGGTTAACGGAACCTTCGCTTTCTGCCCGAACTGCGGCACGAAGAAGCCTGTTGCGGCAGCAGCGGTTTGCGCGAACTGCGGCAGCCCGGCTCCGGATCCGGCTAACCCTCCGAAGTTCTGCCCGAACTGCGGAAAGCCGTTCAACGGTTAATTATCACTCCGGGATTCCCGGGATATGAGTGCGGGAGAGTGGCGGTGAGACCGTCATTTTCCGAAGAATCGATGCGAGTTTTTGACAGCGGGTCGCAGTTCCTTCGGGGACTGCGGCTCGCCGTATGAAAGTATGCGCGATCGTGGATCAGGAGGAAATTATGGACGACAACGTTCAGGGCTACAAATGCCTGTGTTGCGGTTCGCCCCTTTTGTGGAGTGCGGAGGAACAGATCTGGAAGTGTACCTCCTGCGACAACAAGTACAATCTGGAAACTTTGCAGGCGGCGCAGCAGTCGGAGGCGGCTGCGGCGGAGTCTGCCGACAATATTGACTGGAAGGACTACCAGGTCAGCGATATGATCCAGGAGATGGTATCCTACACATGTCCTTCCTGCGGCGGCGAGATCCTGGTTGACGGAACGGTTGCTGCGAGCCGTTGTCCCTACTGCGACAACGTGGCGATCATGCAGCCGCAGGTCACCGGAATGATCAAGCCGGACTATGTGATCCCGTTTAAGTTGACCAAGGAGGATGCCAAGGCTGCGCTTCGCAAGTTCTATGAGGGCAAGAAGCTTCTGCCGGACCGCTTTTCCGAGGAAAATCACATGGATGAGATTACCGGCATCTATGTTCCGTTCTGGTTGTTCGACTGCGAGGCCGAAGCTGACCTCACATTCGATGCGACGACGATCTCCCGCTGGAGAGATTCGGCGTACGACAACACGAAGATCGATCATTATTTGCTGCAGAGAGGCGGAACGCTCCGCTTCGAGAAGGTTCCGGTGGACGGTTCCAAGCGCATGGATGATGCGTTCATGGATGCCATCGAGCCATACGACTACTCCGAGATGGTGCCGTTCAATCAGGCGTATCTCTCCGGCTTTGTTGCCAACAAGCCGGACGTTGACGTGAAGGAGAGTCTCCCCCGCGCCAACGAGCGCGTGATCAACAGCACGGTGTCGGCATTCATGCAGACGGTGGGCGGCTATGCTTCCGTCACACCGAAGTCCCGCAGCGTGCAGGCGAAAGAGGGATTGATCAAGTACGCGATGCTTCCCGTATGGCTTCTGACGACGCGGTACAACAACGAAGTTTACACATTTGCGATGAACGGACAGACCGGAAAACTGGTCGGTACGCTCCCCGTGGATGAGGGCAAGTACAAACGTCAAATGTACAAGATTGCAGGCATCGTTGCCGGAATCGCAATCCTGTTGACGATGCTGATCGGAGGGTGGATTCTATGAGAAGACGAATTCTTTGGTTGGCGTTGTGCCTGATCATGATAATTGCGATGCTGCCTACGGCGTTTGCGGACGGCAGCGAGGATAACCGGCGCGTGTTTGATGAAGATGACATTCTGTCGGATTCCGAAGAGGCGAAACTCCAGGAACATATTGACAAGATTAAAGAAAAATACAACTCCGATACGGTGATTCGTGTAATGAACATGAGCATCACAGAGGAAAGTTTCCAAAGCTTTTGTATGGATTACTACAACACCGAATCGAGAGGAAGCCATAAATTCGGGGATGACGGTTTGATGATCATTCTGAATATGTGCGCGGACGATGACGGACGTGATTATGTAATCTGCGGTGTGGCACCGGAAGGTCAACAGCCGATCCTGGATGAGTATTTTGCAGAGATAGCAGAGGAAAAAGGATTCCTTCGCAATCTGCAGAATTCCGCTTGGTTTGATGCGTTTGATACGGTTCTCAATCTTTCGGAAGACTTTTTGGAACAGGCGGCGACGGGAGAACGGTTCTCCAAACAGAACCCTTACAAGGAGCCGAAAAAGCCGATGTCCGGCACGAAATTTACAATTCTTTCGATCATTGAGGCGGGAATTGCACTGCTGATCGGAAAAGGCTATGCAAGCGGACTTCGTGCCAGCATGAATACGGCGATCAAACGGACGGAAGCGACGGAGTATATAGACAAGAGCAGTTTTAATCTTGCGAGAACATCCGATATGTTCATGTACTCGAATGTGACCAGAACGCCGATTCCGACGGAAACCAGATCCGGCGGAGGCGGAGGAAGCAGCTTCGGAGGAAGCAGCGGAGGCCATTCCTTCAGCGGGCACAGCGGACATTTTTAAAGTATGATATGAATCAAGGCCGTCGGGATATTCAAAGTCCCGGCGGCCTTTTTACATGCAAAATCGGTGAAAAACATATTATTATACAGCGGAAAATGCACCTGACAGGACTTGAACCTGCACCCTTTCGGACCGGAACCTAAATCCGGCGTGTCTGCCAATTCCACCACAAGTGCGTTGACAACGCGGTCATTGTACCACCACCCGCGGAAAATGTCAATTCCCGCGCCGAGAGCGGTGGGGTGCATTTTCCGATTGACAGCGAGACTTTGTTTCGTGTATCATAGATACATATTTCATCATTTTTCGGTGGTTTTGTGGAGGAGGTGTTAATAACCATGGCAGGAAAGAAAATCGATTACTCGGCAATCACGAAAGAGATTGAAGAGTACTCCGAACTGTGCCGTAGTAACAGTAATATCGACCCCACGCTGTATGAGCGCTACGATGTAAAACGAGGCTTGCGCGATCTAAACGGCAAAGGGGTGTTGACCGGTCTGACGGAGATTTCGGAGATTCGCGCAACTAAATCGGTGGACGGGGAGAGCGTGCCCTGTGAGGGAACGCTGTTCTACCGCGGATACAATGTGGAGGAGCTTCTGCGGGGGGCAATGACGGACGGCCGGTATTGCTTTGAAGAGACGATCTACCTTTTGTTGTTCGGAAAATTACCGACGCCGAAGGAGCTGGACGGTTTTTGCAAGGTGCTTGCGAAATACCGCTCGCTGCCTTCGAGTTTCGTGCGCGACGTCATCATGAAAAAACCGAGCCCGGACATGATGAACATGCTCGCAAAATGTGTCCTGACACTGTATTCCTACGATACGAACGCGGACGACACATCGCTTCCGAACGTGCTTCGGCAGTGTCTGCAGCTGATCTCCATGTTCCCGATGATCTCGGTGTACGGTTATATGGCGCATCTGTATTACAGCAAGTCGGGCGACCTGATCATACACAAGCCGAAGGCGGGGCTCTCGATGTCGGAAAATATCCTGCATATGCTCCGTGCGGACAGCAGATATACGGAGCTGGAGGCCAAGGTTCTGGATGCGGCGCTGGTGCTGCACGCGGAGCACGGCGGCGGTAACAATTCGACATTTACCACCCACGTCGTGACGTCCTCGGGGACGGACACGTACTCGGCAGTCGCGGCGGCGCTCGGTTCCCTGAAGGGGCCGAAACACGGCGGTGCGAACCGCAAGGTCGTGCAGATGTTTGCGGATATGAAGGAGAAAGTCAACGACTGGACGGACGACGAAGAGGTCGGAACGTACTTAAAGGCGTTGCTTCACAAGGAGGCATTTGACCGCGCCGGATTGATCTACGGCATCGGCCACGCCATCTATTCCGTCTCCGATCCCCGCGCCGTGCTGTTCCGGAGTTTCGTGGAGAAGCTTTCGGTTGAGAAGGGGCGCGAAGACGAGTTCGCGTTGTATGCGAAGGTTGAGGAGTTAGCCCCGAAGATCATCAGCGAGGAGCGCAAGATGTACAAGGGCGTCAGCGCCAACGTGGACTTCTTCAGCGGCTTTGCATACCAGATGCTGGGACTTCCGGAAGACCTCTACACGCCGATCTTTGCGATCGCGAGAATCGCCGGCTGGAGCGCGCACCGGATGGAGGAACTCATCAATGCCGGAAAGATCATTCGCCCGGCGTACAGGAGCGTCTCGGAAGAGCGGGAGTATGTGCCGCTTCGCGGGCGCTGAGAACAGACGAATACCGTGAAAAAAGAATCGAGGCGGCCCGTAAAAAGCCGCCTCGAATTTTGTTGTGTGAAGAATTCCCGTCAGGGGGAATCATTTTCCGAAAGACCGGTCCAGCGGTCGGTCATTCCGGGACAGCCGTTGGCGGCGATGGCCGCACGGTAGAGCACAAAGCAGCCGCATTCGCGGCACATGCCTCCCGAGAGAGTGTCGCATGTTTCGCAGGCGGCGAGGCGCTTTTGGTAGAGCGGCTCCGGCGTGCGCCTGTCGGGCTCGATGGCGTCGATGTAATCGGAGACGCGCAACAGCACCTCCTCCTCGCGGAGACCTTCGATCAGACAGCGCCGGCAGGGAATGCGCGGCGTCCTTGCGGTTTGCTCGGTCACGCCCATATTACTTCGCAAACGTCAGCGTCACAACGCTGCACGGAGGAAGCGTAACCGTGAACTTCTTGTCGTCGAGCACGCAGTCGCGGAATACGGCGTCCGTGACCTCGTCCGGATTGTCGAAGGAGTTGAATGCGCGCACGTTGTCGGTGAGGATGCGGCCGGTCCAGCAGGAGTACGCTTCGTCGAGCTCGGAATCGAGGCAGTACGCGTTCTCGAGGCTGGCGTTGGCAAGCGTCACCGTGAGCGTATTATCCTTGACGGAAGCAGAGACGTTAACCTCCGCAAAATCACCGCCTTCATGCTTCACAAAGGTGTCATCCAGCTTTGCTTCTACAAGAGTAGAATCCTGATGCGGCTTGAACATCGAGAAAACATAGTAGGTCGGCGTCTTGATCATCTTCGAGCCTTCCGTGAGTACCACGGACTGCAGAACGTTGACGACCTGAGCGATGTTTGCCATCGGGATTCGGTCGGCATGATTGTTGAAAATGTTGAGGTTCATCGCGGCCACGATCGCGTCGCGCATCGTGTTCTGCTGATAGAGGAATCCCGGGTTGCTGCCGGGCTCGACATTGTACCAGCATCCCCACTCATCGACCACGAGGCCTATCTTGTGGTTGGGATCGTATTTGTCCATGATGGCGAGGTGCTTGTCGATGATGCCCTCGATGCGCAGCGTGTGGAAAATGGTCGAGTAGTAATCCTCGTTGGTGAAGCCCGTCGCCGGTCCCTTGTTGTTCCAGTCGCCGTGGCAGATCGTGTAGTAGTGGAGGGCGATGGCGTCCGTGAGCATCGGATTGAGCATCTTCATGAACGCTTCCGTCCAGTTGTAATCGTCGCCGTTCGGGCCGCAGGCGATGCGGTAGAGACGGTTGTCGCCGTAGTTCTTCGCGAAGGAAGAGTAGCGGCGGAATTCGCTGGCGTAGTACTCCGGCGTCATATTGCCGCCGCAGCCCCAGTTCTCGTTGCCGATGCCGAGGTATTTCAGCTTCCAGGGCTCCTCACGGCCGTTCTTCTTGCGAAGGTCGGTCATGGGGGAAACGTTCGAGGAAGTCATGTACTCCACCCATTCGGAGAGCTCGCGGACCGTGCCGCTTCCGACGTTGCCGCAGATGTACGGCTCGCACTCCAGCTGACGGCAGAGCTCCAGGAATTCGTGGGTACCGAAGCTGTTGTCCTCGGTCACGCCGCCCCAGTTTGTATTGATCATCGTCGCGCGCTCGTCCTGCGTGCCGATACCGTTCTTCCAGTGATACTCGTCGGCGAAACATCCGCCCGGCCAGCGAAGCACCGGAATCCCCATATCCCGGAGAGCGGTCACGACGTCGTCGCGCATGCCTTCATGGTTCGGAATGGGCGAATCCTTGGAGACAAAAAGACCGTTGTAGATGCAGCGTCCCAAATGCTCCGAAAAATGCCCGTAAATCTCTTTGTGAATCGTAGCCCCTGTTTGTTTTGTGTTGACTTGAAGTTTCTTGTGGATCACGTTGTTTCCTCCTTTCGCATCACGGGCCGCGCCGGCGTGCCGGACGTACCCGCCTACCTTACAGAATACCGTATTCCGCGGGAAATGACAATCGCATTTTGCGGCGTTTTTCGGGAAGAAAATGGACAATCTCATCCTGTTGTAAATCCGGGTCGTAAAATGCGGCGGAAAAACAAGAAAAGGACATTTCTTTCTTCCCTGTACGGTTGCTTTTCGCGTGCGCGCGTGATATAATTTTATACTACGGACTGCCGCCTGACGGGCGGCAAAGGGAGGTTCGAAGATGGCGAAAGTGTATGTGATGTTTGCCGACGGCGTCGAGGAGATCGAAGGTCTCACGGCTGTCGACATTCTCCGCAGAGGCGGACAGGACGTCGTCACGGTTTCGGTGACGGGGAGGACCATGATCAAGGGCTCTCACGGGATCTGTTTTGCGGCGGACCGGCTGTTTGAGGACGGGACGCTGTCGGACGGAGATATGCTGGTGCTTCCGGGCGGCGGAGGCGGTACGAAGATGCTGGCGGCGCACGAGGGACTCCGGGACCTGATCGCGGAATACGCGGCGCAGGACCGCTGGATCGGTGCGATCTGCGCGGCACCGAGCGTGCTCGGGATCAACGGTATTTTGCGCGGACGCAGGGCAACCTGCTATCCGGGATTCGAGGATAAGCTTTTGGGAGCCGAACCGACGGGGGAATCGGTGACGGTGGACGGAAAGATCATCACGGGAAAAGGAATGGGCGTGTCCGCGGAGTTCGCACTCGAACTGCTCGGCGCACTTGATAAGGCAGCGGCTGTGAGCGTGGCAGCCGCGATACAGAAGCCGTAACAAACTCAGGGGTTTTATACGGAGGCAGGTATGGAAGAGGGTAGAAACGACCAGGAAAGAATTCGGGAACTCGAATTGGAGTTGGAGAGGCAGAAGGCCAGATACCGCATCATCAGCGGTATGGTTCAGTGCGGCCTCTGGGAGTATGTGATCGCGACCGGAGAGCTTGTTCAGAGCAAGCGCGTCGAGGGCGTTGCGCCCGGCGATGCTCTGCGCATTCCGAAGTTCCGCGAGACCATGAGCGCAAGCGGGCTGATCGCGGACGATGACGCTGCGGCGTTTTCCGCATTGTGCGACAGCCTGGAGAACGGCGATGAGGCATTTTCCTATGATGTCCGCGCCTATGTCGACGCCAAGACGAGGATCTGGCTGCGGTATGAGGGCTACACGGTGTTCGCCGAGGACGGATCGCCGGTGAAGGTCATCGGCCGCACGCTCAACGTGAGCGAAGAAAAGAGAAATGAAAATGTGATCATCCGCGAGTCGGAGACCGATCCCGTGACGGGACTGTACACGCAGGCGTCCATCCAGGAACGCCTGGAGGAACTCGTGCGCTCCGGCAGCGAGAATGACAGGCTGGCACTGTTTGTCCTGGACATCGAGGATTTCTCCGCGATCACGGGCGAGTGGGGTCATGCATACGGCGACTACGTGTTGGAGAAACTGGCGAAGAGCATGCAGTCGATCTTCATGGACAACGATTCGCTGGCGCGCATCGTCGATGACCAGTTCGTCATGATCAAAAACGGCGTCAAAGGACCCGCCGATGTGTATTCGGTTGCCAGAGCGGTTGCCCGCGCGGCGTCGCGCATCGAACTCAAGAAGGAAAATACGCTCCGCGTAAATCTGGGTGCGTCCATTTTCCCGCTTGACGGACGCGATTACAGCAGCCTCTACCGCAAGGCTGTGGTTGCTTTGGAGGAGACCAAGAAGAATCCGGCCTCCGTGTGCACGATGTACGAAGATGCGCTGAGCATTCATCAGCAGTACCGGCCGCAGCGCGAGCCCGAGCAGGCGCCGAAGACCGAGGCACAGAAGGTCGTCGCGGCGCAGCAGAGCTCGAAGTACGGCCCAGTTGAGAAATATATCGTCAACAAGACGTTCGATATGCTGGCCGGCAGCGGCACCGGAGCGGAAGAGGTTGTCGAGATCTTCGAAGAGATCGGCAAATACTACAAATACCGCCGGATCTACACAATCCAGTACGACGTGAAGAAACAGCTTGCGAAGGTCCGCTACGACTGGGAGTCGGAGAAAAATCCGTATTATCCGCAGTTCGACCGCGTGATCCGCGAGAATTTCCGCTCGATCCGCGAGCGGTTTGCCAACGACCGGCTGTTCCTGTCGCTGAACACCGCGCAGTTAGGTATCGTCATGCCGGATGCGATCCGCGATCTGTACGGCAATTCCTCACTGTTCCAGTATGTGATCATCGACAACGACGAGACGTTCGCCTGCATCTGCTTTGAGAAGGCCGTCAATCAGAACTGGGGCAAGGAGGAGCAGGATGTTTTGATCAACCTCTCAAAACTGCTTGCCATCTACATCGAGCGTGCCCGCGCGAAGGAGATGCTCGCCGACGAGCTCAAATATACGCATGCGATCATCGAGAATCAGCAGATCACAAGCTATGCCGTCATACCGGAGACGATGGAACTGGTTTATGTCGGCGATTACACGGGACGGCAGTATCCGCTGGCGCACTCCGGAGAGCATTGCTACTCCGCGATCATGGGGCGGAGCTCCGTCTGCCAGAACTGCCCGGTGGCGGCTCTGGGAGAACATGATAAAGTCCATACGACGGAGACGTATTACACCAAGCAGAAGCGTTGGATCAGCACGACCGCATCCCGCGTGACGGGAGAGGACGGCGAGCGTCAATGCCTGGTCTGCTGGTCGGATGTCACCGAATTTGTCGAGCGGGTGCGCTCCAAAGACGCCCTCACGGGTCAGCTGACCGCGGAGAAACTGGAGTCCGAAGCCATTCGGCTGATCTCGGAAAATCCCCGCGGAAGCCGCGCATTTGCCTGCTTCAGCTTCCCGCAGTTTCACGACCTCAACGAAGTCTGGGGCTATGCGGTGGGCAATGAGATCCTGCGGGTGTTCGCTTCGACCGTGGCGTCGATGCTTCGCTCGGAGGAACTGCTGGCGCGCACGAGCGGTGCGGATTTCGTGATGATGCTCGCCTATGAGGATCGCGAGCGCACGCAGGCGAGGGTGGAGATGATCCTGCAGAGCGCGCACACGGCGGTCACGAGACTGTATCCGGATCTGCAGCTCAACGTCTGGTGCGGTCTGTACCGCTTCCAGAACAAGGAGGACACGATCTCCGCGGCAATCGAGAAGGCAAACCGCGCACGGAAGGCCATCGGCAGCATGAACAGCATCGCGACGATCGCTGTCAACTATGAGGCCGGAGATGCGGAACAGAAGAACAGCTTCCGGACGTTTGTCGAGAACTCGATGCGGGATGCCCTAACAAACCGCGAATTCAAAGTCTTTTTCCAGCCGAAGCGCGATCCCGCGACGAACAAGATCGTCGGCGCGGATGCGCTGGTCCGCTGGATCACCGCGGAGGGTCAGGTGCTGGAGCCCGGATCCTTCATGCCGATCTTTGAGGAGAACGGCTTTGTCACGGAATTGGATTACTACGTCCACAAGGAGACGTTCCGGCTTGTTCGCGAGTGGCTTGAAAACGGTGTGAATCCGCCGGTGATCTCGCTCGGAAGCTCCTGGCAGTACATGTTCGGAGCGGACTTCGTGAGCCGCATCCGGTATCTGTTGCAGCGCTACAACGTGCCTGCCGACCGGATCGAGCTGATCATCCCCGAGGGCATCAGCGACGCGAACATGAATGCGGTGATGGACGTTCTTGCGGAACTGCAGACCATCGGCTTTGTTGTGGATATCGACAGCTATCTGGCGAGATGCTCACTGAAGACCCACGGCCTCGATCTGCCGGCCAATTACGCGAAACAGTATCCGGAACTCGCGAGGAAGATCGCGGCGCTCGAGCAAAAGCGCCTGAGCAGTCCGATGGCGCCTGAGGATTTTACGAATCTCATCCTGTAAAATGCGGATTTTCCGAGAAATTATTTCTTGATTTGCACATAGGGTTGTGCTATAATTTAACCTTGTTGAATTCTGTAAAGATTTCGTTGTGAATAAAGGAGGACAAACCGCAATGGGTTTTCAGGTTGAAGATTTGGGAAAGAACATGGTTAAGCTGACCATCGAGACTCCCGCAGAAGTGTTTGAGGATGCCATCAAGAAGGCATACGAGAAGAATAAGAACAAGATCAGTATTCAGGGCTTCCGCAAGGGCAAGGCGCCGTATCAGATGGTAGTCAAGATGTACGGCAAGGAAATGTTCTATGAGGATGCTGCGAATCTCATCATTCCGGATGCATATGAGCAGGCAGTGAAGGAGAGCGGACTTGAGATCGTTTCCAGACCGGAGATCGACGCAACGCAGATCGAGTCCGGCAAGGCGTTCATCTTCACGGCAACGGTTGCAAAGAAGCCTGAAGTAACGCTCGGCGATTACAAGGGACTTGAGGTTGAGAAGCAGGAGATCACCGTGAGCGATGAGGAGATCGACGCGGAGATCAAGAAGGAGCAGGAGAAGAACGCGAAGGAGATCAACATCGAGGATCGCACCATCGCGGAAGGTGATACCGCTACCATCGACTATGAAGGTTTCGTGGACGGCGTTGCATTCGAGGGCGGCAAGGCCGAGAATCATCCGTTGGTGATCGGCTCCCACAGTTTCATTCCGGGCTTCGAGGAAGGCTTGATCGGCAAGACGCTCGGCGAGGAGTGCGATGTCGAGGTAACGTTCCCCGAGGAGTATCATGCGAAGGAACTCGCAGGCAAGCCTGCAGTGTTCAAGTGCAAGGTTAACAAGATCACGGCGAAGGAGCTTCCCGAGATCGATGACGAGTTCGCTTCCGAGGTTTCGGATTTCGATACGCTTGCCGAGTATCGCGAGAGCATTGAAAAGTCTCTCCGCGAGAAGAAAGAGGCACAGGCTAAGACCGAGCTTGAGAATGCTTTGGTAGCTAAGGCGATCGAGAACGCGACGATGGATGTTCCGGATGCGATGATCGAGAGCACGGCTCGCGAGATGGCTGAGGAATTTGCAAAGCGTCTGCAGATGCAGGGACTGAGCATTCAGCAGTATTTTCAGTACACCGGTATGACTCCTCAGAAGTATCTTGACGATCTTAAGCCGCAGGCGAAGAAACGCATCGAGACCCGTCTTGTTCTCGAGGCGATCGCTAAGGCCGAGAATATCGAGATCTCCGATGAGGAAGTTGAGAGCGAGCTCTCCAAGATGGCTGAGCAGTACAATATGGAGCTTGAGCAGGTGAAGTCGATCTTCGGCGAGGAAGAGACGAAGAATCTCAAGACCGATCTCGGCGTACAGAAGGCGATCACGCTTTTGGTTGACAACGCCAAGTAATTCGGATCGGAAAGAAATTGTATTTGGTTGGGAGATGGCCCGATGTGTTCGTCGGGCCATCTTTGGAAAGAGAGGGTAATATGAGTTTAGTACCTTATGTCATTGAGCAGTCCAATCGCGGCGAGCGTTCGTACGATATCTACTCGCGCCTGCTGAAGGACCGCATCATTTTCCTGGGTGAAGAAGTCAATGAGGTGACAGCGAGCCTGGTGGTGGCGCAGCTTCTGTTCCTTGAGTCCGAAGATCCGAGCAAGGACGTGTGCCTCTACATCAACAGCCCCGGCGGTTCGGTTTCTGCCGGCCTCGCGATCTATGACACCATGCGCTACATCAAGTGCGATGTGTCCACAATCTGCATCGGCATGGCTGCAAGTATGGGTGCGTTCCTGCTCGCAGGCGGCACGAAGGGCAAGCGGTATGCGCTTCCCAACGCGGAGATCATGATCCATCAGCCTCTCGGCGGCGCTCAGGGCCAGGCTACGGAGATTGAGATTGCGGCAAAGCATATTTTGCAGACGAAGGAAAAACTCAACCGTATGCTGGCTGAGAATTGCGATAAGCCGTATGAGACGGTTGCTGCGGACACGGATCGCGACAACTGGATGACGGCTGAGGCTGCAAAGGAGTACGGCCTCATCGACAAGGTTATTGTCAGCCGGTAACAAGGAGGTATCATGGGGCGAAACACAGGAGGTAAAACCAGACGCTGCTCGTTCTGCGGGCGCTCGGAGGGTGAGGTAAACAAGCTCATCGCCGCGCCGGGAGAATCGGTCTACATTTGCGACCGGTGCATCGAGCAGTGCATGGATCTCATGTTTGACGGGTTTGATGATTCGTCGTTTGACGATGAACGGGAGAAAGACGCTGTCGGCGGTGAGTCCTTCAATCTCGTGACGCCGAAGGAGATGAAAGAATTCCTCGACGAGTACGTTGTCGGACAGGACGAAGCCAAGCGCATGCTGTCGGTTGCCGTCTACAATCATTACAAGAGAATCCTCTCCGAGAAGGAGTCGGATGTCGAGATCCAGAAGAGCAACATTCTGATGATCGGACCCACCGGTTCCGGTAAGACGTATCTCGCGCAGAATCTGGCGAAGAAACTGAGTGTGCCGTTCGCGATCGCGGATGCCACGACGCTGACCGAGGCCGGATATGTCGGTGAGGACGTGGAAAATATTCTCCTGAAACTCATCGTCGCAGCAGACTATGATATTTCGCGCGCGCAGTACGGAATCGTGTACATCGACGAGATTGACAAGATCTCCAAGAAGTCGGAAAATGTCTCCATCACCAGGGACGTCTCCGGCGAGGGCGTACAGCAGGCGCTTTTGAAGATCCTGGAAGGTACGGAGGCGAGCGTTCCGCCGCAGGGCGGCCGCAAGCACCCGCAGCAGGAGATGTATCACATCGATACGACGAACATTCTCTTTATCTGCGGCGGCGCATTTGACGGTCTGGAGAAGATCATCGAGAGCCGGATCGGCCAGAAACAGATCGGTTTCAACGCGGAGTTGGAGACGCCGATCGAGCAGCAGAATATCGGAGATGTGTTCCGTCAGGTTCTGCCGCAAGATCTTGTGAAGTTCGGTCTGATCCCGGAGTTTGTCGGCCGTGTACCGGTGACGGTATCGCTCGATCTGCTGACGGAGGACGACCTGGTTCGCATTCTGAGCGAGCCGAAGAATGCACTCACGAAGCAGTACGCCAAGCTGTTCCGACTGGACGGTGTGGAACTGGAATTTGAGGACGGCGCGCTTCGGGAGATCGCCCGCAAATCCGAAGAGCGGAAGACCGGCGCGCGAGGACTACGCGCGATCATGGAATCCATCATGATGAATTCCATGTATCGGATCCCTTCCGAGACGGACGTTGTCCGTTGCATCGTGACGAAGGAAGCGGCGGAAGGACTGGAGGAACCGGTTCTGATCCGCGATGCTTCGGTTGCGAACAACGCGGATACGGAGACGGAAGCGGAGGAAAAAGGAGCTTAAGGTTACTTTGGCGGGAAGCGTTGCTTCCCGTCAAGTTTTCCTGTGAACGGAGGGAATATGTCGAAAGAAGAAAACAGAATCCCGGATACGGAAGAACAACTGACCTCGGAGACTGCGGAACGCTGGATTGCCGATGACACCGACGGTCAGGAGCAGACGGAGGCAAGACGCATGATCGTCCTGCCCACGCGCGATGTCGTCGTGTTCCACGAGATGATCACGTCGCTTGTCCTGAGCGATGTGTCGCTGGCGAACGAAGTCAAAACCGCCATGATGAAGCATGAGAATCTCTTCGTGGTGCTGCGCACCAACCTCGACGAGGAGGGACTGCCGACGGCGCTCTCGGCATACCGGGACATGGGCATGATCGTGAGGATCCGCCAGATCGTGAAGACGCAGGACGATGAAGTCCGGGTCTTTGTGACCGGCGTTTGCCGCGGCGCACTCACGGATCTCAAACTGGAGGCAGGCATCCTGTACGGCGTGGTGGAGGAGGTTCCGATGGAGAAACTTCTGATCCGCCGTGTGGAGCAGGAGGCTCTTCGCCGGGCGCTCCAGGACTTGATCGAGCGCTTTATCGACATGCTCGATCGGAAAATACCGGAGGAGATCGGCAAGAGACTTGCGTCCTTGCGCGAATTGGATAAACTGGTCAACCAGACGATGTTCCTGATCCCGATCCCGATCGAATTGCGTCAGGAACTGTTGGAGGCAAAGACCAACATCGAGCAGTACCAGATGCTCTCGGGCATTCTGGCCAACGAGATCGAGATCATGCGGATCCGCAATCAGCTGAAACAGCAGACGCAGGCGGAGCTCGACAAAAACCAGAAGGACTATGTCCTCCGCGAGCAGATGAAGGTCATTCGCTCGGAGCTCGGTGACACAGGCGAGGCCGAAGTCGAAAAATGGAGAGAGAAGATCGACGCTCTGGAGGCGAGCGACGAAGTCAAGGAAGCGATCCGCAAGGAAGTCGGACGCTATGAGAGTTACGGAAGTCACAGTTCCGAGGGTGCGGTCATCCAGACGTACATCGAGACGCTTTTGTCGCTGCCGTGGAACCATGTGACCGATGACAACAATAATCTGGCGCAGGCGAAGGAGATCCTCGAGCGCGATCACTACGGACTGAGCGAAGTCAAAGAGCGCGTGACGGAGTTTCTGGCGGTGCATATGCATGCGCAGAAGGCGGACAGTCCTATCCTCTGCCTGGTAGGACCGCCCGGAACCGGCAAGACCTCGATCGCGAAGAGCATCGCGGAGTCGATGAACCGCAACTATGTGCGCGTCTGCCTCGGTGGCGTGCGGGATGAGGCGGAGATCCGCGGTCACCGCAGAACATACATCGCGTCCATGCCCGGCCGGATCATCAACGGAATGATCCAGGCAGGATCGTCCAACCCGCTGATGCTTTTGGACGAGGTGGACAAGCTCGGCAACGACTTCAAGGGAGATCCGTCCTCGGCGCTTCTGGAAGTGCTTGACAGCGCGCAGAACAGCCGCTTTGTCGACCACTACATCGAGATTCCGGTTGACATGAGCCGCGTGATGTTCATCGCGACGGCCAACACGACCGACACGATCCCGAGACCGCTTCTCGACCGTATGGAAGTCATCCCGATCTCCAGCTATCTGAAAACCGAGAAGTTCCATATCGCGAAGGAGCACCTGATCCCGAAGCAGATGGACAAGCACGGCCTCACGGCCAAGCAGATCGGTTGGTCGGACAAGGCGATCGACGATATGATCGAATATTACACGCGGGAAGCGGGCGTCCGTGCCCTGGAGCGCGTGATCGGAAAAGTGTGCCGCAAGGTTGTATTGGCGCTCACGGAGACGGAGGAGCGCGGCGAGACATTCCGCAAGATCACGGTTTCCGCGAAGAATCTCACCGAGTACCTCGGCCGGCATAAGTACCTGCCGGAGGAGAAGATCGGCAAATCGCTGGTCGGCGTCGTGAGAGGACTTGCGTGGACGAGCGTCGGCGGCACGACGATGGAGATTGAAGTCAACATTTTCCCGGGAACGGGCAGACTGGAATTGACCGGCTCCCTGGGCGACGTGATGAAGGAGTCCGCGGTGGCGGGCATCAGTTACATCCGTGCGACTCTCGGGGAGACGTTGAAAGAAGATTTTTTCGCGAAAAATGACATTCACATCCATGTTCCGGAGGGAGCGGTTCCGAAGGACGGACCGTCTGCCGGGATCACGATGGCGACTGCGGTGTACTCGGCGGTTACCGGACTTCCGGTGGCATCCGATGTCGCGATGACCGGTGAGATCACCCTTCGCGGCCGCGTGCTGCCGATCGGAGGACTTCGGGAGAAGCTTCTGGCGGCAAAGACCGTCGGAGTCCGCAAAGTGCTGATCCCCGCGGGCAACCGGGAGGATCTGGCAGAGGTTCCCGGGGAAGTGACCGAAGGGCTGGAGATCGTGCCCGTGAAGTCCATGGAGGATGTTCTTAAGGAGGCTATTGTAACGAAGTGAGAATCAACCGGGCAGAATTACAGACCGTCTGCGGAGTGACGAGCAAATTGCCGGTCAATGAGTTGCCGGAGTTTGCCTTTGCCGGCCGTTCCAACGTCGGCAAATCCTCGCTCATCAATGCTTTGGTCAACCGCAAGGCGCTGGCGCGGACATCGCAGCAACCGGGTAAAACCCAGACGATCAACTTCTTCCTTCTAAACGAGGCGTTCTATTTCGTCGATCTTCCCGGGTACGGTTACGCGAAGGTCACGAAGGAACTGGTCGCCAAATGGGGCAAGATGATCGAGCGGTATCTGACGACCAGCCGGCAGTTGCGCTGCATTTTCCTGCTGGTGGATATCCGCCACGAGCCTTCGGACAATGACAAGGCAATGTACGCCTGGGTCGTCAACCGCGGGCTGAAGCCGGTTGTGATCGCGACGAAGCAGGACAAGATCAAGCGCAGCCAGCTCGGAAAACAGCTGGCGCTGATCCGTCATGCTCTCGGAATGGGGAACGACGATCTGCTGCTGCCGTGCTCCTCGGAGTCGAAGCAGGGAATTGCGGAGATTTGGGCGGTGATGGAGAAGCACCTCGGTGTTGGAACAGCTTCGGAAGAAACAAAAACGGCAGCTGCAGAAGAGAATTCTGCGGCTGCCGATATCAAGGCGACGGAGGATGAGGCTCGCTAGGAGAGCGTCGTGTCCGGTTCGCCGAGCAAAGAGTTTAAAACGTAGGCATAAATGTCTGCGTTTTTTTTGCGCCAGTTCCGGCAGATGGTCTCCGCATTTTCCCGGGAGGGAACCGTGAGATGCATCTCAATCACGGTAGTATTGCGCTCCATGACCTTGAGTTCCACAAGATACTCGCCCTTGCCGAGCTCGTGGTAGTCGGCGATATTCGAGGACTCCTCGCGAAGCGCGTACTGCTGTTCGCTCAGATACATGTCGATGTCATCGCGGATGTTGCGGGAAATGTTTTTGTAGAAAAAGGAGAGTGTCTCATGGCCGTCCGCCGTGATGCGGTAGTAGGAAGCGTTGCGCTTCTGATCGATCGAGATGAAACCGTCGTCGACGAGGTCGGCGAGAACCTGCTGAACGTTGAAGAACGTAGTGTACTCCCGGTCCGTGATGAAATTGGCCAACTGGGAGTTGGTCATCGGAAAATCCACACGGTCGAGGATGTAGAGGATGATCAGCTTGTAGAGCATCAACGTTTCGGGTTGCATGGGGGTCTCCTTCGGGAAAAGCAAGCGGTGTGGGAAATCCACACCGCTTGCATGTTTGTTCTGATTTGTGTTCCGCGCCGAAACGGGATCGGCGGGAGAGCAGTGATCACTCCGTCGTAGTCGTCGGTGCGGCAGAGGTCATGCCGAGGCTTGCCTTGAGAGCTTCCAGCTCCTTGTCGACATCGGGGTTCTGCTCGTACTTCGCCGTGAGGTCGCGGATCGTGCTGCCCGGGCGCTGAGCGTTGAGCTCGGCCTCAGCCTGAGCCTTGTCAAGTTTCTTGTTGGCAAGCTGCTCAAGACGCTCGAAGCTTGCGATGGAGTTGTTCGCGCCGGAAACATCGGCGGTCATCTTGTTGATCTTCTCCTGTGCGTTCGCAACAGCGATCTTGGACTTGATCAGCTCGCGACGGCTCTCGAGTTCCTCGATATCGTGCGTGAGCTTTGCGTGCATGTCGCGCATCTTCTGAGCGTTCTCCGCGGCAACCGTGTAGTTATCCTGAAGACCGGCAAGCTTCGCGGTGAGCTTTGCTTTCTCGGCGAGGAATTTCTTAGCGTCCTCCTCGTTGCCGGCTTCCAAAGCCTTGATCGCGTAATTCTGCATCTTTGCAATATCGCTCTCGCATGCGGTGAGGTCACGCTTGCAGGACTTCTCCTGTGCCATAACACCGGCGGTCTCGGACTTCACTTTCGCAAGGTCGGAATTGAGATTTCGAAGGCACTGGTCGATCATCTTCTCGGGATCTTCCATCTTATCCAGCATCGCATTGATGTTGGCTGCCATGATATCCTTAAATCTGGACAAAATACCCATTGTTCTAATCCTCCGTATGATTCGGTATAATGCGCGCGGTCGGAAACTCGCGCCGACACAGTAATTCTATTACATTTCCTCTTTGCCGTCAAGAAATACGAGAAAAAAATGTAAAATTGTCGGGGGTGGTTGCGGCGGTGCTCATTTTGCCTTATAATACAGGATGCGCGGCGAAAAATGCCGGTCGGAAAGGAATGCTTATGTGGATTGCGGATGGTTGGAAAGACTATGAGGTCATCGATACGAGTGACCGCGAAAAATTAGAGCGATGGGGGGAGTATCTCCTCGTGCGTCCGGATCCTCAGGTGCTCTGGAAGACCGAGCGACGCGATGCGGGATGGTCGAAACCGGATGCGTGGTATCATCGCAGCAGCAAGGGCGGCGGAGAGTGGGAGTTCTTTCATTTGCCGAAGGTGTGGCAGATCGGCTACCGCGGATTGACATTCCGCCTGCAGCCGTTTTCATTCAAGCACACCGGACTGTTCCCGGAGCAGGCGGTCAACTGGGACTGGTTCTCCGGGCTGATCCAAAACCGTATCGCGAAAAATCCCGATCGTCCCGTCAGAGTGCTCAATCTCTTTGCCTACACCGGCGGCGCAACGCTGGCAGCGGCGCAGGCGGGAGCGCAGGTGACACACGTGGACGCCTCGAAGGGAATGGTGACCTGGGCGAAGGAAAATGCACAGGCTTCCGGTCTGGCGGACGCACCGATCCGCTGGCTCGTCGACGACTGCCGCAAGTTTGTCGAGAGGGAGATCCGCCGCGGCAATCATTACGACGCCGTCATCATGGATCCGCCGTCGTACGGGCGCGGTCCGAAGGGCGAGACGTGGGTGATCGAGGATTCGATCTACGAACTGATACAATTGACGGCGGAGCTTCTGTCCGATACGCCGCTGTTTTTCCTTGTAAATTCCTACACCACCGGATTGCAGCCGGCGATGATGGCATACATCCTCGGACTGGTGCTGACGCCCCGGTTCGGCGGCAACGTCACGGCGGACGAGATCGGTCTGCCGGTGACCCGGACGGGGCTGGTGCTGCCCTGCGGCGCCGCGGCTCGCTGGACGGGGGATGACGCGGAGGTAACGAAGTGAGAAAGTTGTTTATCCGGCTGTTGCCGGTGATCGTGCTGGTGACGATCATGGTCGCGATCGGCATTTTCCTGTTCTCCCGCGGCAACGCCGACGGGGAGATCGGCAAATATTCCGCGGCCGGCGTGTCGGAAGTCACCCTCGGCGGAGATACGTACGTCCTGGTCAATGACGTTCTGACGGAACGCTACGTCGGTTCCCAGATCCGCAGTTTTGTGCGGGGAATCCGCGGAGAGCAGATCGGTACCGTCAAGTCCTTTGCCGTTTTTACGGTCGCGCGGCTGTTCCGCGTGCAGGGGGATGAGAGCGGCCGGTACATTGTCGATTCGAGCGACCGTATTTATGTAAAGAAGGAATTCAGCGACGGAGTTGCGGAACGGCTTGCGGACAAGACTTATTTTCCGAATTGCCGGATTCTTGACGGGGCGCAGAAGGACACGGACAAGGACATCGAGAAATCCACGGAGCTGCCGGCGGATGCGGCAGCGATGCTTCGATCCCTCACGGGCGAGGAGGTTGAGATCGACGACAAGCTCGTTGTGATGGATTACACCAACCGCCGGGAAATCCTCTCGTTCACGGAGGACGGGCTGTTCTTTCAGGTCGAGATGGAACTGTTCCTATATAAAGGAAGTGTCTATCTCACGACCGGCTTCGAGGGCAACCGGTCGGCAAGGGCGGACCAGAAACTGCGGGGAATCCGTCTTCCGGATGACCGGCAGGAGCAATTCCTTGAATTTTGGAAGTGATCAACGGCCGGAAAAGCCTTGAAAATCGGGCTTTTCCGGTTTCTTTTCGCCTTTTTTTCGGAAAATGAAAAAAATTTAAAAAATCCGCTTGCTTTTTTTCGGAACATATTGTACAATCAGTGACGTTGTGACTATGATAGCGTAGAAGCGTGAGGTTGCTGCCCTCGTGGCAGGTTTTCCGTGGAGCGAATGTCAAGTTATGAAACTGGCGACAAGTCACTGTACCAATGAGGTTCTGCCACAGGGCAGATAACACGTGCGCAACGACGCAGGTTGGTAACAGGGGCCAAGCATTTCGCTTGGCTGTTTTTTACCGACATGCAGGAAACACACGGAAGCGTGTACAGTCACCGCTTGTCGTACTGCAAGTAAGTGCGAAAAGGAGGCGGCTATTTTTATGGCAACAAAAGTAATGAGAATCACCCTGAAGGCTTACGATCATCAATTGATTGATGCATCTGCAGCCAAGATCGTGGATGCGGCAAAGAAGAACGGCAGCAAGGTCAGCGGCCCCGTTCCGTTGCCGACCAAGAAAGAGGTCATCACGATCCTGAGAGCTACTCACAAGTACAAGGATTCGCGTGAGCAGTTCGAGCAGAGGACTCACAAGAGACTGATTGACATCACGGCACCGGCACAGAAGACGGTGGATGCTCTTTCGAGTCTTGAGATGCCTGCCGGTGTATTCATCGGCATCAAGATGATCGACAAATAATCATCTTGTTATTTTAGAATGACCCCCACGGGGGTCCGCTGTAGATGAAACAGGAGGTAACAGCAGTATGAAGAAAGCTATCTTGGCTAAGAAAGTCGGCATGACGCAGATTTTCGATGCAAACGGTGCATTTGTTCCGGTAACCGTTCTGCAGGCCGGTCCTTGCACGGTAGTTCAGAAGAAGACCGTTGACAAGGAAGGCTACGATGCAATCCAGGTCGGATTCGGCGATGTTCGCGAGAAGCTCGTTAACAAGCCGGTGAAGGGACATTTTGCAAAGGCGGGTGTTCCGGTTAAGAAGTATCTCAAGGAGTTCCGTTTTGAGGATGCGGCTTCCTATGAAGTCGGTCAGGAGATCAAGGCGGACATCTTCGCTAACGGCGATAAGGTTGATGCGATCGGTATCAGCAAAGGTAAGGGTTACGCAGGCGCGATCAAGCGTTTCGGCCTTTCCCGCGGACCGATGAAGCACGGTTCCAAGTACCACAGACATGCAGGTTCCAACGGACCCGCAACGACCCCCGGCCGCGTGTTCAAGGGCAAGCATATGCCCGGCCAGATGGGTCATGTTCGCGTGACCGTACAGAACCTCGAGGTCGTACGTGTGGATGTTGAGAACAACATGATCCTTGTTAAGGGTGCTGTGCCCGGTGCTAAGAAGGGCCTGATCATCCTCAAGGAAACCGTTAAGAGTGCGAAGTAACTTGAGAAAGGAGGATCCAAATCATGGCAGAAGTTAAAGTATATAACAAGGAAGGCGCTGCTGTGGGTTCCATGGAACTCAATGACAGCATCTTCGGGGTTGAAGTAAATACCCACCTTATGCATCTTGCGGTTGTTGCGCAGCTTGCCAACAAGCGTCAGGGAACGCAGAGCGCGCTCACGCGTTCGGAAGTCAGCGGCGGCGGCAAAAAGCCTTGGAGACAGAAGGGAACCGGTCATGCTAGACAGGGCTCCATCCGTGCTCCTCAGTGGAAGGGCGGCGGCGTTGTATTCGCTCCGAAGCCTCGCGATTATTCCGTAAAGATGAACAAGAAGGAGAAGGCAGGCGCTATCAAGTCCGCACTTTCCTCCAGAGTTGCCGAGGACAAGTTCTTCGTAGTTGAGGATCTTGCTTTCGACGGCATCAAGACGAAGCAGATCAAGGCTGTTTTGGACGGCCTTAAGGTAGACAAGGCGCTGATCGTTACCGCAGACAAGGATGAGAACGTAATCCTTTCCGCAAGAAACATTGAGGATGTCCGCACGGTAACCTCGAACGCCATCAACGTATATGACATCCTGAAGTACAGCAATCTTGTGATTACCAAGGATGCCGTTGCGAAGATCGAGGAGGTGTACGCATAATGGCAGATTTGAAGTATTACGACGTCATTCTCAAGCCGGTAGTTACCGAGAAGAGCATGAACGCAATGGCACAGAAGAAATACGCATTTTACGTAAACCCCGACGCAACGAAGAGCCAGATCAAAGAGGCTGTTGAGAAGATGTTCGCGGGCACCAAGGTTGCTTCGGTTAACACGATGAACCTTGATGGCAAGAGCCGCAGACGCAACACGTCGGACGGCATCGTTACCGGCAAGACCGCAGCGAAGAAGAAGGCGATCGTACAGTTGACCGCTGACAGCGCTGAGATCGAGCTCTTTGCCGGTCTGTAAGATTTGTTGAACGAAAGGAGTTATCAAAATGGGTATCAAGAAATACACTCCGTACACACCGTCCAGAAGAAACATGACCTGCTCGGATTTCGCTGAAATCACCTGCAGCACGCCGGAGAAGTCCTTGTGCGTATCGCTCAAGAAGACGGCCGGCCGCAACAGCCAGGGCAAGATCACCGTTCGTCACATCGGCGGCGGCTCCAGAAGACAGTACAGAGTTATCGATTTTAAGAGAAAGAAGGATGATATCCCGGCAGTCGTTAAGACGATCGAGTATGATCCGAACAGAACCGCTAACATCGCCCTTATCTGCTACGCAGACGGCGAGAAGGCATACATCCTTGCACCGTACGGCCTCAAGGTCGGCATGAAGATCATGAACGGCGCCAACGCCGAAGTTCGTATCGGAAACTGCCTTCCTCTTGAGAAGATCCCGATCGGTACAATGATCCACAACATTGAGTTGTATCCCGGCAAGGGCGGCCAGTTGGTTCGCGCAGCCGGCAACAGCGCTCAGCTGATGGCTAAGGAAGGCAAGTACGCTACGCTCCGTCTTCCGTCCGGTGAGATGCGTATGGTTCCGATCATCTGCCGCGCGACCATCGGTCAGCTCGGTAACATCGACCATGAGCTTATCAACATCGGTAAGGCAGGTCGCAAGCGTCATATGGGTATCCGTCCTACCGTTCGCGGTTCCGTAATGAACCCGAATGACCATCCTCACGGTGGTGGCGAAGGCAAGTGCGGTATCGGTCGTCCCGGTCCGAGTACGCCTTGGGGCAAGCCTGCTCTCGGTCTGAAGACCAGACTGAAGAACAAGCAGTCCAACAAGCTGATCATCCGCAGAAGAGACGGAAGCACGATTAAGAACAAGTAGGAGGTAAACCATAATGGCACGTTCTTTGAAGAAAGGACCTTTCGCAGATCAGTACCTGCTTGACAAGGTCAACGAAATGAATGAGAAGGGCGACAAGAGCGTCATCAAGACGTGGTCCCGCCGCTCGACCATTTTCCCTTCCTTCGTCGGTCACACGATCGCTGTGTATGACGGCAAGAAGCACGTTCCGGTATACGTGACCGAGGATATGGTTGGCCACAAACTGGGCGAGTTCGTTACGACGAGAAACTTCCGTGGACACGGTAAGGATGAGAAGAAGTCCAGATAATCAATTAGTATTTGCGTGTTCGTTGCGCAGGAAGATGAATAACGGAGAACCGTTAATTTGAAAGGAGAACCATCTCATGGCTAAAGGACATAGATCCCAGATCAAGAGAGAGAGAAATGCCGACGCCGACAAGAGACCGTCCGCAAAGCTTTCCTTTGCACGTGTTTCGGCACAGAAGGCATGCTTCGTTCTTGACGCTATCAGAGGTAAAGATGTACAGAGTGCATTAGGAATTTTGGCATACAATCCCAGATACGCTTCGACGGTGATTGAGAAGCTTTTGAAGTCCGCGATCGCCAACGCCGAGAACAACAACGGCATGGACGTGAACAAGCTTTATATCGCCGAGTGCTACGCTAACAATGCTCCTACGATGAAGAGAATTCAGCCCAGATCTCAGGGACGCGCTTACCACATCCTGAAGAGAATGAGCCACATCACCGTAGTTCTGGATGAGAAATAAGGAGGTATCACATGGGACAGAAAGTTAATCCGCACGGATTGAGAGTCGGCATCATCAGTGATTGGGACTCCAAATGGTATGCTGAGGCTGATTTCGCTGACAACCTTGTAGAAGACTACAAGATCCGCAAGTTCCTGAAGAAGAAGTTGTACAGCGCCGCAATCGCTAAGATCGATATCGAGCGTACGCCCGATAAGGTTAAGGTTACGGTGTTCACGGCTAAGCCTGGCTTCGTAATCGGCAAGGGCGGCTCGGAGATCGAGAAGCTGAAGTCCGAGGTTGAGAAGTATACGACCAAGAAGCTGAACCTTGAGATCAAGGAAATCAAGAGACCGGACAGCAACGCACAGCTTGTTGCAGAGAACATCGCTGCACAGCTTGAGAACCGCGTAAGCTTCCGTCGCGCTATGAAGTCTACGATGTCCCGCACGATGAAGAGCGGCGTTAAGGGTATCAAGACCTGCTGCTCCGGACGTTTGGGCGGTGCCGATATGGCTCGTACCGAGTTCTACAGCGAGGGTACCATCCCGTTGCAGACACTTCGTGCAAACATCGATTACGGTTTCGCTGAGGCCAACACGACGTACGGCAAGGTCGGCGTTAAGGTTTGGATCTACCTCGGTGAGGTACTCCCCGCAAAGGGAAAGAAAGAAGGGGGCGATAAATAATGTTGATGCCTAAGCGTGTGAAACGGCGTAAGCAGTTTCGTGGAACCATGAGAGGTAAGGCTTTGAGAGGCAACACGATTTCGAACGGCGAATACGGCATTGTTGCTGTCGAGCCCTGCTGGATCAAGTCGAATCAGATTGAGGCTGCCCGTATCGCTATGACGCGTTACATCAAGCGTGGCGGTCAGGTATGGATTAAGATTTTCCCGGATAAGCCCGTAACGGCTAAGCCTGCTGAAACCCGAATGGGTTCCGGTAAAGGTTCGACCGAGTTCTGGGTAGCTGTAGTTAAGCCCGGGCGTGTAATGTTTGAGATCGCCGGTGTTTCGGAGGAGATCGCTAAGGAAGCTCTTCGTCTTGCAACGCACAAGCTGCCTTGCAAGTGCAAGATCGTTTCCCGTGAAGACCTGGAAGGAGGTAATGGCAGTGAAAGCTAAGAAGTTTCTTGACGATTTGAAGTCAAAGTCCGTATCCGAACTGAATAGTGACCTGGTTGCTGCCAAGAAGGAGCTCTTCAACCTGCGCTTCCAGAACGCTACGAACCAGTTGGACAATACGAGCAGAATCAAAGAGGTTAGACGTAACATTGCACGTATCCAGACGGTGATTTCCGCGAAGGAAGCCGAGCAGAACTAACCTGAGACTTGGAAAGGAGAATTCACGTGGAAAGAAATCTGAGAAAAGTACGTACCGGTAAGGTCGTAAGTGATAAGATGGACAAGACCATCGTGGTTGCCGTTGTGGACAACGTCAAGCATCCGCTCTACAACAAGATTGTGAAGAGAACTTACAAGTTGAAGGCGCATGACGAGAACAATGATTGCAAGATCGGTGATCGCGTAAAAGTAATGGAGACGAGACCGCTCTCGAAGGATAAGAGATGGAGACTCGTTGAGATCGTAGAAAGGGCTAAGTAATCCGCACCATCAGCGAGTTACAGCGAAAGGAGTAAGCACTATGATTCAAACAGAGACCAGATTAAAGGTAGCTGACAACACCGGTGCGAAGGAACTTCTCTGCATCCGCGTAATGGGCGGTTCCGTGAGAAGATATGCCGGCATCGGCGATATCATCGTCGCTTCCGTGAAGGACGCTACTCCGGGCGGCGTTGTCAAGAAGGGCGACGTTGTTAAGGCAGTCGTGGTCCGCACGGTGAAGAGCGTGCGTCGTAAAGATGGTTCCTACATCCGCTTCGATGAGAACGCGGCAGTTATCATCAAGGACGATTTGAACCCCAGAGGTACCCGTATCTTTGGACCGGTTGCGAGAGAGCTTCGTGACAAGAAGTTCATGAAGATTGTCTCCCTGGCACCGGAAGTTCTGTAAGGAGGTGCCAGCATGGCAATGACAAAGATTAAAAAGGGCGACACTGTAAAGATCATGACCGGCAAGGACAAGGGCAGCGAAGGTAAGGTGCTCCGCGTTGAGGACGGTAAGGTTTTGGTACAGGGTTGCAATATGGTGAAGAAGCACCAGAAAGCAACGCAGGCAAATCCCAAGGGCGGCATCGAGAACAGAGAGGCGCTGATCGACATTTCGAACGTCATGCTCGTTCACAACGGCAAGCCCACGAGAGTCGGCTTCAAGACAGTGGCGGATAAGGACAAGACCAAGAAAGTCCGTTTTGCGAAGTCTACCGGCGATGTGATTGACTAATTCTGAGAGAGGAGGTCATTACGGTGACTAGATTAAAAGAAATGTACTTGAACGAGATCGCGGACGCCATGCAGAAGAAGTTCGGCTACAAGAACGTGATGCAGATCCCGAAGCTCGATAAGATCGTGATCAACATGGGTGTCGGCGAGGCTAAGGAAAATGCCAAGGCGCTCGAGTCCGCTGCCAAGGATATGGAGATCATTTCCGGACAGAAGCCCGTCATCACGAAAGCTAAGAAGTCTATTGCTAACTTCAAGATCAGAGAGGGTTTGGCAATCGGTTGCAAGGTTACGCTTCGCGGCGACAAGATGTATGAGTTCGCGGATCGTCTGATCAACCTCGCATTGCCTCGCGTGCGCGACTTCCGCGGCGTTAACCCCAATGCATTTGACGGCCGCGGCAACTATGCCGTAGGTATCAAGGAGCAGCTGATTTTCCCCGAGATTGAGTATGACAAGGTCGACAAGGTTCGCGGTATGGACGTCATTTTCGTAACGACGGCTAAGACCGATGAGGAAGCCCGTGAATTGTTGAGACTGTTTGGCATGCCGTTTGCCAAGTAATAGGGAGGTAAATACATGGCTAAGTTATCGATGAAACTTAAGCAGCAGCGCACTCCGAAGTTTTCCACCAGAGCGTACACCCGCTGCAGACTTTGCGGCCGGCCGCATGCGGTGCTGAGAAAGTACGGCATCTGCCGCGTTTGCTTCCGTGAATTGGCTTACAAGGGCCAGATCCCGGGAGTTCGTAAGGCAAGCTGGTAAACCGCAACTGCGCTGGTTTGCACAACGGATAATAGGAGGTTAATTCATATGACTATGAGCGATCCGATTGCAGATATGCTTACGAGAATCCGTAATGCCAATACTGCAAAGCACGATACGGTTGACGTTCCCGCTTCCAAGATCAAGGTAGCCATTGCGGACATCTTGGTGAAGGAAGGCTTCATCAGCGGTTACAAGATGGTTGACGCAGGGAACTTCCAGGACATTCAGATTACGCTGAAGTACGGCAAGGACAAGAATGTCAAGGCAATCACCGGCCTTAAGAGAATCTCGAAGCCCGGCCTTCGCGTTTACGCGAACAGAGAAGAGCTTCCTCGCGTTCTCGGCGGTTTGGGTGTTGCTATCATTTCCACCAACAAAGGTATCATTACGGACAAGGAAGCACGTCAGCTGAATGTCGGCGGTGAAGTGCTTGCTTATGTCTGGTAATCAGAAATAAGGAGGTACGGGCATGTCACGTATAGGAAAAATGCCAATCGCCATTCCGGCCGGCGTTACGGTCGAGGTGGCAGAAAATAATAAGGTGACGGTTAAGGGACCTAAGGGAACCCTTGAGAGAGTACTCGCGCCTGAGCTTACCATCAAGATGGAGGACGGGCACATCGTAGTTGAGAGACCCAACGACCTGAAGAGAATCAAGTCGCTGCACGGTCTTACGAGAACGCTGATCAACAACATGGTGGTCGGTGTTACGAACGGTTACGAGAAGGTTCTTGAGGTAAACGGTGTAGGTTACCGTGCTGCAAAGCAGGGCAAGACCCTCACGCTTACTCTCGGATATTCTCATCCGGTAATCATGGAAGATCCCGACGGTATCGAGACGGTTCTGGACGGTCAGAACAAGATCACCGTTAAGGGTATCGACAAAGAAAAAGTCGGACAGTACGCTGCTGAGATCAGAGACAAGAGAAGACCTGAGCCTTATAAGGGCAAGGGCATCAAGTACGCTGATGAGGTTATTCGGCGTAAGGTCGGCAAGACCGGTAAGAAGTAGAAAGGAGAATAGACATGGTTAGTAAAGAGTGCAGATCAGAAATTCGTGCAAAAAAGCACATGAAGATTCGTAATCGTTTCTCCGGTACTGCTGAAAGACCGAGACTTGCTGTCTTCCGCAGCAACAACCATATGTATTGCCAGATTATCGACGATACGAAGGGAAACACCCTTGTAGCAGCTTCCACCCTCGAGAAGGATGTTAAGGCACAGTGCGAGAAGACCAACGATGTCGCTGCAGCGAAGATCCTCGGTGCGGCAATCGCTAAGAAGGCTCTCGATAAGGGTATCACCGAGGTTGTCTTTGACAGAGGCGGTTTCATATATGCAGGTAAGATCCAGGCATTGGCTGACGCGGCACGCGAAGCCGGTCTGAACTTTTAAGCGAGGAGGAAAGTATGAAGCGTACAATCATAGATGCGAGCCAGCTTGAGCTGGAAGACAAGGTCGTCGAGATCAAGCGCGTCACGAAGGTTGTCAAGGGCGGCCGCACGATGCGTATCAGCGCCCTTGTTGTAGTCGGCGATAAGAAAGGCCATGTAGGAGCCGGCCTCGGCAAGGCTGCCGAAGTTCCGGAGGCAATCCGCAAGGCTAAGGAAGACGCGATGAAGAAGCTGGTTGAGCTTCCGATCGATGACAACGGTTCCGTTCCTCACGATTTTGTAGGTCAGTTCGGTAGTGCTGAGATCCTTCTCAAGCGTGCTTCCGAAGGTACCGGTATCATCGCCGGCGGTCCTGCACGTATCGTTCTGGAGCTTGCGGGTTACAAGAACATCCGTACCAAGTCTCTCGGTTCGAACAACAAGAGAAACGTTGTTTTGGCAACGCTTGTCGGCCTCGGCGCTCTCAAGACGCCGGAGCAGGTAGCTGCACTTCGCGGTATTTCCGTAAGTGATCTGTAGGAGGTAGCGAAATGGCAGAGTTGAAAATTACATTGGTGAAATCCACCATCGGTGCAATTCCGAAGCATAAAAAGACCGTTGCGGCTCTCGGACTTCATAAGCCGGGCAGCAGCAACATCCTTCCTGACAACGAGTCTACGAAGGGCATGATCGCTCAGGTTAGACATCTCGTCAAGGTTGAAGAAATTCAGTAATAGGGGGTGCATACGAATGAATTTGGATGAGTTAAAACCGGCTGACGGTTCCAAGCACAGCGCAAATTTCCGCCGCGGCCGCGGTCACGGCTCGGGAAACGGCAAGACTGCCGGCAAGGGCCATAAGGGTCAGAAGGCACGTTCGGGCGCACCGCGTACCGGTTTCGAAGGCGGTCAGATGCCTTTGTACCGTCGCCTTCCTAAGAGAGGCTTCAAGAACATCAATTCCAAGAGCTTTGTAGCGATCAACGTTTCCATGCTGAACCGTTTCGAAGACGGTGCTGAGGTTACGATTGAGTCGCTCATGGATATGGGCCTTGTGAGCAACCCCAGAGATGGCGTAAAGATCCTCGGTAACGGAGAACTTACCAAGAAACTGAATGTCAAGGTGAATGCTTTCAGTGCATCCGCTGTTGAGAAGATTCAGGCTCTCGGGGGAAGTGCTGAGGTGATCTGATATGCTTACAATGTTCATCAACGCATTTAAAGTAAAAGACATTCGTCGCAAACTGTTGTTCACGTTTATTTGTCTGATCGTGATCCGTTTGGGTTGCATGGTTCCGGTTCCCGGATATACTGCCGATGCAACAAATTGGATTAAGCAAATGGCTGAGAACCTCGGTTTCCTCGGAGCTTTGACCGGCGGTTCTCTTGAGAAGATGTCTATCTTTGCGCTGAATGTATCACCGTATATCACTTCGTCCATTATTATGCAATTGCTGACGATCGCAATCCCGGCTTTGGCCGAGCTGCAGAAAGACGGCGAGACCGGCCGCAAGAAGATTGCGGAGTACTCCCGTTATCTGACTGTTCTGCTCGCCATGATCGAGGGCGGCGCGATCGCAATCGGTTTTTCCAGAGCGGGAAGACTGGTAGATACGTCCATCTGGACGATCATCATCGTAACGATCGCTTTCACAGCAGGTTCGGCATTCCTTATGTGGCTGGGCGAGAACATCACGGAGCATGGTGTAGGTAACGGTATCTCCATCATCCTGTTGATCAACATCGTTTCTTCCATGCCGCAGGCATTCAAGAGCATGTTCCAGACCGTTGTCGGAAATGCTTCGAACAACGTTACGGCTTCCCTGAAAGTCATCGTTTGCGTATTGGTAATTGCAGCGACTCTGATTCTGGTCGTTTTGCTTCAGGATGCGGAGCGCAAGATTGCGGTTCAGTATTCGCGTAAAATGCAGGGCAGAAGAATGGTAGGCGGAAACTCGTCGGCTATCCCGTTGAAGGTTAACACCGCCGGCGTTATCCCGGTCATCTTTGCGATGTCCATCTACCAGTTCCCGACCATCATCTCGAGTTTGTGCGGCGTTACGGAGTCGACCAGCAAGGGTTTGTGGCCGAAGATCCTGTACGCGTTCAACCAGAATCACTGGTTTAAGTTCGGCAGCTTGAAGGAATTTGCTTACACGATCGGCGCCGTATTCTACGTAGTCATGATCCTGTTCTTCGCATATTTCTACACAAGCATTACCTTCAACCCGATTGAGGTATCCAATAACATGAAGAAGGACGGCGGTTTCATTCCCGGTATCCGTCCCGGTAAGCCTACGACCGATTATCTTGTCGGCGTGCTCAACCACATCGTGTTTATCGGTGCCGTCGGTTTGGCAATCGTGTCGTTGATTCCGATGATCTTCGGTGGAGTATTCGGAGTCAGCCTCGGCTTTACCGGTACAGGTCTGATCATCGTTGTCGGTGTTATCCTTGAGACTATGAAGCAGATTGAATCGCAGTTGCTGGTACGTCATTACAAGGGATTCCTGAATGACTAAAGGATTATACTCGGGCGGAGCAGACATGTTCCGCCCGCTTTCCGTACGGAGGTTTTTATGAAAATCGTTATGTTGGGTGCCCCCGGAGCCGGCAAGGGCACGCAGGCGAAAATGATCGCTGCGAAATACGGCATTCCTCACATCTCCACGGGTGACATTTTCCGCGCAAACATCAAAAACGGCACGGAGCTCGGAGAGAAGGCAAAACAGTACATGGACCAGGGATTGCTGGTTCCGGACGAGTTGACACTCGCTTTGATCATGGATCGTTTCGCGCAGGCCGACTGCGAGAACGGTTATGTGCTGGACGGTTTCCCGCGCACGATCGCGCAGGCAGAGGCGCTTACCGCAAGCCTTAAGGCGCAAAATGATGCGCTTGATTTTGCGATCGACGTCGATGTACCGGATGAGAATATCATCGAGAGAATGGGCGGCCGCAGAGCCTGCATCAATTGCGGCGGCACGTATCACATTCTGTTCAATCCTCCGCAGAAGTCGGGTGTATGCGATCTTTGCGGCGGCGAGCTGAGCATCCGCAAGGATGATCTGCCGGAGACGGTCAAGAAGAGACTCACGGTTTACCATGAGCAGACGCAGCCGTTGATTGATTACTACAAGGGTGAGGGCATCCTTCGCACCGTCGACGGAACGCAGGATGTCAATGATGTGTTTGCAAGCATCACGGCGCTGTTTGAGTAATGATCGGAGAGAGTTATGGCAATTACGATTAAATCCAAGAGTGAGATCGCTAAGATGCGCGAGGCAGGACGGTTGCTGGCGCTTGTTCACGAGGAGATGGCAAAGCATGTGAAGCCCGGTGTTTCCACCATGGAACTCAACCGGATCGGAGAGGATATGATCCGCAGCTTCGGATGCGTTCCGTCGTTTTTAAACTACGACGGCTTTCCGGCGTCCATCTGCACGTCGGTCAACGATCGCGTAGTGCACGGAATTCCGAATAAGCACGATATTCTCAAGGAAGGCGACATCATCAGCCTTGACGCCGGCCTGATCTATCAGGGGTATCATTCCGATGCGGCGCGTACCTGGCTGGTCGGCGAAGTTGCACCGGAAGTTAAGAAACTTGTGGAAGTGACGGAGCAGAGCTTCTTCGAGGCGATCAAACTGGCGAAGGCCGGGAATCATCTGTATGATATTTCGGCGGCCGTTGAGGCGTATGTCACGCCGTACGGTTTCACCTGCGTCCGCGACCTTGTCGGACACGGCATCGGTACGAGCATGCACGAGGATCCGCAGATCCCGAATTTCCGTCAGCATCGCCGCGGCGTGAAGCTGCAGGCCGGCATGACCCTGGCGATCGAACCGATGATCAACATGGGCAGCTGGGAAGTGCGCGTTCTGGACGACGACTGGACGGTTGTCACGGAGGACGGAAGCCTGGCGTCACATTACGAAAATACGATTCTGATCACGGACGGAGAGCCGGAGATCCTGTCTCTGATCCAGTGACAGAAAGAACGAAAAATCGTTCTTGTACCGCGCGGGGAATCGTGCTATAATGGCTTCGGGCCGAAGGTTGCCCGTGTTTAGGTTCTATTTTACGGAGGATGTGTATGTCGAAATCGGATGTTCTTGAGATGGAAGGTACCGTGTTGGAGAAACTGCCGAATGCCAAGTTCCAGGTTCAGCTGGAGAACGGCATGAAGGTGCTGGCTCACATCAGCGGTAAACTTCGCATGAACTACATCAAGATTGTTCCCGGAGACAAGGTTACGCTTGAGCTCTCGCCCTACGATCTGACGAAGGGCCGGATTATCTGGCGTGACAAGTAATGAGTCGGTAACGCACGGGCCTCCCGCATTCGGGAGGCTCGTTTTTTGTCGTTCGGAGAGAGTACCGGCAGGAACGAAAAATGCCCAAACGGCGCAGAAAACCGAATGACAGGAATACCGTGGCTGTGGTATAATAAACGCTACTGCGCAGCTCGAGAGAAATGCGCGGACAGAAGACGAAAACTCGTACGGAGAAAGGCTTGCTATGATAAAGAACATTGTGCTTGACATGGGAAATGTGCTGCTGGATTACGATCCCGAGGTCAGCTTGAAGAAGTATTGTTCCTCCGAAGAGGAGGCGGACGTGATACGAAGGGAACTCTTTGATGGACCGGAGTGGGAGATGGCCGACCGCGGAGACATCTGCGATGCGGAGCGGTTTGATCTGGTGAAGGTCCGGGTGCCGGAACAATACCATGAGGCATTGCGAAACTGTGTCGATCATTGGGACATATGCATGAAGCCGTTGCCGGGAGCGAAGGAGTTCTGCGAGTACGTGAAGGAAAACGGCTACGGGATCTACGTCCTGTCCAATGCCAGCGACCGTTTCTATCAATATTTCGGGAACTTCGCGCCGATTGCGTATTTCGACGGCGTGTTTGTCTCCTCAGATTACAAGATGCTGAAACCCGACAGCATCATTTACAGTACTTTCTTGGAGAAATACGGGCTTACGGCGGAGGAGTGCCTGTTTGTGGATGACCGTCAGAAAAATGTGACGGGAGCATGGAATGCAGACATCCCCGCGATCCGGTTTCGGGGAGACTTCGGGGAGATACGAAGATTTGTCGAAACCGGCGGATTTCATATGCAGTTTAAGCGGGGCCTCGGCTGGAAGGCGTGTTACGATGCGGATCAAAACCTCTACACGGCGCAGCGGAGCTGGCGCGGCTTCTACCAGCTGTGTGAGATCGACCGGGAGATCTTTGATATTCTCGGCACGGAGGCGATGGGGGAGGAAAGCGAAGGCGCGTGGATCGGCAAGGGGCGTCATTTGCTGGAGGCCGACGACGATTACTATACGATGCCGTACTGCACGGTGTATGACGAGGACTATCTGAAACTCGCGCCCTGGTCCTATGCATATATGCGGGACGATGAGAAGATCCGTGTGAGCAGGCAAACCGTGGATTTTGAAGTGGAGAATTTTGCAAGCGAAGAGAAAAACCGAGCCTACAGAAAGAAAAAGGAAGAAGAGAAGGCGAACGGCAGTCGCCGGGAGTGAAAATGACCCCGGAGCGGCCTGTGCGGTACGGGGATTGTGAAACTGCGGAAAATGCGGGAAAACCCTTGAAAAAAAAGCAAAAAAATCGAAAAAAAGAGGGTTGCATTTTACGAAAGACATGTTATAATGTTATCTGGACTTTTTTCGAAGAAAGGAGTGTAAACAGCATGAAAGTAAGATCTTCAGTAAAGCCCATTTGCGAAAAATGCAAAGTAATCAAGCGCAAGGGAAACATCATGATCATTTGTGAGAATCCCAAGCACAAGCAGAGACAAGGCTGATAATCAACAATACTTGATTCGTTTTTTGTGAGTATTGTTGCTACTCATAAAGAAACAGCATTTGCTTTCTGCGTTACAATGTTGCCACCCGAAACCCGAGGGAGGCGACCGGTCGGTCTCTCATCAGGATCGGACCGAAGTTGTGATAGTGTGGGCTGGGAGCGTCACGCAAGGAAAGACGACCCTGCTTTAGCGACGTTTCGTGCGTCGCTTTCGGTTCCGAAGTAATCGGACTGTCACATTTTAAAGCGGCTGAGCCGGATCGTTACCGGCGACGGACAATTGTCCGGGGCAGTAATGCCCGAGAAAATCATCATTTGGAGGTTCAAAGTACATGGCTCGTATCAGTGGTGTTGACTTACCGAGAGAGAAGCGTGTCGAGATCGGACTTACCTATATCTTCGGAATCGGAAGAGTAAGTTCGAACATCATTCTTGCCAAAGCCGAAGTTAATCCGGACACTCGTGTTCGCGATCTGACCGACGACGAGGTTAAGAGAATTGCTGCCGTGATTGACAGTGAGTACACGGTAGAGGGTGATCTCAGAAGAGATACCGCCCTGAACATCAAGAAACTGCAGGAAATCGGATGCTATCGCGGGATCCGTCACAGAAAGGGACTCCCTGTTCGCGGTCAGAAGACCAAGACCAACGCAAGAACCCGTAAGGGACCGAAGCGTACGGTTGCGAACAAGAAGAAGTAATTTGTCCCGTCTTTCATTATTTAACCAAATCTATTAGGAGGTTTCGTGATGGCTAAGAAATTAGTTGCGACGAAAAAGGGAGCTAAGAAGCGCGTCAAGAAGAATATTGATCGCGGTCAGGCACATATTCAGTCTTCCTTCAACAATACGATTGTTACTCTCACCGATACCGAGGGCAACACGATCTCATGGGCAAGCGCCGGCGGACTCGGTTTCCGCGGTTCCAGAAAGTCGACCCCTTATGCTGCGCAGATGGCAGCAGAGACGGCGGCAAAGGCAGCGGTTGTTCATGGTTTGAAATCCGTGGACGTTATGGTAAAAGGTCCCGGCACCGGCCGTGAGGCTGCAATTCGTGCCCTTCAGGCATGCGGTATCAATGTAACAAGCATCAAGGACGTAACGCCGGTTCCGCACAACGGATGCAGACCGCCGAAGCGTCGTAGAGTCTGATGAGGAGGATTGAGAGCATATGGCTAGAGAAATGGGTCCTGTATTAAAGAGATGCAGATCGCTCGGCATTGAGCCCGCGTATCTCGGCATCGACAAGAAGTCCAATCGCCATAGTCTGCACGCCGGCAAGAAGGTAAGTGAGTACGGCATGCAGCTTCGCGAGAAGCAGAAGGCTAAGTTCATCTACGGCGTTCTGGAGAAGCCGTTCCGTAACGACTTCGAGAAGGCTAAGAAGATGAAGCTCGGCACAACGGGTGAGAACCTGATGATTCTCCTCGAGACCAGATTGGACAATATCATTTTCCGTCTCGGATTCGCACGTACCCGTGTAGAGGCGAGACAGATCGTTGATCACAAGCACATCCTTGTGAACGGCAAATGCGTGAATATCCCGTCTTACAATGTTAAGCCGGGCGATGTGATCACCGTCAGCGAGAAGGCAAAAAACAAGGCCGGTCAGAGATTCAAGGACATCCTTGAAGCTAACAACGGCAGAGCTGTTCCCGCTTGGCTTGAGGCAGACACGGAGAACCTTTCCGGTACCGTGAAGGAGTATCCTACGAGAGATCAGATTGACGTTCCGGTCAATGAGGTGCTTATCGTCGAGTTGTACTCCAAGTAATTCGGAAATGTAGGTAGTGACGCCGAAAAAAAGGAGGATCGCACATGTTTGATTTTGAAAAGCCGGGGATCACGATTGCTGAGATTTCCGATGACAAGAAATACGGACGCTTTGTCGTGGAACCGCTTGAGCGCGGTTACGGCACGACTTTGGGCAATTCACTTCGCAGAATCATGCTTTCTTCGCTGCCGGGCGCAGCAGTCAGCCAGGTGAAGATTGACGGCGTTAATCATGAACTCAGCACGATTCCGGGCGTTATGGAAGACGTGACCGAGATCATCATGAATGTCAAGGGCCTTGCTATCAAGGACAACAGCGAGAACGACGAGCCTAAGAAGGCGTATGTCGAATTCAGCGGCGAAGGAATTGTTACGGCCGGCGATATTCACGTTGACAGCGATATTGAGATCCTCAACAAGGATCTTGTGATCGCGAGACTGAACGGCGGCGCTGACAGCAAGCTGTATATGGAGTTGACGATCACGAAGGGCCGCGGCTATGCAAGCTGCGACAAGAATCGTATGAAGGATCAGCCTTACGGTGTGATCCCGATCGATTCCATCTACACGCCGGTTGAGCGCGTCAACCTTACCGTGACCAACACCCGTGTCGGTCAGGTGACGGACTATGACAAGCTGATTTTGGACATTTACACAAACGGAACGCTTGCTCCGGACGATGCGGTAAGTCTTGCCGCTAAGGTTCTCAGCGAGCATCTGAATACATTTATCGATCTTTCGGAAAGCGCTCAGAGAGCAGAGATCATGGCTGAGCCCGTGAACAACGAGCACGATCGTGTTCTCGAGATGAACATCGATGAGCTGGAACTCTCCGTACGTTCGTTCAACTGCCTCAAGAGAGCCGGTATCAACACGGTCGAGGAGCTTACGAACAAGACGTCGGAAGACATGATGAAAGTGAGAAATCTCGGAAAGAAGTCGCTGGAGGAAGTTACCCAGAAGCTTCATGAGCTCGGTTTGGAATTCAAGTCCGCGGACGAGTAAGATCATTTTCCGTCCGGGCAATTAGAATCGCCGCAGCCATGCGGCAGAGTGGAGGAATAATATGGCAGGTTATAGAAAACTCGGCAGAACTTCCAGCCAGAGAAAGGCTTTGCTGAGAAACCAGGTGACCGCTCTTCTCTTCAACGGCAAGATGGTTACCACGGAGCAGAAGGCAAAGGAAGTTCGCAGCATTGCAGAGAAGTTCATCACCATGGCCGTCAAGGAGAAAGACAACTATGAGACGGTTACCGTGAAGACGAAAGTAGCTCGCAAGGACAAAGACGGCAAGAGAGTGAAGGAAGTCGTTGACGGCAAGAAAGTTACCGTATTCGACGAAGTTGAGAAGTCGATCAAGAAGGATTCGCCTTCCCGCCTTCATGCCAGAAGACAGATGGCAGCATTTTTCTACCCGGTTAAGAAGTACGATCCTACGGTGAAGGGCAAGAAGGCCGTTAAGGACTTCGACCTGATCGCGAAGATGTTCGATGAGGTTGCTCCGAAGTATGCAGGTCGTAAGGGCGGTTACACGAGAATCGTGAAGATCGGCCAGCGCAAGGGTGATGCAGCCATGGAAGTATTGATCGAGCTGGTTTAATTACCATCGAAGATAGGAGAAATCGGGCAGTGTGGTTTTGCGCTACACTGCCTTTCCTGTATCCCGTGCGATGACGGCGGGAAACGACGAATGCGGAGGTTGTGATGTTACCGGTTGTTACGGAAAATCTTGTTCATGATTACGTGACCAGAGACGAAGAGGGCAATGCCGCTGAGGCTAAGAGGGCGCTCGACCATGTCAATCTTGAGGTGGAAGAGGGTCAGTTTATTGTTGTTCTCGGAGCGAACGGTTCCGGAAAATCCACCCTCGCAAAACACATCAACGCCCTGCTGCTCCCCTCGGAGGGACGTGTTCTCACGTGCAACATGGACACGGCGGACGACGATTTCCTGTGGGAAATCCGCAGAAACGCCGGCATGGTGTTCCAAAACCCCGACAATCAGATTGTCGCTTCCGTCGTCGAGGAGGACGTCGGCTTCGGCCCCGAGAACCTCGGCGTTCCGACGGAGGAGATCCTAACAAGAGTCGCTCAGAGTCTGGCGGCGGTCGGTATGGAAAAATACCGTGAGAGTTCGCCGAACAAGCTCTCCGGCGGTCAGAAACAGCGCGTAGCCATCGCCGGCATCCTGGCGATGCAACCCAAGTGCATCCTGCTCGACGAGCCTACGGCAATGCTTGATCCGAGCGGCAGAAAGGATGTCTTGGAGACTTTGGTGTGTCTCAATAAAGAGAAGGGGATCACCGTCATCCTGATCACGCACTACATGGAGGAAGTCATCAATGCGGACCGTGTGTTTGTCATGAACGCCGGACGCATTGTCATGCAGGGAACCCCGCGGGAGATCTTTGCCCGCTCGGAGGAACTGCGCCAATATCGCCTCGAGGTGCCTCAGGTGACCGAATTGGCTCTGATGCTCGCCAACCGCGGGATCCCGATGCCGGCCTCGGTGTTGACGCCTGAGGAATTTGCGGAGGAATACCGCAAGCTCGCAGGTGTTTCGTCGGAAAATGACCCTGCCCCGGCACTCTCCGAAAAACCCTCGGAGCGCAACGACGAGCCGATCCTTTCGCTGCGGGATGTGAGCTACGTGTACGGCGAGAAGACCGCATACCGGACGGTGGCGGTCGACAAGGTGAACCTCGACATTTTCCGGGGCGAGTACATCGGATTGATCGGGCACACAGGCTCCGGCAAATCCACGCTGATCCAGATGCTGAACGGTCTCGAGCAGGCGAGCTCGGGCACGGTTTTGTTTGACGGCGAGGACATTTTCGGCGAAGGTTATGACCGCCGGAAACTTCGCAGCAATGTGGGGCTGGTATTCCAGTATCCGGACCACCAGCTGTTTGAGACAACGATCCTGCGGGATGTGTGTTTCGGGCCGCGGAACCAGGGCCTTACCGAAGAGGAAGCGAAAGAGCGCGCCGCATGGGCGCTTCGCTTAGTCGGCGTCGACGAGAGCCGGTGGCAGGCGTCTCCGTTGGAGTTATCGGGCGGCCAGAAGCGCCGTGTTGCGATTGCCGGCGTGCTGGCGATGAAGCCGCAGGTGCTTGTCCTTGACGAGCCCACGGCGGGGCTGGATCCGGCCGGACGCGACGAGATCCTGGCGGAAATCGACAGGATCCGCAGGGAGACCGGAATGACGGTCATCTTGGTTTCGCACCGCATGGAGGATGTGGCGCGGTACGCCGACCGGCTGATCGTGATCAACGACGGGCAGATCCGGTTTGCGGCACCGCCGCGGGAAGTATTCCGCCACCGTGAGGAGCTCACGGACATCGGACTGGAAGTACCGCAGGTCACGCAGGTTATGCAGATTCTCGCCGCCGACGGAATCGTTCCGCCGAGCGACGCGATCATTCCGGAGGAAGCTGCGGAGATCCTGGCGGCATGTGTGAAGTAGACTGTTTCGGAAAATGATCATTTTCCGTTGAATACAATTCGGGAAAGGAGGTATCGGGATGCTTAAGAATGTCACGATCGGACAGTACTATCCGGTGGATTCCATTATCCACAGACTGGATCCGAGAACGAAGATCGTCGGAACGCTTTTGTACATCGTGAGCTTGTTTCTGTTTCGGACATTTTCCGGCTTTATCGTGGTAGGAACCGTGTTTGCGGGCATCCTGATACTGTCGAAAGTCCCGTTCCGATATCTGTTGCGGGGATTGAAACCGATCCTGTTCATCCTCGTGTTCACGATGATCTGCAACTTCTTTCTCGCGGACGGCGAAGTGCTGTGGCAGTGGAAGTTTTTGAAACTCACAAAGGAAGGAATTCAGCGCGGATTCTTCATGGGAATCCGGCTTGCGTTGCTGGTTTTCGGAACCTCCATCATGACGTACACGACGACTCCGAACAGCCTGACGGACGGTTTGGAGCGGTTGATGTCGCCGCTTCGGGTGATTCATTTTCCGGTGCACGAGCTGGCAATGATGATGTCGATCGCGCTTCGGTTTATCCCGATCCTGGCGGAGGAGGCGCAGAGAATCTCCAAAGCGCAGATGGCGCGCGGCGCGGACATGGAAAGCGGCGGACTGATCCGCCGGGCGAAGGCGATGGTGCCGATCCTGATCCCGCTGCTGATCTCGTCGTTTAGGCGTGCGTTTGACCTGGCGACGGCGATGGAGGCGCGCTGCTACCACGGCGGCAAGGGGCGCACGAAGATGAAGCCCCTGCGGTACGGACTGCGTGACCTGTTCGGATACTTGTTTTTGGCATGCTACATGACGACGATCATTTTGCTTCGGATGTTCCGAAATATCTGATCGTGACGTCAGACGGAGGCGGTATGAGACGGATCGCATTGACAATCGCATATGACGGAACAGCCTATTCCGGCTGGCAGGCGCAGGAAAATGCCGTGACCGTCGAGGGGACGCTTCGCAACGCTATTCGCCGCCTGAGCGGTGAGGAGGTGCAGACTGTCGGAGCGAGCCGCACGGATGCCGGTGTTCATGCCCTAGGAAATGTTGCCGTATTTGACACGGAATGCCCGATCCCTCCGGAGCGGTGGGCGCGGGCTCTGAATACGTTTCTGCCGGACGATATCCGCGTGACGGAGTCGTGGGAGGCGTCGGAAGAGTTTCATCCGAGATTTTCCGCGCACAGTAAACGCTATGAGTACCGGATCACGGAAGATCCGATCGTAAATCCGCTGCGTTGCCGCTTTGTCTGCGGCGTTCGCGGTGCGCTGGATGTCGACGCCATGCAGCGCGGGGCGGAGCAGTTTACGGGGACGCATGACTATTCGGCATTTTGCAGCGCCGGGGCGCAGACTCCGACCCGCATCCGGACGATCACCAAGTGCGAGGTTTACCGCGACGGTCAGGAGATCGTCATCGGCGTTGAGGGAAATGCCTTTTTGTACAATATGGTGCGGATCCTGGCCGGAACGCTGATCGAGATGGGGCGCGGCGCGATTCCCGCCGAGTCCATGGCAGAGATCATCGAGTCGGGGGACCGCACGAAAGCAGGGCCGACGGCGCCGCCGCAAGGATTGCAGCTTGTTCGGATCAGCTACGACGGGGAGTAATTATATTATTCGCAAGCAAAACGGCATAATGTCAATCATTTTACGAGAAAATATCCTTTCGGAACTAAACAAACAAAAGATAATTGTTGACAAGCCCCATTGACCTGTGTATAATGCAGAAAGTGACGCGAAAAATGCGCGAGTACAGTTTAACAAGGAGGTAACATCCTATGAAGAGTTATATGGCAACTGCAGATGTCGAGAGAAAATGGTATGTTGTCGATGCACAAGGCCAGACACTCGGTCGTCTTGCTTCTCAGATCGCTATGGTTCTGCGTGGCAAGAACAAGCCGATTTTCACCACACACATTGATACCGGTGACAATGTTATCGTGATCAATGCAGAGAAGATTAAGGTTACCGGCAAGAAGCTTGACCAGAAGGTTTACTTCAGTCATTCCGATTATCCGGGCGGCGTTCGTGAGATCACGCTTCGCGAGATGCTTGCGAAGAAGCCGGAGAACGTTATCGAGTTTGCGGTAAAGGGCATGCTCCCGAAGGGACCCCTCGGCCGTGAGATGCTTGACAAGCTTCATGTTTACGCAGGCGCTGAGCATCCGCACGCAGCTCAGAAACCCGAAGAGTTGACGTTCTAATTAATCGGAAAGGAGATTACAAATCATGGCAAAAGCAGCTACAGTAAAATTCTATGGCACCGGCAGACGCAAGAGCAGTGTTGCCAGAGTATATCTGTTCCCGGGCAAGGGTAACATTACGATCAACAAGAGAGATATCGATGAGTACTTTGGCCTTGAGACGCTGAAGACCATCGTTCGTCAGCCGCTCGCACTTGTTGAGAGCGTTGACAAGTTCGATGCTGTTATCACCGTACGCGGTGGTGGTTTCTCCGGTCAGGCCGGCGCAATCCGCCACGGTATCGCACGTGCTCTTTGCAAGTCCGATATGGATCTTCGTCTTACCCTCAAGAAGGCAGGCTTCCTCACCAGAGATGCCCGCATGAAGGAAAGAAAGAAGTACGGCTTGAAGGGCGCTCGTCGTGCACCTCAGTTCAGCAAGAGATAATTTTGAAACAAAAAGGACTCCGCAAACGCGGAGTTCTTTTTTGTTCCAAGTGCATCTCCGGAACGAGATGCGCACATCAAGCGCAGCTTGATGTGGCCCTCTCGCTGCAAACGCCCCACCGGGGCGTTTGCGACGCTCCGGCCTCAGTTCTCCAAGAGATAATCTTCGCGAAACAACGAGACACACAAAAAGCAAAGAAAAACGCCTTGGAATGCTGATATGTACCCTCTTTACTGGACAAACCAGTAAGGAGGGTATTTTCATGCGTTATAGCTACGAGTTTAAAAGAAAATGTGTTGAGTTGTATCGTCAAGGTCAGTG
>JAFRYE010000075.1 GCA_017441265.1 Lachnospiraceae bacterium | reverse complement strand
TTTTTGACCTGCAGCACCACATTGTCCTCAAAGGTTCCGTCCAGCGGGCGGAATGTGTTATATGCGGCACAGGCGCGGTCGATGGTCGTGTCGCGCCAGTCCTGGGAACAGTTGTAAACGAAGCATCTCCAGATCAGTCGTCCGCCGTACGGCTTGAGCACACGGGCGAGCAAGTTCGCTCCGTCGGCCTGCGTCCGCCCGTACGTATAAGGACCGGGTCTTCCCTCGGAGTCCGCCTTCACCAAAAAGCCGCCGAAGTTCGGGATCGCCTCATAGATATCCGCGGCGGTCCGTTCCCAGAACGCGATGACTTCGGGCTCGAGCGGGTCCGCACTGTCGAGGCCGCCCAGTTCCATCGGAGCCGCAAAATTGACACACAAATACAGCCTTACACCGTAAGCCGCGAAGCAATCCGAGAGTTCGCGGACCCGGGGAAGACGCTCTTTGGTGATCAGGTTGGTGGCGTCGCCGAACACGTTGACATTGTTGATCACCGAAGCGTTGAGGCCGACGCTCGCGCACAGTCTCGCATAAAAGAGCGTGCGCTCGTCGACGATTACCTCGCCGTTTCGGAAGAAAAAGGACTTGCCGGAATACCCGCGCTCGATCGAGCCGTCGGCGTTGTCCCAGTGATTGAGCATACGCAGCGGAAACGCCGGATTCTCCGAGACCGCAGTAACGGTGTTCGTGAGCTCAAGCTGGCGCTGCGCATCAAAGATGCCGTACAAAACTCCGGCAGGGGAGCCTCCGAGGATGTCCGCCTTTCCCTCGGAAACAAGGATCTCATATCCCTCTTCCGGAAGCGAATCCGTCACCATGTACGACCACGTAAAATCATCTCTCATGGACCGCAGGATCCCCAATTCGATCTCCACGGTCGATTCGATCGAAAGATCCTCTCTCTCCTCCGGAAAACCGGCTTCCGGCAGAGAAGTCTCCCTCAACCATAATGTTTCAAACCCCATATATATTTCCCTTTCTCTCCGTGCGCCGTCTTACCGTCGCTAAGGATACGTTTTTCCTGCTGTCCAGCTGTACCTGATCTTCACTTTTCCGAGTGCGATGTACGCGATGGAATTCCAGTTGACGACCTCCACAAACAGCGGAGCGTCCGGATCGTCGCTTAAAACCGCAGCCTTCGTCACCTTGAAGGTCTTGTCTTTCGCCGCGCTTCCGACGACGTTATTTTCCTTCGTCGTCGGCCCCGACCGGATGTTCGCGGACGCGGTCATGGTCGCCGTGCACTGCGCGGTCTCACGGGCATATTGGTATGCTTCCTCGCCGGTGAGCAGATATTGAACTCGGCAGTAACCGCTGACTTTTCCCGTTGTGATCTTTGCCCATTCGCCCGATACGGACTCAACAATGCAATAGTTATCCGGGTACATGATGCCGATCTGTTTTGCGTCCGCCTTCGCCTCCGCGCGCACGCTCAGCGACTCCTGCACCTTCGCAAATGCGATGTTCTCCGGCACGGAAAATGATGTCGCTTCGCGGTATCTCTGCAGATCGGTCTCCGACAGCGCGGCAATCCGTCTCTCGTCCTCCGTCATCAGCGTGGGCGTCGGCGTATTCGCGGGAACGGACGGCGTCAGCTGCGGATTATCGTTGTTTTTCCCCGCAAAAATAACGCGCCCGTCCGGTGTCGTGATCACACCGTCGGCGGACACCTCGACAGTGCTGTGCTCACCCTCGGCAAGGCGCTCGTTCTGCTCTGCCTTGCGTGAAAACTTCATACAGAGAAGAAGTATCAACACGATGATCACAGCGACTTCGATTGTCAGCATGTGCTTTTTCATCATTTGCGGTACCCCGCTTTGCATCCGTCACCGTCCGATGCCGGTTCCTACTTGCGGTACTCTTCCGTCGGATTTCTGCGCAACAGATCCATCAGCGAATCGCGCACGGACTCGCCGTGGAACAAAACATCATTGATCTCTTCCACGATTGGAAGACTGACCTTAAACTTCTTTCCGAGAGCCAGCGCGGCCTTCGCGCAGTTGATGCCCTCCACAACCTGACCGACCTCGGCAACCGCCTCCTCGGTGGATTTGCCCTGTCCGATCAGGTATCCGGCATTATGATTCCGGCTATGATTGCTGGTGCAGGTCACGATCAGATCGCCGATGCCCGACAATCCGTAAAATGTCGTCTCATGACCGCCCATCTTGGCTCCGAGACGGCTGATCTCCGCGATTCCTCTCGTCATCAGCGCCGCCTTCGTGTTGTCGCCGTAACCGAGTCCGTCGACCATGCCGGCCGCCAGAGCGATCACGTTCTTCAGCGATCCGCCGAGCTCGATCCCGAGCACGTCGTCGCTGGTGTATACGCGGAACATATCCGCGAAAAATGCTTCCTGAACCTTCTTGGCTACCTTCTTATCCTCCGCACCGACAACGACTGCCGTCGGAATGCCGCGGCTGACTTCCTCCGCATGGCTCGGGCCGGACAATACGGCAACCTTAGCGCCCGGGATCTCCTCGGCGATGATCTGCGTCATCGTGAGCAGCGTTTTCTCCTCAACGCCCTTGCTGACGTTGACGATGATCTGTCCCTTTTTGCAGTACTGTTTGATCATGGCAGCCGTGCTGCGAACAAACGGCGAAGCGACCGCGCAGACGATGATCTCCTCGTCATCGCAGGCGTATGCCAGATCCGTCGTCAGGATCACGGAATCGGGCAGAACCGCTCCCGGAAGGTTGCGAATATTTTTCCGATCCGCTTTCAGCGCCTCGATCTCGTGCGCTACCTCAGGTGCCGACCACAGCGTCACCTCCTGTCCCTTGTTCGCCAGCTCGATCGCAAGTGCGGTTCCCCACGTTCCCGCGCCGAGCACACTGATTTTCGACATATACCAAGTCCTCCTTGTTTTACTCCTGCGTCTCTTCCGCAGTCGTTTCCGGCTCCACCTTGACGTGGTGGCCGATCTTATTTTCCGTCCCGTGGATCAGCCGCGCGATGTTTGCGCGATGCATGAAAACGCCCGAGATCGTATATAACAATGCGGCACCGATCATCCACCAGTAATACTCGTGGCCGGTGTACACGATCGCCATGTACGTCGGAAACAGGACCACCACAAAGAGCGATCCGACCGAAACGTACTTCGTGAAATACACGATCGCCGCAAACGCGAACGTGAACAAAATCAGTCTCCAGTCGACGCACACCATCGCGCCGGCCGTAACCGCGATCCCCTTGCCGCCGTGGAACTGCATCCAGAACGGATAGCAATGCCCGATCACCGCGCCGAATCCTAAGATCTCGCACAACAGGATCACATACGGCTCATCCGGGAAGATCGCGAATCTCAGGATCAACCCCGGGATCAACACCTTGAGAAGATCGCCGATGAACACGAGGCTTCCGCATTTGCGCCCCAGCGTGCGCATCGCGTTCGTCGTCCCGGCGTTGCCGCTCCCGTATTTGCGAATATCGATACCGTGAGCCTTTCCCACGAAAAATGAGGTCTGCAGATTTCCGCAGAGATATCCTACCAACAGGCAGATCAAAGCCTTGATCAACATGCCTGACTCCTCCTTCAAGCCCTATCGTAACCGGCCTGTGCCGATGTTATTTTTTGTCTTCCTCGCGCTCCCGGATGATGAACTTCAACGAAGTCCCGTCAAACCCGAACGCCTCGCGAAACTTGTTCTCGATGTATCTCGTGTACGAAAAATGCATCAGTTCCTTGTCGTTGACAAAGATCACGAAAGTCGGCGGCTTGACCGCAACCTGCGTGACATAGAACAGTTTGAGTCTGCGGCCCTTGTCCGACGGCGGCTGCTGAAGCACCGTGGCCTCCATCATGATCTCGTTGAGAACGCCGGTGCCGATCCGCTTGTTCTGGTTTTCGATGACCTTTTCGATCTCGTCAAACAGCTTCGGCAGACGTTGTCCGGTCAGCGCCGAGACAAACACGATATCCGCATAGGGGATGAACGAAAGGATCTCGCGGATTTTATTGCGATGTTCGTAGATGGTCTTGTCGTCCTTCTCAATGGCATCCCACTTGTTGACCGCGATGATGATTCCTTTGCCGCGCTCATGCGCAATTCCGGCGATCTTCGCATCCTGCTCCGTAACACCCTCCTGCGCATCGATCACGACCACCGCGACGTCGCAACGCTCCACGGCAGCAACGGTGCGGATCACGCTGTAGCGCTCGATCTCCTCGGTGATGCGGGCCTTTCTGCGAAGCCCCGCGGTATCGATGAAGACGTACTCCTTGTGGTTGTACGTGACCGCCGTGTCGATGGCGTCACGGGTCGTTCCCGCGATGTCCGAGACAATGACCCGGTTCTCGCCCAGAAGGCGGTTGACGATGGAGGATTTGCCCACATTCGGCTTTCCGACGATGGCAATCTTCGGTCTCGTGTCCTCCTCATCCGTGCCGCTTCCCTCCGGAAAATGCTTCACGACCTCGTCCAAAAGCTCGCCGAATCCGAGTCTCGAGGACGAGGAAACCGGGATCGGATCGCCGATTCCCAGATTATAAAACTCATAGACGTCAGCTTCGAACTTTGCGAAGCTGTCCACTTTATTGACACACAAAACGACAGGCTTGCCGGATCTTCGGAGCATATCGGCAACCTTGCCGTCCGAATCCACCAAACCTTCTCTGACATCCGTCACGAAAATGATCACATCCGCGGACGCAATCGCGATTTCCGCCTGCTCACGCATGTGTCGAAGCATCGCATCCTTCGTATCCGGCTCGATACCGCCGGTATCCACCATGGTGAACGAATGCGACAGCCAAGTTGCATCCGCATAGATCCGGTCTCTCGTCACGCCGGGATAGTCCTGAACGATGCTGATCTGCTCGCCGGCAAGCGCGTTAAACAGCGTGGATTTGCCCACGTTCGGCCGCCCGACGATAGCTACAATCGGCTTACTCATATCTCGTTGTCATCTCCTTCTTCCACGAGCGATTCCACAAAATCATACCCTTCGGATTTTACAATACGCACCCGTGTTTGTAAAGCATTTTCGATGTCGGAAACGGTAAGGTCGTCCAGCAGAACATCCTCTCCGCTCCGCAGCAGATTCTCCGGCATGATCAGGTTTCCGCGGATCGTCCGGCCGCTCATCTGCTCGATGATATCCTTCCCCGTCAACAGCCCCGAAACCGTGATTGTCTCCCCGAAGAAACGGTTGATGATCGGGTAGACGGCGAACTCCAGTCCCGGGTACTTCTCTTTCACTTTTCCGCACAGCTCCTCGATCACCGGCGCGGCCAGCGTGCCCGTGGCGATCGTCGCAAAATGCGGCTTCTCATCCCCCTCGCGGTACTCAAGCTCGTCGATAACCTCCTGCGTCAACGAGCGGATCATACCGACACCGTTCTCGATCTGCGGATAGCCCTCGTACTCCTCCTCGTCGGGGAGCGGCCAATCCGCGGTCAAAAACCACTCGTCCGACGCGAACACGAAGCGGGTGTCGAAATGCTGCAGGCAGATTCCCTGCCATTTGCGGATGATCCCGATCACCTCGCGCGCCTCTTCCTTCGTGAAGGTCCGGATCTTCGGCAGATGATCCCGGTACTTCGTCAACCCCACCGGAACGACGCTCACACTCTGCAGATTCGGCAGAAACTCCGTGAGATCGTGGATGGAGCGCTCCAGCTCCTCCCCGTCGTTGTACCCGGGGACGAGAACGATCTGTCCGTTCATCGTGATGTCCGCCTTCTTGAGCCGGCGCATCTTGTCGATGATGGACCCGGCAAACCGGTTGTGCAGCATTTTACACCGCAGTTCCGGATTCGTTGTATGTACCGATATGTTCATCGGCGATAATTTGTAAAAGCAGATCCGTTCCAGCTCCTCGTCGGAAATGTTCGTAAGCGTCACGTAGTTGCCCTGCAAAAAGGACAGTCGCGTATCGTCGTCCTTGAAATACAGCGTCTCGCGCATTCCCGGCGGCATCTGGTTGATAAAGCAGAAGACGCAGTCGTTGCGGCAGGACCGGTAATCGTCCATCAAAGACTCCGCAAAGACCAGTCCGAGTTCCTCGTACTCCCCCTTGCGGATCGTCACCGTCCGCCGTTCCCCCTCCCGCAGAAAATCCACGATGAGGCTTCGCTCTTCCTCCTCGTACCGGAAGTCGAGAATATCGATGATCTCCTTCCCGTTCAGAGCAACTAGGCGGTCTCCCCGTCGGATCCCCGCCTTCCACGCGGGACTTCCCGAGAGAACGTCCACTATGGTATGCTCGTGGTTCATTTTACGCCTCCGACATCATCAAAAAACCTGCATTGCTGCCTCGCTTGCCCTCGCTCGCGCGGTGGGAAAACAACATCTCCGGCTCGCACATTGTACAAAGTCCCGCAATGCTGATATGTTCGCGGACAAGCCCCGCATCCGCAAGAGCCGCCGCGTTGGCCTCCCACAGGTCGACATGGGGTTTCACGCCGGGTTTGCGGAGGATCACACTCTCCCCGAATTCTTCGGAAAATGCGTCCGCAACCTCTTCCCCGACCTCGAAGCACTCCGGTCCGATCGACGGTCCGATCACCGCGACGATGTTCGCGGGATCACAACCGTAAGTTTGTTTCATCAGTTCAACGGTCTTCGCCGCGATCCTGCCGACGGTTCCTCTCCAGCCTGCGTGGCATGTGCCGATCGCCCGGCGCACCGGATCGTAGAAAAAGATCGGAACACAGTCGGAGCAAAAGACGCTCAGAGCGACTCCCGGGACGTCGGTCACAAGCCCGTCCACGTCATCGTAGGGAATCTCGCGCTCCAGTCCGATCCCGCGGTCGGCTCCCGTCGCCACCCGCACGTTCACGGTGTGCGTCTGCTTCGTGAAGACGGCGCTCCCCTCGGGAATCCCGATGGCCGCGAACAGTCTCCGAAAATTCTCGCGGACATTGTCGTCCGAATCACCGCGGCCGAAGCCGAGATTCATCGAAGAGAACATACCCTCGCTCACTCCGCCGTACCGCGTGGAAAACCCATGCCGAAGCTCGCCGGAAAATGCGTCAAGCGCCGGGAATTGTACGATTTTCACTCCGTTTTGCAACGGCTCCGTGATCCGGTATTCGACCATACCTGCCTCCGTATTCTTAGGTAAGCCCTTGAAAAGGGCGTGATTGTCTAAAATGCGTTGCGATAGATCCGGATCTCCCACGGATCCATCGCGATGACGTCAAACCGCACCGGGGTCTCCGGCGAAAGATTTTGCGTCATCAGATACCATTGTGCCGCTTTGCGGATCCTCATTTGCTTGCGGGCATCCACAGCCTCCTCCGGCCGGCCGAACTTCTCGGTGCGGCGGAATTTGACTTCCGCAAAGACCAGCTCAGCGCCCTCAAAAGCGATGATATCGATCTCTCCCGCTTTGCAGCGATAGTTTTGCATCACAAGGCTGTAACCGTTCTCCTGCAGGAAACGGACAGCTCTCTCCTCCGTGTCGGAACCGACGGTCCTCTTGTTCATGAATTCCCTTCGGGATCGTCAACGAACGCGTGGATAAACGAGCGGCGATGGATCGGACACGGACCCATCGAGCGGATCGCCGCGATGTGTTCGGCCGAGCCGTACCCTTTGTTGCCAGCAAATCCGTACCCCGGATACTCCTTGTCCAGTTCCGCCATCATCCGGTCTCTCGTGACCTTCGCGACGATACTCGCCGCCGCGATGCTGATGGATTTGGCGTCGCCCTTCACGATGCCCCGCTGCGGTATGCTGACCTGCGGGATATGCACCGCGTCCACAAGCAGCTGGTCCGGCTTCACGCTCATCATAGCGATTGCTTCCCGCATTGCCTGGTAGGTCGCCTGCAGGATGTTGATCTCGTCGATCACGGTGTGAGATACCACGCCGACGCCGACGGAGACGGCCTCCTCCAAAATGCGGTCGTAAAGCTCCTCCCGCTTTTTCTCCGAGAGTTGCTTGGAATCGTTGATATACAGTAATTTACAGTCCTTCGGCAGAATCACGCACGCCGCTACAACCGGTCCCGCAAGGGGTCCGCGTCCGACTTCGTCGATGCCGCCGATGGCCTCTCGATCGGGATACATCCTCTCATAGTGCCACATCTCTTCGGTGCGGGCACACTCCTTTTTGTACGCATCGATCCTCTTGTAACCGGCGGCGACCAGTTTGCGGACGCCGTCGCGCTCATCCGCGGCAAACTCCGGCAAAAGACTCTCCAGTTCCCCGTCCGGACAGATCCGGATCCTCTCTTTGATCTGCGCAATTGATTCCATATCCGCCCTCACAGTACAAATCTATCGTGCCGTATACCCCGCGATATCCTCGGGGGTTTCCAGCGAAATCTGTCCGATCTTGACATTGCGAAACTCATCCGTCACAATGCCGGCCGCGCGCTCCGTATCAAGCTCTCCGCCCTTCATCAGGCATCCGCGACGCTCGGCGATGCGCCGTAAAAGTTCCGTTCCCGGGTGCTCGCAGCCCTCCGTCGTCTCACCGATCCCGTAATGCTCCGAAAGCATCCCTTGGTAGCGTCCCGCGATAAACACCAGGAGTTTCTCCGCGAGTTCCGTGGTCACCAGGATCTGGTCGTTGATCGAGCCGATCCACGCGATGCGCAGACCGACTTCCGGGCTCTCGAACTTCGGCCACAAGATGCCGGGAGTATCCAAAAGCTCCACCGACTTGTTCAACCGGATCCACTGTTTTCCCTTGGTGACGCCGGGCTTGTTGCCGGTCTTTGCCACCGCCTTGCCGGCAAAGGAGTTGATGAAGGTTGATTTTCCGACGTTCGGAATACCGACGATCATCGCCCGTAGAGGACGGTTCTGGATGCCTCTGGCGCGGTCTCTCTCAATCTTTTCGCGGCACGCGGTCTGTATCGCCTCCGTCACTGCGCGAAGCCCGTTACCGCTTCTCGCATTGATGGCTGCAACCGTCGCGCCGGCGTTCTCATAGTACTCTTTCCATCTCGCCGTGACCGCAGCGTCGGCCATGTCGGCCTTGTTGAGCAAAATAACTCTCGATTTGCCCTTCGCGATCGTATCAATGTCCGGGTTTTTGCTGCTGTAGGGAATTCTCGCATCCACCAACTCCACCACGACGTCGATGATCTTCATGTCCTCAAGCATCAGGCGCTTGGCTTTCGCCATATGCCCGGGATACCAGTTGATCGTTTCACTCATGCCGTCAATCATCCTCCGAAGCCTTATTCAGGCTGTTGACAAATCCGAAATTGTTCGTCCTTATCCACGCGCGTCCGACGATCTCGCTCCTTTTCACGTTGCCGACCGTCGCGTACCGGCTGTCCTCCGAATTGTTGCGGGAGTCACCGAGCACGAAGTACTCATCCTCCCCCAAAGCGATCTCATAGTTCGCGAGTCCGGGCAGGATCATCGTATCCACCTTGGCAAACTCCGGGATCGCCTTGCCGTTGATATACACAACGCCCTCCGCGATCCGCACGGTCTCCCCGGGCAGCCCGATCACACGCTTGATATTATAGAAATCATGTTCGCCGTCCCCCTGACGGAACACGATAACTTCGTTTCGTCTGGGACTGCGGATGCGATAGGACAACGTGTCGATCACGATGCGGTCATTCTGCTCGAGCGTCGGCTCCATCGAAGCGTCGACCACCGTCGTCTTCTCGATCGAAAAATGAACAACGACCCACGCGAGCGCGATCATGGCCGCCACCGTCGCAACCCAGATACTGATGCTCACGCAGATTCGAATGATCCGTTCTTTTCGCTCCGCATGGGTGTAATCATACCGGTCAGTCACAGTTTCCTCCCCCAGGCTCCGGGACGGCCGAAATCCTTCTCGGAAAATGCCTGCAGTGCACAATTCTTCACAATAGCAGTATACCAAATCCCCGGGTATTATTCAAGCGTCCGATTCACCTAAGCTCCCTGCGAATGACGCGTTTTTGCGCAAAAAAACAGCTGTTGTCCGCCGGTTAGCAGACAACAGCTGACTTCTTTTCGAAAGTCTTTCTTATCTGAGAACTTCCTTAACCTTGGCAGCCTTACCGGTGCGCTCACGAAGATAGGTAAGCTTAGCACGGCGAACCTTACCGCGGCGAACCACGGTGATGCTCTCCAGGATCGGAGAATGAAGCGGCCAAGTCTTCTCAACACCGCAGCCGTTCGAGTTCTTGCGCACGGTGAACGTCTCATGTACGCCGCCGTTCTGTCTCTTGACAACAACGCCCTCGAATGCCTGGCTACGCTCACGGTTGCCTTCCTTTACCTTGGAAAGTACGCGAACCGTATCGCCTACGCAAAACTCATCAACTTTCTCTTTCATGTTCTCTTTTGCAAGAGACTCCATGTACTCCTTATCTGTCATGTTCATGACCTCCTTCTAAATCTTGCGGTCTTCATACTGCCTCTCGCAGGCACAGCGGAACATCGCGTCTCACGGGTCATAAGTTTACCATACCGATTCGGAAAATGCAAGAACTTTTTTCCGTTTTTTGAACTCTTCCGGCACACGCCACTTTTTCCGAATCAATGCTTCATCACATACGGGTTGTAACCGTTCGCAGCCATGATCATCCAGGCGCCGCCGACGATATGAGGATCCGTGGAATACTCCCACGGCGAGCCGTCGAACAGGTACATGCCCGTGGGCAGATGGTCGATCGTTGCCGCAGGGAACATGCCGTTCTTCAACTGCACCTTTGAAAGCGCATTCATGGCTTCCTCGTATTTGCCGTTGTCGCCGAGAATGCGGTACAAAAGCGCTGTATAGGCCGTGCCCTCGCACCACGTACCGCCGCCCTTGTTGTCCGTACAGAACCCATATCCTCCCTGGGAATTCTTCATCGTCTCCACGGTCTTCATGGCGTCCGCATACGGCTGAAATTCTTCGCCAAGGGCAAGCGCACACCAGACCTGCGCATCCAAAACCGTCACGGTCCGGTTCGGCGTCACGCCGTCCTCGCCGGTTCCGGTTAAGAAACACCCCTTCTTCTCATCGTACATCGACAGAATGAAGGTCTTCGCACTCTGCGCGGCTTCGTCATATTTCTTCTCGCCGGTGGCCTCATAGAGAGCCTTAAACACGGCGTAAGCATCAATATTATGCTCGATGGAACGGTAGGTAAACGGATACACTACCGGAAGATTTCCTTCCTCCCAGCCGTCAAATCCGCCGGTAAATCCGGTCCTTCCGTCACTGCAGGAAGCAATCACCCAATCCATCAGATCGCGCGCCGTATTCAGGTAGCGGTCGCCGCCGTAGCAGTTGTAATACTGCAGAAGCGCCAAAGCAACGAAGGAAGTGTTTCCGACATTGCTGCCAACCTGCGTTCGGTCTTCGTTCCACGCCTTTTCCTCGTTGTTATACCAGCCGGGAAGTCTGGCTCCGCCCACCCAGCCGGGGAAGGCTTCGATCCCGCCTGCTGCATACGCGTTTCGAACCCGTTTCTTCGCATTGTCCATCAAGAACAGCGAGCGGTCATTTTCCACGGCATACACGAACGCATCGACAATCTTCTTCGCTTCCTTCTGCTTTCCCTCCGACAGAAACGCCATGGCAGCCACAGCGTTGTCGTAGCTGAAACAGGTCTGCTTCAGGTAAACATTTTCCGTGTCATAGGAACGCATCAGCACCGGCGCTTCTTTAGCACTTGTGATGTCGCCCGTGAAGCAGATCTCGTCAAGGTAGAAGACATTTTCCGTGTTGCCGTTCATCACATCGTTCGTCACATAACTGAAGCCGTTGACGATATAACTGAGGTCCACGCCATCGAGCGGGATCACATACTCTTTCCAGCTTGGTCAAAGTGATCTCCCCAAGGGACTGCGTCTTCGAACTGTCCGGATAATCCACAACCGGCCTGCCTACGCCGGATGCGTAGCCAAACCCCAAGCAGTAAAACTCCAGGGTCTCACCGCCGTTCTCACCCCTTGCGTAAAATCGAAGGGCATCCGCGCCGGTTAAGTCAAGTCCCTGACCATCCATGCTGCCGTCATTCAGAAGCGGCACGGCCGCACCTTTCGGCAAATACCCGTTCATAAACATCCAGCCACCCCAGTCGCCTTCATAAGTCGACACTTTACATCGGATACAGCTGTTGCCCGAATAAGCATTATTCTGCCAGTTCTCATCCATGTCACAAACCAGCGACTCATCGTAACCGTAAATCTTGGCCTTCTGCGTAAAATGATTCTCTGTCGACGAGTAATCCTTGTACACATAGACAACGCTTCCCGCCTCCGCAAGGCGGTTTGAAAGCGCCGACAACGCTTTGTTCTTCATGTCACTGTACGAATTCCATACAGTCTCCGCTGGTGTGGGTTCCGGCGTGACTGTCGGATCAGGCACCTTAGTCGGCTCCGGCGTGGCTGTTGGTTTCGGGGCTTCCGTGGGCTCCGGAGTGGCTGTTGGTTTCGGGGCTTCCGTCGGCTCCGGCGTGCTTGTCGGATCAGGCGCCTTGGTCGGTTCCGGTGTGCCAGTCGGCTCCGCACTCGGAGTTGCTTCCTGCGTCAGAGTCGGTTCCGTCTTGCCGGGATTGTTCGTCGGTTCCGGCGTGCCAGTCGGCGTGGCCGGCTCCTTCGTTTCATTTGCGGTCCGGCCGCATCCGGCCAGAATCAATGCAACCAGAGTTGCGATCAACAACATTGAAAGACCTTTTTGATAACTGTGTTTCATAACCGTTCCTCCTTACCTTATCGGGGAAGTTCGGTGTTTTGATAAAACACGATTCAGCTTCCCCACTCCTCAACAACATTTCCAAGGACCAGTGTTAACAGCATCATATATTCCGATCATTCCTCCCTTTCGAATGAAAGTCATTTCCTGCAGACGTTTTTCCGGGCATCCTACTTGTCTTCGCCTCCGGTATTTATGTACTCAAACTCATCCATAAACGGGTAATCCGCCCTGACCTGCTCTGCGGCACGCTTAAATTTCCGAAACTCGTTGTCGGTTTCCTCGTTGATCTCCGCCTCTTTGTCAGCAAGACAGATGGTAAACTTCCAGTCCTCCGGCGTTCCGAAATAGTCTTCTTCGTCAGTGACCGAAACCAGTTTGTAATCTCTTGCCATCCAAATGAGGATGCGATATAGCGCCTGATCCGTAACGCGTGCCGGATACGGATTCAAATAGGTCCACCTTCCATTAACGACTTCGTGTCGTTCTTTCCCCTTCTCCTGCTTTCCGTCTGTGTCGAGTACCTCCCTGGTGCGGAGGTTGCACCAATGAATCGGCGCCGTACTGCGAAACAGTCCGAAACTGCTGTACTCAAGCTTTGTCTTATAGCTGACAAGCATGTCGTGATATTGTTTCTCCGCGGGGCTCTTCGCCTTCCGCTCCTCGTACATGCGCTTAACCAGCTCTATTTGTTTCTCCAGTCTCTCCGAAAAATCCTTATCCTCCAGCCGGCATCGGACTTCCAGATCTTCGTCTTCCTCTGCGACACGATTGATGTCAACCGTAAGAAGCGGAATCTCGAGAAGCTCGGCGAAATTCCTTGCCGCCAGTTCCAGATGGGTACATTCATCCTGCGTCGAAAGCTCGATTACCGCCATACAGTCCTCGATTGCTTTCGCGCGCTCCCCGGTCCAGATTCTTCCGGTTACCAGGTTCGGATCATACCGGACGTTGCAGTTCATTTTCCGAAGGATATTCCCGAGTTTTTGCGCTGTCTCGTAATCCCGCAGGGCAAAACTCAGATAAACATAGGATTCTTTCCCTTCATATGGCGGAAAATCCCACGGCTTCTGGTATTTCCGCTCCGGCCCGCCGTAGATCTTCGGTTTCCAGTCAAACGCGGCCGCCTCCGGCGTGAGTTTCCGATAGTACTCCCGCACCTCCATCAGCAAAAAGCCAAGAAGGTTGTGGCCTTTCCACTTTGTCATATCCTGCACATCCGGATCGCTCGATCCCTGGCGGATTCCGAGCCATTCATCCTGGGAATTGCAGAACACCAATGTCTCATCCCCTGTCTTCAAAAGAGCAAGGATGTCTTCCGGGCGTTCCTTTACCCGTCCCATGAGCGCACGATACAACGCCGCTCCGATACTGGCGTGCCACCGGGTCTCATCGAAACCCGCGATATTCTTCGCACGGTTTCTGGCCTCCGCCGCATCGTTTGCCAGATAAATCGACCATGCGGTTTTCTCATCTCCGAACACTTTCGCCTTACTGTATTCCAGATACTGTGTCAGGGATGTAAAATTCTTGCCGTCGACATCAAAGTGTTTTTCATAATCGGGAAGGAACTGCCGCAATTCGTTACAATAATTGTAGAAAGCCAACATAGGATTAACTCCCTTCGCAACATTATTTCCTGAGGCACCGGTTACTTGGTAAATCCGGAGGCATTGTCCTTATATACATTTCCCTGGGTGCTTGTACCTATTTGGTATGTCGTTCCCGCCTTAAAGGAAAAAACATTAGTAGTGCTGTAGCTCCCGGACGCTCCAAATGCCTCGTCGTCGGATATCCATGTTTTCCCTTTTGCAATTTTCAAGGTGTACCGACCGCTTGGGAATTTCATGGTTCTGGTTTGTCCCGGTTCCATCAGGATCATAAACTCCGTGGTGCCATCCATTCGAACCAGCCGATACGCTGCATACATATTCGACGGAGATGTCAAATACAGCCTGCTGGTTCCCGGCCCATACGGTTCATCCTTGTATTTTTCATACTGTTCCTGTTCTTTCTGCTTTTCCTGAGGAGTGTTGTTGCTTGCCTGCGCAACAAGCCCCTCGACAGAAATACCTTCTTCAGTGGATCCGATCCTTTCAAGATACAGGCTCGCATCCTTTTTGAATTCATCGTCGGCGTTTGACAACAGCAGATAATCCGATGTCACTCCGAGAACATAGCAGTTATTACCATCGTATGAGTTGTATGTTCTGTTTCTCAACAGCACCGTTTCTTCGGATGTCTCCGGATCGTAAAAACAAGGAACATACTCTGTATGCAGGTTTCCGCTCTTGTCCTCGTATTGAAAAGCTCTTGTGTAAACAAAGCGATTTCCATAAGGTAAGATGATCCCTTTCAGCTGCTTTTCGCTCTGCCACCGGTTTTTCAGGTTTACAAGCGCACCGTCGATCTGGCTGACATATGCCATCGAGTAATAATATCCACTCTGGGGGAACTCACCGGAAACGTCTTTTTTACTCAGACTGTTGAGAATGTACGAGCGGTCCCCGCTGTGTACCCAATAGATCACGCCTTTGGGAAAGTCAAATTTGTTACCTGTGTCAAGGTTATATTTTGCCCTCATCGCAAAATATTCGTCAGCCGACAGCCCCCCGCCTTCCATCTTCTCCGTATCGATATAGTTGTATGTTGCATATTTCTCCGAAAAATAATACAAAACACCGTCTTGCAAGGTAAGATAGGAATAGAGGCCGCTATCCAGTTTCTCTGCCTTCATGGTCTTCTGATCGATCCGATACAATCCGCCGATTGCCTTGTCCGAGTGATACACAAGATAGATATACTGCTCATCACTGACCATCAAAACCGCGGATTTTGTATGTTCCCGATCAAGTTCCAACCTTTCAGCAACAGAAGGGTCCGGATCATCCCCATTTGAAATCACACAGACAGAACCTCTCTCGGTGTCGATAAATTCCTTTTTCTTTGTTTCCGTGACCTGTGGTACCGACGTCGCCGTCGGGTTCGGTGTCACAGTCGCTGTAACCTTCACGGGAGCATTATTGTTACCGCATCCCAGACAAAGCATCACAATGATTGAGATACAAAAAGCAAGATACAAATACTGTTTTTTCATGTCGCACCTCCGTTTCCTCCGTCTGCCGTGTCTGAAATATGTCAATTCCGTCTCAGTTCGATTCCGTCAATCCGTTTTCTCATTCTCAAGAATGTCGTCCATTTTCCGAATGACATTCTTTAAGATAGAAATGATGTACGCCCGGTTGCCGAGGCTTCCCGCCCCGCGTTTCCAAATAGACTCATAATGCTTTTGGAATTCCTGAACAAGCGCGGCGTGGCCGGATTGGCACAGCACCGGCGCATCTCCGCTCCAATCGTTGATCGATACGCTCTGTGTCCCCTTGACATGCCAACAGCTGCTGCTGTGAAGTTCCGGAAGGTCATCGAGGATCAGCAGTGAAAAATTCGGATACTTGTTCAGGTAATCAATGTAACCAACCAGAATATCCCGGCATCCCTGAAGGTCAAGATCATAGAATCCCTTTGTCAGGAAATAAACTCCTGCCATGCGGCATTTACCTTCAGCAAGGATCTTATTCAGACGCTTCAGCGAGATGATTTCGCGGCATGGCATTCCATTAGCCATCATGCTTTCAAAACTGTCGTTGAACCGCCGATATTCGTTGCACTTCCATGCATACTCACCGTCATCGGCATTGTCTTTCCGAAGGACTCGGCAATAGGATTCAAACGACATATACATCGGATTTACGCTGTCTTTTACGACACATAATGCACCCGGAAGACAATATTCCGTATACAGCACCTCGATCATGCTGCGTACATATTCATCGTTGTAAATATTGAACAACGGTTGTGAATAACGGTATGTCGCATCAAAGCTCTGGCTCATCTCCTGTACAAAATCAATGTCATTCAGGAATGCTCCTACCGGACATGCCGATCCCACCGAAGTCTCTGTAACGATCACCACTTTATTGTTGCGAAGAATTGCAAACATTTGCTCCGCAACGTTTCTGGTCGCTCCGAAGAAAGTGTAAAACCGGATTTTCCCGGAAACCATTTCACCCATATAGGTTTCAATAATCTTCGAAAAATACCTGGTATCCCCGGACATTCCGATTACCACGTTAACGCTTACATTGCGCTCTGCCACCGTCTTTCTGAGATTCACGGAAAATGCCGCATTGGTAAAGAAACTCATCCTGTCACTGCTCAGGAAAAAATCAATCGTTTCATCCTTCTGCAGTCCCCGGAACTCTTCTTCAAACGACGCAGCAATCTGTAATGCTCCAAAGGCAATTCTTTTGTTTCGGTCGGTAACTTCTTCCTCTGCCGTCTCATCTGCTTCGGAAATCTCATTTGGAATATCCGCCAGCACTTCACCATCCTGGGAAATCCATTGGATCATATTGTTTTTCATGGACATAACCGAAGTAATATCCATGGAAAATCCCGCGTTTTCAAATTGATCGCGGAGCCATTCAAAACGCTCGGTTGTGTCTGCAAGCGTTAGTAAAAACTCTGCAATATCCCCAGCTTGTTTACTGCTTCTTTTCAGTTTCCTGTTTCCGGAGATATATCGGCTGATCAAAGAAGGGTCAAGACCTGTTGCCCTTGCCAGATCCAGGTTGGATAACTCAAATTTCGCAAGTACAGTCTTCAAATTCACGTTCTCTGCCATATCATTTCCTCTCATAGTATTGTCAATGTCAAAATTGACAGTCTGTCATTGACAATATTATAAGTCATGCAATCGTATTTGTCAATATATTCAATCATATGCCGCTTAGTAGTCTGACAAATTTCGTGAAGCCGGCATAATATACTTTTTCGCTTCATACTGTGGGCTGCAAAAAAATCCGAGAACACAAAAGGACGCTCCGTAAGCGTCCCTTTGTCCTATATCTTCCGTTGTTCCAATGATAGTCAAGGTTCTGATCCGTCAAATGCCGGATATCATTCGGGATCCGATTGCTTCTTCAGCTCCCGATAATATTTCGAACTCTTCTTATCAAGCTCAACCTCGTCCATCAGCTCCGGCCGGTACTGCACCGTGCGGTCGATGGACCGCTGCATGCGCCACTCGGCGATCTTTGCGTGGTGGCCGCTTAAGAGAACCTCCGGCACCTTCTGACCGTGCCATTCTTCAGGGCGCGTATACTGAGGATATTCGAGAAGGCCGTTCATAAAGCTCTCCGTCTCGCCACTCTCCTCATTTGTGAGAACTCCCGGAACCATCCGCGCGATCGCGTCTATCATCACCATTGACGGCAGTTCGCCGCCGGAGAGCACATAATCGCCGATGGAGACATAGTCCGTGACGATCTCCTCAAGGACGCGCTCGTCCACGCCCTCGTAGTGTCCGCAGAGGAAAATGAGTTCCTCCTCTTTGGCAAAATCCTTCGCCATCTCCTGGTTAAACACCTTTCCCCAGGGCGTGAGGTAGACAACGCGGGTACGTTTCACCGGAGAGGATGCATTTTTCGGAGAAGACACTCCCGTAAGAGCTTCATAGCACTTAAAGATCGGCTCCGCCGCCATGACCATCCCGGCGCCTCCGCCGTACGGATAGTCGTCCACGTGGCGGTGTTTGTCCTCCGAGTAATCGCGGATATTGACCGTGTTCACGCTGATGATCCCGGCATCCATGGCGCGGCCGAGGATGCTCGTGTGCAGCCCCTGCTCAACCATCTCCGGAAACAATGTCATAACATGAAACTTCATCTCGTCACCTTTTCCTCATTTTCCGTAAACAAGTATTTCCTGTGTCGCGGAACATTCCCTACAGAAGCCCCGGCATCAGAAACACCGTGATCTTTTTATTCTCGATATCCACATTTTTGATGCAGTCCGGGATCACCGGCAGAAGGACTTCCTTGCCGGCCTTTGTCTTTACGATATAGACATCATTCGCCCCGGTCGTCATCACGTCGATAAGCGTTCCGAGAAGCTTTCCGTCCTCCTCAACGACCTCACAGCCGATGAGATCGCTCACGTAGTATTCGCCCTCCTCGAGAGGGATCGCATTTTCCCGGGAGACAAGCACATCACAGCCCTTGTATCGCTCGATGGCATTGATGTCCGTGAACTCCTTAAAGCCGAGAATGACCATGTTTTTGAAAAATTTTACCGTCGATACCGTCACCGGCACAGGTTCCTTGCCGGTGTCCAGCACGAGCGGCAAGTCCCTGTGAAACCGGTTCACATCATCCGTCGTCGGCAGCAGCTTAATCTCGCCGCGCACGCCGTGAGTGTTCACATAGATGCCGACACGGAACATATCATCACGCCAGTCCATTTATACCTCCACTGCGTTTTTCAGTTCAACCACGCAGATAATTAATGAGAAAAAAGGGCCGTTGTTCATCACAACAGCCCGGGTCGTCTTGCGGAAAATTACTGAAGAATATCCACAACCACCTTTTTGTCCTCTTTGATTGCGGCGACCTTGACAACCGTGCGGATAGCCTTGGCGATACGCCCCTGCTTTCCGATCACTTTGCCCATGTCTTCCGGAGCAACCCGAAGCGCAATCACTACACTGTTGCCGTTGACCGTTTCCGTCACTTCCACCTGGTCGGGACAAGTAACCAAGGACTTAGCAATTACTTCGACTAACTCTCTCATTGCGTTCCCCCCGATTACTTCTGAATGCCGGCCTTCTTGAACAATCTGGCAACCGTCTCAGTAGGCTGTGCGCCGTTAGCAAGCCACTTCTTAGCGGCCTCCTCGTCAACGCTGAAAGCCAACGGCTCCTTCGTAGGATCATACGTGCCGATCTCATCGATAAATCTGCCGTCTCTCGGAGATCTCTCGTCTGCAACGATAACTCTGTAGAACGGAGCGTGCTTCTGACCCATTCTTCTCAAACGAATCTTAACTGCCATAGTATATTCACCTCCTTAGTGTAATCCATGAATCCGGGGCTTGCCCCTATATAAATGGCTGTAGCCACATATACCGAAATTAAAAACCGAACGGCAATTTGAATCCCTTCTTGCCCTTCTTGCCCATCATACCGGACATCTGCTTCATCATCTTCTTGGACTGCTCAAACTGCTTCATGAGTTTGTTCACTTCCGCGATGTCCACGCCGGCGCCCTTCGCGATACGTCGTTTTCTCGGCGGTGTGATGATATCCGGGTTGAGACGCTCCTGACGCGTCATCGAATTGATCATGGCCTCGGTCTGCTTGAAGGCGTCATCGTCGATCTCCAGATCCTTGAGCTGTCCCATACCGGGAAGCATTCCGAGAATGCTCTTGATCCCGCCCATCTTCTTCATGGACTGGATCTGCTCGTAGAAATCCTCAAAGTTGAAATCGGCGCGGCGGAACTTCTTCTCAAGCTCCTTCGCCTGCTCCTCCGAAACCTCAGCGGAAACCTTATCGATCAGCGAGAGCACATCGCCCATGCCGAGGATACGGGACGCCATACGGTCCGGATAGAACTGTTCGATATCGGTCATCTTCTCGCCGGTACCGACATACAGGATCGGCTTTCCGGTGACAGCGCGCAACGAAAGTGCAGCACCGCCTCTCGTATCGCCGTCGAGTTTCGTCAGGATCACGCCCGTGATGCCGAGCTTCTCTTCAAATGTCGTTGCGACATTCAAAACGTCCTGACCGGTCATGGCGTCGACCGTGAGCACCGTGTGGTGAACTCCGACCGCAGCCTTGATATCGGCGAGCTCCTGCATCAAACCCTCATCGATATGCAAACGACCTGCCGTATCGATGATGATCACGTTGTTGTCTTCCTTGCGCGCATGCTCCATCGCCGCCTTGGCAATGTTGACCGCGCTGTTGTTGGTTCCCATGGAAAATACGGGAACGCCCACTTTATTACCGTTTACGATGAGCTGATCGATGGCTGCGGGGCGATAGATATCGCAAGCGACCAACAGCGGCCGCCGTCCCTGGCTCTTGAATTTGTTGGCCAGTTTCGCCGACATCGTCGTCTTGCCGGCACCTTGTAAACCGCACATCATGATGACCGTCGGCCCGCCGGAAACCATCGTGATCTCCGTCGTGGTATCGCCCATCAGAGCGATCATCTCTTCATTTACAATTTTGATTACCATCTGGCCGGGCGTCAGACTGTTGAGCACGTCCTGACCGACCGCACGCTCCGTCACGGAGTTGATGAACTGCTTGACGACTTTGAAGTTAACGTCCGCCTCCAGCAACGCAAGTTTTACCTCGCGCATCGCCTCCTTGACATCGCTCTCCGACAGGCGGCCTTTGCCGCGCAACCGCCGGAATACATTTTGCAATTTATCCGATAAGCTCTCAAAAGCCACGATACAACCTCCTGATACTGCTACAGCGTCTCCGCCAGCTGTCGGCACAAACGCTCCAATTCCTCCCTCTCCGAATCCGCGAAAGCCGCGATCCTCTCCGAAATCTCCGAAAGCGTGCGTTCCGCCTTCTCCGCCCGCTCCGAAAGATGCAGACAATTCTCATACTCGTGAAGCTTCCCGCTGGTGCGCCGCACCAGATCCGAAACTCCCTGTCTGGTCATTCCTTCCCGCTCGGCAATCTCCGACAGCGACATGTCGTTGCAGACATAATCCTCGAAGATCGACCGCTGGCGCTCGTCAAACAGCGCCCCATAGAAATCCAGATACCGTGCCAGCGTGAGCGCTTCCCTCAGCCAATCCACCGGCTCGGACTTTTTCGTTTTCCTCTGCTCTTCCATAACGAACCTTTCCGGAAGTACCAACACGAAAAATGCGAAGGTGTAAAGCATTTTTCTTGACACCTCCGCAAGTATACCGAACATTTTTCGCTTTGTCAACAGGAAAATGAGCATTTTCCGACGAATCTCATCCTTTTCGGAACAGGAACAATCCGATTCCGACGGCGATGGTCAGATTCAGGGAATCCACTTCGTCGGACTGCGGGATCAGAATGCTCGTCCCGACCTCCGCGTACTCTTTCGGCAATCCCGTCGCCTCGTTGCCGTAGATGAGGGTGTACTTCTCCGGTTTCGGGCAATTCTCCACCGTGAGCTGCGTCTTGCCCGTGAGCATGAACGGAAAATACTCTCTTCCGATTCCAGACGCGAAGCAAACATACTCCTCAAAGGAGTTGTAAACCGCGATCCGCAGCGAGAACAGAGCTCCCATGGACGCCCGCACGACCTTAGGGTTCAGCCGGTCAGCGCACGGAGCGATCAAAGCAACGTCGTGAATCCCAAACGCGAGACACGTCCGCAGGATCGTTCCGAGGTTGCCCATGTTCGACGGATTCACCAGCATCAAATGCGGCAGTTCGGAGTCGAGCTTGTCCTCATACGCGCGGAACACGCCGATAACGAAGACATTTTCCTTGTCGCTTAGTCGCGCGATCGCCTTGTCGTTGTTCCATACCGGGATCCCATGCTCCCCGCACAGCGCTTCCACTTTCGCGCGCTCGGTAAAGGAGCTGTGAACAAATACGCCGATGGCGTATTCCGGTCTCTTCCGTAGAAGTTCAAACGTTGGGAACGCCCCCAGCGCATAGGAATATCCGCAGCCGTTTTTATAAGGCTTGATTACGTCCATAACACCCTTCTTTCCGTCATTTTGCGACAGCCGTCAATTGGTCGCCGTAAAATGCATCGACTTCGATACGAAGTCCCCGAACGCTCCCACGATGACTCCACCCTGCATCCAGGTGCTGCCGAGACGCACCTCGCCGGTGTCCTCATTGCGGTAGAACCGGTCGGCATCCAGGCCGCGGAGCAGGATGCGGCGCGCCGGATACGACGGGTGGTTCAACACCTGAACGAACGTGAAGAACGCTTCTTTGCGATCTTTCGTGACAAACATCCACGCATCGTAGGAATTGTCTTCGAAAATGTTCGCAAGGCGGTACATGTCGCCGTTTCGGATGATCGAGTTGAATTTCTTGAATTTTGCGACCTGCCCGGGGATCGCTTCACGGTCAGCCTCCGGGATGCGGGTCACATCGAGCTCGTAGCCGAAGGTGCCCATGAGAGCGACGTCGCCACGGGTCGCAAACGGTGTCGTGCGGCCGATGGCGTGATTCGGGCAGTCGGAAACGTGCGCTCCCATCGTGGACGCCGGATAGCAGATGCTCGTGCCGCTCTGGATTGCAAGACGCTCGATGGCATCCGTGTCGTCGGACGTCCAGATCTGCGGCGAAAAATACAGAATGCCGGGGTCGAAACGGGCGCCGCCGCTGGAGCAGTTCTCTAAAAGCAGATACGGGTAGTCGGTCGTCAGCCGGTTCATCAGATCATACACGCCGAGAACATAGCGATGCCACAACTCGCGCTGACGCTTTCTCGGAAGCGACGTGGAACCGACTTCCGTCAAAGCGCGGTTCATATCCCATTTGATGTATTCGACGTTGGCCGAATCGAGAATGGCGCGGATCTCGCCATAGACGAAATCCCGGACTTCCTCGTTGGAGTAATCCAGCACATATTGCTCGCGCGCCTGCGTCATGTCGCGCCCGATGATCTGGATTGCCCAGTCGGGATGCGCGCGGTACAGATCGCTGTCGGGGCTCACCATCTCCGGCTCAAACCAGAGACCGAACTTCATCCCAAGAGCGTTGATCCTGTCGACTAACGGCTTCAGGCCGCCCCTTAATTTCTCCTCATTGACGACCCAGTCCCCCAGAGAGCAATCGTCATAATTTCGCTTGCCGAACCATCCGTCATCGAGCACGAGCATCTCAATGCCCAGTTTCGAAGCCGTCTCGGCAATCTGATATATCTTCTCTTCGTTGAAGTTGAAGTACGTCGCTTCCCAGTTGTTGATGAGCACCGGCCGCATCTTATCCTTCCACTGCCCGCGGATCAAATGCTTCCGGTACAGATCGTGAAACGCTCTCGACATCGCGCCGATGCCGCGGTTGGAGTACACCATCACAAGCTCGGGCGCCGTCAGATCCTCCTCGGGGCGCAGAAGCCACGAGAAATCATAAGGGTTGATGCCCATCACAAACCGCGCGTTACCGCCTGCCGCAACTTCCGTGAGCGCCAGGAAGTTGCCGCTGTAGACAAGATTGAAGCCGTAGGCTTCGCCCACTTCCTCCGACGCGTCATGGGACACCAGCGCGGCAAACGGATTGTGCTGATGCGACGAGATTCCTCTCGTGCTCTCCACGGACTGTTTTCCGTGATGGAGCCTGCAGCGCTCAACGGCGCGCTCTCTCGCCCAGTTTCCGTTCAGCGTGATCATATCGAAATTGCTGCGATCCCAATCGACGCAGCCCGAGAGCAGACGCTGAATGCGGATATCATTGCGTCCGCGATTGATCACCCGGGCGCTTCTGGTCACCGCCGGAAGATCCGCAAACATCGTATAGGTAAGTTCCACCGTGATGTCGCAATGGGTATCCTCCAAAGTGACGATCAACGTCTCCGCCTCGTCGCCGGCCGCGTACGTCGCCGGAATGCAGGAAACGCCCTTCTGGCGCAGTGCGGGTTTTCCCTTCATTGTGCGGTAGCTGCGAAATCTCAGGTCACAGGTCGACATTCCGTCCTCGTCGAGCACCATCAGACAGGGCTCGCGGTAATCGCCGGTACCGTGGCAGGGGAATTCAAAATATCGCGCATCCATGAAGACCAACCGATCGCGGTTGTTTCCGTTCGGGGTGAACGGATGCTCCGCAAGCCGCATCAGATACGAAATGTCATCGTCCCCGATGGACTCGCCGTAATAGCAATGCAGCAGATACCCTTCCTGCGTGATCCCGCAGGCGTACGTGATCAATCCGTTGTCCATTCGAAGGACGGTCACTTCCTCCGAAAACTCCCGGTCGGCTCCTCTGTCCCATTTGCGGTAGGAAATCGTGCTTTTCTTCTCCGTGATCATGTGTAAACTCCTTGAAAACAAGTTTATTTCATCTCCGAAAGCGGCAGTTTCATCTGCCCTTCGCTCGCCTCTCCGACATCATTTGCCCGAACGGCCTCAAGACGTCCGAAATACAGGTCGTGGGCCGCGTGATACGCCTTGTTGTAATCGAGATTCTGCCCCAAATGCAGCTGCGTGACATAATTGTGCGCACGGTTTGCAATCTCCGGCTTCACGCGCGTCAGAACCGACACGCCGACGTTGGAGCATGTGTCCGCAATACGCGAAAAATGAGTCAGCACATCGAGGAGTCCCGTTCCCGCGTTCACCGAGCATTTTCCTTCGCGCAGTCGCTGCATATGGTTGTCACCCAAGGCGTTGATCATATCGTCCAGGACTTCCTCAAGCGGCTCGATCTCCTCGGCCGCATCGATGTCGCGCTTCTCAAACGCCAGTCTTGCAGCCGCGAGCAGACGATCCAGAACTTCCTTGGAAATCGCAAGTTCCTTACGCGCCGCAGCCGAAAAATGAACATCGTCCGCGGCGAGACGCTTCGCCGTCTCCGAGATATTGTATGCATGGTCTCCCATGTGCTCAAACTCGCCGACGAGCTTGTAATACTGGTCCAGGATCCGAATGTGCAGATCCTCGCTGATATGCGGAGAAAGCTGCACAAGGTAGTTGCTGACGCCGTCCGCGAGCTCATCGATGATATCCTCGTCTGCGTCGATCTCCGCCTTCACATTCTTATCAAAATTGTCCAAAAGCCCCAAAGCACGGTCAATATTCAGGACCGACTTGTTGAACATGAGTTTCAAAGCATTGTAGCAGCTGTTGAACGCGAGAGCCGGGGTAGCATAAAAGACAGGGTTAAGAGCGTTAAACTCCGGAATCGCAACCTTCGATTCGACGCTGTCCTTGACGATGCGCTTCGAAAGACGCTCATAAATGCCGACAAGCGGCAACAGCAAAACCGCGCAGGCCAGATTGAAAATGGAGTTCGCATTGGCGATGGAACCGGCGGTCATGGCGCGCTCCCACAGCCCGTCCAGCCACCCTAACGCATGCGCCACATTGACGGCTACCACCACGATGACGCTCTTGCTTAAGTTGTAAAGAATATTGATAATACCGACTCGTCTCGCGTCGGATTTCGCACCGATGGAACATACAATGCCGGTGGTAAGGCAGTCGCCGAGGTAAACGCCGACGATAATGATATACACTACGCCGAATGTGATCACCGTGTTGGTTGCCATCGTCTGCAGAATAGCGATCGTCGAAGATGAGCTCTGCAATGTAAATGCAACGCCGGCGCCGCACAGATATCCGAGTGCCGGATTGCGTCCGATACTGCCGAAGATCTTATCGATGATACCGGTCTCCGTGAGGACGCTCACGGAGTTGGACATATTCATCAGACCGGTAAAGAGAATACCGAAACCCATCGCGATGTTGCCGATCGTGTCCGAGCGCTTGATGCGAATGAACACAAGCAGAACAATGCCGATGATCAGCGCAATCGGAGCCAGAGTTGACGGTTTTAAAAACGTCAGCCACGAAGCCGAATCGGAGTTTAAGTCCATCAGTCGGACGATCTGACCGGTAATGGTCGTACCGACATTGGCACCGACAATGATGCCGAGCGACTGATGCAGCGTAATAATACCACCTGCAACCAGACCGGACGTAATGACGATCGTCGCTGTCGACGACTGGATCACGACCGTCACGCCGAGACCCAGAAGAAATGCCTTAAACGGATTTCCGGTCACTTTCTCCATCATGGATTTCAGTTTTCCGGAGGAACTCTCCTTCAGGCTGCTGCTCATCAGGCGCATGCCGTACAGAAACAGAGCCAAACCTCCGAGCATCTGGATCACGATCAACGGATAGTGCATTGCGTTACCTCACCCTTGTAAACATATTTGCCCGCTTTCCGACGGGCTGCCGTATCACATCGTCCAGTCGTACGGCGTCAACTGGTAGCAATAATAGTTCAGCCAGTTGGTATACAATGTATTGGCGTGACCGCGCCACAGTAAGAGCGGCCGCTGATTGCAATCGTCGTTCGGATAATAATTTTTAGGGAGATCGATCGGAAGCCCCTTGGCGAGGTCGCGCTTGTACTCCTTGTCGAGCGTCACGCGGTCATACTCGGGATGTCCGAGCACGAAGATCTGCCGCCCTTCCTTCGCCATGATCAACAGCACGCCGGCCTCATCGGATTCCGCCATGATCGTGAGCTCCGGATGTCTGCGGATCTCCTCGGAATCCACGGTCGTATGGCGCGAATGCGGCATGTAAAACTCGTCGTCGAAACCGCGCACAAGCGGCTCTCTGCGGTTCATCACGCGGTGGCGGAACAGGCCGAAGAGCTTTCTCTCCAGCGGGATCTTCCGAATCCCGTAATGGTAGTACAATGCCGCCTGTGCACCCCAGCAGATGTGAAACGTACTTGTCACATGCGTCTTGCTCCACTCCATGATCTGCACGAGCTCATCCCAGTACGCGACCTCCGTGAATTCCATCTGCTCCACGGGTGCGCCGGTGATGATCAAACCGTCGAAACGGCGGTTTTTCACGTCGTCGAACGTGAGATAAAACTGGTCGAGATGGTTCTTCGCCGTATTGCGGCCGGTGTATGTGGCCGTCGTGAGGAACGTCAGATCGATCTGCAGCGGCGTGTTCGAAAGGCTGCGCATCAGCTGCACCTCGGTGTCCTCCTTGAGGGGCATCAAATTTAGAATTGCGATGGACAGCGGGCGTATATCCTGCGTCGTCGCGCGATTCTCATCCATCACGAAAATGTTTTCGTCGACCAGCACCTTGCGTGCCGGCAAATCATTTGCTACCTTGATCGGCATGTCTGTCGCCTCCGTTTTTCTCTCCGCATACGCTGCGGTAAGATTTTTCTATTCTCCTGCAAGGGCGAGGAAATCCTCCTCCGAGAGGATCGGAATCCCCAGCTCCTTTGCTTTTTTATTTTTCGTCGAGTTGCTCGTCGTATCGTTGTTGATCAGATAGTCCGTCTTCGCGGAAACCGAACCCGCAACCTTGCCGCCGAAACTCTCGATATAATCCTTCACCGCATCCCGATTCGGAAAATGCGTGACGCTTCCCGTGATGACAAACGTCTTTCCGGTGATCGCCGACTGCTTCGTCTGCTCGGGCGCCTCGAAGGTAATCTCCGTCAGCAGGTCACCGATCATCTCGCGGTTTTTCCCGTCCGCGAAAAATGCGGTGACATTTCCCGCCAGAACGTCTCCGAGCCGCTGAATATCCCGCAGTTCCTCCGCCGTCGCGCTCACGATCCGCTCCCAGTCATAGCCGAGTTCCCGGCAAATGAGCTTCGCGTTCGCAAGCCCGATTCCCGGAATGCCGAGGCTGTACAAAAACTTCGGCATCGCTACGGTACGCGCCTTATCGCACGCCGCGAGCAGATTGTCAAACGACTTCTCGCCGAAACCTTCCGTCTGGGTTAAAACGTCCCTGTGGGCTGCGAGCCGGAACAGATCCGCCGGCTTGTGGACGATGCCGAGGCCGATCATCTTCTCGAGCGTTGCCTCCGAGAGGCCTTCGATATTCAGGGCGTCTCGCTGCACCATGTGCTCAAACATTCCGACCTTCTTGGCCGTGCATTCGGGATTCGTACAATATAACGTCTTCGCGTCGTTTAGCATTCGCACTTCCGTGCGCCCGCCGCATACGGGGCATACGTCCGGAACATTTTTGTTGATGCTCCGTAGTCCCGTCCCGATATCCTGCAATCTCTCGTCATTGCCGCTTCTGGTGTGATTTTCCGCGATCTGCGGAATGATCATATTGGCTTTATACACATCGACCGAGTCGCCGATCCCGAGGGCCAGTTCCTCGACGATACTCACATTGTGAACGCTCGCGCGCCGCACCGTTGTCCCCTCCAGCTCCACCGGAGCAAAGATGGCTACGGGATTTAAAAGCCCCGTCCGCGATGGGCTCCACTCGATGGCGGTCAGTGTCGTCGTTTTGATCTCATCTTTCCACTTGAAAGCGATGGCGTCGCGGGGGAATTTCGCGGTCCTTCCGAGGCTTGCTCCGTAAGCGATATCGTTGTAGCAAAGCACCAGGCCGTCCGACGGAAAATCATTGTCCGCGATCCTGTCGGCGAACCACCGGACATCATCCTCGATGGTCTTCGCGGTAACCATGCGATATTCAACCGGCGTAAATCCGAGCTCGCGAAGGTATTCCATCTGCTCACGGCGCGTCGCAAAGCCGCTCTCGCCGTCCATGCCGATCAGAGTAAACGGGAAGCAAAACACACTTCTCTTCGCCGTGATCTCATTGTTGAGCTGCCGTACCGTTCCGCTGCAGAGGTTGCGCGGGTTCTTGTAACGGTCCTCGTCGCGCTCGATGGACTCGTTGATCTTCTCAAAATCGCTGTAGCGGATCACTGCCTCGCCGCGGATGATCAGCTCACCGCGGTAAGCGATGCGAAGCGGAATGTTCTTAAACACTTTCGCATTGTTCGTGATCACCTCGCCGATCTCGCCGTTGCCTCTCGTGACCGCCTTGACAAGCTCGCCGTCGCGGTAGGTCAAAACGATCGTAAGACCGTCCATTTTCCACGAGAGCATGCCTTCATGTTCCCCCAAGAAATCGGCGAGCGCCGGGACTTCCTTGGTCTTGTCCAGGGAAAGCATCGGCGACTCATGGCGCTCCTTGGGAAGCTCCGAGAGCACCTCGTAGCCGGCTCTCTGCGTCGGGGAATTCGCCAGCACGAAGCCGGTCTCTTCCTCCAGCGCGCGAAGTTCATCATAGAGCGCATCATACTCATGATTGCTCATGATCTCGCGATTTTCCTGCTCATATACGTAAGCCGCGCGGTCCAAAATTCCGACCAGTTCGCGAATTCTGTCTTTCTTGTCCATGCTACCACCCATGCCTTACAGCAACTTATATAAATCTCTTCGCTCCTGAGGCGACACTTCCCGATAGTGCCCCCGCTCCAGATTCCCCAAAGAGATGTTCATCACGCGGATCCGCTTCAGATTCACCACGCGATATCCGAAATACTCGCACATTCGGCGGATCTGGCGGTTCATCCCCTGGATCAGAACGATGCCGAACGTCCGATCTCCGGTTCTCCGAACCTTCGCAGGCGCCGTCACGGTCCCGAGGATCGGAACTCCTCCGGCCATGCCGCTTAAGAACTCCTCCGTCACCGGCTTGTCGACCATCACGACATACTCCTTCTCATGACGGTCTCCGGCCTTCGCGATTCGATACGCAAGATCCCCGTTGTTCGTGAGCAGGATCAATCCGCTGGAATTCTTATCCAGTCTTCCGATCGTATATATCCGCTTGCCGTAATTGATGTAATCGATGATATTGTCCGGATTGCTCCGATCCGAGGTGCATTCCACGCCCTTCGGCTTGTAAAATGCCAGAAGGATGTCTTCCTGCTCCTTCTTCGCCTCCCTGCCCGCAACGACCACCTTCTGCCCCGGCAGCACGCGGTCGCCGGCCTGCGCCGTAACTCCGTCGATGCTGACCTGCCCGGCCTCCACCAACCGATCGGCCTCCCGCCGCGAGCAAATCCCGGCCTCGCTCAGGTATTTGTTGATCCGAACCCCATCCGCGGGCGCTGTATTTTCCGATTTTCCGTTCTCCGGACCGTTTTTCCTGTGATCTTCCATACTGTCTGTCTCCCGACTGTCAATCGTAATTCGCATATTTTCAATGCCCATAGCTAATTAATTTTATCATGTTTGCCCCGTTTTCACAAGCACAAAAAAAGAGTCGCTTCCTAACGGAGGCGACCCTGATTTCACTCTCAACCAAACTACTGACGGAACGCATTTTTCAAATCGGCAAGCAGTTTGATCTGATAAACCATCAATGCCGCGGATATTACCGCTGCAACGATCAGCATACGGCATAAGCCCTTCCGTCAACTCAGCCCCGCAAAAAGAACAACGCATTTTGAATACCCCCTTTGTAGTTACTTTTCATCGATCGCACTTCTCATCGATTTATATGATCATATCATATCAAGTTCAATATGTCAATCACATTTACTATTGAAATTAATAAAAAGACGCTCTTCAAAAGCGTCTTTCGGTCATGGACCTGAGGGGAGTCGAACCCCTGTCCGAATGCCTCGCCATTACGGTTTCTCCCATTACAGATCACCTATCGGCTTGCGCCCGTTCCCTCCTCTGCGCGCCGATGATCGGGCTCGCAGGCTCGGTAGCTTCATGATACGCCCGCGCGGGCAAAGCTTACCGCGTGTCGTTTCCCACGTAGATGATGCCGGTTGACCGCTGCGTGGGTGCCACGGGCCGACAGCCGCCTAATTAGGCAGCAAATGCAAGATTGTTATCTGCGTTTATATTTAGGTTTTTCCGGTTATTTACATGGTCCGGTACATGAATGGCTTCCGCAATCTTAAAACACCCGTCGAAACCGGTACAAGCCCGGAAAAAAATGGGCAATCTCTCGACTGCCCACTCAATATATCGCATCTTTATGTCAATGTCAAGTACATCTACGTATTGAAATCGTCGGGATGAATGCTCTTTGCCCCGCTTAACCGGGCCATGGCTCTTGCCATCGCAGCACTGGAGATGTTGTACTCCACGATACTCTGCTTCTGCTGCATCTCCTCGCGTGCGATCTCGAGCGCCACCTGAGCGCGGTGCGCGTCGATTTCCTCCGGCCTCTCTGCGGAAAATGCCAGAAGTGTCACTTCATTGTCCGCCGTATTCACGGTCCCGTCGGAAACGATAACTGCATGCATCGTTCCTTTGGCGTCGCGAAAGCGCACTTCACCGACAGCCACCGTGGTCGCCATCGGCGCGTGATGCGCCAATATCTCAATCTGTCCGTCAAATCCGGGAAAGATGAGCGACTCACAATCGCCGTCAAAGAAGATCCTGTCGCAGGTTATGATTTGCAGATGAAACGTGTTCATGGTCATTCCCCCGAAACGATACTGCATTAGCGCACAAACCGATTACAGTGATTCCGCTTTCTTGCGAACTTCATCAATCGTGCCGACGTTGAAGAAGGCATTTTCCGGACAATCATCCATCTCGCCGTTTAAAATTGCCTTGAAACCGCGGATCGTCTCGGCGATCGGCACATATACGCCGGGAACGCCCGTGAAATTCTCCGCAACATGAAACGGCTGCGAAAGGAATCGCTGCACCTTGCGGGCACGATACACGATGACCTTGTCATCCTCGGAGAGCTCGTCCATACCGAGGATTGCGATGA
>JAFRYE010000016.1 GCA_017441265.1 Lachnospiraceae bacterium | reverse complement strand
GGCGATCATCGGCTTTTTCGAGAAGAGCCCCGACGCCTTCAGGAAGAAGAACACCGCCGAGAGCACGACGAATGTGAGTTCCGCAAGGAGTATACCGGGTTTCTCCTCGGGTATGCCGGCTTTGACGCCGGATCCGAAATACAGAACGCACATGAGCCCCGCGAGAACGCTTGAAAAGATCCCGACGAACGAAGACTTGGCGCCTTCCGGGTTGAATGTGACCTTTTTGGATACGGCGAACGCTCCCGCTATCGCGAGCGCGGCTCCCGCGCCGCACGCCGAGGCGGCGATCAACGCAAAGAGAGATCCGTAATCAAAATGTCTGATGGCGGGATCGAAATCCTTTATCATGGCAAAGAAGAGCACGGCTCCTCCGCCGAGCCCCACAGCCAGAGCGACAAAAAACAGAATTATCACGGTGATTTTTGATTTGACACGTTCCAAAAGTATCACGCTTTCCGTAAGAAAAACTTACTGATATTAAGTATATTTATCAATATATTCTATTATCAGTTATTATATCATAATAATCTTAAAGCCGCAATATAAAACGGATATTTTTTCAAACAAGGCAAATTGCACAAATTTTCGGAAAAATTTCGTGCAATTTTCTACAAAAATAAATTTGAAAAAACTTGACATTTAGTTTATATATATGGTAGAATATTCGAGCATGGTGTGATCGCACGAGAGGTTGCCGGCGCTAAATGTCACGGTGCCGGGGAATTCGCGTGCAGCATGTATGCCGGACAGACTGTATCCTCGGCCGGTGCCGCAGGAACGCCCGACTCTTTCCGGATCGGACGCGTAGTTACTCACGCGCCGCGAATCCGGTTACTTTGAGGAGTCCGCGGAAACGCCCGACCGCGTGTACAATCCATCTGCATTATTAATATTAATGAAGGAGGCAACTCAAGGTGGCAACAAGTGAAAAGATCAAGGTCAGACTCAGAAGCTACGAGCACTCGATTATCGATTCCGCTGCGGCGAAGATCGTCGACATCGCGAAGAGAAACGGCGCCGAAGTTTCCGGTCCCATCCCGCTCCCCACGGAGAAAGAGATCATCACGATCCTTCGCGCTGTTCATAAGTATAAGGACAGCCGCGAACAGTTCGAACAGCGCACTCACAAGAGGCTCATTGAGATCCGCAAGCCCTCGAAAGAGCTTGTTGAGGCTCTCATGAATGTCGAACTTCCTGCAGGCGTAGATATAGACGTCAAGATCTGATCAGTCTGCAAAACAAGCCAAACCCGCCGTACAGAGCGCAGACCGGGATCCCGAAGGGACGACGGCAGCTTGATGACGGTTAGGTCATGTTGGCGCGTACGGGCGGCTCCCGAAATCCAAACGCGTGTCAACCAATAACCTTAAAAGGAGAAACGAAATGAAAAAAGGAATCATCGGAAAGAAGCTGGGTATGACCCAGATCTTCGCGGAAAACGGTGAAGCGATCCCCGTAACGGTGATCGAAGCAGGTCCCTGCCATGTAGTGCAGAAGAAAACAGTTGAGACCGACGGATACGACGCAGTACAGCTCGGTTTCGAAGACATCAAAGACAAGCATGTCAACCGCCCCGCAGCCGGACACTTCAAGAAGGCCGGCGTGAGCGCGAAGAGACATCTCAAGGAGTTCCGTCTTGAGGGAGCGTCTGAAATGAACACGGGTGACGTAGTGGCCGCCGATACCTTCGCCGCAGGCGACAAGGTCGACATTACCGGCATTACGAAAGGCCGCGGATACACAGGCGCAGTCAAGAGATGGGGACATCACGTCCTTAAGATGACTCACGGTACGGGTCCCGTACATCGCGAAGTCGGATCAATGGGCGCATGCTCGTCGCCTTCCAGAGTATATAAGAACAAGAAAATGGCAGGCCAGTACGGAAACGAACAGGTCACCGTTCTTAATCTCGAAGTTATCAAAGTTGACGCGAACGCGAATCTCGTAGCGGTCAAAGGCGCCGTTCCCGGTGCCCGCGGCGGTATCGTATTCATCCGCGACAGCGTTAAAGCATAAGTCGAAAGGAGGAAACAACAATGCCAGAAGTTAAAGTTCTCAGCATGGCGGGAAAAGAAGTCGGCAAGATGGATCTGTCCGACAAGATTTTCGGTGCGGAAGTAAATGCGGCTGTCCTCCATACGGCGGTAGTTGCATATCTCTCCAATCAGAGACAGGGCACACAGTCCACTCTCACCCGCACGGAAGTATCCGGCGGCGGCAAGAAGCCGTGGAGACAGAAGGGTTCCGGCAGAGCTCGTCAGGGTTCGACAAGAGCTCCTCAGTGGACACACGGCGGAATCGCTCTCGGTCCGAAGCCCCGCCTTTACAAAGTGAAGCTCAACAAGAAGGTAAAGCGCGTCGCAATGTTCAGCGCTCTCTCTTCCAAGGTCCAGGCGGACGAATTCATCGTGATCGATAAGATCGAAACATCCGAATACAGCACGAAGACGATGGTCAAGATGCTTGAAGCCGTCAATGCAGGAAAGAAGTCTCTCGTAGTACTTCCCGAATGCGACGATAAGGCGATCGCAAGCCTCAGGAACATCGAAGGCGTAAAGGTCACACAGTGGAATACGATCAACGTATACGATATTCTCAACTGCGAAACGCTCGTTGCCGCTCAGGATGCAGTAAATAAAATCCAGGAGGTGTACAACGCATGAAATTCGCTCAGGATATAATTTTGAAGCCGGTCATCTCCGAAAAGTCCATGGACATGTCGGGCAGCAAAAAGTACACTTTCAAGGTCGCGAAGGACGCAACGAAGCCTGAGATCGCGAAAGCGGTCGAGGAGCTCTTCGGCGTCAAGGTCGCGAAGGTAAACACCATTACAATGAAGAGAAAACCGAAGAGAGTTCGTTACACCCCCGGTTACACCGCGGCTTGGAAAAAGGCGATCGTAACGCTGACCGCAGACTCCAAGACTATCGAATTCTTCGACGGCATGAACTGATAGAAGGAGGAATTAAAAGATGCCTACAGTAAAATATAAGCCGACAACACCGGCGAGAAGACATATGACGGTTCCCTCCTTCGAGGAACTCACGAAGTTCAGCCCGGAAAAGTCTCTCATAGAGATCAAAAAGAAGCATTCCGGCAGAAACAGCTACGGCAGGATCACCGTTCGCCACAAGGGCGGCGGAAACAAGAAGAAGTACCGTATCATGGACTTCAAGCGC
>JAFRYE010000015.1 GCA_017441265.1 Lachnospiraceae bacterium | reverse complement strand
TTCCATGGGCAGCGGCGTGGATCACTTCATGGCATTCGTATATGTGCTTGTGATGTTCCTTGTTGCCGCAGGTCTTGTGTACCTTATCATGCACGTGGTCAAGAAGGGCGGTATCAACCTTCTTCCGGGCAGCGGAAACAGCAGCTTCATCGTTACCAGCACGCCGACGCCCACGAGCGGTCCGAGCGTGAGCCCGACGCCGAAGATCATCTACATGCCGAGTTACCTCGGTCTGGATTACAACGTTGCAATCCAGAAGCTCAATACCTTGGGCGTAAAATTGAATATCCGCTGGGAGGCTGCGAAAGAGTACAGCGATGAGTACCCGAACCGCGGACAGGTCATTTCCCAGTATCCCGTGTCCGGGGAACCGCTGAACGACGGCGACACGGTTTTGTTTACATTCAGTATCGGTAAAGAGCCGTTTGTGGTCGGCAATTACAAGGGCCTGACGGAGGCTCAGGTGAGAGCGGCCATCGGCGACAAGCTGAACATCCGTCTGGAGTGGACGCAGAGCGATGCCGTTCCGAAGGATTGTGTCGTAGACACCATCCCGGGCGCGAACGAGCAGATCGCCGCAGGCGGAACCATCACGATCATTCTGTGCTCCGGCGAGCTGAAGTTCACGGATGTGCCGAATGTGGTCGGCCTCACGGAAGTCGAGGCACTGGCGAAACTGATGAACGCCAGCTTCAAATATAAGACCGAACGTGCCTACAGCGACACGGTTCCGGAAGGGAAAGTCATTTCCCAGTCGCCGGCTGCGAACAGCGGTAAGGTGGAGAAGGGAACTGCGATCCTGCTGACCATCAGCAGCGGCGTAGCGCCGACATCGACGCCGACACCGCCTCCGGTCGACACGCCGACTCCGACACCGGCAGGCGGAGAGACGCCCAACACGCCGACTCCGAAGCCTGCGAATACGCCGACTCCGAAGCCTGCGAACACACCGACTCCAAAACCGCAGAACTCACCGACTCCGAAATCGGATGCAGGCGCGTGATCATTGGTCAGGACTATGGATTCGTATCAAGGGAAGATAGTGAAAGGCGTCGGCGGGAACTACGAAACGTACGTCGAAGGACTCGGGATCGTGGTCTGCCGCGCCAAAGGAATACTGCGGTATCGCAAGACACCTCCGCTGATCGGGGATGATGTGACGCTCACCGTGGACGAGACCGGCGCGGGCAATATCGAGGAGATCCTGCCCCGGAAGAATGCGCTGGTTCGGCCGGCGGTAGCCAATGTTGATCAGGCGCTGATCGTCTGCGCCATCCGGGAACCCGATTTTCTGCCGAATCTGTTGGATCGTTTTCTGATCCTGATGAAGCGGCAGGATGTTCCGGTGCTGATCTGCTTCAACAAGCAGGATCTTGCGGATGCGTCGGAGGCGGAGCGGCTTGCGTCGATCTACCGGGAATGCGCGGCGGGAGTGTTCGTCACGCAGGCAAGCAAACCGGGATCGGTAGACCGGCTGAGGGAGGCTCTTCGCGGGAAGACCACGGTGCTGGCGGGACCGTCCGGCGTCGGAAAATCAACGATCATGAACGCCCTGCATCCGGATGCCAACATGGAGGTGGGCGGCCTCAGCAGGAAGATCCTTCGCGGGAAGCAGACCACGCGGCACACGCAGCTGTTCCAGATCGAGAGCAATACGTTCTTGTGTGACACGCCGGGATTCAGCTCACTGTATCTGCCGGATATCACGCCGGATGAGCTGGCGGATTACTATCCGGAGTTTGCTTCATTTTCCGGACAATGCCGTTATCCGGACTGCATTCATCGGCGGGAGCCGGAATGCGCGGTGCGCGCGGCGGTCGAAAACGGGACCATCGCGAAAGAGAGATATGACAGTTATTGCCTCCTGTACGAGGAGCTTTCGGGGACAAGGATCATCTATTCCCGAAAACCGAAGCACAGCGACGGCGTTTAAGTATGATCGGGGGACGCGGACGTCTCCCAAGGAGGATTTGCCATGAATTGGTTGTCGCCTTCCATTCTGGCGGCGGATTTCAACCGCCTCGGCGAACAGATCCACTGTGTCCGGGACTGCGGGGCACAGGCTCTTCATTTTGATGTTATGGACGGCCTGTTTGTGCCGAGCATCAGTTTCGGAATGCCGGTTCTCGAGTCCATTCGGAAGGAAACCGATCTGTTTTTGGATGTGCATTTGATGATCCGTGAGCCAATCCGCTATGTCGGGGAGTTTGCGAGATGCGGAGCCGACCTGATCACGGTGCACTATGAAGCCTGCCAGGATGTGGCACAGACGCTTGCGGCAATTCGCGAGACCGGAGTCAAGGTCGGAATCACGATCCGTCCGGAGACGCCGGTGTCGGTACTTCGCCCGTTCCTCTCGAGAGTTGATCTGATCCTGATCATGTCGGTCAATCCGGGGTTCGGCGGACAGAAACTGATCGAGGGAACCTACGATAAGATCCGCGAACTTCGCGCGATGATGGAAGAGGTTCTCGGCGCTCGGACGGGTGAGGGAATTCCGCGGGTTGAGGTGGACGGCGGCGTCAATCTCGACAACGTTGCCTATCTGATCGCGGCCGGAGCGGACACCATCGTGACCGGAAGCGCGGTGTTCCGCGGCGATATCGCGTCGAACACGAAGAAATTTATGGAGATCCTGAGTGCTCAGTCGTAACAAAGACTATCAAGGGCCGACGCGGGAGATTGTCCGCGGAGGCCTCTTTTGCGGAAAATAGAAATCAACGGACAGACAAGGAGAATCACAAGGTATGAAATTAGGAATCGTCGGACTTCCCAACGTCGGGAAGAGCACGCTGTTCAATTCCCTGACCAAGGCGGGAGCTGAGTCGGCCAACTATCCGTTCTGCACCATCGACCCCAACGTGGGCGTGGTCGCGGTGCCGGATGCCAGACTCGGTGTCCTCACGGAGATGTACAACTCCGAGAAGACCGTGCCGGCTGTCGTGGAGTTCGTGGATATCGCGGGACTCGTCAAGGGCGCGAGCAAGGGCGAGGGCCTCGGCAACCAGTTTTTGTCTCACATCCGCGAGACGGACGCCATCGTGCACGTCGTTCGCTGCTTCGATGACCCGAACATCATTCATGTCGACGGCAGCATCGATCCGATCCGCGATATCGAGACGATCAATCTGGAGCTGATCTTTTCCGACCTTGAGATGATCGAGAGACGCATCTCAAGAGTCGCCAAGGGCGCAAGCTATGACAAGGGCCAGGCGAAGGAGCTTGAGATGCTCAAGAGCCTGCAGGCGATGCTTCTCAACGGTAAGAAAGCGAGCGAGTACGAGCCTCAGGACGAGGATGAGGAAGCCATTCTCCGCGGATATGCGTTGCTGTCCGCAAAGCCCGTGATCTATGCGGCCAATGTCACGGATGACGATATCGCCGACGACGGCGCGAATAACGCCAACGTTGCGAAGGTTCGCGAGTTCGCGAAGAACGAGGGATCCGAAGTCTTTGTAATCTGCGCAAGACTCGAGGAGGAGATCTCGGAGCTTGAGGACGACGAGAAGGCGGAGTTCCTCACGGAGATGGGCCTCTCGGAATCCGGGCTCGAGAAGCTGATCAAGGCAAGCTATCATTTGCTGGGACTGATCAGCTATCTCACGGCGGGACCGAAGGAAACGAGGGCGTGGACGATCCGCGAGGGCACCAAGGCGCCTCAGGCAGCAGGCAAGATCCACAGCGACTTCGAGCGGGGATTTATCCGCGCGGAGATCGTATCCTACGACGATCTCGTGGCCTGCGGCGGATTCAACCAGGCGCGCGAGAAAGGATTGGTTCGCTCGGAAGGCAAGGAATATGTAGTGAAGGACGGCGACGTCGTGTTGTTCCGCTTTAACGTGTGATGGAGGAACTATGAATCAAATGCTTGCATTCTTGGAGACTGCCGAAAAGACGGACATCAGGTTCCCGGGGCTCGGCATCGTGCTTCGGAAGATCGGTTCGGGCTTTACGGTATTCGGATTCCGGATCGCATTTTACGGAGTCGTGATCGGCACGGCGATGATCCTCGGATATCTGCTTGCGGACCAGGTTGCGAAGCGGACGGGGCAGAACCGGGAGGACTACCTGGATTTCACGATCTGGGCGGTTATCCTTTCCGTGATCGGAGCCCGCGTCTATTTCGTCATTTTCAACTGGAAAGTGTTCGCCGACGATCCGCTCAGCGTGTTCAATCTGCGAACCGGCGGTCTGGCGATCTACGGCGGCGTGATCGTAGGCATTCTGACGGCGATCGTCTTCACGAAGATCCGAAAACTGAACCGTAAGCTGTTTATGGACACCGCGGTGGTCGGACTTCTGACCGGGCAGATCATCGGGAGATGGGGCAACTTCTTTAATCGGGAATGTTTCGGAACATACACGAACGGGCCGCTGCGCATGCTCATCGACGCCCGTGAGGTGGGGGATTACTACAGCCCGCTGGTCACGGAGAGCATCGTCACCAACGCGTACGCGGACAAGCCGAAGGCGTTGGAGAAGATCCTGGAGATCCGGAACAATCCGGTGGTGCTCGAAGGCACGACATACATCAGCGTTCATCCGACATTTCTGTATGAATCGCTGTGGAACCTGGTTTTATTGATTCTGATGCTGATCCGGACAAAGCACAAGAAGTTCGATTCGGAGATCTTCTGGATGTACCTCTTCGGGTACGGCCTCGGGCGCTTCTGGATCGAGGGGCTCCGCACCGACCAACTGTTCCTCTTCGGAACGTCGATCGCGGTATCGCAGCTTTTGAGCGCGCTGCTGGTAGCCGGAAGTCTGATCGGATACATCTATTGTTATAGAAAAAACAAGTCAAAATTGCTCGCGAAATAGCGAAACGTAGGAACAGCCGAAACGGCATTTTCTGCATAAAAACAAACATATGTTCTCGAACATACGTTTGAATTTGCGGAAAATGCCGTTTTTCTTTTGTTATTTGCGAAAAAAATATGAAAAAAATGCAAAAAAAGCCCGATTCCCCTGTTGCATTTTCCCAAAAGCCCATGTATACTACAGTCAGTGGTGGAAAATCCCACGATTTTCCATATTAACGCAGCTTAGTGGAGAGAAGTGGAGCAAAAATGGGCAATTACTTCACCGGAAAACAGATCCATAGCATTGATGCGAAGGGCAGAATCATCATTCCCGCAAAGTTTCGCGAGAAACTCGGGAATGAGTTTGTCGTTCTTTGTCTTCATAATTGCCTGAATCTGTATCCGAGTGCCGAGTGGGACAAGTTGCTGGAGAAAATCTCAAATGAACTTCCGGCTACCGACCGTTCCTATCTCGACGTATTGTCCTACAACTCCGAACCGGTGGAGATGGATAAACAGGGGAGAGTGATCCTGCCGCCGGAAATGAGAGAAGCAGTGAAGATCGAAAAAGACATTGTCTCCGTAGGTTCCTTCGAGAAGATCCACGTGTATGCGAAGGATGTCTGGGAGAAGGTCAGCGCGGACGTCTCGAGCAGCAACATCGAAGACAAGTTTGCACAGTACGGTATCCGGTTGTAACCGAGGGGAAACAGTATGGAAGAATTTGTACACATTTCCGTGCTGCTTAAAGAAACCATCGAGGGCCTGAACATTAAGCCCGAAGGAATCTATGTAGACGGCACGTTGGGAGGCGGCGGACATTCCGAAGAGATCGCCAAAAGATTGACGACGGGCCGGCTGATCGGGATCGATCAGGATGCGGATGCGATCCGCGCGGCGAGCGAGCGATTGAAACCGTACGAAGACCGGGTGGATATCGTCCGCAGCAATTACGAAGAAATTAACAACATTCTGGACACCCTCCGGGTCGGGCTGGTGGACGGCATCATGCTTGACCTGGGGGTTTCCTCCTACCAACTGGATACGGCGTCGAGAGGGTTCTCCTACATGGAGGACGCACCTCTAGACATGCGGATGGACGATCGTATGGAGAGAACGGCAGCGGACATCGTCAACGGATATTCGGAACAGGAACTCTACCGCGTGATCCGGGACTACGGGGAGGAATCCTTTGCGAAGAACATCGCAAAGCATATCGTAAAGGCGAGAGAGGATAAGCCGATCGAGACAACGCTTCAGTTGACGGAGATCATCAAGGCGGCCATTCCGGCCAAAGTCAGAATGGGGCAGGGACATCCCGCCAAGAAAACGTTTCAGGCAATCCGCATCGAGCTGAACCGGGAGCTGCAGGTTCTGGCGGATTCCGTCGACGGGATGATCCGGAGACTTCGACCGGGCGGCCGGCTGTGCATCATCACGTTCCACTCTCTGGAAGACCGGATCGTGAAGCAGAGCTTCCGGAAAAATGAATCGCCGTGCATTTGCCCGCCGGGACTTCCGGTGTGCGTGTGCAACCGAAGATCACTCGGTAAGGTGATCACCAAAAAGCCGATCCTTCCGTCGGAGAAGGAAATTGAGGAGAACCGCAGATCGAAGAGCGCTAAGTTACGGATCTTCGAGCGCGGAGAAGAGGAATGAACGTCCGGACGGCGGGCGCGAAGAAGGGCGCGGCAAGGGCCGTGGCAAGACAAAGGGGTATGGTTATGAAGAAGACAGAAAACAACGCGAAGTCGGAAGAGTACAAAAGATATGCAGGCGTGATCGAGGATAACCTTGCCAGAAATCTCGCAGCAGAGGCACTCCCGCAGGAGATGCCGCAGCAGTCTCCGCAGGCGAAGCCTCAGGTTGAGACGCAGACTCGTCCAGCGAGCGCTGATAACCCGATCATCGGGATCCGGAAGAGAATGGATTTCTTTGCATTTGCATTGCTGGTTGCAGGATTGCTGTTCTTCGTGTACAATGGGGTGCAGTATTTGAAAGTCTGCGGCAAGAATATGGAGCTTGACCGCGAGATCACACAGTTGACGAACGAGTATTCCAGCCTGTACCGCTCGAACGAAGAGAGAGCGCAGTCCGTTGTGGCGAGCGTCGATCTGAATCATGTTTACGAGGTGGCTGTAGGCCAGTACGGAATGGTTTTCCCGAACAAGAACGAAGTGATTGATTTTACGTATCGCAACGAAGGCTACGTGCGGCAATACAGTGAGGCATCCAAGGCGGGCGAACAATCGATTTTCGACACATTGCTGTGCAGAATGATGCAATAAACACAACGACGACACGCAGGGGAGCAACACGTAAGTATTGCTCCTCTCGCGCGTGCTATAGAGATTCCGGAGTACGTCATGAGCAAGAGAGTCAGTATACGAACAATCTATACAAGTGCAAATAACCGCAAACGCATCCTGATCGTCGTCGGGCTGATCGCGTTGGCGCTTTTTGTATTTATACTGAGAATTGCGTATTGGCAGAAAACCCGCGGAACCCAGTATCAAAACGCCATTCAGGATCAGGGATACTACTCGACGGTGGGTGCCGTGATCCCGTTTGAGCGCGGGACCATCACGGACCGCAACGGCACGGAACTTGCGCTCAGCCGCAAGATCTACAACGTCATTCTCGATCCGTTGGTCATCAAATCGTATCCGGACTACGCAAAATACACCTTCGAGGCGCTGGAGAAAGCATTCGGGACCACCCAGGAGGAGTTCGACAAGGCTTTGGAGCAGAAGAACAGCAACTATTATGTTCTCTACAAAAAGCAGCCGTACGACGGTATTGCGAAGTTCAAGGAACTCCAGACGGACACAAACGACAAAAACCACAAATACATCAAGGGCGTTTGGTTCGAGACGGAGTATGAGAGATATTATCCGTACGGCAAGGCGGCATCCCATGTGATCGGCTTTGTCAACGACGGCAATGTCGGTTCCTGGGGGATCGAACAGCAGTATAATTCGTACCTTAACGGTACCGACGGACGCGTTTCCGGCTATTACAACGAGGAACTCGATCTGGTTACCAACACCTGGGACGCGGTTCCCGGCAACACGGTCATCTCGACGATCGATCTGTATGTGCAGCAGGTGGTCGAGAAGAAAGTGGAAGAGTTTCTGGATCAATATCATGTGAATAATATCGGCGTCATCGTGATGGATGCGAACAACGGCGAGATCCTCTCGATGGTCTCCAACCGCGAGTTCGACCTGAACAATCCCAGAGATCTTGTCCTGACCAACGAGTCCGACGGACCGATCGCGGAGATGACGGCGGAAGCGAAGGTTACGGCGCTGAACCGCATGTGGCGTAACTTCTGCGTGAACGATACGTACGAACCCGGTTCCACCTTCAAGTGCATTACCGTGGCGGCCGCGCTGGAGGAGAACCTGATCGCGAAAAATTCCAAATACAATTGCAAGGGTATGGTGGATATCCGCGGATATCAGATCCACTGCAACCAAAAGAGCGGACACGGGGACCTCAGTCTGACGGAAGCGCTGATGAAGTCCTGCAACATGGCGCTGATGACGATCGCGGAAAAGCTCGGAACAAGCACGTTCCGATACTATCAGACCCATTTCGGATTCGGCGAAAAGACCGGGATCGATCTGCCCGGCGAGGCAGCCGGACTTCTTCTGGACGAGACCCGCATGACCGACATCGAGCTTGCGACACAAAGCTTCGGTCAGGGCTTTAACGTGAATATGACACAGATCGCGGCAGCGTACGCATCCCTGGTGAACGGCGGCAATTACTACCAGCCGCATGTCGTTCGCAAGGTGATCAACGCCGAGGGAGCAACGGTGTACGATGCAACGAACCTTTTGGTCCGACGGACCGTGAGCGCCGACACGTCGGAGTTCATGCAGCAGGCGACCTATATGACGGTCAAGGCGGGAACCGCGAAACCGGCCGAGGTTGAGAACTACCTCGTCGGAGGAAAGACGGGAACCGCGCAGAAACTGCCCAGAGCACTGAAGAAATACGTGGTTTCGTTCGTCGGAAGCGTTCCGGCCAACGACCCGAAGTACGTGATCTACGTTGTTATCGATGAGATCGATGACAAGGAAGTGTACAACAAGAGCACGCCGGCAACCAAGCTTGCCAGCGCGATCCTTTCGGACATTCTGCCGCATCTCGGCGTTTATCCGACGACGGGCGAGATCAACTACGGCGTGGAATACACCGGACTCATTCAGGACGACGAGGAGAACCCGGGAACACTCGAGGATACCGAGGGCAGTACGGGAGAGTTGGACGGACAGTGATCATTTTCCGAAAAATGATCGATCCTATTTGGAAAAGACAGGAAAGAGAGGGACGGCATGGACGCGAATGTTTCGCCGCGCGCAGCGGCAAAACCGAAGAGATACTATGACTACACCCTCCTTTTCATGGTTATCGCGCTGATCGCGTTCGGAGTGCTGATGATGGCAAGTATCAGCGCGTACTCCGGCGTGAAATACAACGAGGGCAACTCGCATTTCTATTTGGATCGCCAGGTGATCTTCGCGATCCTGGGCGTTGCGGGCATGGTGGTGATCTCCCTTGTGGATTACCGCTTTTATGCGCTGGAGACGGCCGGCCGCAAATGGCCGATCTTTATCATCGCAGGATACCTTTTCATCGTTGCGGCGCAGATGCTTGTTATCGTCATCGGCCGCACGGCGTCGGAGCACAACGGCTCGGCCAACGGTGCGTCCCGCTGGATCGCCGTCGGAACGTTCAAGATCCAGCCCGGTGAGTTCGCAAAATTGTTTATGGTGGTGATCGCGGCCTATTGGCTTTGCCGCATCGCCATTTCGAAAACCCGCGTCCGCTCGACGCTCATCATGCTGATCGTGCTTTCGGCTATCGTCGTGCTGGCGATGGTGGAAAGCCTTACGACGGCCATCGTTCTGGCCGGGATCGTGGCAGGACTTGTCTTTGTTACATCAAGGCGGAAACTGGTGTTTGTCATTTTGTTGGCAGTGGTCATTCTGGCGGGCTTTTTGTTGATCCGCTATGTCAAGTCGCAGGATACGAAAGAGGGCGGCTTCCGTCTGCGCCGCGTGTACGAGTGGCTGCATCTTGAGGACGAGGATAACATCGGTCAGGTCAAGCAGGGACTGTACGCCATCGCGACCGGCGGACTGTTCGGAAAAGGACTCGGACAGAGTACGCAGAAGATCGGTCACATCTCCGAGGTGTACACCGACATGATCTTTACCTGCATCGTCGAGGAGCTCGGCCTGGTCGGAGGGGCGGCGCTGTTGATCCTGTTCGGCCTTTTGCTGTGGCGGATCGCGGTGATCGCGCTGAACGCGCCGGATCTGTACGGGACGTTGCTTTGCTTCGGTGTGATGATGCACATCGGACTGCAGGTTTGCTTCAACATCGCCGTGGTCACCGGCCTCATGCCATCCACAGGCGTTGCACTGCCGTTCTTCAGCTACGGCGGATCCGCGCTCCTGGTGCTGTGCGCCGAGTGCGGGATCGTTTTGAATGTCGCGAAAAATGTGGGTTACCGCAGACCCGTGCGCCCGGAGAGAGAGCCGGAGAGACCGGAGAGAAACCGCAAAGATCTTGCGGGCGGTACCGTGTCCGGCACGGAGGGAATCCACAAAGTCAAAGATAACAAGGTGAAAGACAGCTCGAAATTCCGCCGGCTTCGCAAGAAGCAGAATGAGCGGAAGACCAATACGACGCGCGGCAGGACGGAGACTTCCTCCGATGGGCGCGCGAATCGAAAGAGCGCTTCGACGCGAGCGGAGAATTACCGCAGAGACGCGGATAAGCTCCCGAAGAATAACGAGGAAAAGAAAGACGGCGGAAACACGTATCATTTCGATGTCGTGCTCGGACAACCGTCAAAGAAGAAAGATGACGAGTAGGAAAATGCCGGACGGCATTTTCCGATGACGGAGAGAGACGATGGCAGTGATCCGGGTGGAAAAGAGAAGCGAGCGTTTGAGGCGGCGGTTGATCGTCTTACTCGTGATACTCGCAATCCTGGGCATCGCCTTCTGGCTCTTCGACAAACGGTTCCGTGTCGATCCGAAAAATGATGTCAAAGTCAGCATTCCGAACTCCACCGGCATCTACACGGAGGAGGAGATCCGCGAATACGCGTACGGAAAACGATGGCTTGACCGGTATTCGATCTTCGTCCGGTACTACTACAAATACCATAAGATCGAGCCGCTGCCGTTTCTGGAGCGGATCGACATCACGGTCAGCGATCAGGATGAGGTGATCATCACGGCGTACGAAAAGCCCGCGGTTGCCTGCATTTACGACATGGGCTTCTATCTGTATTTCAACCGCGACGGCGAGATCGTGACGACCAAGCGGGAGAACGAGGATGACCTTCCCGTCGTCAAGGGCCTTGTCTACACGAACCTGACGCTGTTTGAAAAGTTTAAAACCCAGGATGAGAAACTGTTCGATGTCATTCTCAACCTGGTGTCCCAGGCGGTGGAAAAGCATCAAATCGATGTCGACGAAATCATTTTCAACGGCGATCTGTCGGTGGTGCTGACGGTGGGAGCGAACACCTATCGCTTAGGATATCGGAACGCATACGATGTGCAGATTGCGATGATCCCCGAGGTGGAGAAGCGTCTGGCACAGCGAAATGCGGACAACGGGCGCACCGGCGGATACGAGATCAACATGGAGGGCGTGTTCAAAAGCGACGATGAATTTTACGCCCGCGAGATCACGGAAACGGACGGATCCGGCGGCGATGAAAAAACGAAAAATGATGCCTCCGGGGACAAGACGGGGGACTCGGAGAGCAAACCCGGAGCGTGAAAAACAACGCAATGAGAAATGCGGAAAAGATACAGTCGTATCAGTAGCATTTTTCGACGGAAAAACGAAAAAATACTTGCTATTTTCGGCATTTGAATATATCATAGAGAATGAGTATCAGGAATACTTTGCAAAAAGGAGGATACAACGTTGGTTGAAATCAAGGGTGAAGAGAACGAAGCGGCTGCAAAGATACTGGTGATCGGTGTCGGCGGCGCCGGCAACAACGCGGTAAATCGCATGATTGAAGAGGGAATTATGGGCGTTGAATTCGTATGTGTCAACACCGACAAGCAGCATCTCAAGAACTGCAGAGCTCCTCAATGCATTCAGATAGGTGAGAAATTGACGAAGGGACTCGGTGCGGGTTCTCAGCCGGATGTCGGCGAGAAGGCTGCCGAGGAGAGCAAAGAAGAACTGACCCAGATTATCAAGGGCGCTGACATGGTATTTGTCACCTGCGGTATGGGCGGCGGCACAGGAACCGGAGCGGCTCCCGTTGTTGCTTCCATCGCCAAGGAGATGGGCGTGCTGACGGTAGGTATCGTCACGAAGCCGTTCCGCTTTGAGGCGAAGCAGCGCATGGCGAACGCATTGTCCGGTATTGAGCGTCTGCGTCAGTCGGTAGATACGTTGATCGTTATTCCGAACGATCGTCTGCTGGAGATCGTTGATCGCCGCACGACGATGCCGGAAGCACTCCGCAAGGCCGATGAGGTTCTGCAGCAGGGTGTTCAGGGTATCACCGACCTGATTAATGCACCGGCATTGATCAACCTCGACTTCGCGGATGTCGAGACGGTTATGAAGGACAAGGGCGTTGCCCATATCGGTATCGGCTACGGCTCCGGCGATGACAAGTGCATGGAGGCCGTTAAGCAGGCTACCACATCTCCGTTGCTGGAGACGAACATTGAGGGCGCAAGCCACGTTATCCTTCACATCGCGGGCGCTGTCAGTCTGATCGAAGTGAACGAGGCGGCTACCTATGTTCAGGAACTTGCCGGCGATGAGGCGAATATCATCTTCGGTGCGATCTACGACGAGTCCTCGCCGGATCAATGCCGCATCACGGTTATCGCCACCGGCCTTGAAGAGCATCCGTCGTCGATGTCGCAGAGCTCCGCAAACCGTCAGAACTACAACCAGAAGAAGACGAATCAGACAGGATATACCGGCCTCGGTTTCACGAGCCGCAACCCGGTAACGTCACCCTCAACGGCAGGTACGGTAACACAGCAGTCGGCTCCCGTTTCGCAGGTGAGACCGAACTATTCGACACCGGCACCGCAGCCGGAGCAGCAGACTTCGTACGCGGCTCCGACCTACAACAAGCCGGCATCTACGGAGAATGCGTCCGGCGGTATCAAAATCCCGGATTTCCTTCAGAAAAACAGAAAATAAGCGGTTTTTCGGCGTATTTGGAAGGGGATTCGAATGGCCAAGTATCAAAAGTGCACAAATCTGGTATCCAAAATTGTGCACTTTGATGATAGTCAAATTGTAACAATTCTGTTACAATGACGTAGTAGTGAATTCACATCTATGAAGGAGGTAACTTTTCATGAGAAAGTTATTTGCAACAATCCTTGCAATCGCTCTCGTTGGCGTTATGTGTCTCAGCGTAGCGATGGCTAAGGACACGGAAGTTACGGGTATGCAGGAAGACGGCAACGGTTCCGTTTACGAAGCACTTAAGGCTGCTCCGGAAGGATCCAAGCTTATTGTTACCTGCACTTGCACAAGCCTTGATTCCGGCGCTGCTGCTGGTTGGGGCATTGGCGGTCTTTGCACCGACGGTACCTGGAACGTAAACAACGATTTCGGTATCAGCCTTGCAGAGGATCCGGTTCTTGACGCAAGCTTCACGAAAGAGTATGATGTTGCTACCGTTCTTGCAGCTGCTACCGAGGACGTAAAGGTTAACCTTTACAACGGTTACAAGTGCACGAAGGTTGTCATCTCTTCTCCTGATGCAGCAGAAGATCCTAAGACCGAAGATCCTAAGACTGAGGATCCTAAGACTGAGGATCCTAAGACTGAGGATCCTACCCCGAAGACTGCTGATACGATGGTAGTTGTTGCATTTGCAGCAATCGCTCTTCTTGCTCTTGGCGGTGTTGTAGCTTCCAAGAAGGCTCGCGCTTAATCTGCGAACAAAAGACTGAAAGTGAAAGGAGCTTCCGTTTGTTCGGAAGCTCCTTTTCCATGAAGTCATTCGGATGTAATTCACACTAAAAAACCTCATTCGGAGGCGACAATGTTCGGACTGTTCCTCATCATTTGGATTTTGCTAAACGGTCGACTTACAGCGGAAGTTCTGATCATCGGACTTGTGTTGTGCGTTCCGCTTGGCTTTTTTTTCTGCCGTTTCATGGAATACTCCCTGAAGACGGAGCTTGCGCTTCTTCGGATGATCCCGTGGGCAGTTCGATATGTCATAGTTTTGTTGAGAGAGATCGTAAAAGCGAATTTTTCCGTGCTTCGGCTGATCCTTTCGGTTCGCTACGAGCCGGAGCCGGTTATCTTTACATTCCGCACCGGCATTGAGAAGAGCAGGGACCGGGTTCTGCTCGCGAACTCCATCACGCTCACGCCGGGCACTATTACCGTCGGCTTGACGAAGGACGGACAATTCATGATCCACGCCCTTGACCGTGAGATCTCGGAGGGGACGGAGGACAGCGTTTTTGTCCACATGATCTTAGAGCGGCAAAAGGCTGAACAGGAGAGCGCTTCGGGAGGCAATCAATGAACATTTCGCAGGCTTATGACATTTTGTTCGGCGCTGCGATCGTGATCCTGGTTCTCGTCATGTTCGTCTGTCTGATACGGGCGATCCGCGGACCGGAGATTGCAGACCGGATCGTGGCCGTCAATATGCTCGGCACTTTGACGATCATGGTAATCTGTATTTTGTCGCTGTGGCTTAAGCAGAGTTATCTGCTGGACGTGGCGATCATTTATGCGCTGATCAGCTTCCTGGCGGTTGTCGTATTGACCCGCGTCTATCTGGGCGTGCGACGGGAGCATATGAGACAGAGAGAACTTGAGGAGGCCGCGGAAAGCGCGGAATCCGAGGAGGTTGCGACGGACGAAGCGGTGTCCGCCGGCACCGACACGCAGTAACGGCAGTACATCGGTAAGGAGATCAATGATGGAATGGCTTCGGTTTACAATCGGAGGACTTTGCATCCTGGCGGGATTGTCGATCGCCCTCATTGCGGCGTTTGGCTTATTTCGCTTTCGCTTTGCGCTGAATCGAATGCACGCGGCGGCAATGAACGACACGCTGGGCATTTTGATGATCCTGCTCGGATTGATCATCATCCGCGGCGCGGCGTTTGATTCCCTGAAACTGGGACTGATCATCCTGTTTTTCTGGTTCGCGAGCCCTGTTGCCAGCCATCTGCTGGCCGGACTGACGGTGGAGACCAGCGAGCGTCTCGACGAGTTCTGCGAGAGAGAGGACGACGAGAGAAAGGGCGGTGGCTTATGACGGATTTCATTTTGATCCTTCTGGCGACGTTTTTGATCGTCTGTGCGATCGGCGTAAGCCTCAATAAGAACATGCTCGTTTCGGTCGTCATCTTCATGTCCTACAGCCTTGTGATGTCGGTGGTGTGGATCTTTCTGGAGTCCCCGGATCTCGCGATCACGGAGGCGGCCGTCGGCGCCGGAGTTACGAGCGTGTTGTTCTTCGTGACGCTTCGGAAGATCGACGTCGTGTGGAAGCGTGACAAAAAGAAGGAAGAGACGGAGGAGAACGCATGAGCAAACTGCGTAAAGACTATGAGAAATCTCCTCTGTGGAAGTTTTTGACATTTGTCAAGGGCGATACGCCGCTCCCCGAGGAGGATCACACCGAAGAGTGGATCCGCAATGTGGAGAGGGCGGAAGAGACCGAAAAGACGGAAAATGCCAACTACATCGAGCTGAAGGAGACCGACCCGTACGAGGACGCAAAGCGTTTCGCGCAGATGTCCGGCGTTCGGGTGTTCCGCAAGATTTATTACGTGCTGGCCGCGTTGATGTGTATCATGATCATCGCGATGCTGATCATGAATGTGGCGTTTATGCCGCGGTTCGGAAGCGATGAGACGCCGACGAACAACGAGGTCGCGGAGCGATATCTCGCGGACGGCGTGGAGGAGACCGGAGCCGTCAACCTCGTGACCGGCATGATCTTAAAATACCGTGCGTTCGATACGTTCGGCGAGACCAATGTGCTGTTTATCGCGGCATGTTCGGTCATGATCCTGCTTCTTCACCGGGAGAGCACGAAACTTTCCGTCGCCGAAGGGCGCGGCAAGAAGCTTGTGAAGAAAAAGAAGAGAGAGGACGAGGAAGACGTGGATGCGGAGCAGGATGAGGACGTGATCCTGCAGACGATCGCGCGGATCGTTGTGCCGCTCATTTTCCTGTTCGGACTGTATATCCTTTTGAACGGACATCTCTCGCCGGGAGGCGGTTTCTCCGGCGGTGCGGTCATGGGAGCGGGGCTTATTCTGTACAATTCGGCGTTTGGATTCCGCAAGACGCAGCGGTTTTTCGACGAGACCGTGTACGATGTGATCAAGGTCGGCTCGCTGTGCCTGTACGCGCTGATTATCGCGTACTACCTCTTCACCGGGGCGAACGGCATCGACCCGATGATTCCGCTGGGGACGCCCGGGAAGATTCTGAGCTCGGGGCTGATCCTGCCGATCAACCTGCTGGTGGGGCTTGAGGTAGCCTGCACGATGTACGCATTTTACGCATTGTTCCGAAGAGGAAGCTTTTAGGAGGAGTTAGCATGCCGGAAGAGCTGCTTCACAATTATCTGTCGGTCGTGTCGATGATCCTGTTCGGTATCGGCTTCGGAAATCTGCTTTTGCAGAAGAATCTGATCCGGAAGATCATCGGTTTGAATATCATGGACACCGCCGTATACCTGTTTCTGGCGTCCATGGGATACATCGCCGGACGCACCGCGCCGATTGACGACGGTTCGCAGACGGCGGCGCAGTATATCAATCCCATCCCGAGCGGACTTGTGCTGACCGGTATCGTCGTCTCCGTGAGCGTGACGGCACTGATGCTGGCGCTCACGATCCGATTGTATCGCCGGTACCACACGCTGGATATTGATGAGATCACGGTGATGGTGAGAGCGGAACACAATGAGTAGCACCGGGAGGTCGGGAACGTATCATGGATTTCATTCGCAATTTTCCCTTCTTCAGCATCTGGATGCCGATGGTAGCGGGGCCTGTGTCCTCGGTACTTTCGGGCAAAAAAGCCAGACTGCTCAACTGGACGGTAGTGGTAGCGTCGGGACTGATGTCGGTTGCGACACTTGTTTACGTGCTGTCGACGGGAGAATCGTTTACGTATACGATGGGCGCGTTTCCCGCACCGTTCGGCAATGAGATCCGCGTGGGAATCCTGGAGGCGGTGACGGCATCGTTCTTCTGTCTGATCATGGTGCTGTCCTTAGTCGGCGGACACCGCTTCACGAAGGTTGACATTCCGGAAGAGAAGCAGAATCTGTTCTATATCATGATCAACCTTCTCTTAAGTTCTCTGCTTGCGCTCATCTACACCAATGATATGTTCACGGGCTATGTGTTCATCGAGATCAACACGATCTCTGCCTGCGGTCTGATCATGATCCGCGGCTGGGGACGAAACCTTTTGGCGGCGATCAAATACATGATCATGTCCCTGCTCGGTTCCGGTCTTGTCCTGATTTCGCTGTCCATACTGTACGGGATTACCGGACACCTTTTGATGGAGCAGATGCATGAGTCGATCGTTGAGATCGTTCAGAAGGGCACGTACACGGAGCCGTTGACGGTTGCCGTCGGTCTGTTCTGCGTCGGTATCGCCATCAAATCGGCGCTGTTCCCGTTCCACGCCTGGCTTCCGGACGCCTACGGGTACTCCACCTGCGCATCCAGTGCGATCCTGTCCAGTTTGGTCTCGAAGGGATACATTTTCCTGCTGATCAAGTTTTTCTACCGCGTCATCGGCGCGGAGATCATACATACGATCCAGGTTGATGACGTTTTGTTTGTGTTCGGCATCGCGGGCATGATCTTCGGCTCCGTGAGCGCGATCCAGCAGACCGACGTCAGCCGTATGATCGCATTTTCCTCGGTTGCGCAGATCGGATACATCTACATGGGATTCGGTCTGAACACGGAAGCCGGCATAATCGCGTCAATCTTCCATATTCTGGCGCATGCGGCCGGAAAATCCCTGCTGTTTGTGTCGCTAAACGGTCTGACGCAGGGAACGTGGGAAAATGCGAACTACCGTCTTTTGCGCGGATCGGCGTACCGAAATCGGATCGCCGGGATCGGATTTGCCGTGGGCTCGCTGTCCATGGTAGGCATCCCGCTGCTGGCGGGCTTTACGTCCAAGGTGTACTTTGCGCAGGCGGCGTTCGGCGCCGGATCAAAAGTGAAGATGCTGGTTACGCTCATCGCGCTTGCGATCAGTACGATCTTAAATGCGATGTATTTCATCGGTCAGGTGATCAACATCTATACGCCAATCGAAAATGCGGAGAAGAAGCGGTATGCGGCGGGTGCGTCGATGTGGTTCGCTGCGCTGGCGTTCATCGTTGCCAACCTCGTGCTCGGCATGGGATCGCAGCCGATCTTCCGATGGATTGAGAGAGGACTCTCCATGTTCTCGTAACGGAAGAGAGACAGATACAGGATTTCGTTAGAAAAATGAGGTCAGAATTATGTTTGGATCATGGTTATTGCCGGTCACAATTGTCATTCCGCTGATCGGGGCGATCGTACTGTGCGCACGCCCGTTCCGCGGGAATCTGCGGCTCGTGCGCGTGGTCACGTGCGCTTTCGTGGCGCTGACGGCGCTCGCGGTGCTCGGCGTTGCCGTTTCGGGAGATCAGGGGATCGCGATCTTCGAACTTCTGCCGAAAGTGCCGCTGTATTTCCGTGCCGACGGTCCGGCACTGTTGTTTGCGGTGCTCACAGTCGCAATGTGGCTTTGCTCCACGCTGTTCGCCTGCGAGTATATGCGGCACGAGACGAGAGAGCGCAGATATTGCTGCTTCTCACTTCTGGCTCTCGGTGCTTTGATGGGTGTCAGCTTCTCCGGCAACTGCGTTACCACGTACCTCTTTTACGAGATGATGACGCTCGCGTCGTTCCCTTTGGTCATGCATGAACAGACGAAGGAAGCGGTTTCCGCGGGTATGACCTATCTGTATTATTCTCTTGCAGGCGCATTTTTAGGCCTCGTCGGAATCTTCTTTATGTACAGTTACGCGGCGGATCGCACGGCGGACGGCGGCATTCTGGCATACGTTCCCGGCGGCTTCCTGCGCGCGGATCTGAGCGGAGCGCAGAAGAGCGGTCTGCTGGTTGTCGTGTTCCTGATGCTGGTCGGTTTCGGCTCAAAAGTGGGCATGTATCCGCTACACGGATGGCTTCCGAAAGCCCATCCTGTGGCGCCGTCGCCGGCGTCGGCACTTCTTTCCGGAAATATCACGAAAATGGGAATCCTGTTTGTGTTCCGCACGGTCTATTACATGGTCGGACCGGAGTTTCTGCGCGGGACCTGGGTGCAGAACGCACTGCTGGGGCTTTCGTTGTTTACGGTTTTCCTCGGTTCCATGATGGCGTTCCGCGAAAAAGTATTCAAAAAGCGTCTGGCGTACTCAACGGTCAGCCAGACTTCCTATATCCTGACCGGGCTGTATCTTTTAGCGCCGGCGGCCGCCGTGGGAGCGCTTTTACATGTGGTGTTCCATTCGGTTGTCAAGAACCTTCTCTTCCTGTGCGCGGGTGCCGTGATCTATCGAACCGGACGCCGCAAAGTCGCGGAACTCAAGGGGATCGGTCACAAAATGCCGGTGACGATGACATGCTTCACCGTCGGCGGCCTGGCTTTGGTCGGAATTCCGCCTCTCGCCGGATTTGTCAGCAAATGGTATCTGGCCTCCGGGGCGTTGGATTCGAAGCTTGCGGGATGGATGTATGCGGTGCCGGTGGTGCTGTTGATCAGTGCTTTGCTGACGGCGGGATATCTTTTGACGGTTTCCGCCGATGCATTCTTCACGCCGGAGGCGGAAAAGCATGCGAAGCCGGACGTAGCGACGGCGGCGGAAGAGGAAACCGCGGCGGAGCCGGATGCTGCGGCGACAGTGCAGGAACCGAAGACCGAGGAGATTTCCGAGGTCGGCTGGCGCATGCGGATCCCGTTGATCGTGCTTGCCTGTGCATCGATCGTGTTCGGCATTTTCCCGGGATTTCTTACGGAGTTTTTTGAGAAGATCGTGTCCGCGGTACTGTAGGCGGACAGACAGTAGGAGCAAATCAGCATGGATGCAGGTTGGATGATCGTGCCGATCCTGCTGCCCATCATATGCGGGGCGGCGTTCGGGTTGCAACAACCGAAGAACAAGAACAGGAGGGAGATTGCCGTGATGGCAGTCACGCTCCTTACTTCCGCGTGCGTCGGAATGCTGTTGTACCATCAGCCGGAGAGGGAACTTCTCATCCTGAAACTGGCGGGCAGCCTTGCTATCAAATTCCGCATGGACGGCGCGTCCTGTGTGTTTGCCGGGCTTGTGGCGGTTCTTTGGCCGTTAGCAACGCTGTATGCGTTTGAATACATGGACCATGAGGAGCACCGCAGCAAATTTTTCGCATTTTACACCATGACCTACGGCGTGACGATCGGAATCGCGTTCGCGGGTAACCTCATGACCATGTACATGTTCTATGAGATGCTCACTCTGGTCACGATCCCGCTGATGATGCACGGGCTTCGCTACAAATCCGTGGTCGCGACGAGAAAGTACGTGAGGTATTCCATCGGCGGCGCGGCCTTTGCCTTCATCGGATTCATCGCGATCGCCGTCTTCGGGGAGACTCTGGATTTCCGGTACGGCGGAGTTTTGGCGGACATCGCATCGCAGCGCACGACACTGCGGGTTGTCTATGTGATGGCAGTGCTCGGGTTCGGCGTAAAATCAGCCGTCTTCCCGTTTCACGGATGGCTCCCGAGCGCTTCGGTCGCTCCGACTCCCGTTACGGCGCTTCTGCATGCCGTAGCGGTGGTCAAAGCGGGTGCGTTCGCGATCATCCGCATCACGTATTACAGCTTCGGTACGACGTTCTTGCGCGGCTCCTGGGCGCAGTATACCGTGATGTGTTTCGCCATCGTAACGATGGTCTACGGTGCCGTGAAGGCCGTGAAAGAGCAGCATTGCAAGCGAAGACTTGCGTACTCCACCGTCAGCAATCTGTCGTATATCATTTTCGCGGCGACGCTGATGACCGAAGCCGGGCTGACGGCGGCGTTTACCCATATGCTGTTCCACGGATTGATGAAGATCACCCTGTTCTACTGCATCGGTGCGGTTTCCGTGAAGACGGGCCGGCGCTACGTGTGGGAGATGAACGGAATGGGCCGGCGGATGCCGCTTGTATTCACGGTGTATACTGTCGCGGGCGCGTCGCTCATCGGAATTCCGCCGATGGTTGGCTTCGTCAGCAAATGGTACATCGGCACGGCGGCGGTCGCGGAGGGATCCGCCTTCGCGTACGCGGGTCTCGCGGCGCTGATCATCTCTGCGTTGCTGTCCGCGGCGTACATCCTGGAGGTCATCGTGAGAGCATGGCTTCCCACCGGCGGGGAACTGCCGCCCGAAGCGTCGAAAACCGGCTTCCGGATGCATGTTCCGTTAGTGATCCTGTCGGCTTTGATCATCGTTCTCGGTTTGTTATCCACGCCTATCGTCGAGTTCCTGACGAGAGTCGCGGGCGGCGTGGTTTGATCGTTTATTCGTTCGGAAAATAAAGAAAGGAGGTGTCAAAGGTATGAGCGGTGACAGCATTTTGCTCTGGCTGATCCTGCTTCCCATGATCGGCGGGGCAGTGACATGCATGGCTTGTGCAGGCTTCGGAAGATCCAATCCCATAATTTCGCGTATCCTCGAGGTTGCGGGTATCACCGTGACGCTCGCGGCGGCTTTCGGAATTGCCGTCGGGTTGACGGTTGCCGAAGCCAGCGGATATTGCATCTGGCTGGATATCCCTAGCGTCTGCGGCCTCGGACTCTCCTTCAAGGTTGACGGATTCCGCGGGCTGTACATCACGGTTTCGGCGTTCGCCTGGCTGACATCCTCCGTGTTTTTCTTCTGGTACGGCAAGGGAGAGGAGCATATTCTGCGGTACCACATGGCGACGATGCTCACGATGGCGTGTACGCTCGGTGTGCTGCTTTCGGCGGATCTGTTCACGACATTTGTCTTCTTCGAGGGAATGTCCTTCGCATCCTACGTGTGGGTTGCACAGGAGCAGACGCCCTCGGCGATCAAAGCCTCAAAGACCTATCTGGCCGTGGCTGTCATCGGCGGTCTGGTCTTGCTTATGGGCTTGTTCATGCTTAATAATCTCGCGGGAACCCTTGTGATTTCGGAACTTCCGGATGCGGCGCACAAGGTGGCCGACCGGACGGCTCTGTATGTTGCGGGAGGCTGCATGCTGTTCGGCTTCGGGGCCAAAGCAGGCGCCTGGCCGTTACATATCTGGCTTCCGAAGGCGCATCCTGAGGCACCGGCATCGGCGTCGGCACTGTTGTCGGGAATTCTCACGAAAACCGGCATTTTCGGCATCCTCATTCTCTCCGGACAGATTTTCGTGAGCGATGCATCCTGGGGCCGCATCATTGTGGCGATCGGCGTGATCACGATGCTCACGGGAGCTCTGCGAGCGTTGACGTCGACGGACATCAAACACATGCTGGCTTGCTCCTCGGTGTCGCAGATCGGCTTTATCATGACCGGAGTCGGCGCGGTGGGAGCGATGTACAACGAGTACGGACTTGCCGTTTCGGGAAGTCTGCTGCATATGCTCAACCATTCCTGTTTTAAGCTGATCCTGTTCCTCGCGGCCGGCATCATCGTGAAAAATGTCGGTTCCCGCGATTTAAACCGCGTCAGCGGATTCGGACGGAAGCGCTACTGGATGATGATCCTGGTGCTCACGGCGTCTCTGGGGATAGCAGGCATCCCCGGATTTTCGGGATACATTTCGAAGACGTTGCTGCATGAGGCGCTGGTGACGGCGCATCACATGACCGGCAGTCCGTTTTACACGGTCGCGGAGTGGCTGTTCCTCTTTGCGGGCGGCTGCACGGTCGCGTACATGATCAAGTTCTTTGTCGTCATTTTCCTGAGAAAGCCTTCGAAGGAAGTGTTCGAGGCAGAATACAGGACCGCGGGCGGCGGTGCGATGCCCAAAGCGGCAATGATCCTGCTTTCGATCACGGCGGCAGCGATCTTTATCGGCGGAACCGTGCCGGAACTGACGATGATGCCGGTGGGTTCGCACGCTTCGTCAATCGCGGTGTATCCGACGCTGGAGGAGCCTGTTTCGTTCTTCACATGGGAGAACCTGAAGGGAAGTCTGATCTCCATAGGTATCGGCATCGTGCTGTTCTTTGCTGCGGTTCGTCCGCTCGTTTCGAGGAAACTCAAGCCGCTTTCGGAGACACCGGAGTATGTCGACCGCCTCGAGAGAGTGCCCGGCTTTGAGGAGGCACTGTACCGGCCTTTACTTCTCAGTATTCTGCCTGCAGTCGGCGGGACGCTGATGCGCGGGATCGAGCTTGCGACCGAGGGCGTTGCGAAGATCATTTTCAAGATCGCAAAGAGTATTCTGGCGACGGCCGACAAGGCGGTGGATGCTCTGACGCTTTTACTGCGCCGCACGGCGCTTCGTCCCGTGTGCGAGAAACATACGATCTCCCTCGGAGAGGCGCTCTGTCTGCCTTTGGGCCAGATCGGCAATGCGTTCCGAAAGCTCGGCAACGCCACCGTATGGCGCAAAAAGCCGAAAACCGGCGACTGTATCGCCGCGGTGAACCGCGCGAGGGAAAATGCCACCGAGAGTGTGAAGCTGGTGTCCCGGAGTCTGTCGTACGGACTGATGGCATTCTGCGTCGGTTTGATTGTTTTGCTTGTGTATATCCTGATGAGCCTGTGAGATTTCGGTCTCTGCGGGCTCATTTTTCGTATGACGGGTCGAAATACGGCTTTTTTGTGCGGCAAATGCAAGTTTTTCTTGTTTCGGAGTGTCGGTTGGGGTATAATTAATCCGTCTTTGGCCGCGACACGAAGGCGGCAGGAACGGGAGGAAAATCATGGCAATTCGAATCGACGGAAAAGCGATCTCCGCGGAGATCAAGGACGAGTTGAAGGAGCGCGTTGCGGCGCTTGCTGCTGCGGGAACGCAGATCACTCTGGCGGTGATCCAGGTCGGCAACGACAAGGCATCGACGGTCTATGTGTCGAACAAGAAGAAAGCTTGTGAATATATCGGGATCCGGTCGCTTTCATACGAACTTCCGGAGGAGACGACTACGGAGGAATTGTTGGCTTTGATCGAGGAGTTGAACGGGCGTGCCGACGTCAACGGCATTTTGGTGCAGCTCCCCGTGCCGAAGCAGATCGATGAGGAGAAGATCCTTCTGGCGATCTCGCCGGACAAGGATGTGGACGGGTTCCACCCGGTGAGCGTGGGACGCCTCAACATCGGGCAGAAGGGCTTTAAGTCCTGTACCCCGGCGGGCGTGATCCAGCTTCTGAAGCGCACCGGCATCAGCATTGACGGCAAGGAGTGCGTAGTCATCGGTCGCAGCAATATCGTGGGAAAGCCCATGGCGGCGATGCTTCTGGCGGAGAACGGCACCGTGACGATCTGTCATTCCCACACGAAGAACCTCGCCGAGGTGACGAAGCGGGCGGACATTCTGGTGGTGGCGATCGGCAAGCCGAAGATGATCACCGCCGAGTATGTGAAGGAGGGTGCAGTGGTCATCGACGTCGGCATCCATCGCATGGATGACGGCAAACTGTGCGGCGATGTGGATTTCGACAGCGTGGAGCCTGTGGCGAGCGCGATCACGCCGGTTCCCGGCGGTGTCGGACCGATGACCATCGCTATGCTGATGTACAACTGCGTGGCTTCGACCGAGCTTCAATAACGTTTACGGAGACAGTATGAAGGTCTATTTCATTTCCCTGGGATGCGACAAAAACCTCGTGGACAGCGAGGTCATGATCGGGCTGCTGCAGGCTGCGGGACACAAGCTTGCGGACGACCTCGAGGAGGCTGACGCCGCGGTCGTGAACACCTGCTGCTTCATCAGCGACGCCAAGGAGGAGAGCATTCAGACGGTGCTTTCCCTTTCGGAGCGAAGAACCGCAGGGGCGCTTCGCCGACTTGTCGTTGCGGGATGCCTTGCACAGCGCTATGCGTCGGAGATCCGGGAACAGATTCCCGAGGTCGACGCGATCGTCGGAACGTCCTCCTACGAGGACATCGTCGCAGCGCTTACTGCAGACGGGGAATTTGAATCCCTGCGGCCTCTTTCGTATCTGCCGTCGCCGGAGGCGCCGCGCGCCGTCACGGCCGGCAATTATGTCTCCTATCTCAAGATTGCGGAAGGGTGCGACAAGCGATGCACCTACTGCATCATACCGAAGATCCGCGGACCGTACCGCTCATTTTCCATGGAGAGCTTAGTGGCGGAAGCAAGCCGCCTTGCGGCGCAGGGAACCCGCGAACTGATCCTCGTTGCACAGGAGACGACCCGATACGGGATCGACCTCTACGGCGAGAAGAAACTGGCGCAATTAGTGCGCAGTCTGTGCCGCATCGAGGAACTGACGTGGATCCGCATCCTGTATTGCTATCCGGAGGAAATCGACGACGATCTGATCCGAGTGCTTGCGGAGGAACCGAAAGTCTGCAAATACCTGGACATGCCGATCCAGCATGCATCGGACGAGGTGCTTCGCCGGATGGGACGACGCACGACACGCGCGGACATCGAGCAGATGATCGCGCGGCTTCGCAGGGAAGTCCCCGGGATCGTGCTTCGCACAACGATGATCACGGGATTTCCGGGGGAGACGGACGAAGAGTTCGCGGAGATGGAGGACTTTGTCGGGAAGATGCGCTTTGAGCGCCTCGGCGTGTTCCCGTACTCGAAGGAGGAGGGCACGGTCGCGGCGGCGATGAAAGGACAGGTGCCCAAACGGGTGAAGGAGAAGCGGCGAAACAGGATCATGCGCCTTCAGCGGACGATCTGCGCAGAGTACAGCGAGAGTCTTGTGGGTCGGACGATGCCTGTTTTGGTGGACGGATTCCTTCCCGAGGATGACATTTTTACGGGGCGGACCGCAGGGGATGCTCCGACGATCGACGGCGCCGTATTTTTCGAAGGACCGTCGTCTTTGATGTCCGGTGATGTCGTGCAGGTGCGGATCACGGGCGCAAAGGAATATGATTTGACAGGAGAGGTGGTTACCGAATGAAACGAATGAATCTGCCGAACAGAATAACGATGTTCCGGGTGTTTTTGATCCCGGTGTTTGTCGTGCTGCTCATGCTTAAGGACTATCTGCCGTATTACAATTTCATCGCTCTGGCTGTGTTTGCGGCGGCGAGCTTTACCGACTTTCTGGACGGGCACATCGCGCGCAAATACAACCTTGTGACGACGTTCGGAAAATTCATGGATCCGCTGGCGGACAAGATCCTTGTCTGCACGGCGCTGATCCTTTTGATCGAGTTTGAGAAGATCCCGGCGGTTGTCGTCGCAATCATCATGGCGAGAGAGTTTATCATCAGCGGCTTCCGCTTGATCGCTTGTGACAAGGGTGTTGTGCTGGCGGCAGGATATCTCGGGAAGATCAAGACTTTTTCCCAGATGTTCATGTGCTGCTTCATGCTCTTCACGGCAGACCGCGCATACAACAAACATCTGTTCTTCCGAATCATCGATGTCGTCGGCAAGGTGTTCATGTGGTTCGCTCTGGTGATGACGGTCGTGTCGCTGGTCGACTACATCTGGAAGAACATCGACGTTCTCAAGGACGATAAGGAGAAGAAGGCGGAGCAATGAGACATGTGATCGTGATCGGAGGCGGCGCGGCCGGCATGATGGCTGCGATCGGCGCGGCCGACACGGGAGCCGCAGTCACGCTTCTTGAGAAAAATGAGAAACTCGGCAAGAAGATCTACATTACCGGCAAAGGCCGATGCAACCTGACGAACGCGTGCGACACGCCGGAGTTTGCGGAGCATGTCGTTTCGAACCCGCGCTTCTTTTTGAGTGCGCTGAGCGGTTTTGACAACCGCCGGACGATCGAGTGGTTCGAATCTGCGGGGATGCCGACGAAGACGGAGCGGGGAGCCCGTGTGTTCCCGGTATCCGACAAGTCCTCCGACGTAATCAAAACTCTGGAACGGGAGTGCCGGCGTCGCGGGATCAAGGTGATGCTCAACACGGAAGTGAAGTCTCTTCTGACTGTCGGTGAGACTTCGGACGAGACGGCGCAGACTTCCGAAAAAAAGAAAAAGAAACTTCAATACCTCTCGCGCGTGACGGGAGCGGCGCTTTCGGACGGGACAAAACTCACCGCGGACGCCGTGATCGTTGCAACGGGAGGCTTGTCATACCCGACGACCGGCTCGACCGGCGACGGTTACCGGATGGCCCGCGAGTGCGGACACAGTGTGACGCGGCTTACGCCGTCTTTGGTGTCGCTTGTGAGCGGTGACGGCTGCTGCGCGGAGCTGGCGGGGCTGACGCTTAAAAATGTGGGGGTCATTTTCCGAGGAAAAGAAGGGAAGATCCTTCGGGAAGATTTCGGCGAGCTGTTGTTCACCCACCGCGGGATCAGCGGACCTACGGTGCTGACGGCCACCGCGATGTGCGGCGACGATCTGATCGGCGGCAGTGCGGAGATCGACTTAAAGCCGGGACTTGGCGACGAGCAGCTGGACGCACGGCTGGTGCGGGATCTCGAGGCCGGACACGCCAAAGCCATGGGCAATGTCATCGGCGCATTGGTGCCTGCCGCGCTCGGAGCGGAGATCCTCCGAAGAAGCGGGATCTCGCAGGCGAAGCGAGCCGGGGATGTGTCGAGGGAGGAACGCCGCGCGCTGGCGTTAGCGCTTCGGCGGTTCACCGTCGGTATCACAGGGATGGGCGGATACAACGAGGCGGTTGTCACAAAGGGCGGGATCCAGGCGAAGGAGATCAACCCTTCGACGATGGAATCCCGGTTGGTAAGACGATTGTATTTTGCGGGTGAAGTGCTCGATCTGGACGCGACCACGGGCGGGTTTAATCTGCAGATTGCCTGGTCCACGGGAATGCTTGCCGGACGCAGCGCGGCCGCGGAAGATGCGAAATAGGAGGAGATTGCCATGGGACGAAACATTGCCATTGACGGGCCTGCGGGAGCGGGCAAGAGCACCATCGCCAGAAGTCTGGCGAAGAAACTCGGGTACATCTACGTGGATACGGGAGCGATGTACCGCGCGATGGCGCTTCATTTTCTGAGACTCGGAATTGCTGCCGGGGAGACGGAGCGGATCGAGGCGGCGTGTGAGAGCGCCGACGTGTCGATCGCGTATGAGAACGGCGAGCAGCAGGTCCTCCTGAATGGGGAAAATGTCAACGGGCTCATCCGCACGGAGGAGGTCGGCAACATGGCGAGCGCGTCCTCGGTCAATCCCGCGGTGCGTGCGAAGATGACGGAGCTTCAGCGCAAGCTGGCGCAGACGGCGGACGTTGTGATGGACGGGCGCGATATCGGCACCTTCGTGCTGCCGAACGCGGACGTGAAGATCTATCTTACGGCCTCCGTGGAGGTCCGCGCGAAACGCCGTGCCCTGGAGTATGAGCAGAAGGGGATGGAAGTGTCCTTAGAGCAGATCGCCAAGGATATCGAGGAGCGCGATTACCGCGATATGCATCGCGAGCACGCGCCCTTAAAGCAGGCGGACGACGCCGTTTTGGTGGACACGTCGGACATGACGATCGCCGAGGTGGAAGCCCGTCTGATCGAGTTGTGCAGCGAAAAAAAACAGGAGAACGGCGATTTTTTCGCGTGAGTGCTCCGGGCGGGGCACAGGCAAAGCGGGAGCGTGTCACGGTCGCGAAAACCGCCGGGTTCTGTTTCGGTGTCAAGCGCGCGGTGGATACGGTATTCTCCCTCAGTGAAGGCGAACACGAGCCGGTGTATACCTACGGCCCGATTATCCACAACGAGATCGTGGTGGACTCGCTCGCAAAACGCGGGGTCAGGGTGATCGGAAGCGAGGAGGAGCTCGCCGCGATCGACCGTGGGACCATCGTTATCCGCTCGCACGGAGTGTCGCGCGCGGTGGACGAAAAACTGCGTGCTGCGGCGGTTTCCTCGGAGGGACGACTGCACATTGCGGACGCCACCTGTCCGTTTGTGAAGAAAATTCATAAAATCGTTTATGAACAGAGCGGAAACGGAAAAGAAATCATTATTTGCGGCGATCGGAACCACCCGGAAGTGCAGGCGATCATGGGGTGGTGTCAGGGCGACGTAACCGTGATTTCTACGGCGGAAGAGGCTGCTTCGGCCGCCGCTTCGGCGAAGGAAAACGAACGAAAAATATGCGTTGTGGCACAAACAACATTCAACTATACAAAATTCAAAGATTTTCTTGAAATATTCCGCAAAATCGGATATAATGCAGAAGATAGTGTGATTAATACTATCTGCAATGCCACAGAGGAGAGACAAACGGAGGCGCGAGCGCTCGCGAGGCAGTGTGATGCCATGATCGTGATCGGAAGCGCCGGCAGTTCCAACACCCGAAAACTGTACGAGATTGCCGCTTCGGAATGTCCGAACACGCGATATATACAGTCGGCGGCGGATTTGGAGAAGGAACCCTTACCATCTTTTCGTTACGTAGGTATTACTGCAGGGGCATCCACCCCGAGCAACATTATTGAGGAGGTTCATGCGATCATGGACAATAACGATTTCGGTATGATGCTGGAAGAGACATTCAAAACTATACGAAACGGAGAGGTAGTCGAGGGCAAGGTTATTCGCGTAAAGCCGGATGAGATTGCGCTGAACATCGATTACAAGGCAGACGGGATCATCACCCGCGCCGAGTATTCCAATCAGCCCGTTTTAGACCTCACCACGGTAGTGAAGGAAGGCGATGTCCTTTCCGCGAAGGTTATTAAGGTGAATGACGGTGAGGGCCAGGTGCTCCTCAGCCGTAAGAAGCTTAACAGCGAGCGCACCAGCGCTGTGCTGCAGGAAGCATTTGAGCAGGGAACCGTGCTCACCGCTAAGGTGTCCGGCGTTGTGACCGGCGGCTTGAATGTGGTCGTTGACGACTGCCGCATCTTCATCCCGGCAAGCTTGGTTTCCGATGTATTCGAGAAGGATCTGACGAAGTTCCAGGATCAGGAGATTTCCTTCCGCGTGATCGAGTACAACCCGAAGAAGAGACGCGTGATCGGCAGCCGCAAGGATGTGGTTGTTGCGGAGAAGAAGGAGAAGGCAGATGCGCTTCTCGCTACGCTTGCGGTCGGCGATGTGCTTGACGGTGTTGTTCGCAACGTTACGGAATTCGGCGTATTTATCGATATCGGCGGCGTTGACGGTTTGCTTCATGTGACGGAGATGTCCTGGGGCAGAAACGACAACCCGAAGAAGTTGTTCAAGACCGGTGATACCGCGAGATTGTTCGTCAAGGCGATCAACGGCACCAAGATTTCGCTCAGCATGAAGTTCCCGGATCAGAATCCTTGGCAGAACGCAGAGCAGGATCTTGCACCCGGCATGATCGTGAAGGGTCGCGTAGCCCGCATGACGGCGTTCGGAGCGTTCATCGAGCTCGCTCCCGGAATGGATGCGCTTCTGCATGTTTCGCAGATCTCCCGCAACCGTGTTGAGAAGCCTTCGGATGTTCTGTCCGTAGGTCAGGAGATCGAGGCTAAGATCGTTGATATCAACTTCGAGGATCGCAAGATCAGCCTGAGCATGAAGGCTCTTGAGGAGCCGGAGAACACCGCAGCGGATGAGGCTGCTGCAGAGGCAGAGGCTCCTGCGGAAGCAGTTGAAGAGGCTGCAGCCGAGAGCACGGAAGCATAATTGTTCGGACACAGAAATGAGGGAACAGGAGCACATTGGGGTATCCCCATTGTGCTCTTTCTTTTGAGGAGGCATTTTTCATGGAAAATGAGACGGTTCGTGTAGCGCTGGATGCCATGGGGGGCGACAATGCGCCTGCGGAGATCGTGCAGGGGGCATTGGACGCCGTGGCGGCGCATCCGGAGATCACCGTGACACTGGTCGGTAAGGAAGAGGTTCTCAAGGGACTCCTGGAGGGCAAGGAATACGATCAAAGCCGTTTGACGATCGTCAATGCGACGGAGGAGATCACCTGCGACGAGGCACCGGTTGAGGCTGTCCGCAAGAAGCGCGATTCCTCCATCACCGTGGCACTGCAGCTTGTCCGCAAAGGAGAGTGCGATGCGTTTGTCTCGGCAGGAAGCACGGGGGCTGTCCTGGTCGGCGGAACGATCCTGGTCGGCCGTATCCGCGGAGTGGAGAGAACGCCGCTGGCACCGCTGATCCCGACGGAACAGGGCGTGTCACTGCTGATCGACTGCGGAGCCAATGTGGATGCGAGACCGTCGCAGCTGGTACAGTTTGCCGTCATGGGTTCGGTCTACATGAAGCATGTTCTCGGGATTGAGAATCCCCGCGTCGGTATCGTCAATATCGGTGTCGAGGAGGAGAAGGGCAACGCTCTTGTGAAAGAGACCTATCCGCTCTTAAAGGAGCGCAAGGATATCAACTTCGTCGGGAGTGTGGAAGCCAGAGAGATCCCGAAGGGAGTAGCGGATGTCATCGTGTGCGAGGCGTTTGTCGGCAACGTCATTCTGAAGCTGTACGAGGGACTTGCGGGCACGCTGTTGTCGAAGATCAAGAGCGGTCTGGTATCGACGACGCGCAGCAAGGTCGGCGCATGGCTTGCCAAGCCTGCACTCAAGAAGACACTGAAGGATTTTGATACCGCAGAGTACGGCGGAGCGCCGATGCTCGGGCTGAACGGCCTTGTGGTGAAGGCGCACGGCAATTCGACGCGGGTTGAGATCCGAAACGCAATCGCACAGTGTATCGCATTTGTGAAGGAGGACATCAGCGGGAAGATCCGTGAACATCTGGGGACCGGGGCACCCGCAGAGTCATAGAAGTTCATAACGGAATAGGGGGATTACAATGTTTGAACAGGTAGCCGGAGTAATAGCCGATATCATGCATGTCAGCCGTGATACGATCACGCGCGACACGCTGCTGGCGGAGGATCTCGGGGTGGATTCCTTCGAGATGTTCCGGATTATCTTAGCACTGCAGGACGCTTTCGATGCAGAGATCCGTCCGACCGAGGAGGATCGCAAAGTGCGTACTGTCGGTGAGTTTTGTGACCGGTTGAAGAAGAAATTATCGGAAAGCATTTGACACCGAACGGGGCGGTGCGATGCGGAGGTAGGAATGACAGATAACACCAAGGCCCGGCTGCAGGAAACGGTCGGGTATCATTTTCGGGATGAGAGCCTGTTGACGCTGGCGCTCACGCACAGCTCGTACGCGCATGAGTCGTGCCGCGACCGTCGCGGCGTGGAATGCAATGAGCGGCTGGAGTTTCTGGGCGATGCGGTGCTTGAGCTCATCACAAGCGAGTATTTGTACGAGAACCACGGCGAGATGGCGGAGGGACGGCTGTCCAAACTCCGCGCAAGCATTGTCTGCGAGCCGTCGCTTGCGATCTGCGCGCGGGACATCGGGCTCGGCGAGTGCCTGAGACTGGGGCACGGCGAGGAACTGACCGGAGGGCGCGATCGCGCGTCCATCCTCTCGGATGCGTTTGAGGCCGTGATCGGGGCGATCTATCTCGACGGCGGCACGGAGCCCGCAAGGGAGTTCGTGAACCGTTTCGTGCTGGCAAATCTTTCGCAGGAGCAGCTCTTCGAGGATGCGAAGACGGTGCTTCAGGAGATCAGTCAGCAAATGTTTCGGAACGAGCCGGTCTACGAACTCGTTTTAGAGGAAGGACCGGCGCATTGCAGGACGTTCACGATGTCCTGCACGGTGGACGGACGATACAGGGAAGTGGCGTCCGGTCATTCGAAGAAGAGCGCGGAGCAGGCGTGTGCGCGGAAAATGCTTCGCCGTCTGCGGGAGATGGATGCATAGCAGTACAAAAGCGGGACAAAGGAGTTTGACATGTACCTCAAGAGCATAGAAGTTCATGGGTTCAAGGCTTTTGCCAACAAGATCCGCTTTGAGTTTGACGGCGGAATCACCGGCATCGTGGGACCGAACGGAAGCGGCAAGAGCAATGTCGCCGATGCGGTTCGCTGGGTGCTCGGCGAGCAGAGCGCGAAGCAGCTGCGCGGAAGCAGCATGCAGGACGTTATCTTCGCGGGTACCGAGACCAGGAAGCCGATGGGATTTGCCTATGTGGCGCTGACACTGGACAACGGGGATCGCCGTCTGCCGATCGACTATGACGAAGTGACGGTAGCCCGTCGCGTGTACCGCTCGGGGGAGAGCGAGTATCTCATCAACGGTTCGGAGTGCCGTCTTCGCGACGTGCAGGAGTTATTTTTCGACACCGGAATCGGCAAGGAAGGCTACTCCATCATCGGGCAGGGGCAGATTGACAAAGTTCTCAGCGGAAAGCCGGAGGAGCGCCGCGAGATCTTCGACGAGGCAGCCGGGATCACGCGCGTCAAGAAGCGCAAGATCCAGACCGAGAAAAATCTTGAGGAAGAGCGGGGAAACCTTGCCAGAGTCAACGATATCATCGCCGAGATCGAAGGGCGGATCGGCCCTTTGGAGAAGCAGGAGGCGAAGGCTCGCGAGTATTTGAAACTGCGTGACGAACTCAAAGAGCGCGAGATCAATCAATTTCTGATGGAGTACGAGAAGAGCTCCGTCACCATGAAGGAGTTTGAGGACAAACTCACAACGGTATCGGAGGACCTCGCCCGCACGACGACGGAATTCGAGACCGCCAAAGACGATTACGACCGTTTGCTAAATGAGCTTGAGACGCTTCGGGAGACCATCGCCGGTTCGAAGGAAGCCCAGACGCAGAAGAAGCTCGAATCCGAAAAATGCAGCGGCGAGCAGAATCTGTTAACTGAGCAGATCGCTACGCTGTCCAGACAAAAAGCGCAGAGTGACGAGCGCATCGAGGCTTTGACTGCGGAGATCGCGCAGCGGAAGGAAGAACTCGGTCATTTCGGCGAGCGCATGGCGGAATTTGACGCGAAACTGGCATCCCTGTCGGACGCGAAGACGGCGGCCGAGAATAACCTCGGAGCCATGAAGCAGGAACTTGAGAGCAGGATCGCGGAGGAGGCAACGCTTCGCAACGCGCAGCTTGCGGCGATGCAGACAAACACCAATCTGCAGACGGAACTTGCCCGCAACAAGACGCTGCTCGAGCAATATGCGATCAACCGCGCGGAGATCAACGCAAAACTTCTGCGCTTCAAGACGGAGGCCGACGAGGCGAACCGTCAGGTGGAGGAAGCCGAGGCCGAGTATAAGAGAGCTTCGGACGCCGCGGAGAAGGTGGCGAAGGACGTAAAGGCAAAAGAAGACCGCGTCCGCGAACTGACGGCGTCGATCACGGACGCCGACGTTTTGCGCGAGGACCGCAGAAAGAAAGCCATCGCGGCATCGTCCCGCTACGAGGCACTCCGCAACATCACGGAGCGCTACGAAGGGTATGCGGGAACCGTCCGCAAGGTGATGGAGAAGAAGAAAGAAATCCCCGGCATTCATGGCGTTGTCGCGGACATCATCACCGTGGGCGACGGCTATGAGACCGCAATTGAGACCGCGCTGGGCGGCAATATCCAGAATATCGTGACAGATTCGACGGACACCGCGAAGATATTGATCGAGTTTTTGAAGGACAACCGGCTGGGACGCGCAACGTTTCTGCCGCTCCGCGAGATCCGTGCGAAAAAGGACGAATTCGAGAAGGAAGTGCTGGCGGAAAAAGGTGTGATCGGCGTCGCCTCCGAACTGGTGACGACGGACGAAATCTACCGCGAAGCCGTGGACTATCTGCTGGGACGATTCCTGGTGGTGGACCGCTTCGACCGGGCAGCCGCCATCGGCCGCAAATACAAACAGAAACTCCGCATCGTGACCCTCGACGGCGAGCTGTTCGCCCCGGGCGGCGCGATTTCCGGCGGTGCGTTCAAGAATTCCGGCAACCTACTGCTTCGTCGCCGTGAGGCCGAGGAGGCCCAGCGCGAGTACGAGGCTTGCAGGACCGCCGCGGAGGAGTGCGAGCGCACGGTGCAGAAGTACCGCAAAGAGCGCGAGACCGTGCGGAATACTCTCGAAATCCTGCGAACCAAACTGCAGGAGCAGATGGTCGCGCAAAATACAGCCAAGATGAATCTCGAGCACATCCGCGAGCAAAACGGCGGATTCCTTGACATGCGCGAAGCGCTTCGCAAGGAACTTGTTGAAGCCGAGGCGGAGAGCGAGAAGATCAAAGAGAAGAACCGGGATCTCACGGAGCAGATCGCAGCCAACGAGGAGGAGAGCCGAAGCAATGACGCCAGAGTCGAGACGCTCCGCGCCGAGATGGAAACGCTCCGGGGGCAGGAGGACACGGCGAGCGCCGAGGCCGTCCGTACTCTCACGGAGTACAATGCCCTGCTGCAGAGCGTGGAGTACCAACGTGATTCCGGTGAGCGCTTAACCCGCGAACTCGTCCAGATGCAGCGCGAACTCGCCTCGGTCACCAAGGAGAGCGAGGCCGCGAACGCGGAGATCGCGGACAAGCAGGCACAGTCCAAGGAGCACGCCGAACTGCAGAAAACCATTTTCCGCGAGATCGCCGAAGCCGAGAGCAGGATTGCGGAACTTTCGTCGCGCGCGGAGGAGATCACGAGACAGAATCGGGCATTTTTCGAGAAGCGGGAGTCGCTCTCGAAACTGATGACATCCTTGGACAAGGAACAATTCCGGTTGCAGAGCCAGAAGGAAAAGATGGAAGAGCAGCTGGAAAATCAAACCCGCTACATGTGGGAAGAGTACGAACTGACGTACACGGAAGCGTGCGAATTCCGCAATGAAGCTTACGACAACGCGGTGCTCAACCGCCGCGCCGTCTACGAGTTGAAAAATAAGATCCGCGATCTCGGCAACGTCAATGTCAACGCCATCGAGGAGTACCGTGAGACGAAGGAGCGTTATGCGTTCCTGACGGGTCAGCGCGACGATGTCCTGGCGGCGGAGAAGACGCTCTTGGGGATCATCGAGACTCTCGATGCCGAGATGCGCCGACAGTTCAGCGCGACCTTCGAGGAGTTGAAAGTTCGCTTTGACCGCGTGTTCCGCGAGCTGTTCGGCGGCGGAAAAGCATCTCTTGCGCTCAGCGAGGGCGAGGACATTCTCGAGGCCGGCATTTTGATCAACGTTCAGCCGCCCGGCAAGAAACTGCAGAACATGCTGCAGCTCTCCGGCGGTGAGAAAGCGCTCACGGCAATTTCGCTTTTGTTCGCGATTCTGGATCTGAAGCCGTCGCCGTTCTGTCTTCTGGATGAGATCGAGGCGGCACTCGACGATTCGAACGTCGGCCGGTTTGCGCAGTATCTGCACAAACTCGCGTCCGACACGCAGTTCATTGTGATCACGCACCGTCGCGGCACGATGGCGGCGGCCGAGGCGCTGTACGGCATCACCATGCAGGAAAAGGGCGTGTCGACGCTGGTTTCGGTCAACCTGATCGAAAATGAACTGGACAAATAACGGAGGTTTTGCATCACATGTTTTTTTGGAAAAAAAAGAAAAAGAACGCCGAGGAACTCGAGGAGACGTCCGCGGAAGCTTTGGAGGAATCCTTAGAGGAAGGCGTTGAATTTCCCGATGAGGCGGAGACGGATGCCGGGACGGTGATCGACGCGGCGGAAGAGTTTGCCTCGGAGGCAAGGGAAGCATCGGAGACCGATGAGACCGATCTTTCCGACGAGGCTGAGGAGTCCGAAGAGTCCGACGAACCCGAAGAGTCCGAGGAGGACGAGCCGGCGGACGATGAGGAATCCGCAGAGAAAGCACCGAAGAAGAAAGGCTTTTTCGCACGCCTCTTCGCCGGTATGAGCAAGACGAGAAGCAGTCTTGCAAGCGGTCTTCGCTCCCTGTTCCGGGGGAGCAAGATCGACGAGGACTTCTATGAGGAACTCGAGGAGATCCTTATCATGGCGGACATCGGCGTTTCGACGACCGGAGCCATTCTCGACGGCCTTCGCGAGAAGGTGAAGGAACAGCACATCAAAGAGCCGGCCGAGTGCCAGCAGCTTCTGATGGACACCATAAAGGAGCAGATGGCGGTTCCGGACGATGCTTACGAGTTTGAAAATCAGCCTTCCGTCATCATGATGGTCGGCGTGAACGGCGTCGGCAAGACGACGACCGCTGGCAAGATCGCGGGATCGCTGAAGGCCGAAGGCAAGCGCGTGATGCTCGCCGCTGCGGACACGTTCCGCGCCGCTGCGACGGAACAGCTGACGGAGTGGTCGCACCGCGCCGGATGTGAGATCATTTCGGCCAAGGAGGGGGCGGACCCGGCGGCAGTCGTATTTGACGCCGTGACGGCAGCCAAAGCCCGCAAGGTCGACGTCCTGATCTGCGACACGGCGGGACGTCTCCACAACAAGAAGAATCTCATGGAAGAACTCGGGAAAATGAACCGAGTTATCGACCGGGAATACCCGCAGGCACATCGTGAAACCTTCGTAGTGCTCGACGGAACCACGGGACAGAACGCCCTTGTTCAGGCGCGGGAGTTCAACGAGATCGCGGACATCACCGGCATCGTCATCACCAAGCTGGACGGAACGGCCAAGGGCGGTATCGCCATCGCGATCCAGAAGGAACTCGGTATTCCGGTCAAGTACATCGGCGTCGGCGAGAAACTCGAAGACATGCAGAAATTCGATCCGGATTCCTTCGTCGAGGCATTGTTTGAGCCTGTCGGCGGCGAGGATGAAAACTGAATATTGCATTCTCATGCACCCTTTCGATCGAAGAACCGGTCGGAAGGGTGTTATTTTTTATATAGACTCCGAAGACAGAGGAAAAATGCTTCCGAATATCATAGATAGTATAATACATGTTTTGAATATACCCATTATCAGAAACTGCAGGCGGAGATATGATACTATGAACTATACACTTGAATGTCACAGAGTCCTGATTGAGGGCAGGACAACGCGACGTGAAAGTGGAAAAGCAGGAAAGTGTTAATAACAAAGGAGAAAGAGTATGGAAAGGCAACTTAAGGGAGCACTGAAATGGCTCGGTGTAATGCTGATCGCTTTGCTTGTCGGTCTGGTGACGTTGCAGGGCAGCCGGGCAAAGATCGGTACGGACGGGGAAGTCGTTTCCGCATCAGCGGGCACCTGTGTCGTGACATTTGACGGAAACGGAGGTACGCCGAGTAGGAATAATAAAACAGTTACCGTAGGCGGAACCTACGGTGATCTGCCTTCGGCGACGCGGTCAGGGTATCGATTCGTTGGCTGGTTTACCAGTAAAGGCAATGCCGGAAGAAAGGTTACGTCTTCAACAAAGGTTGAAGCGCCCATGAATCACTCGATCTATGCGCATTGGGAGAGGCTGACTTGTACGGTCTCTCTGAACCTTAACGGAGGCAGTGGCTCCGGTCAGTTTTTCGGAAGCTTTACACGGGAGCAGGGAAGTACGTACGGCAGTAATCTGAATCGAGACCCGGCACCGCCGAGCGGAAAACATTTCGTGGGCTGGTATACCGCAGTCTCGGGCGGAAGCAAAGTTACGAGTTCATCGGTAGTACCCTCAAAATCTTCGATCACTCTGTATGCGCATTATGCTTACAATACATATACGGTGAAATTCAGTGCCAACGGCGGGGCCGGCTCTATGAGCAACAAGGCCTGCACGTACGGTTCGACATATACCCTGCCGGGGAACAGCTTCACCAGAAAAGGCTATAGCTTTGCCGGCTGGGGTACCAGTGCAGGCGGCGGTGTAAAGTACGCGAACAAAGCAAGTTTTAAAAATCTTACGGCAACGAACGGCGGCACTGTTACGTTGTATGCACAGTGGAAGAGACTTAATTGTACCGTGTCGTTTGATTTAAATGGCGGAGGAACGAGTCTGCCCAGTGTATCACTTCCTCAGGGCTCCGCATTCGGAAGCGCCCTTCCGAGTGACCCCTCAGCTCCGATAGGCAAGCGTTTCGTCGGATGGTTTACGTCGGCCGACGGTGGCACGAAATATGTTTCGAGTTCCGTAGTTCCTTATCAGAGTTCATTGAAGTTGTATGCTCACTGGGAGTCTGTTACATACAAAGTCTCGTTTAACGGAAACGGGGCATCCGGCGGATCGATGAGTGCGATGATTTACACGTACGGAAGCGCGCATGCGCTGCCGAAGAATACGTTCGTTCGCGAAGGTTATGTGTTTTTCGGATGGAACACGAAAGCGGACGGGAGCGGCACCTGGTATGCTGACGGAGCAGCTGTCAGTAATCTGTCGACAGGCGGTACGGTAACCCTGTATGCGATGTGGAAAGCCGCAGCCTATTACAGGCTGTCGTTTGATCGCAACGGCGGGTCCGGCAACGCTCCGGTTGCGCAGACGGTGGTTTCCGGAACGAAGGTAATGATCCCGAAATGTACGATTTCCCGCGAGGGACACTACTTCATGGGATGGTCGACCGCCCGCGGCGGTGCGGTTGCTTACAAGAGCGGCGATATCATTACGATCACGGAGAAAACCGTTCTGTATGCGGTATGGAAGCCGAAGACCGTAATCCTGCGCTTTGACCGCATGAACGGCAAGGGAAATGCTCCTGCCAAAGTTGTGACGACATACGGGAAAACCGTAGTGATCGGAAAGAGTTCCATGGTTCGCGAAGGATATTGGTTCGTCGGTTGGAGAAACGAGGACGGTACCAAGATTTACAAGAGCGGAGAAGTTATCAAACTCACGGCTGATGAGACGACACTGTATGCGGTGTGGAAGAAAAAGTGATCGAACGGTAAGATTTGGGGAGCGCGGCTTAGTCCGCGCTTCCTTTTGCGTGGAAAGCTCATTTTACGGAAAATGAAGACAATTTGTCGAAAAGTACCAATAATGGGTCTCGCGATGTGACATAATGACGATGACGACAGGCGAAGAAGGCCCAGAAGAAACGCTTTTGCGAGAAAAAAGAGGTTCATTTTCGGCTATCCTGCGAATGGACTTTCCGGGGCGCTTCGAGTATGATGTGACTGTACAAAAGTTTTTGCGTTTTCATCGATTTTAGGATTGACAACGGGAGAAAAAAAGTATAGTATACGAATAGAACAAATGTTCGGAAAGGCGGTTGACGGATGGCAACGGATGAGAAACAGAGAGCGCTGGAAGCAGCGATCGCAAAGTTGGAAAAGAGTTACGGCAAGGGAGCGATCATGAAGCTGGGTGAGCCCAGTGCGGCGATGAGTATTGAGGCAGTGCCGACAGGGTCCCTCAGTCTGGATATTGCCCTTGGGATCGGAGGATTTCCGAAGGGCCGCGTGATCGAGATCTACGGACCGGAATCGAGCGGTAAGACGACCGTTGCCCTGCATGCGGTTGCGGAAGTTCAGAAGCGCGGAGGTATTGCCGGCTTCATCGATGCCGAGCATGCGCTGGATCCGAATTATGCCGCGGCAATCGGCGTGGATGTGGACAACCTTTACATTTCCCAGCCGGATGACGGCGAGCAGGCGTTGGAGATCACGGAGACGCTGGTCCGTTCGGGAGCTGTCGATATTGTGATCGTGGACTCCGTTGCCGCATTGGTTCCGAAGGCGGAGATCGAGGGTGAGATGGGCGATTCCCATGTCGGTCTTCAGGCCCGGTTGATGTCGCAGGCTCTTCGTAAGCTTACGTCCGTGATCAGCAAGACGAATTGTATTGTGATCTTTATCAATCAGCTGCGCGAGAAGGTCGGAGTGATGTTCGGCAATCCCGAGACGACCACCGGCGGACGCGCGTTGAAGTTTTATGCGTCCGTGCGCCTTGATGTGCGCCGCATTGAGACGATTAAGTCCGGCGGCGAGGCGGTAGGTAACCGCACCCGCGTTAAGGTCGTCAAGAACAAGGTATCGCCGCCGTTCAAGGAAGCGGAGTTCGATATCATGTTCGGCGAGGGCATTTCCCGTGAGGGAGACATCCTTGATCTCGCATGCTCCTGCGATGTGATCGCGAAGAGCGGTGCGTGGTTCGCATACCTCGGAGAGAAGATCGGTCAGGGCCGCGAGAACGCGAAGGCATATCTGCGCGATCATCCGGACGTTATGGAAGAGGTGGAGACCAAGGTTAGGGAGAAGTATCTCAGCAAGGCCGAACCTGCCGAGTATGACGACGAAGAGTAATCATTGAAGAATCAAATCAGAGGGGCGATTTGGTATGATCGTTACGGATTTGGTACCCAAAGGAAAACGGCAGGTAGTCGTCTGGATCGACGGCGAACCATCCGGCATCCTGGAGAACCGGGAAGTGTCCGGATACCGGCTGGAAGCCGGGACGGAATTGGAGCCGGATCAGTGGGAGAAGATTGTCAACGAGGCAATTCTTCCGAGAGGAAAGCGCAAAGCGCTGGAATTGCTGGAGGTTCACGACCGGACGACGAAGGAACTGCATGATAAGATGCTTTCCTCGGGATTTACGGAGGCACAGACCTGGAACATCATTGCCTATGTCATGTCTTTCCATTACATTGACGAGGAACGATACGCAGTCAGTTATTTTTCAAGGCATGCTTCCGCAAAAAGCTTCCGCGAGATGCAGCAGACGTTGCTCCGCAAAGGCGTGGCGCAGGAGACCATCGACAGTGCATACCGCAAGTATCGTGCCGAGGCCGAGGATGCGAAGGGCAGAGAGGATTCCGCGGACGACGGGGAACCTGACGATGACCGGCACGGGAATGAGGTGGAACTCTCGGCCGTGAGACGCTTCGTTGAGAAACGTCTTCGTGGGAAGACGATCACCCGGGCGGAGAGGGACAAAGTCTATGCCGGATTGATGCGCAAAGGCTTTGATTATGCTGCGATACGGAAGGTGTTTTCCGAGTACACGGTGGTCGGTGACGGCGCCGAAGAGACAGAATGGTGAGAAGGTTTTGAGATAAGGTTTTTTGGCTTGCGAAGCGCAGTCGATTTTGTGAAATCGGCTGCGCTATTTTGATGCTCCGAACGCGCTTTTTTGTGTTGCAATTTGCGGGTGGATACTATATAATGTTACTCGGTGCAATTTGGTTTATTGCCATACCAAAGATGTCTGTGCACCGGTTCGAGTGCGTTGCGCGCCTTTATTATCCGCGCGTTTTGGCAGCGTTTTCCGGTGTGCAGTTAAAAACATACTAACGGAGGGCTGAACATGAGTAGTACAGCGAAACTGTCCGCGAGGGAGCGAATCGAGACCTTGTTGGACGCCAACAGTTTTGTTGAGATCGGTGCTCTTGTGACGAAGAGAAGCACGGATTTCAACTTGCAGCAGACGGACGCTCCCGGTGACGGTGTTATCACCGGTTACGGAGTGATCGAGGATCGTCCGGTTTATGTGTACAGCCAGGATGCCGCGGTATTGAACGGTACCCTCGGTGAGATGCATGCGAAGAAGATCGTCAATCTGTATCGCCTTGCGATGAAGACGGGCGCTCCGGTAATCGGCCTTGTGGATTGCGCGGGACTTCGTTTGCAGGAAGCTTCCGATGCATTGACGGGCTTCGGACGCTTGTATAAGGCTCAGACGATGGCCTCCGGTCTGGTAACGCAGATCACGGCTGTTTTCGGTAACTGCGGCGGCGGTCTTGCCGTTTTGGCAGCGATGAGCGATTTCGTCGTGATGGAGAAGACGGATGCGAAGCTGTTTGTAACGGCTCCGAATGCGATTGCCGGAAATAATGAAGGCAAATGCGACACGGCTTCCGCAGCATACATGGCAGAGGCCGGTATGGTGGATGCGATCGGCGAGGATGAGGCCGATACGCTCGCTAAGGTTCGCAGCCTGATCGCTGTACTGCCTTCCAACAATGAGGATGACGCGCAGGATGAGTGCACGGACGATCTCAACCGCGCGATGAACGGATTTGCCGCTGAGTGCGCAGATCCGGCAGTAGCTCTTACGGATCTCTCGGACAACGGCGCATTTTTCGAAGTTAAGGCTGCGTATGCTCCGGAGATGGTAACCGGTTTCATCCGCCTCAACGGCGCGACAATCGGTGCGATCGCAAACCGTACGGCTACGTTTGACGAGAACGGAAAGAAAGCTAAGAGTTTTGATGCTGTCCTTACGACCAAGGGCTGCTATAAGGCAGAGAGCTTCGTAAAATTCTGTGACGCTTTCGGCATTCCGGTTGTAAGCTTCACGAATGCTACGGGTTATGCCAACGGCGCTTCGGAGGCAAAGGGCATTGCGATCGCGGCCGGCAAACTTGCGTACGCGTTTGCCAATGCAACGGTTCCGAAGGTAAATGTCATCGTAGGCAAGGCTTACGGCAGTGCTTACGTTACGATGAACTCGAAGTCGCTCGGTGCGGATCTTGAGTTTGCCGTGACCGGCGCTGAGATCGGCACGATGGATGCAACTCTTGCAGCGCAGATTGTGTACGCTGACGAGATTGCGGCAGCTTCCGATCGCGATGCGGCTTTGAAGGCAAAGGCTGCAGAGTATGCGGCTAATTACAACAGTTGTGAGAATGCTGCAAAGCGCGGTTATGTCGATGCGATCATCGATGCGGATGAGATGCGTGCACAGATCACGTATGCGTTCGAACTTCTTTGCACGAAGAAGGAACTTCGCCCGAGCAAGAAGCACGGTACGGTATAAGCGAAGGAGGAACCTATGAACGGATTACTATTCGCTGCGAACTTCGGAAGAGCGATCGAGAATACGGTGATGGGGATCAGCATCGTGTTCTGCATGCTTCTGCTGATTTCCTTTATCATCAGTCTGCTGAAGCATGTCGATAAGTTCGTTGCCTGGTTTAAGGGATTGTTCCACAAGACCGCACCGACGAGCGAGCCGGCGAAGGTTGAGGCAACACCGACCGAAGATGAGGCAGATGATACGGAATTGGTAGCGGTCATCACCGCGGCAATTTATGCGTATGAGCAGGCGATGGGCAATGACGTACCGGCCGGCGGGCTGGTGGTTCGCTCCATCCGCAAAACTAATAAATCGAAATGGCAGAATGCCTGAATCAGGAGGACAACATGAAAAACTATACAATTACGGTCAACGGCAATGTTTATGAAGTAAGCGTAGAAGAGACCGGCGCAGAAGGCGCACCGGTTGCTTCCGCAGCTCCGAAGGCTGCTCCCAAAGCAGCTCCGAAGAAGGCGGCTCCGGCTGGAGCACAGGGCAGCGTAACGGTTGCGGCACCTATGATCGGTAAGATCCTCAAGGTTGTAGCAAATGTCGGCGCTTCCGTAAAGAAGGGCGATGTCCTCGTGGTTCTTGAGGCCATGAAGATGGAAAATGATATCGTTGCTCCGCAGGACGGTACCGTTGCGAGCATCAACGTTTCCGTCGGCCAGAGCGTTGAACCCGGTGAAGTGCTTGCAACAATGAATTAATGAATTGTTACAACTGATATCGGGAGGATAACGATTATGCAGTACATTTTGGATACATTGGGAAACCTGGCGAAGTCCACGGCGTTTGCTTCCCTTTCGTGGGGCAATCTGCTGATGGTCGGCGTAGCCTTGTTTTTCATGTATTTGGCGATTGCCAAGGATTATGAACCGCTTCTTCTGGTTCCGATCTCTTTCGGTATGCTCCTCGTAAACCTGTATCCGTCGATCATGGCTGAGCCGATCGATCACGTGTATACTTACTACGACGCGAACAACGAGAAGGTTGTGGAGATCAAGAACGAAGAGGTCACGTTCTTTAACTATGACAGCAACAAAGTGATAAAGCACATCCTTGATCCGGAAGACGGACATGACATGTCCAATCTGACGGAGGATGAGCTTCGCATGACGAGCGTTTTGGTTGCATACGAGTGTGACGGTGAAGCGCTGTTGATATACAGCAAGATTAACGGCGTGTGTCAGAACTATTATTGTCCGATCGCTACTCGGTGCGAAGATACCAAACAGGCCGGCGGTCTGTTGTATTACTTCTTCCAGCTGGATGAGTGGGCGGTTCTGCCGTGCCTGATCTTCATGGGCGTCGGCGCGATGACGGACTTCGGGCCGTTGATCGCAAACCCGAAGAGCTTCCTGTTGGGAGCTGCGGCACAGCTCGGTATTTTCTTTGCTTACCTGTCGGCTATTTTACTCGGATTCAACGACAAGGCGGCAGCAGCGATCTCCATCATCGGAGGTGCTGACGGCCCGACGTCAATCTTCCTGGCCGGGAAACTCGGTCAGACGGAGTACATGGGTGCCATTGCCGTAGCAGCTTACTCTTACATGTCGCTGGTTCCGATCATTCAGCCTCCGATCATGAGACTGCTCACGACGGAGAAAGAGCGCAAAATCAAGATGGAGCAGCTTCGTCCGGTTTCCAAACTGGAGAAGATCCTTTTCCCTATCATCGTTACGCTTGTGGTAGTAGCGCTCCTTCCGGATACGGCTCCGTTGGTCGGCTGCCTGATGTTAGGAAACATTTTCCGTGAGTCCGGCGTTGTTCGCCAGTTGCAGGAGACGGCTTCGAATGCGATGATGTACATCGTAGTTATCATCCTCGGTACGTCCGTAGGTGCGACGACAAGCGCCGAGGCGTTCCTGAAGCTTGATACGCTGAAGATCGTTGCACTCGGTCTGATCGCATTTGCAGTCGGTACCGCGGGCGGTGTATTGTTCGGCAAGATCATGTGCAAGGCTACGCACGGAAAGATCAATCCGCTGATCGGTTCGGCCGGCGTTTCCGCAGTGCCTATGGCAGCGCGTGTTTCGCAGAAGGTCGGTGCAGAAGAGGATCCTACAAACTTCCTCCTCATGCATGCGATGGGCCCGAACGTTGCGGGCGTTATCGGTACCGCTGTCGCGGCCGGCGTGTTCATGGCTGTGTTCGGCGTGTAGTTGCGTAGGATGCGATCATTTTTCGGATACTATAATGACGCGTCCTCGCAGGACGCGATTAAGGAGAAATCTATGGCAGATCAGGTGAAAAAACCGGTAAAGATTACAGAGACCATCCTGCGTGATGCACATCAGTCTCTGATTGCTACAAGAATGCCTACGGAATTGATGCTCCCGATTGTGGAGAAGATGGATAAAGTAGGTTATCATTCCGTGGAGTGCTGGGGCGGTGCGACCTTTGACTCGTGTCTGCGCTTCCTGAAGGAAGATCCCTGGGATCGTCTTCGCAAGCTGCGCGCGGGTTTCAAGAAATCCAAGCTTCAGATGCTTTTCCGCGGGCAGAACATCCTCGGCTACAACCATTATGCCGATGACGTAGTAGAGTATTTCGTTCAGAAGTCGATCGCAAACGGTATCGACATCATTCGTATCTTCGACTGCCTCAACGATCTCCGCAACCTGGAGACCGCGGTAAAGGCAACGAAGAAAGAGGGCGGTCATGCGCAGATCGCATTGTCCTATACCCTCGGCGATGCTTACACCCTGGAGTACTGGGAGAAGACCGCTAAGAAGATCGAGGAGATGGGCGCCGATTCCATCTGTATCAAGGATATGGCGGGTCTTCTGGTTCCGTACAAGGCAACCGAGCTGGTTACCGCGCTGAAGGCCGGCAGCTCGCTTCCGATCCAGTTGCATACACACTATACTTCCGGTGTGGCTTCCATGACGTATCTGAAGGCCGTAGAGGCAGGCTGCGATATCATCGACTGCGCTATGTCGCCGTTTGCTCTTGGTACCAGCCAGCCGGCTACCGAGGTTATGGTTGAGACGTTCCGCGGAACGCCCTACGACTCCGGCCTCGATCAGAATCTTCTTGCAGAGATCGCGGAGTACTTCCGTCCGTACCGCGAGGAGTGCCTCAAGAGCGGCCTACTGAACCCGAAGGTTCTCGGCGTTAACATTAAGACTTTGATGTATCAGGTTCCCGGCGGTATGCTTTCTAACCTTGTGTCCCAGCTCAAGGAAGCAGGCGCTGAGGATAAGTTCGAGGCAGTGCTTGAGGAAGTTCCGAGAGTACGTAAAGACTTCGGTGAGCCGCCGTTGGTTACGCCGTCGTCCCAGATCGTCGGTACGCAGGCCGTGCTCAACGTTCTGCAGGGTGAGCGCTACAAGCTGGTTACGAAGGAGTCGAAGAAGATCCTCTCCGGCGAGTTCGGCCAGACCATCAAGCCGTTCAATCCCGAGGTTCAGAAGAAGTGCATCGGCGATGTAAAGCCGATCACGTGCCGTCCGGCCGATCTGATCGAGCCGCAGCTTCCGAAGTTCAAGGAAGAGTGCAAGCAGTGGATCCAGCAGGAGGAGGACGTTTTGTCCTACGCTCTGTTCCCGCAGGTTGCAACGGAGTTCTTCAAATATCGTCAGGCTCAGCAGACCGGCTTCGATGTGACGAAGGCTGACGCCGCTACGAAGTCCTACCCTGTATAAATCAGATTCGGATGCAAACCGCCCGAGCGTAATGCCGGGCGGTTTTTTGTATGTCCGAAAACGTGTTGCACCGTCGGTTTCTGCGCTGTATACTTAATGTAATCGGATAAAATAACAAATTATTGTAAAACGCTGAAAAAAATATGTGAAAAATGTTTCGGAAAATGCGGCGAAAAAAACGTTCATTTTCCGTCTAAAGGACAGAAGAGCAAAAAAGGAGGGAGCCTCAATGGATAACGGTGCAAGTAGCTACCGCCGTTTTCTTGCCGGTGAGGACGAGGGACTCCGCGAGATTATTGATCTGCACTACGACGGGTTGGCGCTGTATCTGAACACCTACCTGAATAATCTTACGGATGCCGAGGACTGCGCTGAGGAAGCCATGATCGTGCTGGCGACGAAGAAACCGCATTTTTCAGGGAATTCGTCATTTAAGACGTGGCTGTATGCGATCGGCAGAAATCTGGCAATTGACCGGCTGCGGCGTAAACCGCCGGAGACGGAACCTCTTTCTGAGGAGCTTGTCTGTCAGGATTACGGGCAGGGAAACGCCGAAGCGAATCTTCTGAAGCAGGAGGAACAGGAACGGTTAACGCGGGCAATGAACGACCTTAAGCCGGCTTACCGCCGCGTTCTGACGCTTAAGTTTTACCACGGTATGGAACTGTGTGACATAGCGAAAGTCATGGGAAAGTCTTCGGCCGGAATCTATCATCTTTTTGAGCGCGCCAAGAAGTCGCTTCGAATGAAGCTTGGAGATAGATGAGAGGACTCGGGAAGACCGATACCTTAGAAAAGTCGGAGGAATGAAATGAGAGATCATGACGAAGTGTTCCGCAGAGTAATGCAGGCAAAGGAACAGTATGAACAACAGAAAAAGGAGAAAAGTATGTTTCGAATAACAAAGAGTTCGTCGCGCAGGGGGAAAGCGGCGAAAAATGAAGGACGGAACAAATCCTCGAAGGCGCTTGTGTGGGCAATGCGTGTCGTAGCGGCATTGGTATGTATTGCAATGATCGGCGGAATTGTTGCAGCCGTTCACTTCGGTTCGAAGAATCAGTCAGGCAAAGGAAAAGGCGGATCGACTCCGGCATCCGAGGGCGTTACGCCGGAACCGACCGCAACCGTAACCGGTCTCGCGGCGCTTCCTTCGGGAACGGTATTTACCATGTGGACATCCGTAAACGAGAATCATGAGAATTATGCGGCGTTCCAGCAGGCGATCGCACAAATGCAGAGCAGATATCCGAATATCACGCTTCAGGTGGTGTATGATCCCGAGGACAACCTCGCTTACCGGGATAAGATCGCATCGGCTATGAGCAGCGGTGAAACACCGGACATTATCGATTCCTGGGGATATGATTTTCTACGCGGTTTCATCGATGACGGAAAGGTGTACTGCCTTGACGGAGCTTACCAGCCGTATGAAGGTCTGATTTCGAATGCCGTGATCGAGAGCGTCAGCAAGAACGGAAGAAAGTACGGTGTGCCGGTTTCCACGACGGCGATCGTGATGTATGTGAACATGGACGCGCTTCGCTCGGCCGGTTATAATGAGGTCCCGACCACGTATGCGGATCTGGTTGCATGCTGTGACGCGCTTCTTGCGCAGGGAATCACACCGTTCGGTTGCACGGCGGATATGGGAGCGTCCTGGTGCGTTGAAGAGTATCTTCGCACGTTCCTTGTGAAAGCAGGCGGCCTTGCGGCTGCAGCGGATGCCTACCCCGGCGGAACGGCTGTCTGGAGCAACAATAAGATCGCAGGGGCGGTGGATCTGTTTGAAGAGTTCATCGGCAGAGGTTATTTTTCGATGAACTCTGTGAACCTTCCCTATGATAACCTTACGGTCAAAAACGGACTGAAGAACGGAGAGTATGCGTTCTTTGTAAGCGGCGACTGGGATTGCATTGAACTTCAGAACAGCAATGCCGACATCAGGGTTTATGAATTCCCGGTGCTTGACAGTGAAAATGCCGGTGCAGGTCAGTTTGTCGGCGGAACGGTGGATGCGCTCTTTGTTCCGAACGCATCCTCGAAAAAGGATACTGCGGCGCTGTACGCCGTGGAGCTCGGTCAGCTGCTTTCCGAGTACGGTTATCTGGCAGGCGTAAGCCTTCCCGCATGGGAGATTGACTACAATGACAATGAAGTCGGCAGTCTGTTCCGCTCCGTTGCGGCATTGACGCAGCAGGCAAATGCATTTTCCCCGTATTGCCTCGGAGTAAGCGATTTTTCGTGCCCGTATGACATGGAGCAGGTGGTAACCTACACCCGACTGGTTCAGGATGCGTATCGCAGAGCAATCGACGGAGCGACATTTGTCGGAACCATGGCAGCGTTCCATGAAGAGTAGTTGAATACCGCATTTTCCGGGAAATACGATGATCAAACGCAAGGATTCGTCTTTCCTGTAGAAGTAAACGTGTACCGAAGGGGAAACCCGACGGTACACGTTTTTTTATGTGAGACATGTTTTTCAGACGTTTTCCGGGCGCTCCGGAAGCGCAATTTCCTTTACGCGCTCCGGAAAATGTAGTAAAATGACCGTATGATCCACTGAAACCGTGCCGATTCTCGCGCTGCGAGAGTAATTGTCGGACGGCTGGATAGACTTTTCTCTCTCGCAAACTTAGAATGCAGTCAAAACCGACGGGGAGGTTGATTCATGGAGAAAAAAACACTTGGTTCATTTTTGACTGCGCTGCGCAAGGCAAACGGCATGACGCAGAAGGAGCTTGCGGATCGGCTCAATGTATCCGATAAGGCGGTGAGTCGCTGGGAGCGGGATGAGAACTGCCCGGATCTGACGCTGATCCCGATCATCGCCGACATCTTCGGCGTCACTTCGGACGAACTGCTGCGAGGTGAGCGCAGCACCGCGGAGAGCGGCGCGCGAAGGGAATTGTCGGAGCGTTCGGAGAGGGAAGTAAAGAATATCGCGGAGAGCGGCATTTTCCGATATACCGTGCTGATCGCCGTAGCCGCAGGGTGTGTATTTTTAGGATGCCTGGGAATGGTGCTTTCCGGGGGAGTGTCGGATCAGAAAACCGGAGAAATTCTGGTCGCAATTGCCCTGTTCCTGGGATATGTACTTTGGTTTGGGGCTGTGCTCGCCATAGTTTTGTATTTTGTCGCATTGCGTCGGCGTCTCACGGGGCTCGAAGGGAGCGGGGAGATCGTCGATCGAAGCATAGCGCGGATCAGGACGATGCAGAAATGGGCGTTGATCGGCGTGGTACCCGCTTTGATCATTTTGCTGAGCGGAAGCGACAGCGCGCGAACGGATGATATCGGTGTCGGATTTCTGGCTTACCTGGCAATCGTTGCGGTGCTTGCGGCATTGTGCCTGATCCGGCCGGTGCACAGATTCCGGTCCATAGTCATCTCTTCCGAGGAGGAGTTTCGCCGGTTTGTTCGGAAAATGATCATTCTTGCGGTCGCTTTCGCAGCTTTGTGGGGAATCGTGTTTTATCTCGGAGATGTGACCGACGGAGCGTATTTCGGCATCGGAAAATGGTTCTTCAACATGAATAGTTTTACGGAATATTTGCAAGAAAAGGGCAGCGAGGAATTCAATATGGAACCCGGCGTTGTGTATCGTCCGTTTTCCGATGTTAATGTTGTTTCGCGCCAAACCTGGTTTGACGGAGAGGCGAATGTTACGGCGGACTATTCCTATAGATATTCCTTCTTTCGGGGGGATCTCTGCAAGTTTGTATTCGGAGATACGTCGACCGATTTCATCGTCCCGCAAAACACCGATGTTGAAGTGGTCCTGGCGGCGGGAAATCCGTCTGCGCTGCCGATCCGTACATTTACCGAGAACGGCGCCGAGATCGGATTTTGGATCTGGATATTCCTGCTGATCGGTATTGCTGCTTTGTATTGCGCGATCCTGGTTGCGGAACGCAGGCGTGCCCGGGCGCGCAGCGAGGCTTCTGCGGATCGGCCTCAGAGTTCGGAAAATGCCTAAAAACCGGGATGTTCTCATGAAATGAGAGAGGTTTTCGAATGCTGAGATAGACTTTTTTCTCTCGCGACAGTAGAATGCAGTCAAAATACACGGGGAGGTTTTTGGTATGGAAAAGAGAACTTTCGGATCCTTTTTGACTGCGCTTCGCAAAGCCAACGGCCTGACGCAAAAGAATCTTGCGGACCGGCTTTGCGTTTCGGACAAGGCGGTGAGCCGATGGGACCGCGATGAGACATTTCCCGATCTATCCCTGCTTCCTGTGATTGCCGATACGTTCGATGTGACGGTGGACGAACTGCTTCGCGGGGAAAAGGCGATCACGGAGGAAGGCGAGCTCCCGACATCGAGCGGCAGACGAACCGAATTGCAGGTCCGGAAATCGATCGAAGTCGTGCTGTTCCGTTTTACTGCGGCCGTGTTGATCTGCATCGGCTCCGTGATCGGCGCCGGCGTCGTTCGCACGTTCTTCTACGGGATGGGAACTTCGGAGACCTTGTATGCGGTGTCGGAAGGGATCGGCTTTTGCGTATGGCTGGCGGCACTCATTTTCCTGATCGTATACTATATGAACTGCCGAAATAAACTGTCCGGACCGGAGGAGTATGAGAAACTGACGGAAAAGGCGAAGAAGCAGTTGCTTCGGAGGTTCCGGTGGAGCTTGATCCTGCTTATCGGGCTGCTTCCGCTTATGCTGATGTTTCTGCTTGAACTGGGGTGGGGAGCCGTCGTGATGTCGGCTTTGATCATCGGAATACCGCTGATCATCTCCTCCATGGACTGGCTCTTTGATACCGGAGAAAATGATACGTAACGAGGTTAAGAATGGCGATTTATCTTGACAATGCGGCGTCCATGCGGGCGCGGGCGGAAGCTCTTTCCGCAGCCATGCCCTACATGGCGGAACAATTCGGGAACCCGTCCTCGGTTCACACACCCGGGCTTTCCGCCAAGAAAGCGATCCAGAAGGCGAGAGAAGATATCGCCACGTGTCTGTGGTGCAAACCGAACGAGATCGTGTTCACGTCCGGAGGCACCGAGAGCGACAACCTTGCGATCAAAGGGTTCTATGAAGCTAACTGCGAGCGCGGCAGGCATATCATCACAACCAACATCGAGCATCACGCCGTCATCGAGAGCCTTGCCTGGCTTCGCGGCCGCAGCGCCGAGGTGACGGTGCTGCCGGTTGACGGCGAGGGCCTGATCACGCCGCAACAGGTGGCTGCGGCAATCCGCCCCGATACGATCCTGATCGCGGTTCAGTATGCGAACAATGAGATCGGAACCGTTCAGCCGATCGCGGAGATCGCGGCGCTCGCAAAGGAGCGCGGCATCGCCCTGTTCACGGATGCTGTGCAGGCGGTCGGCCATATTCCGTTCGCCTTAGGCAGCGCCGAGGGGGCCGGCAAATTACCCCAGGGCGTTACATCCCAGGACTTCGCCGGCATCACGATGCTCGCGGCATCCTCACACAAATTCGGCGGTCCGAAAGGCTCCGGCTTTCTGTTCGTCCGCGAGGGTACCAAAATCGCTCCTCAGATGCACGGCGGTCCCCAGGAGATGCGTTTGCGCGCGGGCACGGAAAATGTCCCCGGCATCGTCGGAACAGCCGCAGCGCTCATTTCCTCCTGCCGTGAACTCCGGGAGAGCAGAGCAAGGATGCGTGCCCTCTCGACATCCATGATCGACCGGATCCTTGATGAGATTCCCGATTCCCGCCTCAACGGAAGCCGCACAAGCCGGCTCCCCGGAAATGTGAGCATTTCATTTTCCGGAGTAGAGGCCGCCTCCGTCCTCGTTCTTCTCGATATGGCGGGCATCGCCTGCTCCGGCGGCTCCGCATGCACCTCGGCTTCCGGCACGGTATCCCATGTCATCGAGGCGCTTCACATTCCTGTTGAGTACGAAAATGGCACTGTCCGCATGACGCTCTCTCCGGAGACGACGCGCGCAGAGATCGAGGCGGTCATCGCCGCACTGCGGGAGATCGTAGGGAAATTACGGGCAGGGAGGTAAACGCATGGAATCGCTTGTTATCCGACCCGGTCGCTAACGCTTTTCGGCACAGAAATGAGCATGCTTTAGTAATTGAATTAGATTTGGAAGTCAAAACAGCGGCAAATCCCGATGAATCAGGGTTTGCCGCTAACTTTTGCCTTCTTGTGACGTGTCATACGTCATACACTGAATCGTTTTTTGGTTCAGTTGCAATTCGAGCAAAAATAAAACATCAAAAAATCAGACCATAGTATCAGATTATACAAACAAAAATGTGGTACTATTAACTATACGCAATAATATCATGTTTTTGTTTTTTTGAAGCATGATATGGAGTGTAAGCAAGAACTCATGAAGGAAAGTGTTAATAACAAAGGAGTCAGAGTATGAAGAGGCAACTCAAGGGGACACTGAAATCGCTCGGATTAGTGCTTGTTGCATTGCTTGTCGGTTTTTTGATGCTGCAAGGCAGTAAAGCGCAAATCAGTATGGGAGGTGAAACGGTATCCACCGCTGCGGCAGCAGCAAATACCTGTTATGTTACTTTTGATCTAAACGGAGGCGGATCGGTAAATCCGACCAGAAAACAGGTTACTGTTGGCGGAACTTACGGATCTTTGCCGACACCGACTAGGTCTGGATATAAATTCCTGGGCTGGTATACCAGCAAGAACGGCGGAAGTGTGGTTACGTCCAGCTCCAAAGTCAACGCGCAAATGAATCATTCGATTTATGCGCACTGGGAGGCCCTGCCTCCGCCGACGTGTAAAGTTTCTCTGAACCTTAATGGCGGCTATGGTTCCGATCAGTACTTTGGTAGCTTCACACGTAATCAGGGAAGTACGTACGGCGGTAATTTGGATCGCGATCCTACGCCGCCGAGCGGGAAGCACTTTGTTGGATGGTATACATCTTCTTCAGGAGGAAGCAGAGTATACAGTTCGTCTACTGTGCCTTCGCAGTCATCCATTACGTTGTATGCGCATTATGACTATAATACCTATACAATCTATTTTAGTGCCAATGGCGGCAGTGGGTCCATGGGGAGCAAATCCTGTACGTACGGATCAACATATTCGCTTCCGAGTATTGGTTTCAGTAGATCCGGATATAGTTTCGCCGGCTGGTCTACAAGCTCCGGAGGCAGCGTACAGTATGGAAATTGCGCAAATGTATCGAATCTTACGTCTACCAATGGCGGAAGTGTGACATTATATGCTCAGTGGACCAGATTGTATTGTACGGTTCATCTGAATCTCAACGGCGGCAATGGAACCAGCCAGTATTTCGGAGATTTCAGCAGAGGACAGGGAGATTCCTACGGAAGTAATCTGGACCGTGATCCGGCTCCGCCGACAGGAAAGCATTTTGTCGGATGGTATACGGCAGTTTCCGGTGGTAGCAGGGTTTATAGTTCTTCGACTGTGCCTTATCAGTCTTCCATTACGTTATATGCACATTATGATTTCAATACGTATACGGTTAACTTTAATGCTAATGGCGGTAGTGGATCCATGGGTAGTAAGACCTATACGTATGGAACGACCTATGCTCTTCCGAGTAATGGTTTCAGCAGAACCGGATACAGCTTCACCGGCTGGTCTACCAGCTCCGGCGGCAGCGTACAGTACGCCAATGCTGCGAATGTATCAAATCTTTCATCTGCCAATGGCGGAAGCGTGACACTGTATGCTCAGTGGAAGCAATTGAATTGTGTTGTCTCGTTTGATGTGAATGGCGGAAACGGACAGGCATACATGGGGAACAAGACCCTTCCGCAGGGTTCAAAGTTCGGATCAAATTTGTACAGCGCTCCGGGGGCACCGAATGCAAACATGCATTTCGTCGGTTGGTTTAACTCGAAGAGCGGCGGTACCCAGTATACAAGTGATTCTACCGTTCCTTACAGTAATTCACTGACTCTCTATGCTCATTGGGATACCAATAAGTATACAATCGCATTTAGTCCAAATGCCAGTGGTGTGACCGGCTCGATGAGCTCTATGACCTGCCAGGCTGGATCAGCTTACAATCTTACAGCAAACAGCTATGCGCTGATTGGATATACGTTTGCCGGATGGAACACGAAATCCGACGGCAGCGGTACTTCGTATGCGAATGGCGCCAAAATCATTACGTTAACTACGGTGAATGGTGCAACAGTGACCCTGTATGCACAGTGGAATCCTGCATATTGTAAGATTACATTTGATGTGAACGGCGGAAATGGTCAGGCAAATCTGTCTGCACAAAGCGTTCAGCAAGGAAAAGTAATCGGTTCAAAACTGTACAGTGCACCTGGCGCACCGCAGCATAAGCACTTTGTCGGTTGGTTTACCGCAAAGAGCGGCGGCACCCAGTACACGAGCAGTTCCACAGCTCCGTACAGCAGTACTCTTACGTTATATGCTCATTGGGAACAGGATGCATATACGATTGCTTTCAATAATAATGCTACCGGAGTAACCGGTACCATGAGCCCTATGACGAAGTGCCTTGTTGACTCTTCGTATAAGCTTTCGGGAAATACGTTATCCCGTAAGGGCTATACTTTCAATGGTTGGAACACGAAGTCGGACGGCAGCGGAAAGACGTATGCCGACGGAGCAACCGTCAGCAATCTTACGACCACCAACGGTGCAACAGTAACTCTGTACGCGCAGTGGAAAGTATTGTATTGCAACATCAAGTTTGATGTTAACGGTGGTAATGGTCAGGCCAATATGCCGGCGCAAAGTGTTCCTCAGGGCGCAACAATCGGATCGAAGCTGTACAGCGCACCGGGAGCACCGACGCACAAACACTTTGTCGGCTGGTTCGATAAGCAGAGCGGCGGTACCCAGTGCACGAGCAGTTCCACTGCTCCATACAGCAGCACACTTACGTTGTATGCTCATTGGGAACAGGATGCATATACGATCGTCTTTAATAACAATGCTACCGGAGTAACCGGTACCATGAACCCCATGACGAAGTGTCTTGTCGACTCTTCGTATAAGCTTACGGGAAATACGTTATCCCG
>JAFRYE010000074.1 GCA_017441265.1 Lachnospiraceae bacterium | reverse complement strand
CTTCAGCCGCCCGGCCAGGGAGTTGACATCGAAAACAGGGCAAAACAGAAATTCCGATGACAAATCAAGCCGACCGGTCAGGGAGTTGACATCGGAAATAGAGCAAAACTGGAATTCCGATGACAAATCAAGCCGCCCGGCAAAGGCGTCGACATCGGAAATAGAGGAAAACTGGAATTTCGATGACAAATCAAGCCACCCGGCAAAGGCGGCAGCATCGGAAACAGGGCAAAACAGAAATTCCGATGACAAATCAAGCCATCCGGCCTGGGCGTCGACATCGGAAATAGGGCAAAACTGGAATTCCGATGACAAATCAAGCCACCCGGTCAGGGAGTTGACATCGGAAATAGAGAAAAACAGAAATTCCGATGACAAACCGGACAAGCCCGCAGTGAACCGCCCGCCCCCAATTGTGAACTGTTTTCCAATTGTGAACTGTTTTTCAAAGCCCTTGCGCAGGGCTGGGAAATGCGGTACAATAATGCAAAATGCGACTGCGGAAAGCGGTCGGGGGAGGGGTTTATACTATGGAACGGGAATCTACGATTCGCGTCACGGGACGAGGCATGCTTCGCCTGCACCCGGACGTCACACGCATCACGATCACGCTGACCGGCTGCTACAAGGAGTATGCGGAGTCGCTGAAGCATTCTTCGGAGGACACGGAGAGCCTTGCGGCGCTGCTTAAGGAACTCGGGTTTGCGAGGAAGGACTTGAAGACGCTCTCATTTTCCGTGCAGGAGAAGACGGAGAGCTACCAGACCAAGGATCTGGAGTGGAGAGAGCGTTTTGTCGGATTTGAGTTCCGTCATATTCTGAAGCTGGATTTCGACTCGGACAACGACCGGCTCGGGCGGATCCTCTATGCACTCGCGAACGCGGCGGTGCAGCCGGAGTTCCGGTTGAGCTACACCGTGAAGGATCCGGAGGCTTCGAAAAATGCCCTTTTGTCCGCGGCGGTTGCCGATGCCACGGCCAAGGCGACGGTGCTTGCAGAGGCGTCGGGAGTGAAGCTTCAGAGCATTTTACGGATCGACTATTCGATGTCGATGCCGGATTTTGAGATGCGTCCGATGATGGGCGATATGATGATGGCAAAATTTACGACGAACGGTTCGGTTGCACGTTCGTATTCGATGGATATCGAGCCGGATGACATCGAGGTGACGGATGTGGTCACGATCGTGTGGACGCTGGCAAAATAAAGGCGGTCTCTTGGGAGTAACCGCATGACAGACGGAGGTTTGGTTCGGATGGAAGGTTTGACGCGGTCAAACGGCAAGGCGTGTTTCGCCGGTAAACGGGGAGAAACGGAATGGAGTTAACAGCGGTTGCGCGCAGAAAATTCTGGAAGCGAACAGCGATCTATGTGATGCTTGCAGTGACCGGCGTCATTTTCTATCTGGCCATTTTGGGAGCTGCCATCGAGGAAATCTTCCATCCGGTCGGATGGCCGGCCGAGGCGGGGTGCGTCTCGATCGCATGGGCGCCGAACGAGGAGGAAGAGGCGGCGGGCGGATCCCTGAAAAGGGACGTGAATACGAGAATACTGTATTCCGAGGTCCCGGAATTAGTGACGGAGTCGGAGACGAAGACCGTGTATTTTGCGGACATCGCCGAATGCCGGATGATTCAGGCAAAAAGCAAGGCTGACGGGACGGATCCGGTGTATTCTTTCCCGGAGAAGTTGGTCGGCAACAAAACGTTCGGCACAAAACTCGGCAAGATTCTGGGCGACGTTCGCTGGGCGAAAGCTCCGAAGGATGGGGCAAAGGAAGCCGTGATCTCCGAGACGGTTGCGCAGAGAGAAGGCATCGGAGATGCCGATCTGGGCACTGCGGTCATCACCGTCAACGGCACGGAGTATACCGTTGTCGGGATCGGAAAGAGAGACAAGGCGTCTCTTGAGATTCTGAGCCGGTTTATCACGCTGGATGAGACGGACGGCGCTATCCTCATTTCCTACGAGGAAGGCAGCAATCTGGGAACATACCGGTATGCGGCGGAAACATACGAAGAGTTTGTGCGCGCGCAGGACGCGGACGAGGTTGACACGCTGTTGTTCGCGGATCCGGTGAGTGAGCAGGCGGTGACGGACTATCTGGTGGAGAGATATCCGGACTGCGAAGTTCAGTCAGAGTCGGCATACGCTGCCAACCGGAGACAGGCTCTCTGGGATCAGGTTCTTGCAGCGTTTGGACTCATCTTACTGCCGATCGCAATCTACTCGATCATTTTGTTCACGGTGCTTCGGGGAAGCGAGAGAAAGTGTTTTCCGATTGACATTCCGGATCTTGACAACGATGGGCGATATGCGTACCGTGCGGCGTTCCTTGCACAATACATACCGTACGGAGTATGCTTTGCCGTCGCCGGAGGGATCGGGATCGGAGTCGGGATCCTTCAGGGAATCAATCCGTTCTGTGCGGTGGTTCCGGGAATACTGCTGGCGGGGATGACAGTGATGGTTATCCTTTTCAAGGAGCGCACGGATATGAAAATCTGGCGCAGACAGCAGGCACAGAGCCAGAAATAATCAGAAAAGCGGACACTGCAGCATGGCTGGTTGCGATATATCTCGGCGCATTGTTCTTTATCGTGTTCCGCTATTTGGCGGAGAAAGCTTTAGGGTTCGAATACAAATTTCATTTCGGTCTGTTTTTCGCGGTGATCATCGTCGGAACCGCCGTCTTTCGTATTCTCACGGACATCGTTGTGCGAAAGTACGATGTGAGCGTTACGGATCGATAAAGACATTTTCAAGAGGAAAAAGCAAGCCGCCGAGCGAGGTTGATCGCCCGGCGGCATTTTTGTGTGTTTCTTGATTTAGGATTCGTGGCGGATGATCGCGAGAAGTCGGTCACGGACACCGTCCATCCGGTCGTCGTCGATGCCGAAATCCATCCGGCGGTAGCTCCAGGCGGCCGAACCGATGCCGTGGCGCCCCATGACGCGGTGGAAGTCCGCATACCAAAGAAGCAGCTCCTCGGGGTCGACGCGGTCGATGACGCCGTACTCGCCGCAGTAGAGCGGAACATTGCGCTCCTCGGCAACCGCGATCGCATCGGCGAAGAGCGTCTCAAAGTAGTTTTCGTCCGGCATAGCGGAGCGGTCGAAACGGCTGAACGATGCGGAAAATGCCGCGCCCAGCTGAGCGACGCTTCCCTCAGCGTATTGCCCGTACGGCACGCGGTAAGGAGTGCGGAACGCCGGATCCATCGAGGCGATCCAGGTTGCTCCCTGGTGGGTGAACAGCAGGGGTTCGTAGCAATGGAAGTTGTATATGATGTTCTCGTCGTAGGGCATCGCCAGGTCGCGAACCGCCTCCACGCTGTCGTTGTAATAGCCGCCGTGAAGGATGGAGATCGTCGGTGCGATGCGGCGGATCCGGGCGATGCATTCGATGGCAATGCGGTTCCAGGTGTCGCAGTATTCCTTGTCGGTCACCTCATTTAACAGCTCGAAGGCGAGAGAATCGTCATATTCGCCGTAGCGCTCGGCAAAGGTCTCCCAGATGCGGTAGAAGAGCTCCTGGTAGCGCTCATTTTCAAAGAAACCGTTCTCATGGACGGCGGGGTCGAACGAGAAGCCGGGGGTACGGTGAAGGTCAAGGATCATGTTGAGGCCGTTGCTGCGGCATTCGCCGATAGCGAAATCGATGTAGCGGAAACCGGTTTCGCGGAAAATGCCCCCTTCATCCATGATCAGATCGTAGTCCACCGGGATGCGGATGTGATCCAAACCCCATTCTTTCACGCGCGCAAAATCCTCTTCGGTGATGAAGGAGTCGTAGTGGCTGATCGTGTGCTCGCACTGCGAGAGCCAGCCGCCGAAATTGATACCGTGTTCGTAGCCTTTCCAAAGTCTCATGGGCAATCTCCTGTTATCAGATAGTCAGAACGTAAGAGTCAGTTGTGTCCGGCATTACGGATCCAGAGGCTGCGCGAGATAGGTCTCGCTGCCGTAAGGTCCGACACGGAAATGGGTATACGCAAAGGATGCGGCGGCCTTTGTCGGGAAAACGCCGTAAACCGTAGGGCCGGAGCCGCTCATGAGAACGCCGTCCGCGCCCAGCGACTGCATCTGCGTCTTGATGGCGGCGATCTCCGGGCAATGCGCCAGAGTTACGCTCTCCAGGACATTGCCGAGTTTGGAGACGATTCCTATGTAGCTTCCGTTTTTGATGGCCTCGATCATGCCGTCGACATCGGGGTGCTCCAGCGTCTCCATGTTGAGGTTCCGATAGACAAAACTCGTGGACACGCCGGCCGGCGGCTTCACGAGAAGAAGATGGCATTTCGGCATGGACGGCAGCGGCGAAATGATCTCCCCGATGCCTTCCGCGAGGGCGGTCCCTCCGGAGATGCAATAGGGGATGTCGGCGCCGAGTCGAACTCCGAGCTGCCGGAGCAACGTTTCGGAAATGCCGAGTTCAAAGAGACGGTTCATTCCCCGCAAGGTTGCGGCTGCGTCCGAACTTCCGCCGGCCAGACCGGCAGACATCGGGATGCGTTTGTCCAGTTCGATCCTGACTCCGCCCGTGATGGAGTACTCGTCAAAAAGCATCTTGGCCGCGTCGTACACAAGGTTGCCCGGGCCAGCCGGAAGCGTTGTCATGCCGACATCCAGAGTAATCCCGGGAGTTTCCGTCTTTGTCAATTTCAAAGTATCATGCAGGTCGACGGACTGCATGATCATTCGGACATCGTGGTATCCGTTATCCCGCACGCCGACGACGTCGAGCGCGAGGTTTATCTTAGCATAAGCATACTCGGTAGTGGATTTCATCGGGGGACTCCTTTCTGCGAAGGGAAGGTGTTTCCGCAGTCATTTTCCAATGTGCATTCGCACATTTTCAGTATACGTTTAATCAGCGGAAAATGCAAGGGGACGCGACACGATGCGGAAATTGTCAGCGTCGCTGTTCCGATCTGTGTTGATGGGACAGAAATAGTGTTTGCTTTTTTTTTTTGATGGAGTAAAATATTTAAAAGGCAACTTGTTGAAACGTGAAAGATGTTGGCAAGGAAACAGCGAACAGTAGTTTTATCAATTATGGTAACCGATAATTGAGGTTTAGGAGGTGCATTAACATGAAAAAGAACCTGTGCTTTTGGCTGCTTGCGGTTGCCTGTGCAGTGCTGATGACAGCATGCAGTGACCGGGCAGGCAATGCGGATAAAACCCCTACGGGATCAATCTCCATAACTGCGGAGCCGGTAATCAGTCCGACGCCGACGAACAGCCCGACACCGACGGACAAGCCGACAGTTGAACCGACACCGACTGACAAACCGATACCGACGAACAGTCCGACACCGACAGCGGAGCCGATGCCGACGGAAATTCCGGAGCCGACAGTGCCACCGAAGAAACCACTTGAGCCGCGCAATTCGTCGGAAGAAAAGATGAACGAAAAACTCCTTGCACACAGAGATACGGAAGAGGAGTTGATCATACAAGTTGATTTCGGAGATTATCTTGAAGAGGGATGGAGATTTTTAAGGGATCAGTATCCGGAAGAGTATCGAGCATATTACATAATCAAGGAGTCGGAGGACCCGATTACGGACAAACAGTTGGCGGAGTTGGGTACGAGAGGGCGAGAGCATGCGATAGAACTCGGGGTTGAGTGGCGCTTGAAAAAAATCGAAGATTTTTTGGAAAGACATCCGGAGATGGCAGATAAAGTATATTCCAAGGAACCGTTACAATTGAAAATTCCGTATGCGACTGCTGTGGAGTTGGGGAAGGATGCCATGGTGACGGAGCTGAGCCTTTATGAAAGATTCACGGAAGGTGAAAAGCGAGTGGTCGTGGATGTACTGAACGGAAAGAATGTCTACGATGTTGGAGATGATTCGGGTTTTCAGAATACCAGCATTGTAGGCACGGCCGGGGAAATCGAATATCGGGGGGTGTTGCCTGCTCATCTTGAAGAGATCAAAGATGACGAGTATTTTTTGGTCGGAATCATGCCGGAGCCGGGTGGAGAACAATGGTTTAAACAAATCGAGCCCGCATGGAAGGCGAGCGGGATTGATAGCCGCAGCACATGGTTAAGTACGCCGGAAGGAAAAGCTGAGTGGCAAAAGGCGGCGCTTCAGCTGACAGAAGGAGCGTTTGACTGGATACGGGAAGCCGGGTGGATCATTACCGAAGAAGTGATGTATGGGGACACTCCTTGCGTAATTGCGATCGTTTCCAAAAAACAATTGACAAGTTTCCGCTTCCCGGAGGGGACTACATATCGTTTGATCATCCAAACCAACAACCTTTTACGCAAACGTATTAAGGAGGCGGAGGAAGAAATAAAGAGCCGGCAATAGCAGGCTGTTTGTAAGACGCTGTGTTGTTTGGTGTTTCCTTTTGGGGGGAACTGTGATACAATAGGGTCGATGCGGGCGCGTGTGCGCGGTTTGCGCACATGCGCCTCTTTGCGTGAAAGCGCAGGTGAGATTTCAAGGAGGCAGACATGAAGAAGACAGTAGCCGTAATCTTCGGCGGTCAGTCCTCGGAACACGATGTGTCCTGTGTTTCCGGGGCGACAGTAATTCGGAATATTGACGGAGAACGATATGATACGATTCTGATTGGGATTACCAAGGACGGGCGTTGGCTTGCCGTGGACTCGGTTGAGTCGCTGGAAAACGGGAGCTGGAAGCAGGGCAAGACAACGGCAATTGTGTCGCCCGATCGCAGCCGCAAAGGTGTTTTGTTGATTGACGGGGAGAAGACGACGTTCCGGCCGGTTGACGTCATTTTCCCGGTACTCCACGGACTTTACGGGGAAGACGGAACGATACAGGGATTGTTCGCCCTTGCGGGGATCCCGTATGTGGGTTGCGGAGTTTTGTGTTCGGCAATCTCCATGGATAAATTGTATACGAAGGTTGTTGTAGATACGCTCGGCATTCGTCAGGCAAAGTTTGTGGCGGTGTTCGGTCATGAGCTTGCGGACATGGATGCCTGTGTTGCCCGCGTGGAGGAAGCGCTTTCATACCCGGTGTTTGTGAAGCCGTCGAATGCGGGATCCTCCAAGGGTGTCAACAAGGCGCACGATCGCAAGGAGCTTGTTTACGCGCTGAAGGAAGCGTCTTACCATGACCGCAAGATTCTGGTAGAGGAGACGATCGTCGGCCGGGAGATTGAGTGCGCGGTGATGGGTGACGGTATCACGGTGGACGCCAGCGGCGTCGGCGAGATCCTGGCAGCGGACGAGTTCTACAGCTATGACGCAAAATACAACAACGAGGAGTCCCGCACGGTCATCGGGCCGGAGCTGCCGGAGGGCAAGGAAGAGGAGTTCCGCGACTGCGCGAGACGCATTTTCCGCGCGCTGGACGGCTTCGGGCTCTCGAGAGTGGACTTCTTCCTGGAGAAGGGCACCGATGAGGTCGTGTTCAACGAGATCAATACGCTGCCCGGGTTCACGTCGATCAGCATGTATCCGATGTTGTGGGGCGCCAAGGGAATCGACAAGAAGACCCTGATCACGAAATTGATCGAGCTTGCGCCGCTTCGCAAGTAATTGCGGGACGGCGGCGTCGGCAGGGAAAGGATTTTATGAATGTTTTATTGAAGATTGTCGGCACGGGCGAGGGCGTCGTGGATGATACTGCGCAGTCGGCGCCGGATGCCGTGGAGACGATCACCGACGCTACGCTCTATCGCAAGGACGGTGCGGTGTACCTGTTTTACAGCGGGTCCGACATGGACTCGAGTCTGACGACGAAACAGCGGATCACGATCCGCGACAATTATCTGGAACTTCAGCGCTCGGGCGGAATGCAGATGACGATGACCATCGAGCCCGGAGAACTGCACGACTGCCAATACGTTACGGCGTACGGGGCGCTTTCGATGCAGATCGGGTGCTCGTCACTGTCGGTTTCCGATGAGACGGAGCGGTTCTATGCCATGGCCGATTACTCCATTTATGTGGACGGCCTGAAACTGTCGGACAATCATCTGACGATCGAGGCGAGGCCGTACCGAGAGGACGGAACCATCGATGTCGGCGCTGATTTCTAGCGGCTTTTCCGCGAATTACGGCCTGTGAGGGCTTTTACGAGACTCCTTCGGTGAATGCCGAGGGAGTTTTTTTTATGTCGGAAAACGAGGAATCCTTTCAGCAGAACATAAAAAACACGGAAGCGATCTTTGCTCGCTTCCGCGTTAGAAATCGGATCGTGTTATGTTGTCGGCAGAACGATCATTTGCCGCGAAGGCGGGCAAGAAGGCCTTTCTTCTTCGGCGTTTCGTCCTTCTGCAGAGGACCGCGGAGACCGCGGATCTCCATGATGTAGATACCGCTGAGCATCGCCTTGCATTCCTTCTTGACGGGCACGAGGTCGAAGAGCTTCTCGTCGCACATCAGCGTCATGATCTGCGGACCGATCTTTGCCTTGACTACCGGCACCTTGGCGCGGCGCGCGTACTTCGGGGTCTGGTCGATGACGACCTGCGGGAAGCCGGCATCCATGAGACGCATGCGCTTCTTGTCGATGATCAGCATCGAGGTGGGACGTGCTGCGGCGCGCATCTCGGCCATCGCAGCATCATTTTTCTTCTGCATCTTTTTGGCGAAGATCGATACTCCGATAAATGCTGCAAGAAGGAGTACCGTGATCACCGCAATCGTTATCCACAGCCACGTCAGTGACAGAAGCGGCAGCATAGTTGTTTGATACATCGCAAATTACCTGCTTTCTTGATTCCTTGGGGCGGCGAAACTGCGCCGCAACAGGATCTCCACACGGAAAATGTGAAAATCGCCTTGTCATTGTATCACGGAAGCGCTCGGAAATCAACGCTCGATATCCGTGTCAGCCGACTTTTTCTCGTCGCACGGAAAACCGTGGCTTTCAAGCATCTCAACGATGCGGGCGCGGACGACATTCGGAAGATCGACTTTCTGCTCGCGGCTGAGTCCTTCCGTCGGGATCGGCTCGCCGATGATGACCGTCACCTTCGAGGCGCGGATCTTCGGATACTGTTTTTCCAACAGGTTGTCGGTTCCGATCATGGCAACCGGAACGACAGGGCAGCCGGTGCGCTCGGAGATCTTGAGACTGCCGGGCTTGAAGGGCAGAACGCCCTCACCGCGGTTGCGGGTTCCCTCGGGCTCGATGAACATGGAGAAACCCTCTTTCGTGTCCGCGATCGCCGACTGGATGGTCTTGAGACCTTCCTTCGGATCCCTGCGGTTCAGGAACTTGCAGTTGAGGACGCGCATCCACCAGCTCAGGAACGGAATGTGGCGCATTTCGTATTTGGCGATGAACGACGTGCTGTGCTCCGAGGGAATCGCTATATACCCGGCGAGAATGTCATACATACTGCGGTGGTTTCCGGCGAAGAGCACTGCGGTGCCCTTCGGGATGTTCTCCCGGCCTTCGATCTTGAGGCGTCCGCCTGAGATCAGGAAGATCGGCCAGAACGCCACATATTTTGCGAAGGGCTGTCCGAGTTTGGACGTCACCCTCTTCGAGATCAGTTTCATCAACAGGAAAATGATGCAAAACGGCAAGGTGACGATGCTCATCACCGCGATATATAACAATACGAAAAACGTACGGATCATGACAAAGGACTTCCTTTCAACTACCAACGTGTATGTCGGGCGGCCGCGCGGCCGTTCCGCACCGATTATTGTACCGCGAGGGGATACTTTTGTCAACGGAAGAGAAGCCTAAAAACCTTCCTTGCGCGGGAGGGGATGTTTGTGCTATGATGTGCGGGACAGGCGCGTTTGCCTGCCGGAACGAAGACGTCGGGAGGTGATGGTGTGGACATACGAATCGGGGATATCCTGCGAATGAAAAAAGGGCATCCGTGCGGCGGCAATGAGTGGGATGTGCTGCGTGTGGGGATGGACTTTAGGCTGCGTTGCCGGAAATGCGGACATACCATCATGGTGCCGCGCAAGACGGCGGAGAAGAATCTGCGTTTCCTGCAGAGGGACGGAGTGACATACAAACTGCCGGACCTGATGAAGCCAAAGAGTGTTGCGCCGACGTCGCAGGAGGGCGAACCGCAGTCCGGTACCGCGGCTGTCGAAGGGGCGGAGACGACGGAGCAATAGCGTCGGAAAATGCCGCTTTTATGCGCTTTTCACTATTTTTCAGGGTTGTTTTCGGCACAGTGACGAAGGATTTTTCGAAAACGCCCGCGGAGGCGACGGATCCGTCAATCGGAAAGCGCTGATTTTGTGGAAAATACCGCTTGCATTTCCGGAAGAGCTATGGTACAATGCAAGTCCGTGATATGTTTTACAATTTTCCTTGCTCTTGTGTAACAGCAAGGGCCAGAGACCAAAAGGAGGTGCACGCAACTATGAAGAAGTACGAATTAGCGTTAGTTGTGAATGCGAGAATCGAAGACGAAGCCAGAGAGGAAGTCCTCGGCAAGGCAAAGGCTCTCATTGAGAGATTCGGGGGCGTTATCACCGAAGTTGTCGACGGCGGCAAGAAGCGTCTGGCGTATGAAATCCAGAAGATGAACGAGGGTTTCTACTACTTCATTCAATTCGAAGCTGAGACCACGGCTCCGGCCGAGATCGAGCATCGCGTTCGTATTATGGACAACGTTCTTCGTTACCTTTGCGTTAAACGCGAGGAGGAGTAAGGAGGAAATCCTTTATGAACAAGATTATTCTGATGGGTCGACTTACGAGAGACCCTGAGATGAGAACCAGCGGCGGCAACGGCACGGCAGTTTGCCGGTACTCGCTGGCAGTAGACCGCAGATTCAAGAGAGACGGAGAGCCGGATGCGGATTTCTTCAACTGCACGGTGTTCGGTAAGGGTGCCGAGTTTGCAGAGAGATATTTCCGTCAGGGCACGAAGATCCTGATCACCGGTCGCATCCAGAGCGATAATTATACCAACCGGGATGGCCAGAAGGTGTATTCCTGGCAGGTAATCGTAGACGAGCAGGAATTTGCGGAGAGCAAGAATGCGGCTTCCGCAGGCAGTGATTCCGCTCAGCCGAAATCCGACGCGGCGAATGCCGGAAACGGTTTTGTTGACATCAAGGACGGCATCGAAGAGGAATTGCCGTTCCTTTAGAATCCGTTCAGGCATTTTCCGTTGCCTGACACAATCGAACAGGAGGTAACACCATGGCTTTTGCAAAGAGCGATAAAGGGGAGAGAGGCGAAGCGCCGAGAAAGAGAGTCATCCGCAGAAAGAAGAAAGTTTGCATCTTCTGCACGGAGACGATCGATTCTCTGACCCTTTACAGAGATACGAAGGTTCTCTCGAGATTCATCTCCGAGAGAGGTAAGATTCTTCCCAGAAGAATCACCGGAACGTGCGCGAAGCATCAGAGACTTCTCACTACGTCCGTTAAGAGAGCGCGTCACATCGCGCTGTTGCCTTACACGGTAGAGTAAGCCGTAAGGCAGGCGTCCCGCGAGGGATGGGGAATACGAATTTACGGGATCCGGTTCGGCCGCGGAAAGCGGTCGGCCGGATTTCTTTTCGTTTGCTATTGCGCGCAAAATGTGGTACTATAAATCCAGTTATGGGCTGCGCCGCACACAGCGGACGGCGCGCAGATGATGAGAGGTCAGTTATGAAGAAGAACGCAAGGGGAAAGCTGATACCGTACATGATGTGGCCGATGTTTCTCACCGGCTGGTGGCTGATCGTGGACATTTGTCTTATCTTTGTCAGCCGCAAAGCCGCGATCATCGGATTCGCGGCGACTGTCGTGTACTTCGCCGCAACGCTCTCGATGTTTTTGCTTCGGAGAAAGAGGATCCTGCAGGATTATATCGCATTTTCCGCGGGCTACAGCGATGTCGAGAAGCAGCTGCTGAAAGAGATGGACATCCCCTGTGCGGTGATCGACCAGGAGAGTGGGATCGTGTGGGCGAACCGGGCCTTCGGCGCGGTCTGCGGACACAAGTGTCTTGGGGAGAATTTCCGCGACATGCTGGCTGACGTGAAGGCGTATTCCCTGCCGAAGCACGGCTCCGACGAGCGTATCTACCGCTCGAAGATCGGCGCCAAATCTTTCAAAATCGTGATGCGTGCGATGGAGTCGGAGGACTTCGACTCTCAGCTGAAGTCGATCACCCGCGGCACCGGTGTGAAGGTTACGGCCGCGATCTCGGTGCTCCTCTTTGACGAGACCGAGTTGTCGGCACTGCGCCAGGAGAACTACGACAGCCGCATGATCTTCGGCCTTTTGTATATCGATAACTACGAGGAAGTCCTCGAGAGCTATGAGGAAGTTAAGCGCTCGCTGATGACGGCTCTCATCGATCGAAAGATCAACAAATACATGCAGAACATCGACGCGGTCATCCGGAAGATCGAGAAGGACAAATATTTCTTCATTTTCCAAAACCGCTACCTGCCGCAGCTGCAGGAAGACCGGTTCTCGATCCTCTATGACGTCCGCTCCGCCAACATGGGCGGCACCGGCGACGCCGGCCTGACGATCAGTATCGGCCTCGGCGTCAACGGAAAGAGCTACGAGGAAGGATACGAGAGCGCCCGAGCGGCGATGGACCTTGCCCTCGGACGAGGCGGCGACCAGGCGGTTGTCAAGGAAGGCGAAGTCATCACGTACTTCGGCGGCAAGAGCGAGTCCATCGAGAAGAACACCCGTGTGCGCGCGCGCGTCAAGGCGCATGCGCTCAAGGAGCTTGTGGAGTCGAAGGAAAATGTCTTCATCATGGGTCATGTCAATCCCGATGTGGACGCCATCGGCGCGGCCATCGGTGTGTATCGCATCGTCAAGCACTGCGGCAAGAACGCGTATATCGTGCTCAATGAAGTCACGAACGCGATCCGGCCGACGGTCGGCAATTTCATGAACAATCCGGAGTATGAATCCTCGATGTTCATCAGCGCGTTCCATGCGCAGGAGATGGCGAAGGAGGACGATCTTCTGGTCATCGTGGACGTGAACCGTCCGAGTTATACGGAGTGTCCTGAATTGTACGGACGCATCAAGCAGGTTATCGTTTTGGACCATCACCGCAAGACGACGGACTCCGTGGACGATGCGGCGCTGTCGTACGTGGAGCCGTATGCCTCGTCCGCATGCGAGCTGGTTGCGGAGATCCTGCAGTACATCGGCGAGGGCCTGCGGCTGCGGCCGATCGAGGCGGAAGCCATGTACGCGGGCATCATGATCGATACGAACAATTTCCTGACGAAGACGGGCGTGAGAACCTTCGAGGCGGCCGCGTACCTGCGCCGGAACGGTGCGGAAGTCACGCGTATCCGCAAGGCGTTCCGCTCGGACAAGAAAGAGTATCTCGAGCGCGCGAAGGCGATCGCCGGGATGGAAATGTACATGGACGACTACGCATTTGCCGTATGCTCCGGCGAGGGTCTGGAGACGCCGAACGTGCTTGCGGCACAGATTGCGAACGAATTGATGGAGATCAACGGCGTCAAGGCGTCGTTCGTCTTCACGAATTTCCAGAATATGGTTTATATCAGCGCCCGCGCGATCGACGAGCTGAACGTGCAGGTGGTGATGGAGAAACTCGGCGGCGGCGGACACATGACCGTGGCCGGGGCGCAGCTCTCGGGTGTGACTATCGAGCAGGCGGAGCAGAAGGTCAAGGATATTCTGGCGGAGATGCTTCTCGGCGGAGATCTCAAGTAGCTTGACAACGGTTTTTGATTGAAGGAGGTTTCGAACAATGGATGTTATTTTGCTTCAGGATGTAAAGGCTCTCGGTAAGAAGGGTCAGGTTGTTAAGGCGAGCGACGGTTATGCGCGCAATTTCCTGCTCCCGAAGAAACTCGGGGTTGAGGCTACGCCTAAGAATCTGAACGATCTGAAGCTGCAGAAGGCAGCGGAGGCGAAGCACGAGCAGGAGGTTCTGGAGGCGGCGCAGGAGCTTGCTAAAAAAATTGACGGACACTCGGTACGCGTGCCGATCAAGATCGGCGAGAACGGCCGTGTCTTCGGCTCGGTTTCCGTAAAGGAGATCGGCGAGGCGATCCGCGAGCAGCTCGGCCTCGATATCGACAAGAAGAAGATCTCCCTGCCGGTAGCGATCAAGAACGAGGGCGTTGTTCATGCATCCGTTCGCCTTCATCCGCAGGTGAGCGCGGAGGTTGAGGTTCGCGTGGAGGGCGTGAGATAACATTTTTCGGGGTGTCAGACAATGGATGAAGAAGCAGCTGTAAAAAGAATCATGCCGCACAACCGGGAAGCGGAGCGGTCGGTGATCGGTTCGATGCTCATCGACAAGGAAGCGATCGGCAGCATGACGGGAGTTCTCTCCCGTGAAGACTTTTACGATACAACGCTCGGGGTTTATTTTGAAGTATTGCAGGAACTGAATCAAAGCGGAGTGGATGCGGATGAGATCACGGTGCAGGAGCGCCTTCGAAACCGCCATGTGCCGGAGGAGCAGTGCTCTATCTCCGTCATTATGGAGTTGATGGAGTCCATGCCGACATCGGCCAACGTCATGCATTACGCCGAGATCGTGCGCAACAAATCCCGCCTTCGCCGGATGATCCGGACGAACGACGAGATCGCAAAGGAGTGCTACGCCGAGGAAGAGCCGACGGATGACATTTTCGCGGGAGCGGAGACAAAGCTGTTCAAGCTGTTCCAGGAGAGCCGTTCGACGTCCATCACGCCGATCAGCGAGATCGTCGTCGAGGCGTTGAACAATATTGAGAAGGCGGCGCGGAGCAACGGAAGCACCACGGGTATCGCAACCGGTTTTTTCGATCTCGACTACAAGACCGCCGGCCTGCAGCCTTCCGACCTGATCCTGATCGCGGCCCGTCCCTCCATGGGAAAGACCGCATTTGCCTTGAACTTAGCGGAAAATATCGCCGTTCGCCACAAGGTTCCCACGGCGATCTTCAGTTTGGAAATGAGCCGTGTGCAGCTGGTCAACCGAATCATTTCACTGGATTCGGGCGTGTCGCTGCAGAAGATCCGTACCGGCAATATGGAGGACAAAGACTGGAATGAGCTCGGCGTATCGTCCCGCCGCATCGGCCTGGCGCCGCTGTACATCGATGACACGCAGGAGATCACGGTGCAGGAGCTGCGCTCCAAATGCCGCGAGTTGAAACTCAAGTATGATATTCAGCTTGTCATGATCGACTACCTGCAGTTGATGGAGTCCAAAGGCTCCCGGCGCAACGAGTCGCGTCAGAGCGAGGTCTCCGAGATCAGCCGTTCCCTCAAGGCGCTGGCCCGTGAGCTGAACTGCCCGGTCATCGCCCTGGCACAGTTGTCCCGCCAGCCGGAGTCCCGTGACGACAAGCGGCCGATTCTGTCGGACCTTCGAGAGTCCGGAGCCATCGAGCAGGATGCCGACGTGGTCATGTTCCTCTACCGCGACGAGTACTACTACAAGGAGAAGAGCAAGGAGCCCGGCATCACGGAAGTGATCATCGGCAAGCAGCGTAACGGTTCCACCGGAACCATCAAGCTCGCCTGGATCGGCGAGCAGACAAAATTCGGAAATCTCAGTTCCGGCAACTGACGCCGGACATACAAAAAACGGAGCTTCGCGGCTCCGTTTTTTATGTGTTCTGAAGTCTGTCCTCGTCGCTCACGACAATCCCGGCTTTGGAGGCTTTCACCGCCAGCTCCACGCGGGAGTGGATGTCGGCTTTTCGCATGATCTCCTCCAAATGATACCGGACGGTGGTTTCCTCGATGTTGAGGTACTCGCCGATCTCTTTGTTGCTCTTGCCCCGGGTGAGTTCCCGCAGCACGTTTCGCTGCTGTGCAGTCAGTTCTGCTGCGGGAAGCTTTCCCAGCATGGCTTCTGTTTCCTCATTGGCGTATACCGATTCGCCGGAAATCGTGCGATCCATGATCTCCAGCAGCGAGAGCCTTGAGTATGCTTTGTACCAGAAACTCTCCACACCAATCTTACGCGCATGGTCCCACCACGAAGTCTCCAACGAGGAGGTCGCGAGTATGATCTTAACCTGCGGAAACTCTCTCTTCAACATTTCCGCGACGGTCAAACCGTCTATCCCGGATTTCATCATGATGTCCATGATGACCAGATCCGGAGGTTCCGATTCGCGACAATACTCCAATACCTTCTGGGCGGAGGAAAGGGACGCCACAATCGTATAGCGCCGGGAGGGCTTGATGAACAGCTCCATGTAACCGCGCGATATCATCTCGTCATCCGCGATCACAACTTTAATCTCGTCTTCCATCTGCACACCCCCCTTTCCGGAATCCTCGCCGCGAAGATCTGAGCCTGCGGCGGTATGGTCTTATTGTATCAGAGAATTTTTCGTTTGTATCCCGTACATTTGGATAGTTTTTTGCGGAAAATAATAAAATTTTCGAAAAATTACTCCATACTCGGCACCCGGATCTTGGCGTCGGCGGGGATCGTGAGGGTGAGAAGGAACTCCGGCTTGCTTCGGATGGTGAGTGTTCCGCCGGCTTCCTCGGCCATGCGGGTCAGGCTCAAAAGGCCTCCGCTCGCCCGGATGGGAGATTCCGGAGCCCGCCCGTTGTTGCACACGGTGCATGTGAGAATGCCGATCTCCTCCGTGATATTGACGCGGATCTCGGTCGCTTCGGCGTGCTTGTAAGCGTTGGTCGCGCATTCCCGGATCAACTGTCCAAGCAGCGCCCGGGGAGTCTCCGCGGTCGGGATATCGCCTTCGAGCTGCACGGTGATGCCGATGCTTCGCGCCATCTTCAGTGCATAATCGTACGGGTCGTGAATGTCGTCGGGACTCTCAACCTCGCCGAGCAGGAAATGGTTGGCGGCTTCCATGGTCTGCAGAAGCGTCGCCTCGTCCGTGCTCTCGGGGTGGTCAAGGTAGTAGCGTCCCAGAAGGAGGACGTTTCCCATGTGATCGTGGACGATGGATCGCGCGGTCATGATCTCTCGGGAAATGAAGATGTCCGTCTCGCGGACGCGGAACGCGCTCATACGGACCTGCACGTCGCGCAGACGGCGGTTCTTCTCCGCAAGCTCGTCGGTGATCCGCGTGAGCTCCGTTACGTCGGAGGCGACGATCTGGTCACAAGCGCGGCCGTCCACCGTAACGAGACGGCGGTCGAACAGCCAGACGGTTCCGCTTTGCGCGTGCGCCATGAGTTTCCCGCTGTGCTCTTCCCCATGCTCGGCCAGCAGCCGCAGGAACCGGTGGACTTCCGTGAGAGGCTCCCCGGTGATGTCCTGCGCGATGGTGCTGATCCGGCGGTTTGACAGTGTGATGCCGTCGGAGTCGGCGAAGCAGATGCCGGAAGGCAGGAGGTCGATGGCGCTCTTGATGGATGCGGTGGTCACATGTCGTCCGACGAAGAGCCGCAGCTGGACACCCGAGAAAACCAGCATCAGCAGCGAAACAAGCTCCAAGAGCGCATAGACGATCCACGGCACGTCCAGGAAGAACTGCACGAAGGGGCCATATGACCCGTTCATGCGGCCGTCCCATGTGACTTCCCAGTGACCGGTTTCCAGCAGCATGAGAATCGCGAATCCCACCGCAAAATGCGTGAAGGATATGATCGCCGCATGGACGTACGGCCGCAGGTGAATGATCTCCAGGCAGATCAGGATCTGGCCGAGTACCAGGATGTACGCAGCCAGCAGAATGAGGGAGCCGGTCCGGTCGAACATGACATCGAAAAACGGTTTCATACGGCAGTCCCTCCTTCCCTGCGGAAGGTCAGCCGGAACTGTCCGTCCTCATCGGAGTATTCGGGGGCGACCGGTGTGTCGGGCAGCGATTGCGGGAGACGGTCTGCGATCAGGGTCAACCCGGAGTCGGCGATACCGATCCACAGAAACGTCGCGTGCCTGAGCAGCGCCTCGGCGACGGTCTCGTACGAATCGAACAGAGAAGTCGCTTCGGAGTACGAAAAATCCCCCACGGCAGCGGCGTCAACGGTCGCCGCGATCCCGCAATATCCGAGGCAAATGGCCGATTCCCGCAGGGCGGCGTGCATTTCCACAGCGGTGATGCGATCGCGCTCCTCCGCAAGGAGGACGAAGTTGGCACGGCGCTTGACGTAGGCGTTCATCAGGCAGATCTCGGCCATCGTGTCGCGGAATTCCGGGGCGTTCGGCTGCGCCTGCGCGATCAGCGCTTCGATGCGCTTCTGCGCGGGATAGACCTCCGCCGCAGCCCGCGCATACAGGCGGTTGCGGGCGTTGATGCGGGCGCGCTCGGTCTTCTGCTCGTTCTCGTAGCGGAGCAGCTCATTTTCCATGGAGATAGTCTCGTTCGCGGCCTCCAGATCGCTGCGGAGGCGGTGTACGGCGCTCTCGTCGGTGGTCCAGTAAACGTAGCCTGCGGGGATGGGGTTGCAGTGCAAACGGGTGTCCTCATCAGTCAGGATCGGGCCTTCCAGCGCCGCCCGGAGCTGTTCCTGTGTGGCGTTCAGCGGCACTGCGGTCCGGAAGACCGGCGTCAGGTCGCGGTTTGTGATCACGGCGGGCAGATGCAGGGATGCGAAGGAGGACGAGTAGTCGTTGTTGACGAGCATCAGTCGCAGTCGGATGCAGGTCTCGAAGACGCCCAGCATACAGAAAATGTGAATCTCCGGAAGCCGGAGCGGAAACGGAAAACCTTTCCGTTCGGAGAGTTCCAGAAGAAGCAGCAGTGTGATCCAGATGAAGATGAACAAAAACGGCATGTAGACCATTTTACTCTCATGGAGGCGTCGGGAAACCCGCAGAAGGTACATGATGCCTGCGGCGAGCATGAGAATGGCCCAGCCGTACGCCAGATAGAAGAAGAGAGAGTATGTGTACGTTCCCGTCTCGCCTTTGAAGTCGGTGACCCAGGGGTGCGGGACAAACGCGAGATGAAAATGATTGTTCGTGAGAATGCCGAGCTCGATCAGCGTCGCGGGCAGCAAAAGCCAGTGCTCGTCGATCTCCGAGGAATCCTCGGCGCGCCGGAAGCGGATGCAGCTCATCAAAAAGAATGTCGGTGAAAAGATCAGCGGAATATAGTAACAATACCACGCGATCAGGCCGGTATCGGCGGAGGAAATGCGATATCGGTATGTGCGCAGCAAAAGGAAAAACAGCATGAGAACGGCGGACAGGATGATATACCGCCGGGAACGGGACGGAAGAAGGCGGTTTCGCACCAGCTGGATCCAGAACAGGATCAGGCCTGCGTAAATCGCGTAGATCGTACAGAACCGGAACGTGTCAGCCAGGCGATTGCCCTTGATCGGGAGCACCGCAAGCACGGCAGCCAGAACAAGAAAAGCCGCAAAAATGTAAGTACGGCGGATTCGGAACGGTTTGCGGGGCTTGGGTTTGACCGACATGCAAGACCTCCTTTTCGTCGTTACGGCTACGGAAAATGATGGAAAAGGGGAGCTGCATTGGCAGCCCCCCTCGTCTGTCGGTTTCTTCGGAAATTACTCCTCTTCGATGGAACCGGTCGGGCACGTAGCAGCGCAGGTACCGCAGCCAAGGCACGCATCCGCGTCGATCTCGTACTTGTCCTCACCCTCACTGATAGCGCCTACCGGGCACTCGCCGGCGCAAGCGCCGCACTTAACGCAACCGTCATTGATAACAAATGCCATTGTTAAATCCTCCTGTTTCGAACTTATGAGCCAGCTGACTCACTGAGAACAGTGTACTTCATTCAATACAGGAATGCAAGTGATTTTTCGAGGCGCTGCGGCTGAAAAAGTCCTTGTTTATCGTTGTAAATTCCGTAAATGTAGTATATAATGTCACCGTAAGCAACAAATCGGCGTATTTGCGCCGGTGTTGTCTCATAAAAATGTAAGAGAAGGAGTGATAAGTTATGGCCGAGAAGAAAGTAGTTTCCGCATCGGAGTCCACCCGCAGAAAGAGACCTGCAGCGGCGGCATCGTCTGAAGAAGGCGGAAGAAAATACGTTGCGTCGAAAGATCAGGGCAGTGCTACCGGAAAGCGTGTAGTAGCGGTTATCCTTTGGGTATTGGCAATTGCCTGCGAAGTGTTCGCAATCCTCATTGCTACGAAGAAGCTTGAGATCACGTTCATGAATTCGCTGGTTGCTATCGTTGCTTTGATCGTGATCGACCTTGCTCTGGTAATCGCAGGTTCCCTGTTGTGGAAGAAGGCAAACCGCATCGACCCCGCTTCGGAGAAGAACAAAGTCGGTTTCTGGATCTGGAACAACATGGGTTTGATCGTTGCTGTAGCAGCGTTCCTGCCGTTTATCATTCTCACTTTGACGAATAAAAAGGCAGACAAGAACACGAAGATCGTGGCTGTTGCAGTCGGCGCCATCGCGCTGGTCATCGGCGTTTTGGTAGGTCATGAGTGGAATCCGCTCTCCGCAGAGCAGAAGGCCGAGCAGGAAGGTATTTATGCAGATGCCGTTCTTCCGGAGCAGGCGGTTTATTACACCCAGTTCGGTAAGAAGTATCATCTCTACAAGGCTTGCCAGCACATCAACGACAGCGATACGGTTTACGAGGCTAAGGTCGGCTCGGTAGACGGCAAGAGCGCTGTTGATCTGGCATTGGAAGACGGTTGCAGTGACGTGTGCAAGACATGTGCTAATAAATTCGCTGACGAGCGGGGAATCACACCGTCTCCCGCTGCAGCAGAGTAGTAAGAAGTGCAACAGAAAGGGTCAGTCAGACGTATGATTATCAACAAAGAGATGCGAATCGGTGATATTCTTCGCTATGATATCGATGTGGTGCCGATCTTGATGGGCGCCGGTATGCATTGCGTAGGATGTCCGTCAGCACAGGGCGAGAGCCTGGAGCAGGCCTGCGAGATCCACGGGATCGATGTGGATATGCTGGTTGAGGAGATTAATACGTTCCTTGCTTCGAAGTAAGGACGTAGCGAATCCGCAAAAAATTACGGAGCGTTCCGAGTCGGAATGCTCCGTTTTTTTTGGTTTGAAGAACCAATAAAACCCCCTGCTATGCAGGGGTGTCCCCAGTGAGCTTTAGCTTCAAGAAAAAAACCTCCTGAGGTATAATAGGTGCTGGTTCGCCAACCGCACATACATAACCGAAGGAGGTTTTGCCCAAATGGACATGAACAGTTTAGCACATACAACGTGGGAATGTAAGTACCATATTGTATTTGCACCAAAGTATCGTAGAAAAGTGATCTACAAGCAGATAAAGGCGGATGTTGGAAGGATCTTGAGCGATTTATGCAAACGCAAAGGCGTGGAAATCATTGAAGCAGAAGCATGCCCGGATCATGTGCACATGTTTGTGAGGATACCGCCAAAATACAGTGTGTCGGAAGTGATGGGATATTTGAAAGGGAAGAGTTCTCTGATGATATTTGAACGGCACGCCAATTTGAAATATAAGTATGGAAATCGCCACTTTTGGTGCCGCGGGTATTACGTGGACACCGTGGGAAAGAATGCTGCAAAGATAGCGGAATATGT
>JAFRYE010000073.1 GCA_017441265.1 Lachnospiraceae bacterium | reverse complement strand
TCTCGGGATCCTTAATCCCTTCCGGCGTCTCAGGCCACTGACCTTGACGATACAACTCAACACATTTTCTTTTAAACTCGTAGCTATAACGCATGAAAATACCCTCCTTACTGGTTTGTCCAGTAAAGAGGGTACATATCAGCGATGCGACAGCCTTTTTGTTATTCTGTTTTTTATTTACTCCTGCTCGACGGCAAGTTCCTTCAAAAGGTTGACGATCACCTCGGTTGCGTCCGAAGCCGGACTTGCCTCCATCGCGGAAATATACTTGTCACGGTCGCGATACAGCGCCTTGACCGCCTCCGTCAGTTTATCAGGCTCGGTCTCCGACTCCTGCATGACCATGCTGAATCCCTGTTTCTCGAAGGACGCCGCATTGAGCAGCTGATCCCCGCGACTCGCTTCCGCCGACAGCGGAATCAGCAGATTCGGCTTGTGAAGCGCCAGCAACTCGCAGATGGCGTTGGCTCCGGCGCGCGAAACGACCACGTCCGCCATCGCCAGCACATCCTTCATCTCCTTGTCGCAGTACTCACGCTGAACGTAACCGTCATATGCAACGGACTCGTCCATCTTCCCTTTGCCGCACAGATGCAACACGTCAAACTCCGGCAACAGCTGCGGCAGCGCCGCTCTCACGGCCTCGTTGACGCGCACCGCGCCGGTGCTTCCGCCGACAACCAGGATGACCGGCTTCTTTCCGTCAAACCCGGCATACGCCAGGCCGGCTTCCCGCGTCCCCGTGAAAAGTTCCTTGCGGATCGGCGTGCCGGTGTGAATTCCCTTGCCTTTAACGTGCTCTAGCGTCTCCTTGAAGTTGCAGCACACTTTCGTCGCATACCGAATGCTGATCTTGTTGGCCAGTCCGGGAGTCATGTCCGACTCGTGGATCACCGTGGGAATCTTCTTTTTTCCCGCTGCCACCACAACCGGCACGGAAACAAAACCGCCTTTGGAAAACACGACCGACGGTTTCAGCTCTTTCATGAGTTTTCTCGCCTCATGATACCCGTGCTGCACACGGAACGGATCCGTAAAATTCTTCATTGAAAAATAACGGCGCAGCTTGCCGGAACTGATCCCGTAGTACGGAATGCCCAGATTTTCGATCAACTGTTTCTCAATGCCTTCCTTCGACCCGATATAAACGATATCGAACCCCTCTTCCTTAAGCCGGTCGATCAAAGCGATATTCGGTGTCACATGGCCGGCAGTGCCGCCGCCCGTAAGAACGATTCTCTTCATACTATCCGACAAAGACGGCAAAGGTCGAGACCTTTGCCGCCGTATCTCCTTTCACTCGTAGCCTTCCGTCAGGCCTGCTGCGTTGCCTTGTACTCCAACAGGGCTTTTGCCAACTGATCCGGGCAGGAAGTCGACTTGTAGCCGCAGCGAATTCCCTGCAGTCTCTCAATCACTTCGTCCACGGGAAGTCCCTCGACAAGTCTGCCGATTCCCTGAAGATTGCCGTTGCAGCCGCCGGTATAAACAACGTTCCGAACGACCTCAACACCGTTTTCCGTAACAACATCGTAGGAAATCTGCGATGAACAAGTTCCACTGGTTCTGTACTTCATAATTGTCCTCCTCTTCAAAATACTACGGACAACTCTCTTATACCACATTGCGGCAAGATTATCAACGGCAATCTGCCTTACTTTCCGCGAAACGTCCTTTTCCCGTCATCTCTCTTTCTCTGCTTCGCAAGCAACAAAAACCCTATCGCGAAAAATGCGATCGCTCCGAACAAAAGCAATTTCTCCCCTGCGCCGTCCCCTGTTTTCGGCGATCCCGGCGCATCCGGCTGCACAAATTTTCTTCCCTCCGCCGGCGGCGTCGGCATGCCTGTCGGTGTCGGCCTCTTCGTCGGTGTCGGCGTCGGACTGTTCGTCGGCGTTGGTGTTGGTGTATTTATCGGCGTCGGCGTCGGACTGTTCGTTGGCGTTGGCGTTGGACTGTTTGTCGGCGTCGGCGTCGGACTGTTCGTCGGCGTCGGCGTTGGTGTATTTGTCGGCGTCGGCGTCGGACTGTTCGTCGGCGTCGGCGTTGGTGTATTTGTTGGTGTCGGCGTCGGACTGTTCGTTGGTGTCGGCGTCGGCGTTGGTGTATTTGTTGGTGTCGGCGTTGGACTGTTCGTCGGTGTCGGCGTTGGACTGTTCGTCGGCGTCGGACTGTTTGTCGGCGTCGGTGTATTCGTTGGCGTCGGTGTTGGACTGTTCGTTGGCGTCGGCGTCGGACTGTTCGTCGGCGTCGGCGTCGGTGTGTTCGTTGGCGTCGGCGTCGGACTGTTCGTCGGCGTCGGCGTTGGTGTTAGCATCCGCGCAAAAGATGTCTCGGTGCTCACACGCTTCACTTCCCCGACATCGAGCTTCGTAACGAACAACTTTTGTATGTTACTGCTGCTTGTGCCCATGTACAGAAGCGAGATGTCCGCCTTGTCGGAGACTCCGACAAATGTCGCGACAACTTTCTTGCCGGCAAGATTCGCCGATGCCGGCCAGGAAAATGTCACAGTCTCGCCGTCTTTCGCTGTGAAGCCGGTCGATCTGGCAACCGCACCGTGGGCGGTTCCGCTGACCGAGTCGCAGATGATCTCAGTGGATTTACCGGAGGAATCGACAACTTTCAGGCTTTCCAAAACCGCGCGGTCGCACGCAAGCGAATTGCCGTCGCCCTTCAGTTGTACGCGAACGGACCATTTATAGTATGCGGTGCTTCCCGACGTCGTCGGCTGCGACGAGGAGACTTTGGTGATCGACATCGCAAAATCCGGCGAATAGCCCTTCTCCGCCAGTTTATACAGCCACATCGCGGCGTCGTAAACGCGCTTCGCGGCCGTCGAGTCCGCCGCTTTGACACGGCCTTTGTTCGGATTCAGTCCCTTAATGACATGGTAGTCGCGGTCCGTCTCAAGCGACTGGCGATAGGACATCCAGAAGCGAATGGCAATCTGCGTTGCCGCCTGCGCGTCCGTATCATTGAGGACATACTCCCCCTTGTCGCCGAACGTGTTGCTGTAAGGGAATCCGAGGCGGAAAATGGTCTTCAGCCCGTTTTCCGTCTTCTTACTGAAGCCCGGGTTGCTCACAAGCGTGTATTTCTGCCCGCTCGGACTCTCTCGATGCGACTCGAGACAATATGCGACATAGCGCTCCTCAGGCTTGCCCTGCGGGTAAACATAGTGCAGATCGTTCCAGCTGGAATCCCACGCGGAGTCCACGTAGGGCTGCACCAAAAGATATTTCGGCGTCTCTTTCTGCGGAAGTGTCTGACCGATCATCGTCGTTGTTTCTGCCGCACGCCAAGTGACATCCCCGGTTTTCACGGAAGCGGCAACGCGCCCCGTTTTTGCGGCTTCTTCCGCTCCGAAAGCCGCGTCTCCGCACAGAGCGGACACTGCAAAGATAAGCGCAAGCAACATCGCATGCGCCCGGTTTCCCAAACGTATTCTCATTTTCCTTCTCCCCATCAATCACACAAATTCATCCGGAATCCGGCCGCCCGAAAAGACACAGACAGGAGCTTTGGTAAGGAAACAGCCATCAGACGACCGGATTGACGCACGGGACGACCCGTGCGGTAGATGTATTATCATGATAGCAAAGCGCGCACAAAAAAATTGTGGAAAATGCCCTGTTCCACAAAGCATGTTCCACAATTTTACGCGCTCCTCACGAGGAGCGATTGAATTCATTTTACGCAAAATGACCAAAAATCACTGTGCATTTTTTACAGCTCATTCGTCCGGATATCCCATGGGGTTCATCGTCTGCCAGCGGAAACCGTCCCGGCACATATCGTCGAGATCTTTCTCGGCCTTCCATCCCAGAAGCTCCCATGCGCGGTCGGCGTTAGCGTAGCACACAGCGACGTCGCCCGGGCGGCGAGGCCCGATCACATAGGGGATTTCTACATTGTTCACGCGCTGGAATGCCTCCACCATCTCGAGGACGCTCGTCCCTCGGCCGGTGCCCAGGTTGATGATCTCCGTGCCCGTGTGCTCCTTTGCGTACGGAACCGCTGCCACATGGCCGCGCGCCAAGTCAACCACATGAATGTAGTCGCGTACGCCCGTTCCGTCCGGAGTGTCGTAATCGTTGCCGAACACCGTAAGCTTCGGCAGACGTCTCACGGCAACCTGCGTGATATACGGGAAAATGTTATTCGGAATGCCCTGCGGATCCTCTCCGATAATACCGCTCTCGTGAGATCCGATGGGGTTGAAATAGCGCAACAGCACAACCGAAAGCTCGGGATCCGCCGTCGTCGCGTCGCGAAGGATCTGCTCGCACATCCACTTTGTCCAGCCGTAGGGATTGGTGCACTCGCCCTTAGGCATCGTCTCCAGAAGCGGCATCGTCGGCGTGTTGCCGTAGACCGTCGCGGACGAACTGTAGATGAGATTGCGGCATCCGAATTCCTTCATGACCGTCAGCAACGCGATCGTCGCATTCAGATTGTTCCGATAGTACATTAACGGCTTTGCCACCGACTCGCCGACAGCCTTCATGCCCGCAAAATGAACCACCGTATCGATCTTCTGCTCCGAAAAGACCTTTCGCAGCGCATCCTCATCGCACGCGTCGATGCGGTAAAACGGAACCGTCTTGCCGGTGATCTTCTCCACGCGACGGACTGCCTCTGCCTTGGAATTATACAGATTGTCAATGATCACGACTTCGTATCCCGCGTTCAGGAATTCGACCGCCGTATGAGATCCGATGTAACCGGCACCGCCGGCCAACAGGATTGCCATAGTTGTCACCCCCTATTCTCGTTCCAGTTCGCGATGGCTCACGATCACGCGCTGCCCCTTCGCGGCCATATGTGCCGCCAGCGCCTGTGCGAAGCACACCGAGCGATGACGCCCGCCTGTGCATCCGAAAGCCACCACGAGCTCGCGCTTTCCTTCCTTGCGGTACAGCGGCAGAAGGAATGTCACAAGTTCAATGATCCTCTCCAGAAGCTCCCGGCTTTCCGGGAAACTCATAATGTAATCCCGCACGCAGTCCTCAAGACCGGTGTGGTTTTTCAACTCTTCGATGTAATACGGATTCGGCAGGCAGCGAACGTCGAAGACGAGATCCGCATCCGACGCGATTCCCTCCTTAAAGCCGAAGGAAAGCGTGCGGATCAGCATGGAATCCGACTCCGGCTCGGCCGAGAGGATCTTCATGATCTTCTCGCGAAGCTGGGCCGCTTTCACCGTCGTGGTGTCGATCAGATAGTCTGATTTGACGCGGATATTTTTCATCCACTCACGCTCCAGCGCGATGGCATCCTCCATTGAAAGATTGCTGTCCTCCATCAGCGGATGCCTGCGGCGCGTGAATTTGTAGCGCTGGATGAGCACCTGCGTGTCGCAGTCGAGGAACATGACATGATACGGATATTTTCTCCGGCTGAGTTCCTCCATCGCCTGATAGAAATCCCCGAACGTGTCTTTCCCGCGGATGTCGACGACCGTCGCAATCTTCTTCTCTTCTTTGTTCTCGGTCATGCCGTAGAGATCGGCAAAGCTGACGAGAAATTTCGCCGGCAGATTATCGACGCAATAATACCCCATATCCTCGAGCGCATTGATTGCGACCGATTTGCCGGCTCCGGATAATCCTGTGATGATGACCAGTGCCATCGCTCCTCCATTCCGTCTCCCGCATTGGGACCTGACCTCTTAGCTTCGGAAAATGAACCGTCCCCGGCTCACTCCTTCCCTGCCAACTTCAGCCGGATCAACGCCCTGCGAAGCGCCAGCTCCGCGCGGCTGTAATTGGTTTCCGTCTCTGACTTCATGCGCCGCTCCGCGCGGATCCTCGCCTCTTCGGCTCTCCGCACGTCGATCTCTTCGGGCCATTCGCATGCCTCCGACAGAACGACGATCTCATCCTGCAGGATCGTGGCAAAACCCTCGAGCAGCGTCGCTTCCTTCGTCTCGCCGTCCTTCGTGATCCGAAGCACGCCGGGCGCCACCACGACCGTCAACGGCACGTGGTTCCGATACACGCCGATCTCTCCTTCGGTTGTGGTAAATTCGACCAGGTCGGCATCACCCTCGAAGAAGATTCTTGTCGGGGAATACACCTTCAGCCGAATGTATCGTTCCTCTGCCATACGTCAATCACTCCCGATCTCTCGCGCGCTCCACTACATCCTCAATGCTGCCGGCATTCAGGAAATAACTCTCCGGAATGTCGTCATGCTTGCCTTCCAGGATCTCCTTGAAGCCCTGGATGGTCTCCGACAGCGGAACATAGCGTCCCGGAAGACCGGTGAACTGCTCCGCTACGTGGAACGGCTGCGACAGGAAACGCTGTACCTTGCGGGCACGCGCAACCAAAAGCTTCTCGTCCTCGGAAAGCTCGTCCATACCGAGGATTGCGATGATATCCTGAAGTTCCTTATATCTCTGCAAGATCTCCTGCACACCGCGCGCTACCTTGTAGTGCTCCTCGCCGACCACGCGGGGGTCGAGGATACGCGACGTCGAATCCAGCGGGTCAACTGCCGGATAAATACCGAGCTCCACGATGGAACGCGACAAAACGGTGGTCGCATCAAGGTGTGCGAACGTCGTAGCCGGTGCCGGGTCCGTCAGGTCATCGGCAGGCACATAGACGGCCTGAACCGAGGTGATGGAACCGTTTTTCGTCGAGGTGATACGCTCCTGCAGAGCGCCCATCTCCGTCTGCAGCGTCGGCTGGTAACCTACGGCCGAAGGCATACGTCCGAGAAGTGCGGACACCTCCGAGCCTGCCTGGGTGAATCGGAAAATGTTATCGATGAACAGCAAAACGTCCTTGCCGCCCTTATCACGGAAATACTCCGCCATCGTAAGTCCCGTGAGACCTACACGCATACGGGCTCCCGGCGGCTCGTTCATCTGACCGAAGACCATGGTCGTCTTGTTGATAACGCCGGACTCGATCATTTCGTAGTAAAGGTCGTTACCCTCACGCGTGCGCTCGCCTACGCCGGTAAATACGGAATAACCGCCGTGCTCCGTCGCGATGTTGGTGATCAGCTCCTGGATCAACACGGTCTTGCCTACGCCGGCACCGCCGAAGAGGCCGATCTTACCACCCTTCTGATACGGGCAGAGCAGGTCGACGACCTTGATGCCGGTCTCGAGGATCTGCGTGTCCGTGGACTGCTCCGCGAAATCCGGAGCCGGACGATGAATCGGATAGTACTCCACATCCTGCGGTGCTTCCTTCTCATCAATCGGCTCGCCGAGCACGTTAAACATACGGCCGAGCGTCGCCTCACCTACCGGCACCGTGATCGGTGCACCGGTGGATATCGCCTCCATGCCGCGCACAAGACCATCCGTCGGTCCCATGGCGATACAGCGAACCGTATCGTCCCCGAGGTGCTGCGCAACCTCAACGACGAGCCACTCGCCGTTACGGCGCTGAATCTTGATGGCATCGTAGATCTCCGGAAGGTTACCTTCCGAGAAACGGATGTCCAAGACGGCACCGATGATCTGTGTAATTTTTCCAATATTCTTGTCCACAGGTCTTTCTCCTTTACCTAAAACTACCTTTTAAGCTCAAATCATTCCCATTATCACAGTCCAACGCATTGCACGAGAGTGCTTTCGCAGGCAAGTGCGCCTGACGGACATGTGACCTCGCGAAGCGAGGGGCGACTCCGTGTGCGGAAACCCGAACGGGTCGTTTCGAGGATTGTTTGAGCGAAGCGAGTTCCGCAGAAACGGCCCCGCCTGTGAGGGTGAACCGGACACGTAGTCGCCCGGAACTGTCCGTCAGGCGCCTTGCCTGCGAAATCCCACTCACGTGTCAAGCGCATTGGCCCCTGCGATGATCTCCGTGAGTTCCTGGGTGATCGAGCCCTGGCGCGCACGGTTGTAGGCAAGTTCCAATTTGCCGATCATATCATTTGCATTGTTGGTGGCGTTGTCCATGGCCTGCATACGCGCACCGTTCTCGCTGGCGTACGCCTCCATGATGGCGCCGAAGATCTCACCGCTGACGTACTTCGGAATGATCATCCGAAGCGCTTCCTCGGGATCCGGCTCGAAGTTCATCAAAGCTTCCGCCGCGCCGGTATTGGGGTCGCTGTCCCCGTCAATCCCGATGTCGGCGGGCAACAACTTAAGGAAGGTCGGAACCTGGCTCACGGTGTTTCGGAAGACCGTGAACGCGATATAGATCTCGTTCACCGTACCGTTTTCAAATGCCTCCATCACATCGGTGCTGATGTCCGAAGCGTCGCTGTACAGCGGGTTGTTCATCGTCTCCGAGTAATCCTTGACGATCTCGTAGCCGCGAAGCCGCAGAGCGTCACGCCCTTTGCGGCCGACCGCGTAGATCATCGCGTCCTCCTTGGCGATGCCGCTGCCGAGCACCTGCTTGACAACGTTGGAGTTATATCCTCCCGCCAGACCGCGGTTCGAGGTGATCACGATCACCGCTTTTTTCGCATTGCCCGAAGGTCTCGAGTAATGCTCCCGGATCTCCGGCGTCGCGCGGTCGAACATCGTCACGATCGTTTGATAGAGATGGTTGAAATACGGCTTGGCTTCCTCCGCACGTCCGCGAGCCTTCTGCAGTTTCACCGTCGACACGAGCTTCATCGCCTTCGTGATCTGGCCGGTGCTGCGGATACTCTGCGTCCGCCTCTTGATGTCTCTCATCGAAGCCATAGGCTGTTTACTCCTTCGGCATTTTCCGCGGAAAATGCCACTTATCGATTACTCCGGCTCCCGCCGGATCGTCCTATCGTCCGGAAAATGCTTCCTTCGTCTGCTCGATCGCCAGGATCAGCGTCGGCTCAACTTCCTCGGTCAGCACTTTCTGCTCGCGGATGGTCTTGAAGATCTCCGGGTAGCGGCTGTCGATCAGCTCGAAGAGAGCGCGCTCGAACTCCGCGATATCCGAAACGGCGATGTCGAGAAGATGCTTCTTCGTCGCCGCGTAAATGATCACGATCTGCTGCTCAACCGGCATCGGTCGATACTGCGGCTGCTTCAGGACTTCGCGGATGCGCTCGCCCTGTGCAAGCTTTTCCTTCGTGTCGGCGTCGAGGTCCGATCCGAACTGGGAAAATGCCGCCAGCTCACGATACTGCGCGAGCTCGATACGGATCGGTCCCGCGATCTTCTTCATAGCCTTGATCTGCGCCGCACCGCCGACTCGGGATACGGACAGACCGGCGTTAACCGCCGGACGGAACCCGGAATTGAACATCTCCGTCTCCAGATAGATCTGGCCGTCGGTGATGGAAATAACGTTGGTCGGAATGTAAGCGGACACGTCGCCTGCCTGCGTCTCAATGATCGGCAAAGCCGTGAGCGAACCGCCGCCGAGTTTGTCCGAAAGTCTCGCGGCACGCTCCAGCAGACGGCTGTGCAGGTAGAATACGTCGCCCGGATAAGCCTCACGCCCCGGCGGTCTCTTGAGAAGCAGGGACAGTGTACGGTACGCCGCCGCATGCTTGGAAAGATCGTCGTAAATGATCAGAACGTCCTTGCCCTGCTCCATCCATTCCTCACCGATGGCGCATCCTGCATAGGGCGCGATATACTGCAGCGGAGCGAGCTCGCTCGCGGTAGCAGCCACGATCGTCGTGTAATCCATGGCACCGTACTCGTTCAGGGTCTTCACGATGTTCGCGACCGTGGAGGCCTTCTGGCCGATGGCGACATAGATGCAAAGGACATTTTCCTTCTTCTGATTGATGATGGTATCGATGGCGATGGCCGTCTTACCGGTCTGGCGGTCTCCGATGATCAACTCGCGCTGGCCGCGGCCGATCGGGATCATGGAGTCGATAGCCTTGATACCTGTCTGAAGCGGCGTGTCGACGCTTTTACGGCTGATAACGCCGCTCGCAACACGCTCGATCTGGCGGTATGAACTTGCCGCGATCGGCCCTTTGCCGTCGATGGGCTGACCGAGTGCGTTCACAACGCGGCCGAGCATGCAGTCGCCGACCGGGACCTCGATAACGCGGCCCGTCGTCTTAACGACATCGCCCTCGCGGATCAGCGAGGTATCGCCCAGCAAAACGGCACCGACATTGTCCTGCTCAAGGTTCATGACCATGCCGAAGACGTCATTGGGGAACTGCAGCAACTCGCCCTGCATAGCATTTTCCAAACCATGGATACGCGCGATGCCGTCTGCCACCTGAATTACGGTGCCGACATCCGACACCACGAGTTTTGTACTGTATCGCTTGATCTGCTCCCGGATTACGGAGCTGATCTCTTCCGGTTTAATACTCAAACCTAAGTACCTTCCCTTCTTTAAAGTCCGATCTGCACTTGCAGAAGTTCTTTCTTAAGGCCCTGTAACTGTGTGCTGATGCTTGCGTCCAGCACGCGGTCCCCGATGCGGATCACTATCCCGCCGATCAAGGCGGGGTCGATCGTATACTCGGTCTCCAGCGTGCGATACCCGGTCGTTGCCAGGATCTTCCGCTCCACGCGGACGCGCTGTTCAGCGGTAAGCGGAGTCGGAGTCGTCACGCTGACGATGCCGATTCCTTTGTATTCCTTCGCCTCGCGGATCATTTCGCGAAGCATCCGGGGAAGCTCCTTCTCGCGGCCGTTTCGCACGGCCAGCACCAGAAAGCCCGTCATGTTGTTGCTGACGCGCCCTCCGAAGCACTTCTCCGTAAAATCCTGTTTTTCCTCCGGCGTGATCTTCGGATGCTCGTAGAGCTTCAGCACGTCGGGATTTTCCGCAAGAACCGTTAAAACGGTCTGCGCTTCTTCCAGATAGCGGTCAACGGCCCCTTCCGAAACGGCAATCTCAAACAGGGCGTGGCCGTATGTATTGCTCACTACTCCCGCCATGTCGTATCACCCATTTCCGCAAGGACAGAGTCAACCAGCTGCTCCTGCTTCTCGGCGGACATGCGCTCCGAAACGAAGCGTCCCGCCATCTCCGTAGCAACCTCGATCATTTCCTTCTTCACGTCGTCCCGAACCTTGCTCTTCTCGAGCTCGATCTCGCGCTCCGTGCGCTCCATGATGCGGGCCGCCTCGGCGTTGGCCGCGTCAATGATCTCGCTCTCACGGCGCTTCGCCTTGCGCTTGCCCTCGCTCAGGATCCGGTCGACCTCCGCGTCGGCATCAGCCAGACGGGCGTCGTACTCCGCCTTGAACTCCATGGCTTCCTTCTTCTCCTCCGCCGCGGCATTGAGGTCCGCCTCAATCCGCTCCGCGCGCTTCTGAAGGAAATCCCTTGCGGGATTGAACACGAAATAGGACAACAGGAAGAACAGGAAAAATACCGCAAGAGCCAGAATCAGCGCGTCGAAAATGATCTGGACGTCCAATCCGAAGATCTTTCCGCTCATTCCCGAGTCCGTTTCCAGCAATGCTAATTTTACTGCCAATCCGTTCACTGTTCCCTCCTCATCGACGACCCCTTTAAGGCCGGCGAATTTCGTACTGCCGATCGCCCGGGTTTATGCCCAAGGGTTAACGAAGATCAACAGAATTGCAACGATGAGGGAATACAGACCGGTCGTCTCGGCAACTGCCTGACCGAGAATCATCGTACCCATAACCGTACCTCTCGCACCGGGGTTACGACCAACCGCAGCAGCACCCTGGCCTGCAGCGTAACCCTGACCGATTCCCGGGCCCATACCGGCGATCATCGCGATGCCTGCGCCGAGTGCCGAGCAACCCTGTACGAATTCCTTGTTGAAGATACCATCCATTGTAAGATCCTCCTGTAAAATGATTTATCGATTTTATTCGTCGAAGTTCTTTGAGACAAACACCATGGTCAGCATGGTGAAAACATACGCCTGGATCGCGCCGCTGAACAAGTCGAAATAGATGTGCAGCGCACCCGGCCAGAACAGCAGCAGAAACTGCGGCAAAAGGTTGTACAACAACCCCATGATAACGGTTCCGCACAGCACGTTTCCGAAGAGACGCAACGACATCGAGATCGGCGTTGAGATCTCGCCGATGATGTTGATCGGCGTGAGCGGGATCGGATCAAACAATCCCGTAATGTGCCCCATCTTCTGATATTTGAAACCGTTGTAGTGGATGATGAAAAATGTGATCATCGCCAAACCGAACGTGACACCGTAATCCGCCGTCGGCGGCCGGAGCCCAAACACGCCCGAGATGTTTGAGAAAAAGATAAACAGTAACAGCGTTCCGATGTAATTCCGGAAAGCACCTCCGTGTTTCTCGCCCATGTTCGAGTATGTTGTCTTGTCGATGAAATCCACTACGCTCTCGATGATCGTCATCACAATTCCCGGCTTCTTGTACGGGTCGGAGCGTCGGATCACGCGATTCGCAATGATCGCGAGCACCGTCACCGCAATGACTATGATCAGAAGCGCGATATGCGTCGATGTGATCCAGAACCGAAATCCGAACAGTGTGAAGGACGCATATCCGTTGATTCCGATCTTCGAACCGATGTCATCGCTGCTGCGCGATATCACTTCCGGCGTGCGCCCGACTCCGCGGACAGCCAGGGCCGAAAGCAGTTCGCTTCCCAAACTCACTCTATCACCTTCCTTTGCCCGGCCGCATCCGCAGCCCGGCATGTACTATTGATCTATTCTTTGCGAAAACCGAGTTTCTTCCGGATCTTCGCTGTTGTCGGCTGCAGGTACGCAGCCGGTTTTATCATGATAACGGCAACGGCACAGCCGACTCCGGCCGCTTTGCCGAGCCCTAACATCACCGCAACGATCGCCAGCAGTACAACGATATACCGAAGCGCCGATCGCTTTCTCGCGTACCGGTCCGCCTCCTGCGGTTCCATCGTCAGTTCCCAGCCGATGGACCGGTACATATGCACCAGCAGATACACCGCGACGCCGCCTCCGATGACGACGCCCAACGCATATCGCCAGGCCGGTCTGGCCCAGATCATGCCGAGCAAAAGTACGATGCTCAGGAAAATGCAACCGCAGATCAGATCCCTGTGGATCTCCTCCGCCTCCTGCATCTCACGGATCGCTCTCTCGCTGCCCTCATCGATCGGATCGACAACCCGATCCTCCTCCAGGGCTTCCGCCGCTTCCTCATCCAGCTCGACGTCGATCTCCTCCGGACTGCGCAGCTCCGCCGGACTTCCGCCGGCCATCTCCCGCACCACGTCGCGAAGACGGGGTCCTCTCTTTCGTCCGAACATCGCAACCTCCGAGCGTCAACCTCTGCTGTTCTTCCATCGCTGAAATTCCTTTTCGGCCTCAGCGAGTTTCTCGTCCTTCACCGGTTTCTCCGGCTCCTGCGAATCCCTCGTGTACTTTGCGACCAGCGCCCAGGCGCTTCGGAATCCCGCCGCCATTCCCAGAAACAATCCGACGATCGTAAGGATCGGAAGCGTTCCGAACAACCGATCGGCGCCGTATCCCAGCAAGCCGCCGACCGCCAGCGCGGAAGCCATGCACAACCCGACCTGCGTCACCAAAAACAGCATCCGCAGGGTCTCGCCGGTTTGCTTTTTCTTACGCGGGTCGCTCATCCTGTCCGTCCTTTCCGGAAAATCAGCCCATACGAATTTAGTATATCACGATTCCATTGCGACTTCCACAAGAAATTTTCCGAATCATCAAAAAAATCGGCGCACCGGTTTCGGTACCGATGCGCCGTTGTATCGATCATTGAATCTTTTCGAATTTTGCGTAGAACTCGCGGTCCATGATGCTTCCCGGAGCAACGCCGCTGGACTTCTTTGTCATGGCTGCGTCCGTATACCATCCGACGAACCGGTATCCCGCCTTGGTCGGCGCCTTCAGATACAGCGCCGGGCTGGTGATCTTGTACGTCGCCGGGTTGTCGGGATGGTTCGTACCGCCGTCGAGGTGGTACGTGATCTTGTATGTGCGAAGCGACCACACCGCGTACAGCGTCGTATTCTTCGTGAGCGTCAGCACACTGTCGCCCTTGTATTTTACGGATGTCGCCGTCTTGCTGTCCGACCAGCCGAGGAACCAGTAGCCGCTGCGGACAGGGCTCGACTTCGGCACCGTCACCGAAGATCCGCTCTTGACTGTTATCGCCGCGGGCGCGCCGGATTTTCCGCCGTTCAGGTTGAAATTCAGACTGACGTTGGCTGCCTCGACGAATTTTGCGTAAAATACGCGATTCGAGATGGACCCCACCGCGATCCCGGACGATCTCTTCGTCATCGCTGCATCCGTGTACCATCCGGCGAACGTGTAGCCGGCCTTCGTCGGTGCCTTCAGAACAACGTGCGAATTAATCGTATATGTCGACGGATTGTCCGGATGATTCGTGCCTCCGTCAAGGTGATACGTGACGGAATACTCTCTTAATTCCCATATAGCGGAATACGTTCTATCCCAGTAAACACTGTCTTGCTGTCCCGGCAACCGTTGCCGGTTAGTATTGTTCAATTGCCATGTAACAAACTTATATCCCTTGCGTGTCGCGTTTATTTCCGGCAAGGTGAATGTCGCCGGGGATTTCCCGGAAAACCGGATTGTTGCAGGAGTTTCTCCTGTTGCTCCGTTTATGTCAAACGAAACATTGATTACGCCCGGTTTCCACACACCGTACAACGTCAGATCCGAAGACATCGTTATTGTGTCTCCGCTCTTATACGTTGCGGTTGACGCTTTGGGGTCAACACTCCATCCCAAAAAGTAATAATTCACTCCGTTCGGTACCATGCGGGGAATCACAGCTGCAGCTCCGCGTACTACTTCAATATCCTCCGGAACTTTCGCCGAGGCATAGAAATTGTTTTTATCAAAATGCAGCGTCGCAGTCGCGCTCTTTTTCCACACTGCATACAAGGTAACATTGTCGGAGAGCGTCACGCTGTTTCCCGACTTATACGTTGCGGTTGTCGCTTTCGGATCAGTCGACCAGCCCAAGAAGTAATACAACGGTCTCACCGGTGACGATTTCGGAATCGTAACCGCCGACCCCGGCGTTGCCGCAATTGCAACAGGCTTCCCGGAATCACCGCCGTTCAGCTCAAATGACAACACTTTCACATTCTTCTCAACCAGTTGAACTCCATTAGGAACACTACACTCGGTCAGAGAATCCGCAACACCGGGTGCCAGATAAACCGTGAACTTGGCACTTCCCACTCCACTGAATGACAGTCTTTTCAAAGCACCGCTGGCAGAAAGATCCAGTTCTTTCGAATTTTTAGCTGAAGCATAATACCACTCGAACCTCGTCAGTTTCGGAGCTGTTATCAAAAGCGAATCGATTTTGGCCCCACTACCCAAATAAACATAGTCAAGGTCCGAGCAGTTTCGCAAATCCAGGTTCGAAATAACCGTCTGTTGAATAACCAATTTAGTCAATTGGCGCAGTTTTGTAAAATCCAGCTCGTCGGCCGAACAATCATACAATTGCAGTTCCTGCAACGTTTCAGGAACTTTCAGAGAATTCACTTTGTTACCGAAGCCTCCGATTGTCAATATCTTCAAGTTCCGCAGTTGAGAAACGTCTAACTGATCAATAGGATTCGACGCCAAATGCAGCTCCGTCAGATTCTTGCAGTTATCCAGATTGATCTGCGTCAGCTCATTGATATGCAGATCCAGGTGTTCCAAAGCGGTACAGCCCGTGAGATCCAACTTCGTCAACTTGTTTCCCTGGGCATCCAGATACTTCAGTTTCGGCTGGCTTCCGAGGGTCAACTTGACTAAATTATCATTACAGCCGACTACAATTCTCTCCAGATTATTAGCCTTACTGAAATCGATTTCCGTAAGAGTTCCGTAACATTGAAAACTGGTGAGTTCCTTCTTTTCGCCCAGAATTACCGTTGCCAGACGATCCCCGCTCAAAGAAGCGGAATAAAGTTTCGGATAATGACTGAGATCAAGGCTTTCCAAGCTACAATCACTTAAATACAAAATATCCATCTCAGGGTGCGCGGTCATGTCAAAAGGCACTTCCAGATTGGGTGCATCAAGATAGTCCAAATACTCAAAGACCTCAACACCGGTTATATCGGTAACGCCCTTTTGATACAATCCGATATACGTTACCTGCTTCCGCTCATCGTAATCCAGCCAACCGTTCCCGTCTTTATCAAACTTTCTGACATACTCACGAAACGCCGGATCCGGGAACGTGCTCTCGGTGATCTGCACGCTCTCGGTATTCTCCGCAAACGTCTCCGCACGGAACAGCCACACGATCGCGACCGTCATCACAAGCAGCATCACGCATCGGAAAATGATTCCCCAAACTCTGTTTCTCTGTCTTTCGCACACCATTGCCTTCTCCTTTCTCACCGTACACCGGTCACTGTCCTGCCTTTCTTCTCCTTGCCGCCAATCTTGCACGCTTCTTCTTCAACCGGTTTCTCTGTCGGACGCACAGGCAGATCAAAAATGCCCCGCAGATTCCGATTCCCACGTACGCGGCGATCTTCCAACCAAGTTTTTTCTTTTCCTGTTTCTCCGCGATCTCCTGTTCCTTGCGAAGACCCTCCTGTTGTATACGTTCGCGCTCTTCTTCCGCCTTCTTCTCCGCTTCCGCGGCAATCCGGGCTTCCTCCGCCTTGCGGGCTTCCTCCGCCAGTCTTGCCTCTTCCGCTTTTCTCGCCTCCTCCGCCAGCCGCTCTTCCTCGGCTCGCCTTGCCTCCTCGGCGATGCGCTCCTGCTCCTCGTAGGAGACGACATTTTCCATCATATCGTTGCCGGTGTTCTGGCCGACCGTCGTGCGGAAGAGACCGAAATCCGCAATGCTGTGCTTATACTCGTCGTCGACCTTGAAGGACGTCCACTGCTGCGTCTCGTGTTTCTTGTACGCTTCCTTGGCGACCTCGAGCGACGTCTTTCCGCCGAATTCGGAAAGCGGCTCCCGCGTGGTGAGTCTCAACTTGTTCTCACCGTAAAGGTGCAGGTATGTCTTCGGAACGTCCCAGACGCCGTATTCTTGTGCCGACTCCGGCAGATAGGTCTCGTCCGCCGTGTGATCGAGCACATCGCGCAGCGCGGCGCAGAAAATGATGTGTCCTCCGTGTCCGTACTCGCCGTTGATGTCATGCGCGACGACAACGAGCGGTTTAAACCGCCGAATTGCCTCGCAGACACTGGCCTTGAGCGCTTCGTAGTCGTACTTTTTCTTTGCACTCGCCAACGCCTTATCCGCCGGCTGATTGTAATCGATGAAAATGTCCTTGTAGCCCATGACGATCGGGTAATTGCGAATGCCGCTGTACCACAGACCGTCAAGTCTCTCATGCTCTCGGATGTGCGAAGACGAACTGTATGTCCAGTGCTCGCACATGTACGCAACCTGAACGCGCAGCTTCTGCTGTCCGCCGTACTGGTTCAACACCGCGCCCATAAAGAGAATACAGTCGTCGGAGTGTGTCGGAAGCACCAGCATGTCCGCCTTATCCAAAACAGGCTCCCACACCTGCACATCGGCGGGAAGTTTTCCCGGAGAATACGCATAGATCTCGCAGATCTGCATATCCGAATCGAGCCGGATCACAACTTCCTTCTCTCTCTCCTCAAGTTTTACGTAGTCATGCAGGAAACCGTTCTCACCGTGGGTTTCCTCGCGGCCGCCGTACACAAGGTGATAGGGCTTCACTTCCGTGCCCCATTGAATGTAAATGCCGGCCATCTCCTCCTCGCAGGTGACGGTAATGGTGTCGCCGGCTTTGTAGGCGTTGCGGGTGCTGTATTTGCCGTCGCGAAGCTTTCCCGCATTGCTTCCGCGGCTCTCCTTGATGGTGATGGCGAGGGATCTCGCATCCGGTTCCGTACTCGGTCCGGGGACGTCCTCCCCCTCAGCCCGCGCCTGAAGGGTCGTAAGTAAAAAAGCGAGAATCATCACAACCGCTCCCGCAGCTGCGAGAATCCCCGCGCGCAACCGACGCGAATTCCGTTTTTCTCCGGACATAAACATATGTCTCTCTTCCTTTCAAAGGTCCGTCCCGCGCGACACCCCGTGCCGCACGCGTGCGGTCCCCCGTTTTCATTGGGATTTCCCATTGCTGAGAAGGCCTGCTAACGTCACATCGGCGTTAGGAAACACGCCCTTCTCGGCATCGGTCAACACTTTCTGAAGTTTTCCGAACGATCCCCGGTAAATGATCCGCAGCAGTGCGTCCGTCTTCTTCAGCGCGTCCGCCAGCTGCTCCGCCGTAATGTCTCCCTTTCGGAGCACATCGGCGGACTCACCGAGATCCCAGATCTGAAGCTTTCCGTCCGGATAAACCACAATGTCCACCAGCAGATCCGTAAACACCGTTCCGCCGTTCTCCCCGGGCTCCGCATCGATGATATCGCAATACCAATACAGCAGTTCCCCGTCGGCACGCAGGAACTTGCTGATCTTCAGGCCCTCTTCCGGCAAATACAATGACAATCCGTGGGATAGTTCCTTCTTCGGGCGCAGCGTCTTCCACTGCGTAATCAGCATGTGCTCGCCCTCAAACAGGCGCACGTCACCGGAGAGCTCTATACATTCCTTGGGGTAAAACCGTTTACGGAAAATCCTCGAAAAATCCATACCGCCACCCATTCTTTCTCCCGCCGAAATAAGCCGCCGAACCGTCACTTCACCGCCGAACCGGGCGTCACGTCACTCCTCTTCCGTCTCCATCTGCCGGATCCGGTTGATATGGCGCGGTGCGTTGGAAAACGGTGTGTTCAAAAACGTATCCACGATCATCAAAGCCAGTCCCGGTCCGACCACTCGGCCGCCCATCGCCAGAACATTGGCGTCGTTGTGCTGTCTCGTTGCCTCCGCGCTGAACACATCGTGGCAAAGCGCGCAACGGATTCCCTTGAACTTGTTTGCCGTGATGCTGATGCCGATTCCGGTTCCGCAGATCAGGATTCCCTTCTCACACTCGCCTGAGAGCACTGCCTTGGCAACGCGCTTTGCGTAGATCGGATAGTCCGTCGCCGCATCGCTGTCCGTGCCGAAATCGCGGAACTCAACGCCGCTCTTCGCCAAATGCTCCTTGACCTCCTGCATCAATTCAAATCCGCCGTGATCACATCCTAAAGCTATCATTTTTCGTGTCTTCCTCCATGATTTCCTGTTCGAACAGCTGACTGCTGTCGATCTTATCCTTTGCAGCGAGCAACCTGCGGATAAACGGGATGGCCTCCCGGATCATCCGGTCGATGTCCTCGTAGCATTCCTCATAATCCTCCGGCGTTCCGCCGTAGGGGTCTTTCACGTCGCGGTTCTCGCCCGCCAGCGCGCCCAGCGTGTACACCGCCGCATGCGGAAACCGCGATTCGAACCGCTTGCGATCCGATTCCTTCATCGTGATCACCAGCGTCCGGTCGGTGATGTCGCCGTTTCGCAGTTCCATGCTCGTCGTGCGCACCATCTCGATCCCGTGCTTCTGAAGGACGGCCTCCGCCTTCGGGTTGCACGGGGCTTCAAACAGCACCACCATTCCGCGGGACGCCACGTAGAGCTGTGCGCCCTCGTAACGCTCGATGAACACATTTTCCGCGATCATCGAAAGACATGTATTGTCCCCGCAGACAAATACGATGCGGTCAAATCTCATCCTTGTCTCCTCCCTGACGCGCCGCGCCTGTCATACTTTGACGATCCGATATCCGGCCGCTTTCATAAGCCGGTTCATCACCGCCTGCCCGACGCCCTCCTCCGGGAAGCACTCCCCGAAAATGTACTCCGCGCCCATGCGGTCAAACTCCCGCAGCGTCGCGAACAAATGCGCCGCCACGCTCGCCTCCTCATCGCGCCCGCCGACGCTTCGCACCGTCAACCCGTGGTAGCGGTCTTTCGTCTCCTCCGACGCGAGCACCGCCACGGAAAATCCCATCGCCGCTTTCGCCTCGGCCTCCGCCTGCACACGCGCCGTAACCCGGTCCAGGTCTCCTTCAAATATCGTCAATTCCCCTTTCGGCGCATAGTGCCTATACCGCATTCCCGGGGCTTTTGCAACAATTGTCTCATCTTTTACGCGCTTGATCACCGCGGGATCATACGCAACATCGGGCAACACTTCCCGTAGCTGCTCGATCGTGATATATCCCGGCCGCAACACCATCGGCGTCTCTCCCGTCAGATCCACGATCGTGGACTCCAGTCCGATCACAACGCTCCCGCCGTCAATGATCATCGGGATGCGCCCGTTCAGATCCTCATACACATGATCCGCCGTCGTCGGGCTCGGTCTGCCGCTGGCATTGGCCGAAGGCGCCGCAATGTACACACCACTCTCCCGGATCAGCATCGCCGCCACCGGGTCGCTCGGCATCCGGATTGCCACCGTGTCAAGTCCGCCCGTCGTCGCATCCGGCACGATCGCCTTCTTGCGAAGGATCATCGTCATCGGCCCCGGCCAGAACCTCTCCGCGAGTTCCCACGCCTTCTCCGGAACCTCCTGCGCCAGCTCTGTCAGCGCGTTCACGTCCGCGATATGCACGATCAGCGGATTGTCCGACGGCCGTCCCTTCGCTGCATAAATCTTTCTCGATGCGTCCGGGTCGAGCGCATCTCCTCCGAGCCCGTACACGGTCTCCGTGGGAAATGCCACCAGCTCGCCTTCGCGCAGCAGCTTCGCGGCCTCCGCAAAATCATTTTCCTGCAAATGCTCCCGATCCACAGGGATCACCCGCGTCTCCATCTTCATTCGTTCCTTTCACTGTCCTAACGGTCGCCTGACACCCGAACCTTCCCGGGTTGCCTTGGGTAACCTTCCTCAAATATCATTATATGCCCCTTCCCGTCAATAGTCAAACAAAAAGCGGCCGGAACCCGAGAGTCCCGGCCGTAAAAAGCCCTTAGTTCAGAAAACTCAACAATTTCCAGAAATTCCGCACATGCTCCGTCCACTGAATCGTGAAACTGCCTTCCGCATCTTCACTGTAGAGGATCTTGATCGTCGCTCTTCCCGATGCATCGTCCAGATCAAGCTCCGTATCGATATTCACCGGCGCCGCATACGTGATCGACTTCGTCGATTTGACCTTTCCGGCGTCATCCACGGACGCAAGCTCCACGATAACCTTGCCCTTGGTGAGTTTCCCCTGCAGATACCCTTCCAGTCCGTTCGCGTGACTGTACTTCATCTCGTAGCTCTCCGAGATGCGCATCATTCCGTCCTTGTCTGCTTCCCGTGCCTTGTCGGTCGGGAATTTGTACTCGTAAACTTCATCGCGTTTCTCCGTCGTATCCTGATACGCATAGATGCCCCCCGCGATTCCGCCGAAGACTATGATGATAATGATGAAATACTTAAAAGCTTTTTTCATACTTCTCTCCTCTGCTTTCGCAAATATTTATGCGGTCTTAATTATATCATCCCTTCTTCGGAAAATGCAACCCTTTTCCGCCGTTTCCGCAAAAAGCAACCCCACGGCTTAACACTCTCAAGCCGCGGGGCTGCGTTACTGCGTATTCTATTTTGCGCCTGTCCGTGTCTTCGTCGAGCCTTACGCTCTCCGTCTGACATCAGACTTTCGCGTCATATCACGCTTCGGATTCACGGCGATTGCCGATTCTCCTTCGGCGCTCAGTCGTCTGTCTTGCGATCAGTCGCCTCGCGATCAGTCTTCCTCACGCCGTCTGCTCATCTGCCACATCACCGTGCCGGCCATTAACAGTGCCAGAAGCGCCAGGACGATCCACAGCGTCATCTGCGTGCTGTCTCCGGTCGGCGGCTCCGGCTCGCTCCGGTCGATCGCAAAGGTGGTCTTCGCGGAACCGTCTACGAACTGTACCGTCACCTCATGGTTGCCGGTGGTCTGTGCCTTCAGGAAGTCACGCTTCACGGTGATCTTCACACTGCCGGCCACGGCC
>JAFRYE010000072.1 GCA_017441265.1 Lachnospiraceae bacterium | reverse complement strand
GGCCGTGGCCGGCAGTGTGAAGATCACCGTGAAGCGTGACTTCCTGAAGGCACAGACCACCGGCAACCATGAGGTGACGGTACAGTTCGTAGACGGTTCCGCGAAGACCACCTTTGCGATCGACCGGAGCGAGCCGGAGCCTCCGACCGGAGACAGCACGCAGATGACGCTGTGGATTGTCTTAGCGCTTCTGGCACTGTTAATGGCCGGCACGGTGATGTGGCAGATGAGCAGACGGCGTGAGGAAGACTGATCGCGAGACGGACTGATCGCAAGACAGACGACTGATCGCAAGACAGACGACTGATCGCAAGACAGACGACTGAGCGCCGAAGGAGAATCGGCAATCGCCGTGAATCCGAAGCGTAATATGACGCGAAAGTCTGATGTCAGACGGAGAGCGTAAGGCTCGACGAAGACACGGACAGGCGCAAAATGGAATACGCAGCAACGCAGCCCCGCGGCTTGAGAGTGTTAAGCCGTGGGGTTGCTTTTTGCGGAAACGGCGGCTTTATTTTCCGAATAAAGGGACATAAAAAACGGCGGCACAGTCAAATGGCTGTGCCGCCGAAATGCTTCAGTGAAGCGGAATTACTTGTAGAGCTCTACGAGCTTCAGCAGGTGCTGATAACGCTCGTTAGCAACCTTCTCGGACTCAGCGAAGAGTCTTTCAGCACGCTCCGGGAACGGCTTGATGAGACGCGTGTAACGGGACTCGTTGTTGAGGAATTCCTGATACGTGCCATCGCCTTCCTTGGAGGTAAGAGTGAAAGGATTCTTGCCTTCTGCCTTGAGAGCAGGGTTGAAGGAGAAGAGATTCCAGTAGCCGGCCTTTACAGCCTTCTTCATCTCATCCTGGCAGTGGTTCATACCGCCCTTAGCGATTCCGTGGAGCTCGCAAGGTGCGTAGCCGATGATGAGCGAAGGACCGTTGTAAGCCTCAGCCTCCTGCAGAACCTTAACGGTCTGAGCAGGGTTTGCGCCGAGTGCGATCTGAGCTACATATACATAACCGTACTGCATAGCGATCTCAGCAAGGCTCTTCTTGCCGATCTCCTTACCTGCAGCAGCGAACTGGCAAACCTCACCGATGTTGGAAGCCTTGGAAGCCTGGCCACCGGTGTTACTGTACATCTCGGTATCGAATACCATGACATTTACGTTCTCGCCGGAAGCAAGTACGTGGTCAAGTCCGCCGTAACCGATATCGTAAGCCCAACCGTCACCACCGAAGATCCATACGGACTTCTTAGCGAGGTAATCCTTCTTTGCAAGAACTTCCTTGCAAAGGTCGCAATCGCATTTCTCGAGCTCAGCAACCAGAGCGGCTGCATCAGCGGAGTTCTTAAGAGTATCGTCCTTGGTAGCAAGGAAAGCGGAGATAGCAGCCTTCAGAGACTCGGAAGCGTCGCCTGCAGCGATCTCCTCGAGCTTAGCGATAGCCTGGTCACGAAGAACCTTCTGGCCAAGGTACATACCGAAGCCGTGCTCAGCGTTATCCTCGAAGAGGGAGTTGGACCAAGCCGGTCCCTTGAGGGAATCTTTGTTAACAGTGTAAGGCGAGGTAGCAGCAGGACCGCCCCAGATGGAGGAGCAACCGGTTGCGTTGGAGATGTACATATGCTCACCGAACAACTGCGTGATCAAACGAGCGTAGGAAGTCTCGGCGCAGCCTGCGCAGGAGCCGGAGAACTCAAGGAGCGGCTGGTTGAACTGCGAACCCTTAACAGCGGGCATCGTGTCAGCAACAGCCTTCTTGCCTACATTAGCAACAAGGTAGTCAAATACCGGCTGCTCAGCTGCCTGGGACTCCTGAGGAACCATAGCAATTGCAGCGGTAGGACATACGGTTACGCACTCGCCGCAGCCCATGCAGTCGAGAGGAGATACACTCATCGTGTACTTGTACTCGCTTGCCTTCGGCTTCGTGTCTGCGAGTTTGATGTTAGCGGGAGCAGCCTTAACCTCGTCCTCGGAAAGAAGGAACGGACGGATCGTAGCGTGCGAGCAAACAAATGCACAGTTGTTACACTGAATACATTTAGCGGCATCCCACTCCGGAACGGTAACAGCGGTACCGCGCTTCTCATAAGCGGAAGCACCGGTCTCGAACTGACCGTCTGCGATATCCTTGAATGCGGATACCGGAAGGCTGTAGCCATCCATCAGGCCGATCGGATCCAGAAGCTCGTTGACCATCTTAACGGTTGCCGGACGACCTGCGCGCTCAACCTTCTTAGGAGCAGCAGTAGCGGTAGCCCAGTCAGCAGGAACGGTAACTTCGTGGATAGCATCTACACCGGCGTCGATAGCCTTGTAGTTCATCTCTACGACAGCGTCACCCTTCTTAGCGTAGGACTTCTTAGCAGCTGCCTTCATGTACTCAACAGCCTCATCGATTGGCATAACGTTCGCAAGCTTGAAGAAAGCGGACTGGAGAATCGTATTGGTTCTCTTGCCCATACCGATCTCGATAGCCTTGTCGATAGCGTTGATCGTGTAGAGCTTGATGTTGTTCTTAGCAATGTACTGCTTAGCCTCAGCGGGCATATGCTCGTTGAGTTCCTCATCGGACCACTGGCAGTTGATCATGAAGATTCCGCCCGGCTTAACATCCTGAACCATCTTGTAACCCTTGATAACATAGGAAGGGTTGTGGCAAGCTACGAAGTCTGCCTGGTTGATGTAGTAAGGACTCTTGATCGGCTTGTCACCGAAACGAAGGTGGCTGATGGTGATACCGCCGGTCTTCTTGGAGTCATACTGGAAATAAGCCTGGATGAATTTGTCGGTGTGGTCACCGATGATCTTCGTGGAGTTCTTGTTAGCGCCAACGGTACCGTCACCGCCCAAGCCCCAGAACTTGCACTCAACCGTGCCCTTAGCGGACGTGATCGGAGCGGGCTTAACTTCCGGAAGCGAAAGGTTCGTAACATCATCGACGATACCGATGGTGAAACGGCTCTTAGGAGCATCCTTAGCAAGCTCGGTGTAGATAGCGAAGATCGAGGAAGGAGCGGTATCCTTGGAACCGAGACCGTAGCGGCCGCCGGAAAGGATGATATCGTTCAGGCCGGCCTCGCGAAGCGTCGTAGCAACGTCGAGGTAGAGCGGCTCACCGAGGGAACCGGGCTCTTTCGTTCTGTCGAGAACGGCAATCTTCTTGACCGTCTTCGGAAGAACCTTAAGAAGAGCGGAGGAAACCCAAGGACGATACAGACGAACCTTGATCAAACCAACCTTCTCGCCTGCAGCGGTGAGGTAGTCGATAACTTCCTCAGCAACGTCGCAAACGGAACCCATCGCGATGATCACGCGGTCAGCATCCTTAGCGCCGTAGTAGTTGAAGAGATCATAGTCCGTACCGAGTTTCTCGTTGATCTTCTTCATGTACTTCTCAACAACTGCCGGAAGTGCATCGTAAACAGAGTTGCAAGCCTCACGATGCTGGAAGAAGACGTCATCATTTTCATGAGAACCACGCATAGCGGGATGCTCGGGATTCAGCGCGTGAGCACGGAACTCGGCAACCGCATCCATGTTCGTCATCTCCTTGAGATCTTCGTAGTCCCAAAGCTCGATCTTCTGGATCTCGTGGGAAGTACGGAAACCGTCGAAGAAGTTCAGGAACGGAACCTTGCCCTCGATTGCTGCGAGATGAGCAACGGGAGAGAGATCCATAACCTCCTGAGGATTGGACTCCGCCATCATGGCGAAACCGGTCTGACGGCAAGCATATACGTCGCTGTGGTCACCGAAAATGTTCAGGGACTGCGTAGCAACGCAACGTGCGGATACATCGAAAACACAAGGAAGCTGCTCAGCAGCAATCTTGTACATGTTAGGGATCATCAAAAGAAGACCCTGGGAAGCAGTAAAAGTAGTAGTGATAGCACCTGCAGCAAGGGAACCGTGAACGGTACCTGCAGCGCCGGCTTCTGACTGCATCTCGGTAACCTTAACAGTGTTGCCGAAGATGTTCTTGCGGCCTTCCGCGGACCACTGGTCGATCGAGTCGGCCATCGGGCTGGAAGGTGTGATGGGATAAATACCGGCGACTTCCGTAAACGCATAGGCTACGTGAGCGGCAGCGGTATTGCCATCCATTGACTGTTTCTTTCTAGCCATTGTAGTACGTCCTCCTTTTTCGTGGCTTTTGCTTTACTGAAAAATAAGCTTTGCCCAACATTAGAATTATAGTTTATCTTCTTCCGTTTGTAAACAATTTTTCGTGGCGGAAACGTGATTTTTCGGTGACATCGGCGGCTGATTTTTCGCCGAAAAATGAGCGGAGAAGCGCTGATTGCGGGCAATTGACTCATTTTACGGAAAATGAGCGAACAAAAAGGCACTTTCTTTGCGGAAAGCGCCATGTAAGCGAGAGTTCAGATGTTCGTCAACGGATGAGAATCCATTTGTCGTGCTTTTCGTCAAAACCGGCCAAATGGGGTGTATTCGAAAATTTAGCACAATCGGTCGTATGGAGGACTTTCTGCGTATGAACCTCCTTGGTGACACCGTCTACGGTAACATCAAAAAACAGTCGGTGGTAGTTGCCGGTATTGAAACGGTCTTTCATATGAGGGATCACGGTTTGAACTTCGGTCAACGTTACTTTCTTATAGTATCTGTATTGAAGAAAACAGTAGATAGTGGCAATTAGCAAAGTAACTTCCGGAATACCACCCAAAAATAAACAAGGAATCAGTAAGTCAGAATCGAGAGATTCCGAAGGGATACCAACCGTCAGGAAGAGGAGCAAGGGGGGTAAAACGATGACGGGAATACCTGAAGCAATAGCCATTGTGAAATTAAACCGCGTGACGGTATTCTCGCCGCAGTATTCCCTGCCGTAGAATTTCTCGAAAGTGCGATCAGAGTTGTCTTGAGTTACCATGGATTCGGTTGTCACAATAGTCCTTCCTTTCATAAAGACCGATAGTTATTGATCGGCGTTTTTCGCCGTTGGAAGTATAGTATCATATTACTTGCAAAATGTCAATATGTTTTACCTTTGACGTAAAAACAGACCATGCCGGACGGTGATCGCCGGACTGTTTTCCGGGGAAGGAGACTGATTCAAAAGAAAAAGCGCCCGGTTCATGTGAATCGGACGCTTGTCATAGTCAGGATAATATGGCGATCAGTTCTGGCTCTTGAGTGTCGGGAAGAGCAGTACGTCGCGGATCGCGGGGCTGTTCGTAAGGAGCATTGCCAGACGATCGAGACCGTAGCCGATACCGCCGGTGGGCGGCATACCGATCTCGAGGGCGTTCATGAAATCCTCGTCGGTGGTGTTGGCTTCCTCGTCGCCCGCTGCAAGGGCAGCTTCCTGCGCCTTGAAACGCTCACGCTGGTCAATGGGATCGTTTAACTCGGAGTACGCGTTGCACATTTCCCAGGTGTTGATGTAGAGCTCGAAGCGTTCTACGTAGTCCGGCTTGTCGGGCTTGCGCTTCGTGAGAGGAGAGATCTCCACCGGATGGTCCATGATGAACGTAGGCTGGATCAAATGCTCCTCAACATACTCCTCGAAGAAGAGGTTGAGAATGTCGCCTTTCTTGTGACGGGCCTCAAACTCGATGTGGCGATCCTTCGCGAGAGCTTTCGCCTCCTCGTCGGTTGCGATCTGATCGAAATCGATGCCGGTGTACTGCTTCACGGCTTCGGTCATCGTGAGACGGGCGAATGGCTTGCCGAGATCGATCTCATTTTCCCCGTACTTGATCACGGTGCTGCCGCAGACTTCCTGCGCAAGATAGCGGAACATGGACTCGGTCAGCTCCATCATTCCGTAGTAATCGGTGTATGCCTGATAGAGCTCCATCAGCGTGAATTCCGGATTGTGGCGGGTGTCAACACCCTCGTTACGGAATACGCGACCGATCTCGAAAACGCGCTCCAGACCGCCGACGATCAGACGCTTCAGGTAAAGCTCGAGGCTGATGCGAAGCTTGACATCCTCGTCGAGAGAGTTGTAGTGCGTGTAGAACGGGCGGGCAGCAGCGCCGCCTGCATTGGCGACGAGCATGGGTGTCTCAACCTCCATGAAGCCGCGGCCGGCAAGGAAGGAGCGGATGGAAGCGATCATTTTCGAACGCTTCACGAACGTGTCCTTAACTTCCGGGTTCATGATGAGATCGGTGTAGCGTTGGCGATAACGCAGATCGGTGTTGGTCATTCCGTGGAACTTTTCCGGAAGAACCTGAAGGCTCTTCGAGAGAAGCGTCATCTCGGAAGCGTGTACGGAGATCTCACCGGTCATGGTGCGGAAAATGTATCCTTTTACGCCGTAGATATCGCCGATATCGGACTTCTTGAAATCCGCATAGGCGTCTTCACCGAGAGAGTCGCGGGAGACGTATACCTGCACGGAACCCTTGAGGTCCTGAATGTTACAGAAGGAAGCCTTGCCCATGACGCGCTTGAAGAGCATACGTCCGGCGATGGAAACCTCGATCGGATCCGCGTCCATGATGGCGCGGCGCTCCTCGTAATCAGCTTTCTTCACGACGCGAGCCTCAGCCTCATCAAGACCATCGGTCACGGGAGCCTTGCGGCCGGCAAGTTTTTCGGCCTCGGCTGCCTCGTAGAGCGCCTTTACCTCGTCGGTGTGGTGCGTCTGGTCATACTTTGTGATCACAAAGGGGTCTTTGCCCGCGGCCTGCAGGTCTGAGAGCTTCTGTCTGCGAATCTTGAGAAGTTCGTTCAGATCCTGTGTCTGCTCAACTGCTGCGGGATTTTCCGTCTTACGGTCTGCCATAATCGTTCCTCCTGTCAAATGACATGAATATTAGTATAAACAACTTTCAATGATACGAAAAAGCCGGCTTCTGCGATCTGCCGGCTCCTCGCTGTCTGGAAAATATTCCTACGATTCGGATGCGTCATCCTTCTTGGATTCCTGAACTCTGCCGATGTTCAGGATGCGGTAGGTAACCGATCCGTTCGGCAATGTAACGGGAGCCTCCTCACCGACGGCCTTGCCGAACAGGGCACTGCCGACCGGGGAAACATTGGAAATCTTTCCGGTCAGAATGTCTGCGCTGCTGCTGCCGACGATCTGGTAAGTCGCTTCCTTGTTATTGTTGAGATTCAGTACGGTGACAACACAGCCGATGCCGACATGGCTGATATCGATCTCGCTTTCATCGATAACAACCGCATTTTTGAGACGCTCTTTGATCTCAATGATGCGGGCGTTGGTTTTCTGCTGATCCTCGAGAGCGGCATCATACTCCGCATTCTCGGTGACGTCGCCCTGTTCCTTGGCTTCTTTGATCTTCTGAGCGATTTCCTTGAGCTTGACGTAGTTCAATTCATACAGCTCTTTCTCAAGGCGACTGTGGTCACTGCTGGTGATGTATTCTTCCATTTTTACTCCTCCGCTTTTAATCGCGCGTACGCGCGCGAACCCGATTGGGTAAACGCTATTGAAGTATAGACCAACGTGTTTCATTTTGTCAACAATTATTTATACACTCTTCGAAAAATGTCGGATTCTTTCATAAAACCGCCCCGGGATCGCGATTTTTCGGGGTATTCAAACAAAAATGAGTGTGGTATAATGGCCGAAATCAACGCCGCGGGAATCGTCTGCGGCATCACGGGAGTAATCATATGTCAAAAGTGTATTTTGTTCGGCACGGGGAGACCGTGTGGAATTCGGAAAATAAGATCTGCGGCGTGACCGACAGTCCCCTGACCGCAAAAGGCAGGGAGCAGGCTGCCGAAGCCGCCCGCAATGTTCTTGCGCTCGGCATTCAGGCCGACGAAATCTTGTATTCGCCGCTGTCGAGGGCCCGCGACACAGCCCTTTGCATCGCTGAGGCGACCGGCTTTCCGGCGAGGGAGGAGCCTCGTCTTATCGAGCAAAACTTCGGTAAATACGAGTCCACTCCGGGCGGTGCCGAGTTCCTCGCGGCAAAGAAGCAGTTCGCCAGCCGCTATGAGGGCGGAGAGTCGATGCTTCACCTCGCGCAGCGTGTCTATAATCTTCTGGATGAACTGCGGGCACAGCCTGATAAGACATACTTCTTGGTCGCACACAACGGTATCGCGCGAGTCGTCAATTCTTACTTTTACGAGATGACCAACGATGAATACGCGACGTTTAGTTTGCAAAACTGCGAAGTGCGCGAGTATGAGTTTGAGTAATCATTTTTCGAACAATTATTACGAAAGGAGCAAAAAACTATGCCTCACGTAGAAATCAAATGCTTCCCCGGCCGCTCCGAGGAGCTGAAAGCACAGTGCGCGGCGAAGGTCGCGGAAGATGTTGCGGCAACGCTTGGCTGCCCGCTCACCAGCGTGTCCGTTGCCATCAAGGAAGTCGAGTCGTCCGCATGGAAGAGCGACGTCTGGGACAAGCAGATTGTCGTTGACGAAAAGTATCTGTACAAGAAGCCGGAGTATACGCCGTAAGTGCAGGAACGAGTAACTGAATATGACTTCTGGGAGAGCCGACCGGGAGGTGGGCTCTTTCTTTGTTTATCCATGCATAACATTGAGATATATGCCATATAATCTGTCAAGTTTTTACATTTTCGGCGGGACTAGGAAAAAATGTGCTGCGAGCATAGAAAGGTTTTTTTGATGGTTAAGGAAATGTGTTATAATATCTGCGTAAAACATGAATTGTCGTTGTAGCTTTGTTATAGTAGTTTTGGCAATCAAAAATAAATGATATTCGTTCATGATTTGACTGCTTTTTGTGAGGGTTTGTGCTGCCAGCACAGGCAATTCACCACCCGAAGTAGTATGCTGACAGCACAAAGGAGGACACTTAAGATACTCAGTAACAGGCAGGCTTTCATCGAGGAGGTGATCGGATGAACACGATGCAGATCCTTTGCGTTATCGGTTGTATGGTCGTGTGCTTTATGCTGGGGCGGAAGACGAAGCGATTTCGGTTTCCGGTCCTGGGGATGATCGACCTGAGAAATGTGCGTGATGATGCTGTCGACGGTGAAGAAGGAGGGATTCCGAAACTGAAGTTTTTTAAGGACCTGAAGGAGTTCAAGCAGTTCGATTATGTCGCTTTCAAGATTGAGAGCAGACGGACATGGTTTGGAAAATGACACACGAAAAGGAGAAGAAAATTATGGCAAGAAAAACGAGAAGCGATTGTACTGTAGGAACGTTTGAGAAGAAGAACGGGCTGCCGGCCGGAACGATCCGGAACAGGGATGGTCGAGACACCAGAAGCGACAAGAAGATCGGAACCATCCGGTCGGAAGGCGAGAAATTCAAGAAGTAAAAGAAAGAGAAAAAACGAGAGCCGGGGCGACCAAATCAGTTGCCTCGGCTTTTTATGTGTGAAAGTGAGATTTTGGAAAATGAGGCGTCATTTTTCGAAGAGATACAGCCGGTTTTTAATTATTTCGAAAGATGGTTGCAAACGATGGAAGGATGCACCGGGAGCGACGTATAAGGGAGGCGAAATGCTTACGCTGGTCAAAACCGTTACACTGTACGCGATCTGGCAGAAGAAATAACGATCCTGCGTAGAAATTTGATGTAAAAAGGGCGAGAGCCGGGCAACAGGGGGTAGTTGTCCCGGCTCTCTCTATGTTGGAAAGGCAATCGAAAAACAGCAATGTTTTTTCGATGATAGAATAAACTATCAAATCAATAATATCATTAATTTCCAGGAAAAGCCATAAAGAAAATATTAAATTAAAAAAAAAGTTATTTAATCGGGACGAAACAATCCGGTTTCGAATGGTGCGGAAGGCCGTAGGAGAAAAATGTTCGGGGTTCCGGATGCAGAAACAGGTGGAAATAGACGGGGATTTTTGGTATAATGAAAGTGTGTGAACCGGGAGAAAACCGAAGAGACGGAACACGACAGAGACGTTGGAAGATAACGCATGGGAAAATGAGGTACTGTTAAGTCATGAAAGTGTATTCTGCGGAAGCGATAACCGAAGCCGATTTCGGATGTGAAGAAACCGGTCACGATGAACCGACGGCGCTGCTTCGGCTTCGATCGGCTGACAGCGGACAGGACTGCATAAAGCTGATTGAAGTGCCGGAGCGAGTACTTGCGGAACGAGGGATTTCGGAAGGGAAAACGGTATGCTTTGCGCCGGACGGACGGCTTTTGCGGGTTGTTCGCGTTGCGGCAGCGGTAATTCGCGATCGGAAAAGACACGGCGATTCGATATTTGCGACGGCCCGCGGGTACGGCGAATACAAGGGACGGTGGGAATTCCCGGGAGGCAAGATTGAAGCAGGGGAGACTTCTGCGGAGGCCCTCGGGCGGGAGATCCGGGAGGAACTGGACACGACCGTAGCGGTCGGGGATTTGATCCGGACGATCGAGTATGACTATCCGGGGTTTCATTTGTCGATGGACTGCTTCTGGGCGGAGATCGTTGAGGGAAACTTGGAACTGAAGGAAGCGGAAGACGCGAGATGGCTCGCGGAAGATGAGCTGGACGAGGTAGATTGGCTGCCGGCCGACAGGGCGTTGATCGAATCGATCCGGAGCGGGTGGAGCAGCCGGTGAGACGGCGCATCGCCCGGAACTCTTTGCAGGATATGACTGCGGTCATGCGGAAAGCTGCAAAGTCATGACCGGCGTCACTTGCGGGAACGGGGAGAATCGCGTAGGATGATCGCAGAAAGATCATTTTCCGATGATCCAAGGAGATTCCCATGAAGAGATTTTGTTTGTTAACGGTTGTCGTGATCGCCTGTGCGGTTTTGTGCGGATGCGGCAAATATACCTCGAGTTATTCGGCGCTCATGCTTGTTCAGACCAACACGTCCGAAAAGGCGAATATGAGTTTCAGTTCCTTTAAGGGGACGAATGTGTTCACGCTGCAGTGTGACGGCGAGGAAGAACGGAAACTGAAGTATACCGCGGAGGTGGAGGACGGCAAGATTACGGTCTTTTACGACTATGACGATACCAAGACGGAGTGGTTTACCATCGACGGCGACGGCGAACTTTCGGGGGAACTTGAGAACATTCCGAAGGGCAAGGTGTATATCATCGTGGAGTCCGACGGAAAATGCAAGGAGGGCAAGTTGGATTTCTCCATCGAGTAAGCGCCCTCCGGAAGGAGGCGTATGGTCTTTACTGCGGTAATCGAACAGACTTTTGACTATCCGAGGCGGATGAAGTATATTCCCGTGTCGGATAGTTTTATTGAGAAAGACTGCGACAGCCTTTCGTATGTGCGGAATGTGAAGCAGCCCTACGGATGGCTGAAAGAGTCCGGCACACCGCCGTGCGATCACCTCGATGTGATCGTTATGACCGACCGGCATTTTGAACTCGGCGATGAAGCGAGAGTGCGGATCGTCGGAGTGTTCCGACGGGGCGACGGCGACCACAAGCTTGTAGCGGTGCCGGTCGAACGAACGGAACGCGATCTCCCCGAGCTTTCGGAGGAGGAGCGAGGCGACCTTCACCGGTTGTATCCGCATGAAGACGTCGGCGAGGGTTGGTTCGGCAGAGAGGACGCCGAGGCGATCGTCTCGTCATATTTCGAACGGAAAATGAGCAAGACCATCATCACCGTACAGCACACGCAGTCCGTGCACCACATCAACCGCCACGCCGGGGCATGGGGCGACTGGGAACTCACGGAACTCGGACATGCTCAGGCTACGGCGGTGGGAAGATTTCTGGAGCGTGAGGGCTGCGATGAAAGCTTTGTGATGTATGTGTCCGACTTAGAACGCGCGTTTCAGACTGCTGAGGAGATCAACCGGACGCTTAAACTTTCACCGATCGTCACGCCGGTGATCCGGGAAGTTAACGCGGGAGCGGGAAACGGACAGCCGTGGGAATGGTACAGCGAAAATCGATTACCGCGCGGCGAGGAGAGTCCCGAGGATTACCGGCCGTTTGCGGATGCCGAATCCGACCGGGATCTCTGGAACCGCCTGTATCCGTTCTATCAGGAGATCATCTCGAACGATCAGCAGAAAATCCTCGTTGTATCGCACGGGACGGCGCTCAGTTTCCTGCAGGCGATGCTCATGGGAGGGAGCGTGTCGGAGCGGACCCGGGCGCGGTTCAAGGGACCTGCGGGATCGGTTTCCCGGTTTGAGATCGATATCTACGGAAATGTTACGGCACGGTATATCAACCGTCAGCAGACAGAGATTTGAAAGGAGACAGAAGTATGAAACCGCTTGTTATTTATTTCAGCGCCGAGGGAAATACGGCGAAAGTTGCAAAGAAGATCGCGGAGGACAAGGACGCGGATATCTTTGAGATCGTACCGGAGGAGCCTTACTCGAAGGCCGACCTTCGCTGGATCAATCCGATCGCGAGGTGCAACCGCGAAAAATTCGGCAAGAAGGACGTGCCTGTGGTGGGAACCGTTGAGAATTTCGCAGAGTACGACACGGTGTACATCGGTTTTCCGATCTGGTACGGTTGTGCGCCGAACGTCGTCAACACATTCTGCAAGGCGTATGACTGGACAGGCAAGAAGATCTATGTGTTTGCGACCTCGGGCGGCAGCGGGATCGGAAAGACGGCCGAGAAGTTGCAGCCGTATGTGAACGGCGGCGAGATCGCGGAAGCGAAACTGATCAAGTGATCTCTGTCGGAGGCAGCGGGAAAGGAGTTTTCGATGCCGTTGAATCTGGATAACAAATTGGTCGTGGGCATTTCCTCGCGGGCGTTGTTCGACCTGGAGGAGGAAAATAAGATCTTCCTCGAGAAAGGCCTCGAAGCGTACGAGGAGTATCAGATTGCCCACGAAAAGGACGTACTTAAGCCCGGCACTGCGTTTCCTCTGGTGAAGGCTTTACATAACTTAAACTGCGGAGATAACCGGTTGACGGAGATCATCGTCATGTCGAAAAACAGCGCGAACACGAGTCTGCGCATCTTCAATTCCATCGAGCAGTACGGTCTGGACATCAGCCGGGCGGCGCTTGTCGGCGGCGCGTCGATCGCACCGTATCTGACATCGTTTAAGACGGATCTGTTCCTCTCCGCGGACGAGACGGATGTGCAGGAGGCGATCAACGCCGGCATCGCGGCCGGGATCATCTGCACCAACGAAAATCTGCCGATCGATTCCGAACAGGAGATCCGGCAGATCCGCATCGCGTTCGACGGGGATGCGGTGATCTTCTCCGACGAGTCCGAGGAGATCTACCAACGCGAGGGACTTGCCGCATTTGCGGAGCACGAGCGGCAGAATGCGCTCAATCCGTTGCCGGAAGGGCCGTTTGCGAAGTTTTTGAAGACAATCTCGTTTGTGCAGAAGCAGTTCGGGGAGGACGAGATGCCGATCCGCACGGCACTTGTGACGGCAAGGGACGCACCGGCGCACGAGCGCGTAATCCGCACGCTTCGCGCATGGGATGTGCGGATTGACGAGGCATTTTTCCTGGGCGGAATATCGAAGAGCGAGGTGCTTCGCGCGTTCGGTGCGAACATCTTCTTCGACGACCAGTCGGTGCATCTGGATCCGGCGTCGAAGCTTGTTCCGGCGGCAAGAGTTCCTTACAAAGAAAAATGACGATATGAGGAGAAGGGTATGACGGATTTGAAGGTCGGTTCGTATGTTCGGGTAATCGAAACCGGGCGGTACGGGATCGTGAAAAGCATCGGCCGCAAAGTGACTGTGGATTTCTATCGGCCGGGATTTTGTTATTACGGGACGGACTCATTTTCCAAAACCAAACTGGTCGTGGTGGAATCGCCGAGGCTGAAGACAAGCCAGCTTCGCGCTTTGGTGCGGGGCGAGATCGACGCGGATTCGCTGACGAACGGCACGGGGCTCTTTCCGAGCGGGGTGCAGAAGGACGCCGAGGCGTATCGGATCAAGGCTTCGGATATGCTTGCCGGCATTGAAACCTTTGCCGACCGGGACCTCGGGGAATGTCTGCCGGATGTGCTGGACTGGGCCGGCGCGCTTTTGTGGCTTGACGAGGAGATCGAGCTCCCGTCGATGCCGGAATGCAGAAACGGCATTTCGGAGGCGGACATCCTAGCGTGTACGTACGCGTATCTATGCGATATCGTGCAAATGACGGAGATCGCCGAGAACCCCGCGGAAGGTGTCGGGGAGGCACTCGATGCGATCCGGGAGATCCTGAAAGTCTGGCTGGATTCGAACGGGCAGGAGTATCCGGAGATCTTGTGCCGTCAGGTGGTCGACCAGTTTGACGGCGATTCCGTCGAGCGGCAGCCGGAAGGAATCCAGCAGCTGTTCAAACACTGCCTTGACAAACTCTGCGAGCTGAAGGATCCTGCGGCAATCCAGAAGAGGGGATATTGCTATTACGGCGGAACGAAGCTCTACCCCTGCGACTGGGTGAAAGCACGAGACGCCTTTTTGGAATACTATGGGATGACCGGGGATCCGACCGCGGCCAACACGCTCGGTTACATCTATTATTACGGGCGATGCAACGGCGGCGTTCCGCAGTACGATGAGGCGTTCCGGTACTTCAGCATCGGGCACGCATTCACGATCTACGAGAGCACGTACAAGCTTGCGGACATGTTTGCGCACGGCTACGGCGTGGTGCGAAACGACGAGACGGCGGCGCGCCTGTACATCAGCGTTTACGAGAACAACCGCGGGATGTTCATGGACGGAAACTATGAATGCAAGTTTGCCGATGCGGCTCTGCGGATCGGCAATTGTTTCCGCTACGGACTCGGCGTCCGGCAGAGTTTGGAGACCGCATATTACTACTATCTGCAGGCGGATCTGGCGATCCGTCTCAGAGCGAAAGCCGGAAGCCATTACGGTGATACAACGGTATACCGGGGAATCCAAAAGGCGATGGAAGATGTTCGGAGAGAGTACACGGAAAGAAGCCGGACGGAGTGCTTTATCGGCCCCGTCTGGGCAAACTGGGCGGTCAGCGATCACCGGTGCGGCAAGGTTGCGATCACGAGACTGAAAGACGGCGCGTTATCGATTCATTTTTCGCTGCTGCGAGTGCACGGCGATGAGGAGACTCCGCGAATGCTGATCACGATCCCTCGTGCCGACTATTGCGAGTTCCATAAGAAGATCACGATACGGACCGAGCGGGACAGTTCCTTCCGGACGGCGGACGGCGCCGATGAGTTTGTGTATGACGACGTAACATACAACCATGAGACGCATTTGGCGAGGTTCTATCTGTTGGATCACTGCGTCGCCGAGATCAGCGCGGAGAAGTACATGATCACGGTGCCCGCGCCGGCAAGAACGCAGCCGGAGGGGGATGTGTACCACATCGTCAGCGTGGCATTTGACGAGAGCGGCAAGCTTTACGACTATCTGTGCGACGACGATTCCGTTCAGGTCGGCGACCTTGTGCTCGTTCCGGGCTATGACGGGGAGCAGGAGGTGAAGGTGGTCGCGGTCGCCGCAAAATACGAAAGCGAACTTGCTTTCCCCATCGATCGGTATAAGAAGATCATCCGCAAAGCCTGAGGCTTCGGCGCGATTGTACAGGTAATAGATAGGATTCTCTATTGTATGCGGTCAGATATGTTTCTAAACTGATAACGCAAGCATTTTCATGATGAAACTATAGAAGTCAAAGAGATCAGTCTACAGGAGGTGTTTTGGTATGAATGAGGTGTTGAAAGTATTGGAAGAGCGGCGCAGCTGCAGAAATTTCGTGCGTGACAAAATGATCCCGGAAGAGGATCTGAAGGCCATCCTGAAGGCCGGAACGTACGCGGCGACAGGAATGGGAAAACAGAGCCCGATCATCATTGCCGTGACGGACAAGGCGACCAGAGACGAACTCATGGAAGCCAACCGCAAGGTTATCGGCGGCGGTGGGGATTACGATCCGTTCTACGGAGCACCGGTCATTTTGATCGTTCTTGCGAATAAGGAAATCGTGACGCATGTTTACGACGGTGCGCTCGTTATGGGCAACCTCATGAATGCGGCGCAGAGTCTCGGGATCGCGAGCATCTGGATCCACCGCGCACAGGAGGAGTTCGAGTCCGAGTTCGGCAGGAATCTGCTTGCGAAGCTCGGGATCGAGGGCAACTACGAAGGCATCGGCCATTGCGCGCTCGGATACGCGGCGGAGCCTTTGAAGGACGCTGCTCCCCGCAAAGAAAACTATGTGTATTTCGTATAACGAGTCTTTCTTTCACAAAAAGCCCCGGCAGTCGATGTCGGGGCTTTTGCGTTGCTGCGGGCCGTCTGCTTATGTGGTTGATGAAGCGGGGCGATTGTGGTAAAATCATCTATTGATGATTACGTGTATAAGAGAGGAAAAGGAGTAACATTTTGCAAAGAGTTTTTGGGAAAATGAGCACTGCGGTGTGGATGGCGTTGCTCGGCGTTATCTTTCTGGCCGCGGGATATCTGTATCTCCGTTCGGTCGGGCAGGAGTATGAATTGATCGAGACGGTACGGGGAAAGGGCGAGATCAGTGCGGTCATAGAGGATGACAGCGACGATGTGATCGAAATCGCGGAGACCCGGCGCGAGGGCGACAGGTTTACGGTCCGCGTCCGCTCGAAGCAGGAGTCGGGCAAGGCGTATCTGCGGCTTGACGAAAACGGCAACTATTACAGCGTGTTAGTCCTTTACGTGCATAAGAGCGGTGTCATCACGAGAGACGAGTACTTCGGAGATTGCAAAGGCATTCTTGCGGTGCGGATCGGAGTGTGCATCTACCTGGCGATCCTCCTCGGGATTTTGATCGCCAAACTTCGTTCGAACATGCGAAGAAGCCTCTACCAATATCGGAATATCCTGTATTTCGGGTTGATCATCTTCATGACGGCGGTCCTTTTGATCCAGGCGCTGAGTGTGAACTCAAACAACGGGATCATCGGAATCCTCTCGATCATGATGTCGACTGCCGAGAACTTTGCCATCCTCACGTTCCCGCTGATCGCGATCACGGCGATTTTGGTGACCGTCAGCAATATTCAGCTGATCCGGAAGGAGGGGCGCACCTGGAGGAACATGCTTGCGTGCATCCTGGGCATTTTCCTGGGGATTCTTGCATTGCTTCCCTCCGTCAGCTACCGTTATCTCTCGGAGATCAAGTGGCTTGACGCTCACCGGTGGACGAGCGTCGGGCGTTTTGTGACGGAGTGTATAGAGCACACATGCGGCTCGATGGCGGCGTATCTGGAGTGCGTTCTGATCGGAACCATCATCGTGAGCGTTCTGGCAGCCGTGCGGATCCCGAAGTTCGACAAAGATTATATCCTGATCCACGGCTCGCAGATCCGCAAGGACGGCACGCTCACGAAACTGCTGCAGTCGCGCGCCGATCGCGCCGTCGAGTTTGCACAGATGCAAAAGGCCGCGACAGGCAAGGATATTGTATTCATCCCATCGGGCGGCAAGGGCAGCGATGAGGTGATGTCCGAGGGCGACGCGATCGCCGGATACCTCGCCTCGCTGGGCATTCCGCAGGAGCAGATCCTCGTGGAGAACCGGTCGTCCGACACCGCGGAAAATGTCGTATTTTCCGCGAACATGATCCGCGAGCGCGAAGGCGGTTCCGACGCGAAGATCGCGTTGGCCACGACCAATTATCATGTGTTCCGTGCCTGCCTGATCGGGGCATCGAAGGGACTTGATATCGAGGGCATCGGAAGCCGGACAAAGCGGTATTTCTGGATCAACGCCTTTGTCCGTGAGTTCATCGCGACGATCGTCTCCGAGCGCAGGCGCCACCTGTTTGTCGTCGGAATGCTCATCGTGATCAACATCGTGATGTCGGCGATGGCTTATTTTTCGACGTCAGTGCTGTCGTAATACACGTCCGTTGTAACGGACGCAAGGAGGGAGAACCATGAGACTTATACTGGTGCGTCACGGAGATCCGAACTATGAACTGGACTGCCTGACCGAACTCGGACACCGACAGGCTGCGGTTGTCGCACAGAGACTGCTGGAGGAAGGGATTGAAAAGATCTATTGTTCGCCGCAGGGGCGTGCGCAGCAGACGGCAAGGCCGTTTGCGGAGGCGTCCGGACTCGGCGACATCGAGACTCTGGAGTTCATGCGTGAGATCCGGTTCGGCAAGTTGGAGGGGTTGTATCGCTCGGGCAATCCGTGGCTTTGCTCCACGCAGTTGATGCATGAGGGAGTGAACCTGCAGGATCCGGACTGGCGGCATTTTCCGGATTTTGTTGATAACACGGCGACGGTTGACATCGATTCGGTGATGGCCGCGACGGATGAGTGGCTGGCGACGCTCGGGTATCGGCGGGAAGGTCTGTACTACCGCAATACAAGAGAGGACGACACGAAGCGGACGTTTGTTTTATTCAGTCACGGGGGATCCTCAACGTCGCTTTTGTCGAGGGTTTTCAACATTCCGTTTCCGCATCTTTGCATGATGTTCGGGCACATTCCGCACACATGCATCACGTCGCTTCGATTTGACCGCAGACCGGGAAGCCTCGGGATGCCGATCCTCGAGTATGCCGTGGATGCGCGCCATCTGGACGTGTTTGCCGAGGGCCGGACCGGTGCGGTGGAAAATGCGAAATGAATCCCGGGGGGAACGGAGAAGAATTACCGAATCGATCCGGGAAGAGTGTTGGATCGGGATGCGCTGGATCAGATTGCGGAGCTGTCGGTACGGCAGCGCTGCTGTAAGGACGCGATCGCAAAGCATTTTGCGGAGACGGGACGGTGATAGGGAAATGAGAGTGAGAGCATACACAAAGCAGGATCTGCCGGAAATGATCCGCATCTGGAACGAGGTTGTCGTCGACGGGATCGCGTTCCCGCAGGAGGAAATCCTGACGGAGGAGAGCGGCGAAGCATTTTTCGCTGCACAGAGCTATTCCGGCGTTGCCGAGGAAGACGGTGTGGTTTACGGCTTGTACATCCTGCATCCGAACAATGTCGGACGGTGCGGGCATATCTGCAACGCGAGCTACGCGGTTTCTTCGGAAGCCCGCGGACGCCACATCGGCGAGCAGCTGGTGAAGGACTGTCTGCAAAAGGGAAAGGAACTCGGCTTCCGCGTGTTGCAGTTCAATGCGGTGGTCGAGAGCAACCTACACGCGAGACATTTGTATGAGCGTTTGGGGTTTGTGCAGCTGGGGACGATACCCGGCGGATTTCGCATGAAGGACGGGCATTACGAGAATATCTGCCCGTATTATCACGAGTTGTAGGCGGGAGGAAGGAATAGCCATGAGTGATCAGTTCTCGAGAACACAGTTGCTGTACGGGGAGACGGCGATGAAACGGTTCGCATCCTGCCGGGTGGCGGTGTTCGGCGTCGGCGGTGTCGGCGGGTATGTTGTGGAGGCGCTGGCGCGGTCGGGCATCGGAGCGCTGGACCTGATCGACAACGACGAGGTGTGCCTCTCAAATATTAACCGTCAGATCATCGCGACGCTTAAGACAGTGGGCCGGGATAAGGTCGATGTCGCGAAGGAGCGGATCGCGGAGATTAATCCGGACTGCGTGGTGAGAACCTACAAGACGTTCTTTCTTCCCGAGACTGCGGATCAGTTTGATTTTCACGAATACGATTACGTGGTGGACGCCATCGACACCGTGGCCGGAAAGATCGCGATCGTGGAGAAGGCCAATGCGGCGGGCGTTCCGGTGATCTCGTCCATGGGAGCGGGCAACAAAGTGAACCCGGCGGCGTTTGAGGTCGCGGATATCTACGATACGTCCGTATGTCCGCTTGCGAAGGTCATCCGCAAAGAATGCCGGAAGAGAAACATCCCTTCGCTCAAGGTCGTCTACTCGAAGGAGGAGGCATTGACGCCTGCCGGGACTCCCGAGAAGGAGCTTCCCGCCGGAAGCAAACGCAGAAGCATTCCCGGATCCACGGCGTTTGTCCCGTCGGTCGCGGGGCTGATCATTGCGGGAGAGATCATCAACGATCTGGCGAAACAGGCGGAGGCGGGAGTGATTTCATGAGAATTGAGGAAGAGATCAACGGGATCGGCATTGTATGTGAGACCGGGGAGTATTATTTTTCGCCGAAGGGCGTAGACCTCGGAACGAGGAGGATGCTGGAGACGATACCGATCGTGGAAGGCGATAAAGTGCTCGACCTCGGTTGCGGATACGGCGTAGTCAGCATTTACGCTGCGAAAACGGTCGGCGGAGAGAACGTTGTCATGTGTGACATCGCGGAGGAAGCCGTGGCGTTGTCGCAGGGCAATCTGGCGCTGAACGGGATCGAGGGCGTCCGGGTGCTGCAAAGCGACGGGCTGCGGGACGTTCCGGACGGGGATTTCACGCTGATCCTAAGCAATCCTCCGTATCATACGGATTTTTCGGTGGCGAAGGAGTTTATCGAGGACGGCTTCCGCAAACTGGCGGTGGGCGGCCGCATGGCGATGGTCACGAAGCGGCTTGAGTGGTACAGAAACAAGCTTAAGGCGGTCTTCGGCGGAGTGAAGGTGTTCGAGGCGGGAGAGTATTTCATTTTCCTGAGCGAAAAGAGAACGGCACGCGTGGAAAAGGCGAAGAAGAATACGCAGACGATGTCGAAGAAACTGCAGCGAAAATACGGAAAGAAATGACGGAGGAATTGCGATCCGATGCGTTATGAAATTTTGGATTCCCACAGGACGATGACGGACAGAAAGAGGCAGGCGCTAGCGGAGTTCTTCTGCGAAGTCAAAGGCATCCCTTCGGAAAATGTCGCGTCGCAGGTGGATTTCTGCACCTGGTATGAGCGGGAATTTGCCGTCAAATGGTTTGAGGTCATCGTGTGGGATTCGGGGGCGGTCGTCGGGTATCTTCGGTGTCTTCGGGACCCCGCGGATGTCAGACGGTGGTTCATCGGGGACGTGCATGTGCGCGCGGCGTACCGCAGACGGGGAATCGCCGGCGGAATGTACGAACGAACGATCCGGGAGCTCCACGGATTTGAGACCGCAGAGACGGTAGTCTCCGCAGTCGGCAGGGACAATGCAAGATCGATCGGTCTTCATAAGAAATACGGATTTCACGATACCGGGAAGCCGTGTGAGTTCGCGAATTTTTTCGCGGCGGAGGACGAGACGATGTACCAAAAGCAGCTCTACCAGTTTCTTCCCGTGCCTGGCGCGGAGAGGGCGGAGCCGCGGATTCTTCCGCTGTGGACGGAATGGAAAAAGTACGCGGGAGAGTACCGTAACGAGGACGAGACCGTAAAAAGCCTTCGATGGGCGCTTCAAAAGGCGGAGAAGGGTGAGGCAACCTTCGAAGCCGTGTGGTGCGGAGCCCGGCTGGTCGGATTTGCTACGGATGCGACCGGAGAAAGATTTGTGTATCTGCCGGAGGACGGGCGCTTCGGAAAATGACGGCCGGTCACACATTTTTCGCTTTTATTTGCATGTTGTATATGGTATGATGACATCGGCAGGAAAACAGAATAACAACATCCCCTGACGTCGAAACTTTGCTTGAGACGGAAGACACGATGATAATACGGTTGTGACAGCCGCACTCTCAGAGTTTCAGGGGAAGTGCGGCTTTTTTTGCGCTTGCTCGCGAGAGGACCGCAGATCGGAGGAGATTATGTCCTTAAATTCCGTACCGTCCGGAGAGCGGCTTCACATCGGCTTTTTCGGGCAGCGAAACGCCGGAAAATCCAGCCTTGTGAATGCGTTTACCGGGCAGGAACTCTCGGTCGTGTCCGACGTGAAAGGAACAACGACGGATCCCGTGCGCAAGAGCATGGAACTGTTGCCTTTGGGGCCGGTCGTCGTCATCGATACTCCCGGCTGGGACGACGAGGGGGAACTCGGCGCGAAGCGGATCGGCCGGACAAATGAGATTTTGAAGACCTGTGATATCGCGGTTTTGGTCGTGGACGGAACCGTCGGCTTGAGAGACGAAGACGAGGAGCTACTGCAGTTGATGCGCCAAAGACAACTTCCGCATCTGGTGGTGTGGAACAAGTCGGACCTTGCGGGAGGGCTTCCCGTTCCGGAGGGCGCGGTGGCGGTCAGCAGCGTGACCGGAGAGAGTGTGGTTGCGCTCCGGGAGCGGATCGCTCACATGCTCACGGAACGGCGCGAGATCCCGCTGGTGGCGGATCTGGTGTCGGCCGGTGAGTTTGTCGTGCTGGTATGCCCGATCGACGAATCCGCGCCCAAGGGCAGACTGATCCTTCCGCAGCAGCAGACGATCCGGGAACTGCTGGATGTCGGAGCAATCCCCGTGGTCACGAAAGAGACGGAACTTGCGATTGTTTTGGAGCGACTCGGGACCAAACCGGCGATGGTGATCACGGACAGCCAGGCGTTCCGGGTAGTCAGCGGAATCGTGCCGGGAGATATCCCGCTCACGTCATTTTCCATACTCATGGCCAGACACAAGGGTTTTTTGGAGAGCGCCGTACGCGGCATCCGCGCGCTGCGGGAAATCCGCGACGGGGACCGCATTCTGATGGCGGAAGGGTGTACGCACCACCGCCAGTGCAACGATATCGGAACCGTGAAAATACCGAACTGGCTCCGGAAATTCAGCGGGCGGGAGATTGTGATCGAGACCTGCTCGGGCCGGGATTTTCCGGAGGATCTGACACCGTACCGGGCGGTGATCCACTGCGGCGGATGCATGCTCACGGAGGCGATGCTCACGGCGCGAAGAGAACAGGCACACAGACAGGGCGTGCCGTTTACGAACTACGGAACGGCGATCGCGTATATGACGGGGGCGCTTGAGCGAAGCCTTGCGATGTTCCCGGCGGAGCTGGCGATGCTTAAGGAGGTGCGATGAACACGGAGATACGGAGTCTGATCGACCGTCTGGACGCCGGAGAGCCTCTCTGCGAGGCGGAATTCGAGCATTTGCTGGAGAACCGCGATGCGGAGAGCACGGAGTACCTTCGGGGAAAAGCGGAGGCAAAGCGGATCGCGGTTTTCGGCAGGGCAGTGTATATCCGCGGTTTGATCGAGATCAGTAACTATTGTAAAAACGACTGCCTCTATTGCGGGATCCGAAGAAGCAACGGGAACGCCCGGCGGTACCGGCTTTCCGAGGAGGAGATTCTCGCCTGTGCGGACGCCGGCTATGAGTTCGGCTTTCGCACGGTGGTGCTGCAGGGCGGAGAGGACGGTTATTTTACGGATGAGCGCATGTGCGGGATCGTTTCGGAGATCAAACGGCGGCATCCGGATTGCGCGGTCACGCTGTCCCTTGGGGAGCGGAGCAGGGAGAGTTTTCAGGCGTTGTTTGACGCCGGAGCGGACCGGTATCTGTTGCGGCATGAGACGGCGGATCGGGAGCACTACGGTCGGTTGCACCCGGAACGGATGTCGTTTGACAACCGCATGCGATGCCTGAGGGATCTGCGGGAGATCGGATTTCAGACGGGCTGCGGGTTTATGGTCGGCTCGCCGTATCAGACGAACCGCACGCTCGCTGAGGACCTGGCGTTCATACAGGAATTCCGTCCGGAAATGTGCGGGATCGGGCCGTTCGTTCCGCACCATGATACGCCGTTTGCGGACAGGCCGGCAGGCAGCGTGGAACTCACGTGCTTTTTGCTGAGCGTAATCCGGCTGATCCACCCGAAGGTCCTGCTGCCGGCGACAACGGCGCTCGGCACGATGCATCCGCAGGGACGCGAACTCGGAATACTGGCGGGGGCCAACGTGGTGATGCCGAACTTAAGCCCGGTCGGCGTACGTAAGTTATACGAGTTGTATGATAACAAAATATGCACCGGCGAGGAGTCGGCGCAGTGCATTGCGTGTCTCACTGCAAGGATCGCGCAGACCGGATACGGGATCGTGACGGATCGCGGGGATTTTCCGAAGAGCGAGTGAATGACGCTGCATTACGAACGATTGTATCGGGGGAACGAACGGTTCGCTCCGGAAAATGATACAATAAACCAAACATCACATCTGACGGGGAAGAAGTGTCTGACCCGCAAGAAAGGACAGGTAAACAATGGCAAAGTATGATCCCAAATCTCTTGCCGCGGAGGAGTTCATCAACGATGAGGAAATCCGCGAAACCCTGAAGTATGCGGAGGAGCATAAGCGCGACCTGCCTCTGATCGAGAGCATCCTGGAGAAAGCGAGACCGCGAAAGACGGACAAAGGCTGGAACTGCGCAGGGCTTACGCACCGAGAGGCGTCGGTCCTTCTCGCGTGCGATCTTCCGGAGATCACGGAGCGGATCTATAAGATCGCGGAGGAGATTAAGCTGGCATTTTACGGCAACCGCATCGTTTTGTTCGCACCGCTGTATCTCTCCAACTATTGCGTAAACGGCTGTGTATACTGCCCGTATCACATGAAAAATAAGCACATCCCGCGCAAGAAACTCACGCAGGAGGAAGTGCGAGCCGAGGTCATTGCGCTGCAGGACATGGGGCATAAGCGTCTGGCGATCGAGGCCGGCGAGGATCCGGTCAACAACCCGATCGAATACATCCTCGATTGCATCAAGACGATCTACAGCGTACACCATAAAAACGGTGACATCCGCCGTGTCAATGTGAATATCGCGGCAACGACGGTGGAGAATTACCGCAAGCTGAAGGAGGCCGGGATCGGAACGTACATCCTTTTCCAGGAGACGTACCACAAACAGAGCTACTTAAAGCTGCATCCGACCGGACCGAAGCATGATTACGACTATCACACCGAGGCGATGGACCGCGCGATGGAGGGTGGGATCGACGATGTCGGTCTGGGAGTATTGTTCGGCCTTGAGTTGTACAAATACGAGTTTGCCGGTCTGATCATGCACGCCGAACATCTGGAGGCGGTTCACGGCGTCGGACCGCATACGATCAGCGTTCCCCGCGTGAAGCGCGCGGACGACATCGACCCGGATATGTTCGACAACGGCATCGACGACGAGACCTTCACGAAGATCGCGGCATGCATTCGTCTTGCTGTTCCCTACACAGGCATGATCGTCTCGACGAGAGAGACCGAGGAAGTTCGTCAGAAAATGCTGCAGGTCGGTGTGTCGCAGGTCAGCGGAGCGTCCCGCACGTCCGTCGGCGGATACACGGAAGAAGACCGACCGCATGACACGGAACAGTTTGACGTATCCGACCAGCGCACGCTTGACGAGGTGGTGCGGTGGTTGATGGAAAGCGGACACATTCCGTCATTTTGCACGGCATGCTACCGCGAAGGGCGTACCGGCGACCGTTTTATGAGCCTGTGCAAGACGGGACAGATTCAGAACTGCTGCCACCCGAACGCGTTGATGACGTTAGCGGAGTATCTCGAGGACTACGCTTCGCCGGAGACGAAGGTAGAGGGATACAAAGTGATCGAGCGTGAACTGGAGAAGATTCCGAAGGAGAAAGTTCGGGAGATCGCGAGGGAAAATATCGCGCAGATCCGGGCCTCCAACCGCAGAGATTTCCGGTTCTGATGATGCCTGCCTTGCGGCAGTGAAATACTACAAGGAAAAGAGTACAGAAAAACACAGCTTCCGACTGCGATTCGTGAGTGACAACCTGCGCATTTGTGCTATAATAGGGCGCGGACGAATCAAAGAAGGAAGCTGTTTTTATGAGTTTGAGTATCATTTTACAACAGATGGGCGTCATCTGTATTCTGGTGGCTATCGGCATTTACCTGCAAAAGCGCGGCGTTGCGGACAGCCTGACGACCAAAAACATCTCCACGATCGTGGTTGACATATGCAACCCGGCATTGATCTTAGCGTCAATCCTCTCCGGCAACATCACGGCGACACACAGGGATCTGCTGATCGCCGCGGGACTCGGAGCGGCTTTGTATGCGATCCTCGTGGCACTCGGGTTTCTGCTTCCGCACATCCTGCGCGTGGCTCCGGACAAGAGACGGTTTTACAATCTGATGACCGTGTATACGAACACGGGTTTTCTGGGAATTCCGATCGCAAAAGCCGTGCTGCCGAGCAATGCGATTCTCTATGTCATCGTTGTCAACGTGTTCTACAGCTTGTTATTTTACACTCACGGGCTTGCGATCCTCGGCAGCGGAAGAGCGGATGAGGACGGCAACCCGGTGCCTGTAAAGGCGTCCCTACGAAGCATTTTAAATCCCGGTACGATCATGGCTCTGCTGAGCCTTGCGGTATTCTGGTTCGAGATCTCCCTGCCGCCGATCCTTGCGAATACGGTGAGCTATGTCGGTAATGCGACCGTCTTTTTGTCGATGGCGCTTCTTGGCATCAACATCGCCCGTTCGAAGATCGGGACGCAGATTCGGGATGCAAGGATCTGGGCGTACATCGCGCTTCGCATGGTGTTGGTCCCGTCGATCGTTGTCCTGGTGATGTATGTGTGTCGGTTTGATCCGGCGGCGACGCTTGCGATGTGTCTGATGGCAGCGGTGCCGGTGGGAAATCTCCCGATGATCCAGGCGGAAAAGATCGGGGAGGACACGACGATCCTATCTTCCGCGATCGCGGTCACAACCGCGGTTTCCATGGGAACGATCACGGCGCTCATTCTGGCATTTTCCGCATTATTGCTGTGATAACCTAACGGAGAAGCACACACTGAATAAAACATAATCGAATGACATTTTTCTGCGGAGAATGAACGATTTTCTGTGAACATTACCTAAATTGCAAGCGAATTTGGCAAATTACGGACGAAAAATATAATTTTTTTATAAAAAATATGTGAATTAATCACATTGATTATTGCGAATAATAAAAAAACGTGGTATAATCCGACCTTAGGTGGCACCTCTTTCAAATGGTAGATGTGTCACTTTTGTGCTTTTTTTTACGCGCACGGAATCGGGGTTATATGTGGAAACCACCGAAAGGCGCGTTTGAGTATATAACTCGTTAGGGAATAGTCGGAACAGTATCAGGGGGTCTTTTTATGCTTTCCAAACCTAAGCGCAGCATCAGCTGCCTTCTGTGTGTCGTCTTTGTGTTGACAAACATTTTTTCAGGTTATCCGCTTCGCTGGATGACTGCCAAAGGCGCATCTGAGTACACGTATCAGGAGGAGTCGGACATCCACTCCGTCAAGGGCATCATGGACAGTTACGGCCATGTTGTCTTCACCAATCTCAGGATGAATGCCCATCAGCATTCAAATATCATCACGGGAGAGTACACCGGACAGGAGCATGAGATGAATCAGAACACCAGCGAGTGTACGATTCGTCCCTACTACAACTACAACAACGAAACGTTCACAAACTATGTCCGGAAGTTTACACACCTCGAAGGCGATGTCATCAAATTCGGTAATGCAGGCGATACGCTGATCATCGGTGAGGAGTATGATATCGGGACTACCGATCACGGCGCTCATTACACGGTCAATAATCACAAGGTTGAGAACAGCAGCATTGTGACGCAGGACACGGCGACCGAGCGGTTCATCAATCTTGCCAATCTGCAGCGCAGCTTCGGACAGTACAGCCGCCAGCTTGCGGCGATGACTCCGGACGGCGAGTTGAAAGCGGGCAGTCTGACGGTCAACAATGAGAATCTGTTCGCTGACGTGACGGATTTCAACAATCTTCGCATCGACGCAAAGAAGACCGACGATGTGGCTGTTCTGAAAATGAAAGCCGCAGACATGCCGGTTAACTGGTATGACGGAAACAGGCCGTACCTTTCCAACCATGAACTGAGAATTCATTTTCCGAGCGAGGCGTCCGACAACGGTCTTCTGATCAACGTGGATATGAGCGGCCTTTCGGAGTTCACATTAGGCTCGGTTCATCTGTTCTACGGTGAGCGGGAGAAACGCCTTGACGAGGGCGATTACGGAAGTCGCCACAACCGCATTTATTTCAACTTCTACGATTCGAGTGATCCGGAAGGCGTTTACCGCGGATCGATCACGTTGGAAGACTATTTTGCGGGCTCTATTATCGCTCCTTATGCAACCCTGACCGCAAAGAGCAACCTCAACGGTCTGGAAGTTACCGACCGTGCGGATATCCGCGGCGAGTCTCACCGTATCAATGCGATGAACATTCCTGCACCGAAGGATACGGATGCCGATTTTTCCGTGATCAAGACGTATGAGGGTGTCGACCTCACGAGTCTTACGGATGCGCAGAGAGAGGACCTTCTCAGCAATACGCTGTTTGCTCTGTACGACAAAGACGGTAAGCGGGTTTCCGGTATGCAGCCGCTCACCTGGGATGCGGACAATGAGCGTGCTATCGTAACGTTCAAGGACTTCGAGTGCACCGAGACGGGCCTAGGCGATGAGTTTTATTTCCAGCTCCGCGAGTGCTATGTTCCGTCCGGGTATGTGGATGCCCTGTCCACGATGGCTTTCGACTGCAAGGTCGTTCGCGACACGACCACGGGCGATCTTGTGACGTACTACAAGCGCGCCGACGAGGATGAAAGCGCATACTCGACGGATTTCCCGCGCATGGAAAATGAGGCGAGAAAGGTTTCCGTCTCGAAACTTGCGGACGGTGTTTCCTATATCGGCGCTCTGCCCGGTGCGAGCCTTCAGCTCGAGTGCGTCAGCGGCAGCAACCTCGGACGCGTTCGCTGGGACGAGAGCCTTACGACGGTTACGAGATACTCGTCAACGGTGCTTCAGTTTACTTCCGTCGGTGAGCCGATCACATTCATGTATCTTCCAGCCGGAACGTATTGCCTGAGCGAGTTGAGTGCTCCTGCAGGATATCTTGCGGCGCAGCCGATTTATTTCAATGTTGCAGGGGACGGCACGGTTTCCTACAACGGTTCCGAACCGGATGATAAGACCGTTTCCATGACGGACACGGAAACGCACGTATCCTTCCGCAAGGTTGATGAAGAAGGAAAAACGGTTTCCGGTGCGCAGTTGAAGATCGTTGCGAAGAACGGCGACGTTGATTTTACGAAAGTTGCGATTCATGCCGAGAACACGCCTACCGCAGGCTGGTTCAGCAGAGAGTCGTCGAATATTTCCTGGCTTACGGACTTCGGTACCGTTGACCTTTACAGGCTTCCTGTCGGGACGTACATCGTGACCGAGGAGGCGGCTCCGGACGGCTACGCTTTTGCCGAGCCTATGGAATTCACGGTCGGCTCTGACGGTGCGGTTGTATATAACAGCAACACGATTGCCGACAACAAACTTGAGGTTCTGGACGAGAAACTTCATCCTGAGGCGATAGCGATCAAGGTGTTCCGCGCTGACAACGGTAACGCTGATCTCGGCGAGCACAGCGGAGCATGGTTCTCCCTGTACACGGCTATCGATTCCGAAGGCAATGTGGTTGGTGAGCCGGTAGCGACTGCGGAAGCGATCAAAGATTCTGTATCCGGCGATTACATTGTATCGTTCGGAAACCTTTCGGTTAATTCCGTCTACTACATGAAAGAGATCACTGCCCCGGAAGGGTATCTGGCATCGGAGGATGTATTCCGTTGCTCGATCGACGGCCGTGGTAATGTTAAGTACGCAATTGTCGAATCCGATTCGTCGAGCACGCCTACCGGCGACGATGGCTCTGATTTCCCTGTTTGCGAAAACATAACGCCGACGGACACGCCGACACCGACGGATACGCCTGAGCCTTCGGAGACACCGAGTGAGACACCTTCGGAGACGCCGAGCGAAACACCTTCGGAGACACCGAGTGAGACACCTTCGGAGACGCCAAGCGAAACTCCTTCGGAGACACCAAGCGAAACACCTTCGGAAACTCCGAGTGAAACACCTTCGGAGACGCCGAGCGAAACACCTTCGGAGACGCCAAGCGAGACACCTTCGGAAACACCAAGCGAGACACCATCAGAAACACCTTCTGAGACGCCGAGTGAAACACCTTCGGAGACGCCGAGTGAGACGCCATCGGAGACCCCGAGTGAGACACCTTCGGAGACACCAAGCGAGACTCCATCAGAAACACCTTCGGAGACGCCGAGTGAGACGCCTTCGGAAACACCGAGCGAAACACCTTCGGAGACACCAAGCGAAACACCTTCGGAAACTCCGAGTGAAACACCTTCGGAGACGCCGAGCGAAACACCTTCGGAGACGCCGAGTGAGACGCCTTCGGAGACCCCGAGCGAAACGCCTTCGGAAACACCAAGCGAGACACCATCAGAAACACCTTCTGAGACGCCGAGCGAGACACCTTCGGAGACACCAAGCGAGACACCT
>JAFRYE010000071.1 GCA_017441265.1 Lachnospiraceae bacterium | reverse complement strand
TAATACCCGCGCAGGAAGCTCTGCGCCAGATCGAAGCGGTAGCGCATCTCCTCCGTCTCATGGTTGAAATCGACGAACTGCATGATAAACGGCCACCCCAGGTCGAGGTACCGGCTTCCGATCCCGGAGTCGTCCAGATCGATGAATACAACCTCCCCGTCTGCCCGCAGCATCGTGTTGTGCGGCCCGACGTCGGTGTGCACGAAGCACTGGTCGAGCGCCTCGAAATCCGGAAGCGCATCCAGCACCGCGTCAAATTCGTTCACGAACTCGCGGTTTCGAAACCACGTGCAGTATCGATCCTTCTTCTGCGTCAGGGAAGCTTTGCGCCCGTACCCCGTCAGGGAATGCATCTTCCGAACCGCCTGCCCGATCCTGTATTCATCCTCCGGCGTCTCCTCCATCTGCCGACCGTCGATGAACTCCATCAGATAAAACCAAAAGCCGCGGTCACTCACATAGTACTCTCCCGTCTTCGCCGGGAACAGCTTCGGCGCCAGCCCTTTTTCGTTGCCGAGGAACCGGTGGCTTTCGACATTCGCCCTGATCACGTCCTCGGGAATCCCGCAGGGAATCCCCTTCAACAGGTAACTTCCGTCGGCTGTCTCGATGCGGAAAATGAGCCGCTCCGACTCCTCATGAAACTGCTCCCGCACCGCGGGCTTGTCCAGTTCCCATGCCGCCAGCACGTTCGCAATCCCGTCGCGGCCGCGCATTTGCTCCCGGGCCGTCTGATTCCGATACTCGTCGCGAAGCTCCGTCAAATGGCTCACAATGTTTGGGTTCCATGAGATCAGCTGCGGAAGTTTCTCGCACGGAAAATGCTCGCACAGCCCGCAAAACCGTTCGTTATGCTCCCTGCAGCAGGCGTAGATTCTGCAGACTCCCGACTCTGCCCACTCGGGCACCCTGCCCTCCGCTTCGTTGCATCCCGGGCACTGCCCGGCTTCCTTTTTCGCACAGCCGATGCAGCATTCGCCGCAGGCTGTTATCGTCGTAAGATCGATCATCACGTAAACTCTTTCCGGAGCACTTCCACCAGATTTCTTCCGTATACCTCGGCTCCGAGGCAGTTCGGATGCAGATTGTCGCGATAATACTCGCTGCGGTGCGGCACCAGCGTCAGTCCGTCGACAACGCGCACGTTCGGGTATTTTCCGGCGATCCGCTTTACCTCCTCGCAGAAATGCAGGAACACATCATACTCCTCCGGCCGGTCACCCCGCCAGATCGGCGAGATCGCAAGCACCGGGATCTCCGTCCCGTAGATTCCCATGAGCGTCTCGTAATACTCTTCTACCATGGTCATATCTTTCATTCCGTACTGGTTCGTCCCGAGCGCTACGATGATCCGGTCCGGTCGATACCCTTCCATCTTCATCAAAGATTTCTTGTCATAGATGTATCCGCCGATTCCCTGATTGATAATGTCATAGTTCAGCAGCCGGTTTGCGACGCTCACATACGTATGCGCCGACCGCAACGGCCCGTATCCCTGCGTGATGGAATCCCCGAGCCACAGAACCTTCTCTCCCTTGACTACCGGCCTCACGTCGCCGTTCACCGCAAACTTCTTCACAAGCACCGTAGCGTCCGCCGGCAGGTAGATCACAACCTGCTTCTCGCCCTCCGGCATCGTCCAGGAGATCGTCCCCTTCTCCGAAAGATCCTTCACATAGGCGATCTCCGTCGCCAGCCCGTCAATCCACAACTCAAACGAGTCCTCCGAGCCTTTCCACGCAAATTTGTAATCGAACGAAACCTCCGTCGCACCGGTCACAAACTCGATCGTCTTGGCCGTGGTTGCCATGCACCGGTCATACCAGAAATCAAAGGAACCGCGGAAGTACTCCATCTGCTCCTTGCTGTACTGAAACGCCTGCAGATAACCGTCTTCCGTCTCCTCGAAGAAATAAGCCCCAAAATAAAATTTCTTTAATTCATCGTTCGTCATTGTCGCCGTTCTCCTATCACTCTATTCCGTCTGACGCCTCGGCAAATTCACCGTCGAAGCCGCACACGCTTAAGGGATATTATACCACACGCAAGTGGTGCTTGTCACGTGCTACTTCATAGTTTCCGCATATCGGAAACATCGAAAACTCGGACAAGCGGAAATTCCGATGTCGCGGACTCCTTGCTCCTGCCCCCGAAAACATCGAAAAACAGGACAAGCGGAAATTCCGATGTCGCGGACTCCCGGTCCCAACCCCGGGAAACATCGAAAACTCAGGCAAGCGAGAATTCCGATGTCACGGACTCCCTAAAATGAACCCCAGAAAGTGGACACGGCATTTGCCCATTTAGGCGGCATTTTGCTCTGTTTCTTGTGCAGATCCCAAAGTGTGGACACGATTTCCGTGGCTTTTTGTGCCCCAATCTTAAAAGCCAATGTGTGGACAT
>JAFRYE010000070.1 GCA_017441265.1 Lachnospiraceae bacterium | reverse complement strand
GCCGTTTCGGTATCGCCCGTGGCAAAAGTGTTGATAAAAGCCAGTGCTTTTTCCTTGTTTGTCATGATGATATCCTCCTATAGATTTATTGTTGTAACCTTGTTGATTACATCTTGCAGTCATAATATAGCGCGCCTTGGATGTAGTGTCAATAGTTACATCAAAGATTTTCATAAAATTTTCCGGCAGGGAGTTACGCCTGTGATTCTCTGCCGGAAAGCTCTGTTTTCTGGCTTTATATCTGCTTGGCTTCTTCTTCACGCTGTTTCCACCCCCGAAATGCAATTTCAAAATCGGAATCAAGAAATTCCTCCGGTTTCCGATGACGCGACCCCGACGATGCCCCGGAAAACAAGAAAACCGCTGCTCGGCCCGAGAGCCAAACAGCGGTCTAAGTTAAATCATCAAATTATCCGACCGGCAAAGAACAAAGCCCTACCGTTTCTTCCACACGGCGTAGAGCGTGACGTTCTGCGTCATCTCAATCTGACTGCCGCTCTTGTACTGGGCAGTCGTCGCGGTGGCGCTGGTCGCCCAGCCGAGGAAGTAGTAGTCGTCGCGGGCGGCGGAGCACTTCGGCACGGTTGCCGTCTGTCCGTAGGCTACGGTGACCGCCGCGGGAGCGCCGCGCATGCCGCCGTTTAGGTTGAAGGAAAGTTTGCGGGTCTCGGGCTTCCAGACGGCGTAGAGGGTTACATTGTCCGTGAGGGTAAGCTTACTGCCGGTCTTGTACTCCGCAGCGGTTGCGTCCGGGTTTGAGGACCAGCCGAGGAAGTAGCAGTGGTCGCGGGAGACGCTGCATTTGCCGATCGTTGCCTGGGTGCCGTAGGGAACCGTCAGCGCGGAAGGAAGTGTGCCCTTTCCTCCGTTGAGGTTGAAGGACAGTTTACGGTTCTGGGGTTTCCAGACGGCATAGAGTTTCACGGCCGACGTCATCACGATCGTACTGCCGGTCTTGTACTGCGCAACGGTCGCATCGGGTGTGGTCGCCCAGCCCATAAAGTAGTGACCGTCACGGGACAGCGTTGCTTTGCCGACCGTCGCCGTGTCGCCGTGGAGCACGGATGCGGATGCCGGAATCGTTCCGGTGCCGCCGTTTCGGTCGAAGCTGAGGGTGTATTTGCGGCGGCTCCACACAGCGAAAAGCTGTGTGTCCGCAGTGATCTTCAGAGTGTCACCGCCCTTGTATCGAGGCTCTGTCGCATACGGCGACGTCGACCAGCCTAAGAAGTAGTATCCTTCACGGGAAAGCGACATTCGCGGAATCGTCAGCTCCGTGCCGCAGTATTCCGTGATCGACTCCGGCCAATCGCATTCTGCGCCGTTGACATTGAAACTCAGGGTGAAACGATACGGCTGAATGGGAACCTCAAAGCGAACGCTCTCACCGTTTACACAGATCCATCGGCTGCGACATGTCTCGTAGCCGGATGCCTCACACTGCACCATCCACCAGCCGGACTTGACCGACCAGCCGAAGCCGCCGCACCAATCCGTATAGAGCGGGTTGATCTGGCCCGTCGATTGCGCGTACCAGGGCTCGATCTCGCCCTCCGGCTCCTGTTCGAAGAAACCTTCCGAGCCGTCGTCGAGAACACCGTAGATTGTTATCTTTGCGTTGTACAAACCCTTGCCGGAGACCGCGTCCGTCACCGTTCCGACGAACGTCAGATACACGGAGCCCTCCGAGTAGAATTCATAGCCCCACGCTGCCGCCATCTCTTCCGCCGGCGAACCGTTGTACCCGTAGATGTCGATGACCTGCGACTCGTCGAAGACATTGTCCTCCGCCGTCGTGAGCGTCTTCGGAAGGTACACTTTCTCAAGGTAATCCGCGCCGCAGAAGACGTTGCCAGGAAGCGTTGTGACTCCCTCGGGGACATGGATTGCTGTCAGCGCCTCGCATTTTGCGAAGATCCCCGAGCCGGCCTCTGCCAGGCTGAGCGGGTATTGAAAGCTCGCCATGGCCGTGCATCCGGAAAATGCCCCTTCGCCGATGTATCGCACGCTGTCCGGCAACGGCGCCGCCTTCAGCACTTTGCAGCCGTCAAACGCATACGCCTCGACGCGCTCGAGACCGGCAGAGAAAACTAACGTCTTCAGAGCCGTGCAGCCCTCAAATGCGCGCTCTCCGATCACCCGAAGGGTCTCCGGGAACACGATCTTCGTGGCACGCGATACTTCGGAAAATGCCCCTTCGCCGATTTCTGTGACGGGATATCCGCCGAGTTCTTCCGGGATCGTCACTGTCGTTGTGCTTCCGGAGTAGGCGACCACTCTGGCCTCCGTCTCCGTCTTGTTCAAAAACAGAACGTAGGAAAAACTGCCGTCGGTATATACCGTCTCTTCGTCGCCGGTGTTCTCATCGCCGTCCGCGAACGCCGTCGCCGCAGTCAGACAAAAGCACAGGAGCAACACGACAAGCCAGATTGCCGTTCTCATCCGCAGCTTCATAAGAACACCTCCGTTTCTTTCATACTATGCACGACAATTAATCTGTCTCAGTATATCGTATGCGCAGGGTCATTTTCCGATACTTACAAAATCGTAAACTCCGCAGATTTTATTTCTTCTTCCAAACGGCGTACAGCGTGACATTGTCCGTCAAGGTCAGCGTGTTTCCGCTCTTGTATTCGGCCGCCGTCGCCGTCTTTGTGGTTGCCCAGCCGAGGAAATAGTATCCTTCGCGAACCGGCGAGGACTTCGGAGCGGTTGCCTTTGCGCCGTACGATACCGTAACTGCCGCAGGTGCTCCGCTCGTGCCGCCGATACATACCGCCTAATAAAACAAGTATAGCGAATCCCGAAGGTCAAATCAATACGAACCGTTGAATTCCGAACACAATTCAAACACAATTTTGCCCTCCGCGCATAAGCCGGAGGGCAACTGCAAAATATTACGACACGACGGCCCCGACAGCTACGCACGACAAAGAACCGGTTACTGTCATTCAACGAAAATCAAACAGATCCGTATGAGTCTCCGTGTTGATCGTACTTGTAAACACCGCGCTGTTATACATAACAACCACAATGTCAGGGTTTGTCTCCTCGATGTAGGACTGCAAGCTTCCTTTGAACCTGCGCAAGTCAATGGAGTCCACATATTCGGTTCCCAGCGCCATGAAGGAGATCATGCAATCGCCGAAGGAATCATGGATGAACAGGATCCGGGTATCATTTTCCGAATCCAGATTTTCCACACGGATCAGCGCCTGGTCACCGTAATTATATGCATGATAGGTGCTCAACTCCAAATGCCGCTCGGGATCGAACTTCGCCATGTCGTACGTCACGGTGAAGTCTCCCGTGAGGTCCAGTTTCTTTCCGGGGATCTCGTAATGGAAATTGACCGGGAACGTAGGATACATCATCACAAAGTCGTCGGGCGTCGTTCTCTCCAGGGTAACTTTTTTCCCGAACGAACCGAGAAAATACTCCGGGTAGTATTCCTGACGGAAGTACTCCGACGACATATGCGACAGATCAAAATCATAGGCCCATCTCGCGTGAATCTCTTCCAGAAGAAGACGCGCCGCCCAAAGGCCGTTCTCCGCTCGCCAGTGGTGGTCCGTTCGATAGAAAAATGAGTGGTGCGACATTCCGGTGTCGTGCATGCACTCCCGGATATCCAGAACGTCCACTCCGGCTTCAGAGAGTTTCGCAACCATATCGTCTGCATTCTGATTCGTAAAATCCACGGTTCCGCTCAGATTTCTGTCCTGGATCCTGCAGATCTTATGCGGCGCCTGCGCGTACAGAAAATCAATCCCCTGCTCCAGGCAATACTCCCGGAAGGCAATGACCGCCTCCGCCTGCTGCGTCACATTCTGTCTGACGCTGACTCCGGTAAGATAACCGTCCTGTAGCTGAAGGACTCCGTTGTACTCGCTGTAGGTCACAAAATTCCATCGCAGCAGATCCTCATACCGTCTCGCCATACGCGTCAGAAAGCGATATCCAGGCAAGCGATCCGAGGTGTATTTTTCGAGGCTGTGCCTAAGTAAGTCTACAGCTGTAGAACCCTGATCTTCCGGGTTTTCTCCAGACAAATTTCCACCGCCGTCCTCCCGGAACACAAACTGCGCATTGATATCGACTACGTCTTCGAGATCCATTGCCGTCGCACCGCCCAGATCCGATGTTCCGTACATGACCGCCCTCGTAAATGCGTTGTCCATATGAAAATGCCCGATCAGCACCTCCCCGGTAAAGAGCCTGAGTCCGATGCCGATCGCAAATGCCCCGAGCACGCTCAGACACAGGACGCATACGATCTTTTCCCACTTTGATGTCTCCATGATCTTCTCTTCCTCAACTAGAAATTGAAATAAATAAACGGATTGTAGGTTGAAGAAACAATCTCAACCAAAGACACTCCGAACACCGCCAACAGCCAGATCTGCTCCACAATGACCATTCGCTTTGCCCGCAGCCAGGCAAAGATTTTGGAAACCAACGGCGTCGCCCCGACGATCGCAAGGATGACCAGGACATAGGTTCCCTGCCAGTATGTGAAAAAGCCTCCGTCAAACACTTCCGTTCCGCCGCTTCTGAACATCCTCCCGATATATCGTCCCGCCGACGCAATGTCCGGCGACCGGAAAAACACCCACGCGAGCATTATCGCCGTCAGCGTATAGATTCGCGAAACCACAATCGCCTTGGAAAGGATCGGGATACATTTTTCGAGCAACAGCAGCACAAAATAGAGCAGTCCCCACAGGACGAACGTCCAATTGGCACCATGCCAGATTCCGGTCAGGAGCCACACCGTCAGTAGATTGAGCACCCACCGGGGCTTCGCGACGCGGTTTCCGCCAAGCGGGATATAAACGTAATCCCGAAACCACGTGCTGAGGGAAATGTGCCATCTGCGCCAGAATTCCGTGACGCTCTTTGCGATGTACGGATACCTGAAATTCTCCGAAAAATGAAACCCGAACATTCTTCCGAGCCCGATGGCCATGTCGGAGTATCCCGAGAAATCGAAGTAGATCTGCAGCGTGTATGCGATCACGCCGAGCCACGCAGTCATGACGCACGGATTTTCCGCATAATCAAACACATTGTCCGCAATCTGCGCCATGTAATTGGCGATCAGAACTTTCTTCCCCAGCCCGTAAATAAACCGCTGCATACCGATCGTGACATCATCGAAAGTTTCTCTGCGCCCGGTGATCTCATCGGCAACCTGCTGATAACGCACGATCGGGCCTGCGATCAGCTGCGGAAACAGTGCTATGTACAAAGCCACATTCAGGGGGTTCTTCTGCGCCGACGACTTTTTGTAATACACATCGAAGATGTAGGACATCAATTGAAACGTAAAGAACGAGATTCCGATCGGAAGCGCAATCTTCACGAGAAGATCCTTATTGGCCGAAATCCGCGCAAGATTTTCCGAAAGAAAGGAGACATATTTAAATATCGCCAGCAATCCGACATCCGCCGCGATCGCCGTCACCAGCCACATTTTCCGGTGATGCACGCTTCGCTCCAGCAACAATCCCAACGCCCAATTGACGGTTATGGCTGCCAGCATCACCCACACAAACTTCGGCTCGCCATAGGCATAAAAACCGAGGCTGAACACAAGCAAGATCACGTTGCGCCACCCTCTCCGGCGTGCCGGGATCAGGTAGTACACGCCCAGCAACGTCGGCAAAAACAATAACACAAACACAGCCGAAGAAAAGACCATACCTCTATCCGCGCTTTCCGATCCGAGGCGCAGCGCCACGAATTCCGTAGTTAACCGACGGCGGCAATCCGGCCTGCGACCGCACCGATCGGCATTCTTCGATCAAGATTACAGATGTAATTATATCACATTTTCCCCGTTATGAGCAAAAAACTGTGCCCCCTGCTGCCGCAGGCACACAAAAAGCCCGCCGTGACGGATCACAGCGGGCTTTGGTTCATTCGCTATGCGCTTTTCGCAATTACAGCTGAGGACCTGCAGCTACGAGTGCCTTGCCGGCATCGTTGCCCTGGTACTTCACGAAGTTCTTGATGAAGCGGCCTGCGAGATCCTGTGCCTTGCCTTCCCAAACGGAAGCATCAGCGTAGGTGTCGCGAGGATCGAGGATTGCCGGATCAACGCCCGGAAGCTCGGTAGGAACTTCGAAGTCGAAGATCGGGATCTTCTTGGTAGGTGCGTTGTTGATAGCGCCGCTGAGGATCGCATCGATGATACCGCGGGTATCCTTGATGGAGATTCTCTTGCCGGTGCCGTTCCAACCGGTATTTACAAGGTAAGCCTTAGCGCCGCTGGCCTGCATCTTCTTAACAAGCTCCTCACCGTACTTGGTAGGATGAAGCTCAAGGAATGCCTGACCGAAGCAAGCGGAGAAGG
>JAFRYE010000069.1 GCA_017441265.1 Lachnospiraceae bacterium | reverse complement strand
CGGTAAACCCGGCAGCCCGGCAAACCCCGGTTTGTACACTGTTTAATTACAAACCAATTAATTAAACAAAAATCTAAGGAGAAAAACATGGCAAAGAGAATAGATGCCGCTGAGCTCGACCTCAAGGAAAAGCTCGTTGTGGTAAACCGTGTATCCAAAACCGTTAAAGGCGGTCGTATCGCTCGTTTCGCTGCTCTTATGGTAGTAGGTGATGAGAACGGACACGTCGGTTACGGTCTCGGAAAAGCAGCCGAAGTTCCCGAAGCTATCCGCAAGGGAATCGAGGACGCTAAGAAGAATATGATCGAAGTATCTCTCAAGGATACCACGATCCCTCATGAAATTCTCGGTAAATACGGCGCAGGCTCGGTTCTTCTGAAGCCGGCTGCCCCCGGTACCGGTATCATCGCGGGTAAAACCGTTCGTGCAGTCCTCGAGCTCGCAGGTATCAAGAATATCAGAGCAAAGTGTCTGCGCTCGAACAACCCGACGAACGTTGTCAAAGCTACATTCGAAGGTCTGAAGACTCTCCGCACTGCGGAAGAGGTCGCGAAGACCCGCGGGATCAGCGTTGAGAAGGTCATCGGCTGAGGAGGATTTTGAAATGGCAAAAGTAAAAGTTACTCTTAAGAAGAGCCTTATTTGTGCAAAGCCGAATCAGAAGGCGACAGCCGCTTCTCTCGGACTTCGCAAGATCGGTGACTCGATCGTTCACGAAGACGGTCCCGTTATCGCAGGCAAGATCAAGGTGATAGGTCACCTTGTCAGCGTGGAGAAGGCGTAAGTCCTCTTTCACAACACACACAATAATAAATGTAAGGAGGATAAACCATGAAACTCCATGAACTTTCACCGGCGGAAGGCGCCGTAAAGGCTTCTTTCCGCAAAGGACGCGGTCCCGGTTCCGGAAACGGCAAGACAGCCGGCAAGGGACACAAGGGACAGAACGCGCGTTCCGGCGGCGGCGTACGTCCCGGATTTGAAGGCGGTCAGCTTCCGCTTTACAGAAAGCTTCCGAAGAGAGGTTTTCACAACAAGTTCGCGACGAACTACGCTATCGTGAACGTAGCGACTCTCAATGACAAATTCGAAGACGGTGAAACTGTGAATCTTGAGACGCTCAAGGCGAAGGGCATAGTCAAGAAGGCCCTCGACGGACTCAAGGTTCTCGGCAACGGCGAGATCTCCAAAAAACTGACCGTTGAAGCTAAGGTGTTTTCTGCGACAGCTAAAGAAAAGATCGAAGCTGCAGGTGGAAAGGCCGAGGTAAAGTAATATGTTCAAAACACTCAGGAATGCTTGGAAAATAGCGGACCTCAGACAGAAGATCCTGTTTACGGCGTTTATCATTCTTCTTTACAGAGTCGGCGTAAACGTTCCCGTACCGTTCATCAACGCGGAAGCGCTCAATACATGGATGAAGAACAGCGAAGGAATCCTTCAGTATCTGAATATTCTTTCCGGTAACGCGTTCTCGCAGGCAACTCTGTTTGCACTCGGTATCTCACCGTACATCACCGCATCCATCGTTATCCAGCTTCTCGCAGTCGCGATCCCCGCGCTCGAAAAGCTCTCGAAGGAAGGCGAAGAAGGCCAGAAAAAGCTCAATCAGATCACAAGATACGTTACTGTCGGGCTTTCTCTTCTCACGAGCTTCGGTTACTACTCGATGCTCAATGCAAACGGGCTCATCAACAATACGGAACCCGCATGGTTCAGCGCCGTCGTTATCATCGCCTGCTACTGCGCAGGTTCGGCTCTCGTCATGTGGCTTGATGAAAAGATCAACGATAAGGGCATCGGCAACGGTATCTCCCTCATCCTTTTCGCAAACATCGTATCCCGTGTGCCCACACTGGTCGGAACTCTCTTCCAGTATATTTTCAAACCCACAAGCGTTGTTACCAAGTATGCGGAAGACAACAGAACCCCTCTTGAGTATCTCAAACCCGCAACAGGTATCATAATCGGCATCCTCTCCATCATTATCGGTCTTGCGATGGTAGCGTTCATCGTATTCATGACAGACAGTGAGCGCAGGATCCCGATCAACTATGCAAAGAAGACAGTCGGACGTAAGATGTACGGCGGTCAGAGCTCGAATCTGCCCATCAAGCTGAACATGACAGGCGTTATGCCCATCATCTTCGCTAACTCCATCATCTCCATTCCGGCTACGATCGGCGTATTCCTCGGAACACCTAAAAAAGGTTCGTTCAGAGAGGGATTCCAGAATCTCTTCAGCTCCGGCAGCTGGTTCTACGCTGTCCTCACGTTCGTTCTCATCATCGCGTTCGCTTACTTCTATGTGGCTATCTCATTCAACCCCGTTGAAGTTTCGAACAACCTGAAGAACAACGGCGGCACAGTTCCCGGTATCCGTCCCGGCAGACCTACCGCGGACTATATCAGGAAGGTAACCAACCGTATAACGCTTGTCGGCGCAATAATGCTCGGCTTTATAGCGGTAGTTCCTCTCATCGCCAATATCGTCTCCGGCAACAAGATGAGCGCTCTCGCATTCGGCGGAAGCTCGATCATCATCGTTGTAGGCGTCGTTCTCGAGACGGCAAGAGAGATAGAGGGTCAGATGACGATGCGTCACTACAAGGGATTCCTTCAGTGATAGGTGACAACCTATGAAGCGCGAGATTAAATTGATACTGCTCGGCGCACCGGGCGCGGGAAAAGGCACGCAGGCTGAGATAATATCGAAGAACTATGCCATTCCCGCCATCTCGACTGGCGCCATAATCAGAGCTGCCATCAAAAACGGTACTGAAATGGGCAAAGCAGCCCGTGAATACACAGACCGCGGCGCTCTGGTCCCTGACTCTGTAGTCATCGGCAT
>JAFRYE010000068.1 GCA_017441265.1 Lachnospiraceae bacterium | reverse complement strand
GCAAAATAGTGCTTGACAACGGTGGGTGATGGTGTATAATCAAATCAACATATGAACAAGTGCTCATAAGTAATGACTGCCAAGGAGATAAATGAATGAAAAAGTCTTACAAGATCGAAGTCGATTGCGCAAACTGCGCGAACAAGATGGAAGAGGCTGCAAAGAAGACCGAAGGCGTAAAGGATGCGGTTGTGAATTTCATGGCGCTCAAGATGAATGTTGAGTTTGAAGACGGCGCGGATGTTGCAGCTGTGATGAAGAATGTCCTTAAGAACTGCAAGAAGGTTGAGGACGATTGTGAGATTTATCTGTAATCAATAATAGGCAAAAGGAGCGTGTCCGACATGACGAAAAAACAGCGAAAAAATCTGATCCGGATCATTATCGCGGCTGTATTGCTGGTCGCGCTTCATTTTGCGTATGAAATACTCGGACCGGAGTCCGGCGGCGTCGGTAGCAGCGGGTTTACGGTGAAAGAGCCGTTTTGGTTCCTGTTGTACATGATCCCGTACCTTGTGGTCGGCTATGACATTTTGCGCAAAGCGCTTAAGGGCATTCTCAACCGACAGGTGTTTGACGAGAATTTCCTCATGGCGGTTGCTACGGTCGGCGCGATCGCGATCGCTTTGGTGAAGAAGAACGGAGATTACACGGAAGCGATCGCCGTTATGCTGTTCTATCAGATCGGCGAGCTGTTTCAGAGCTATGCCGTGGGTAAGAGCCGGAGAAATATTTCCGCGCTCATGGATATCCGGCCGGATTACGCGAATGTCGAGCGGGACGGCGAACTTGTGACGTGCGATCCCGATGAGGTTGAAGTAGGAAGCATTCTGCTCGTGAAGCCCGGCGAGAAGATTCCGATCGACGGCGTGGTCGTCGAGGGCAGTACGACGCTCAATACAAGCGCTCTTACGGGCGAGAGCCTCCCGCGCGAGGTCGCCGAGGGAGGAGAGGTTGTCAGCGGTTGCATCAACATGACGGGCGCGATCCGCATCAAAACGACGAAGGAATTCGGCGAGTCGACGGTTTCGAAGATCCTCGAACTCGTGGAGAATTCCGCATCGAAGAAATCCAAATCGGAGAATTTTATCTCCAAGTTTGCGAAGTATTACACCCCAATCGTGTGCTTCGGCGCCCTTGCTTTGGCAATCCTGCCTCCGGTCGTTCGGATCGTCTTTGGAATGTCTCCGGCATGGGGCGACTGGATCTACCGTGCTCTGACGTTCCTTGTGATCAGTTGCCCTTGCGCTTTGGTGATCAGTATTCCGTTGACATTTTTCGCGGGAATCGGCGGGGCAAGCCGTGCCGGCATCCTGGTGAAGGGATCGACGTATCTGGAGGCGCTTGCTAATGCGAAGATCGTGGCGATGGACAAGACCGGTACGATGACCAAGGGTGTGTTCGAGGTGAGTGGTATTCACCACGGAACAATTGACGGAGATAAGATCTTGGAGTACGCCGCCCACGCGGAAATGTACTCGAATCATCCAATCGCAAAGAGCATTCAGAAAGCGTATACGAGCGGTTTGCTGTGGAGCTTTGATCCTTTGAGCGGCGAGGCCGTTCCTGCGCCTTCGACGGCGCAAAATGAGCCCCGGACGATCAACCGGGAGCGCGTCGGAAGCGTGGAGGAGATCGGCGGAAACGGCGTTGTGGCTAAGATTGACGCCTCCGATGTCGCCGTGGGCAACAGCAAGCTGATGCGAAGTCTGGGCATTGATTACATCGATTGTCATCATGTCGGAACCGTAGTTCATGTTGCGGTTGACGGGGAGTATGTCGGACATATCCTTATCTCGGACGTAGTGAAACCTACGGCGGTTGAGGCTGTCAGGCTGATGCGCGAATCGGGCGTAACGAAGACCGTGGTGCTGACCGGCGATGCGGAGAAGGTTGCTTCCGCGGTAGCATATGAACTCGGTATCGATGAGTATCGGGCGGAGCTGCTTCCTTCCGACAAAGTTACGGCAGTTGAGGCGCTTCTGACGGAGAAGACCGGAAAAGACAATTTGGTTTTTGTCGGTGATGGAATCAACGATGCGCCGGTGCTCTCCAGAGCTGACATCGGCGTTGCCATGGGAGCTCTCGGAGCGGATGCTGCGATCGAGGCTGCGGACGTGGTGCTGATGGACGATGATCCTCGGAAGATTGCGAAGGCGATCCGCATTGCGCGCAAATGCATGCGCATCGTGTATGAGAATATCTATTTTGCCATCGGAATTAAGTTGATTTGTCTATTGCTCGGCGCCTTGGGATTTGCTAATATGTGGATGGCGATATTTGCGGATGTCGGCGTTATGGTGATCGCTGTTCTGAACGCGATCCGGGCACTCTTCGCCGGAAAATGAGGAGGTTTACAATGGCTGAAAAGAAATTGACTAACGATAATGTGGAGATCTGCGATTGCGCGGATGTCCATGAGAATCTGGTTCATCTGGTGGAAGAGACCATGCCCGAGGAGACCGAACTCTACGATCTCGCGGAGCTGTTTAAAGTGTTCGGGGATTCCACGCGGATCCGTATCCTGTTTGTGCTCTTTGAGGCGGAGGTGTGTGTCTATGATCTTGCGGAAGCATTGAACATGACGCAGTCGGCGATTTCCCACCAGCTGAAGATACTCAAGCAAAGCCGCCTGATCAAGGGGCGCAGAGAAGGGAAACACATCTTTTATTCCCTCGCGGACGACCATGTGCGTTCCATCATTGCCGAGGGGAGAGAGCATATCGAAGAAGATTAGCATTTTCCGAAGACACGACGGCCGTAACGGGCTGCCGTGTCTTTCTTTTTTTGGCCGCTTTCAATTGACAAGTACCGCAAAATAGCATATAGTTTATGAATGGTATTGCACCGATTTCGAGAACGTGCGATTTCGGAAAAACAGAAAAAGGCGGAAGACAAATGGCAGAGAAAAAAATCATGCTCGGTAACGAGGCTATCGCGCGCGGCGCGTGGGAAGCCGGCGTTACGGTGAGCGCTGCGTACCCGGGAACCCCGAGTACCGAGATCAGCGAATCGATCGTCAAGTATGAAGAAGTTTATGCGGAGTGGTCTCCGAATGAGAAAGTTGCGATGGAAGTTGCCATCGGCGCATCCATGGCCGGCGCAAGAGCGCTTGCTTCGATGAAACATGTCGGCGTCAATGTGGCATCCGATCCTTTGTATACGGTTTCCTACATCGGCGTGAACGGCGGTTTGGTTCTTGTTGCTGCGGATGACCCGGGTCTGTATTCGAGCCAGAACGAGCAGGACAGCCGCGCGGTCGCGAGAGCTGCAAAGATCCCGGTGCTGGAGCCTTCGGACAGCAACGAAGCCAAGGAATTCATCAAGTTTGCGTACGATCTGAGCGAGAAGTACGATACGCCCGTGATGCTTCGCACGACGACTCGTCTGTCGCACTCGCAGGGATTGGTGAATCTCGAGGACCGCATCGCTTTGGAGCCGAAGCCCTACGAGAAGAACTTCCGCAAGAATGTCATGATGCCGGGTAATGCAAAGTTCCGTCATCTGCACGTGGAGGCACGTGAGAAGCAGATGGCTGAGGACGGCTGCGCATTCCCGATCAACCGCGTGGAGATGCGCGACACCAAAGTCGGCGTGATCACCTCCGGCATCCCGTATCAATATGTACGCGAGGCTATGCCCGATGCTTCGGTTTTGAAACTCGGCCTTGTGAATCCGCTTCCGAAGCAGCTGATCCTTGATTTTGCGAAGAAGGTTGACACCCTCTACATCGTTGAGGAGCTCGACCCGATCATCGAGGAGCAGGTGAAATCCTGGGGCGTTGCATGCAAGGGCAAGGAGCTTCTGACGGTACAGGGTGAGTACAGCGCGAACATGCTTCGAGAGAAACTCCTCGGTCAGACGCTCGATCTTGAGTCGCCTGCGGCTGCTCCGCAGAGACCTCCGATCCTGTGTCCGGGCTGCCCGCATCGCTCGACATTTTACGCGATCCAGAGACTGGGTCTGCACGCTGCCGGCGACATCGGCTGCTATACGCTCGGTGCGGTAGCTCCGCTCTCTGTCGTTGATACGACGGTCTGCATGGGCTCGAGCATCAGCACCCTCCACGGAATGGAGAAGGCGCGCGGCAAAGAATATGTCAAAAACTGGGTTGCAACGATCGGTGACTCGACGTTCATGCACACCGGCGTCAACTCGTTGATGAATATGGTTTACAACCAGGCAACCGGAACGGTATTGATCCTCGACAACTCCACGACCGGCATGACCGGCCACCAGGATCACGCTGGAACCGGAAAGACTTTGAAGGGCGACATCGTGAATGCGATTGATGTCACGAAACTCTGCGAGGGCATGGGAGTTCCGAATGTGCGCACCGTGAGTGCCTTTGACGTGAAGGCCCTCATGGCGGCCATCAAAGAAGAGGTTACAAAGGACGAGCTCTCCGTGATCATCGTGAAGGCTCCTTGCGCGCTTCTCAACAAGGCTAAGATCACGATGCAGTACAAAGTGAACCCGGATGCGTGCCGCGCCTGCGGTTCGTGTATGAAGCCCGGCTGTCCCGCAATGACGAAGGGCGCGGACGGCAAGGTTGTGATCAACGATACGATGTGCAACGGTTGCGGTCTCTGCGCTCAGCTCTGTCCGTTCGGTGCGATCGAGAAAGTCGAGGTGTAAGTATGGATACGAAAAATATTATGATCGTCGGTGTCGGCGGTCAGGGAACTTTGCTTACCTCGCGTATTCTCGGCGGTATTGCCCGCGAGGCGGGGTATGATGTCAAACTCTCGGAAGTTCACGGTATGGCCCAAAGAGGCGGCAGCGTGGTTACTTTCGTGCGCTACGGCAACAGCGTTGCCGAGCCGATCGTAGAGGAGGGCTGCGCGGATGTTCTGATCGCATTTGAGCGTCTTGAGGCGCTCCGTTACGCGCATTTCCTCAAAAAGGACGGCGTTCTGATCGCAAACGATCAGAGAATCGATCCGATGCCTGTTGTCATCGGTGCCGCCGAGTATCCGGACAACATTCTGGAGAACCTTGAGAAGAAGTACAAGGTATTGAAGATCGACGCGATGAGCGAGGCTAAAAAACTCGGCAATGCGAGAGCGTTCAACACGATCGTTCTCGGCATGGCCGCAAAGCATATGGATTTTCCGAAGGAGCAGTGGATCACGGTTATCGAAAAGACCGTTCCTCCGAAGACGATCGAGCTGAACACGAAGGCGTTCCTCGTCGGATACGAGATGTAATGCTTTGATCACGTCCAAAAGGAGTTTGCCATATGGCACAGTACAAGATAGAAACACACCTGCACACCGCGGAAGGCAGCAAATGCGGCTGGGCGACCGGCGTTGAGCAGGCGGAAGCACGGTTTATGGAGGGGTACAGCACGATCATCGTGACGGATCACTTCTTCCGCGGAAACACAAGACCGGATCGGAGCCTCCCCTGGGAGGAGTACGTGGACCAGTTCTGCTCCGGTTACGAGCATGCGAAAAAGCGCGGTGACGAGATCGGTCTGACAGTTCTGTTCGGACTTGAGGACAACTATCAGGGATCCGAATTTTTAATCTACGGACTCGACAAGGACTGGCTCAAAAAGCATCCCGATATGCGTCAGTGGACGCCGTGGGAAGAATATGAGCATGTGCACGGCGACGGCGGTTACATGGTTCAGGCTCATCCGTTCAGGGAAGCTTCGTACCTGTTCGGATTCGGGCTGTATCCGATGTTCACGGACGCCGTAGAGGGCATCAATGCGGCTCAGACAAAGGCGATGAATGAGCGTGCCATCTGGTACGCCGGACAGTTCGACAAGCCGATGACGGCCGGATCCGATATCCACGGAATCAACAATGTCGGCGGTGGCATTCTGGCGCCGCATCCTATCAATACGATCGAAGACTATATCAACATGATCCGTAACCGCGAGGATTACGAATTGATCGAGATCCATCGTCCGGAAAATCCCTCGGGAGCACCTTCGAAGGAAGAATTCTTCAAGATGATCGAGAAACAGAAAGCGGAGATGAAGGCATTTGCCGATGCCGCCGCAAAGAAACTGCGCGAAGCGAAATAAACGCCTTGCGAGGCAAAGGATAGACAGCAACGTCGGGAGCAGAGCATGAAACAGTATCTTGAAAACTTACAAAACGGTCGCGAGGTTCGGGAGAGCCTCGCGGCTTTGTGCGGGCTTCTGCGCACTTCGGGAGAGAAACTCTCCTCGGAGGATGCGGAAGCTTTCGTTGTTATCGGACGGAAAATGCTTGCCGCGGACGACCCGAAGGTTCGTAAAAACGCGGCGAAGCTTTTAGGGCTTCTTAATGACGACTCGGCGGAGACAACGCAGGCGCTGATCGATGCGTATTCTTCGGAGCAGACGTTGTTTGTCAAGAGCGCATATCTTGAGGCGTTGCCCGGCCGCGATCTGGGCGCGCACCTTGCGTATCTTCGCGAGCGCCTGTCGTTCCTTCGAAATGAGCCGGTGACGGATGAGAATAAAAAGCACGTCAACGAAGAGATCTCTGCGCTCACAAAAATCCCCGGCGTTTCTTCGGAAAATGCATCCGCTCACCGCTTTACCGGCTACAATGCCGACAACACAATTCTTTTTGTCGTCAATCCGTGCTACCGCGAGATGTTCGCGGAGGACATGGGCGGAGCGAGAAAGAAGATCGTCGGCGGCGGAGTCGTTGTCCGCACGATGAGGCTTGCCGAGCTGTTGCAAAACCGCATCTGGCGCGAGGCCGTGTTCCGCGTCCCGGAGGCGTTGAATGTGCCTTCCGACGCCTATGAGGCTGCCCGAGTTTTGGCGGGAGATGTCATCGGCACATACCTTTCGGAAAGGCTGGCGGGAGACGGAGTGCTTCGGTACCGAATCGATTACCGCGGCCGTGACGATGCGGCGAAAAATAAGTTCGTAAAAAGGGTTTCGCAGGAGACGGACCGCCTTGCAGGCGGACGGCTCGTCAACTCGCCGGGAGATTACGAGGTGACGTTCCGAATCTCGGAGACGGACGGTGACGTGTGCAGGCTCGGAGTTTTGTTCGCCGGACTTCGCGACGACCGTTTTGCTTACCGCAAGGAGACGGTGGCGGGGAGCATCCATCCGACGGACGCCGCAGCCGTGATGGAGGCCGCAAAGCCGTATCTGACGGAAGACTCCCAGGTGCTTGACCCCTTCTGCGGAGCAGGAACGATGCTTGCCGAAAGACGCAAAGCCGGTCGGATCCGTTCCGCGTTCGGCGTGGATATGTACGGCCCTGCGATCGAAAAGGCGCGAGTCAATGTTAAGGCGGACAATGTATGGTTTATCCACCGGGATTTCTTTGATTACAGGCAGGATCATATGTTTGACGAGATCGTCACGAACATGCCGTTCCGCGAGGAGGGCCCTTCGGATGAGACAGCACTGTTGTATCGCAGATTCTTCCGCAAACTGCCGGATCATCTCCGCGAAGCGGGAACATTGGTGATGGTTTCGCACGATACGAAGATCGCCGAGGCTTCAGTTCCCTCAAACATGACGATCGTCCGCAAGATCCCGATGCGAGAGCGCGGTGATATCGCTGCGTTTATCATTCGGTTCCGTCAATTCGCATAAATACGAAAGCGGCATTTGAGTCGCGGAAAGGTTGCAATATGTTAGGTTCCCATGTCGGTTTGGGCGGTAAAGAACAATTCCTTGGCTCCGTAAAGGAAGCGCTTTTGTACGGTGCAGATACTTTCATGGTGTACACGGGCGCGCCGCAGAATACGCGCCGTAAGGACGTCTCGGAGATGCGCATCCCCGAGGCGCAGGAGCTGATGAAACAAAGCGGAATCACGGAGTTTGTCGTTCACGCTCCGTATATCATCAATTTAGGAAATACGGTAAAACCGGAAAGCTTTGCATTTTCCGTTGAATTCCTGCAGGAAGAACTCCGCCGCACACAGGCCATGGGAAGCCGCACGCTTGTGCTGCATCCGGGTGCTCACGTCGGAGAGGGCGAGGATGCCGGTATCATGCAGATCATCCGCGGCATCAACGAGACGCTGGCGGCCGATACGGAAGTGCGGATTGCGCTTGAGATGATGGCCGGCAAAGGCAGCGAGCTCGGGACGAATTTTGCGCAGATGGCCCGCATTTACGACGGCGTGGTTCACAACAATAAGCTTCGCCTGTGCCTTGACACGTGTCACCTTAACGACGCAGGCTACGACGTGAAGGGGGATTTCGAGGGCGTTCTCGCCGAGATGGAGCGGTATTTTCCGCTCAATCAGGTTGCCTGTATCCACCTCAATGATTCGAAAAATGAGCGCGGCGCCGCGAAGGACCGCCATGAGAACATCGGTTACGGCACAATCGGCTTTGATCGGCTTTACGCGATCACTAAGATGCCGGAGTTTGCGAATACTCCGATCATCCTGGAGACGCCGTATGTGAGCGAAGTCGAGGGCGGTAAGGACCGGACGCTGGCGCCGTACCGTGAAGAGATCGCGATGCTTCGCAAAGGAGTGTTCAATCGCGAACTTTGGAAGACGATCGTCGCCAACCGGTGACGTTAGCAGCGGAAGGAGCATGTATGAGGCTGTACGTCCGTAAAATCGAAGAGTACGCTGACGCCGACACGCTCCTTTTGGAGGAACAAAGGCGCAGGAGACTGTCTGGGTTTCGAAACGAAAACGCGTGTTTGCAGTCGATCGCGGCGGGGATGCTCTTGCGGGAGGCCCTCTCGGACTACGGGTACGACGTGGGAGAGAAACCGTTGGAGCTTGTCTACGAGGAGAACGGGAAACCGTCGCTTGCCGGAGAAACGGATCCGCATTTTTGCCTGTCACACAGCGGATCCCTAGTTGTCTGCGCTGTAGACGACGTCCCGGTCGGAGTTGATGTGCAGGTAGTTCGCAAGATATCCAAGCGGGTGGCAAACCGGATTTTGGCGCCGGACGAACTTGGGAAGTTTAATTCATTTTCCGCGAAAAATGAGTCTACTGACCGGTATCTCACAGTCCTCTGGACCGAGAAGGAGAGCATCGCAAAATTGATCGGAAAGGGGCTTTCCGCTGATTTTCGAAATCTTTCGGCCTGTGATTACCGTCTGTATACGCTGATGCATACCGTGGGCAGCGAGGAGTATGTCATCACCGTGGCATGCAGCCGGTAGGAGAAGCGAGTCAGAATAGTTGCTTGAGAATCGTTGCCCGGTAAAATTATTGTATCTATGCGGCCAAAATGAAAAGCCCGAAGCATCGTACGGTGCTTCGGGCTTTGTTGATATGTGCCTTTGTCAGATCACTTCTTGTTAAGCTCTGCCTGCTTCATGGCGCGAACCTTGAGGGAGAGACCGAAGAGGTTGATGAAACCTTCGGCATCCTTGTGGTTGTACAGATCGCCGGTGGTGAAGGAAGCGATGCTCTCGTTGTAGAGGCTGTACGGAGAGGTCGTTCCCTGCTTGATGATGTTGCCCTTGTAGAGCTTCAGCTTCACTTCGCCGGTTACGAACTCCTGCGACTTCTCGATAAATGCCTGCAGGCACTCGCGAAGAGGAGTGAACCATTTTCCTTCGTATACGAGGTCAGCGAAACGGTTGCTGATGTTCTTCTTGAAAGCCATCATATCGCGGTCGGCGATGAGCTCCTCAAGCTGCTGATGAGCTTCCATGAGGATGGTTCCGCCGGGTGTCTCATAAACGCCGCGGGACTTCATACCGACAACGCGGTTCTCAACGATATCGATGATGCCGACGCCGTGCTTTCCGCCGAGCTTGTTCAGGTCGCGGATGATGTCTGCGACTTTCTTCTTAACGCCGTTGATGGCAACCGGAACACCCTTTTCGAAGGAGAGGGAAACAACCTCGCCCTCATCGGGAGCCTTCTCGGGAGATACGCCGAGAACAAGAAGGTGATCGTAGTTCGGAGCATTTGCCGGATCCTCAAGCTCGAGACCCTCGTGGCTGATGTGCCACAGGTTGCGGTCGCGGGAGTAGGAGTTGTCAGCGCTGAACGGAAGATCAATGCCGTGCTGCTTGCAGTACTCAATCTCTTCCTCACGGGAGTTCATGGTCCAGTAAGGGCTTCTCCATGCAGCGATGATCTTGATATCGGGAGCGAGAGCCTTGATACCGAGCTCGAAACGAACCTGGTCATTGCCCTTGCCGGTTGCGCCGTGGCAGATTGCGGTGGCGCCTTCCTTGCGAGCAATCTCAACAAGCTTCTTGGCGATCAAAGGACGCGCCATCGAGGTACCGAGAAGGTACTTATTCTCATATACGGTGTTCGCCTGAACGCAGGGAACAATGTAATCCTCGGCAAATTCATCGTTGACATCGAGGATGTAAAGCTTTTCGGCGCCGCAGTACTTAGCTCGCTCCTCAAGTCCGTCAAGTTCGCTTTCCTGACCGCAGTCGATGCAGCAGCAGATGACTTCGTAATCGTAATTCTCCTTAAGCCACGGGATGATCGCCGTGGTATCCAATCCACCGGAGTAGGCAAGAATGACTTTTTCTTTCATATCACAGGCCTCCTAAGTATGTTTTGTCGGCGATACATATTGTTTACGTTTTTTCGGGGCATCGCCACTGAACATAAAGGTACATCAGAGAAAGGATAAAAGCAAGAGTTTTTTATCAAAAACGGAAAAACCGTCATTTTGCATAATTTTTCACGAAATTCAAAAAAATACGTTGCAAAATTCACGAACAGGGTGTATCATGCAACCATCATTCATTCTGAAGGTGCAGTTTTATGACTCAGACAATGCCGATTTATCTGGCAAGCGCGTCGCCGCGACGACGTGAGATCCTAGCTCAGCTCGGCGTCGATTTCGAGGTTTGCGTATCCGATGCCGACGAGTCAATCACGGAAAATGATCCCGGCCGAATCGTGGAAACCCTCGCGGAGCGCAAGGCCGGAGCCGTTTTTGCGGAAATTGCGGACGGGGACGCGGTCGTCCTCGGAAGCGACACGGTCGTCGCAAAGGACGGCGAGGTTCTCGGCAAACCGAAAGACGCAGCGGATGCGGCTTCGATGCTTCGAAAGCTTTCCGCGGACACGAATACCGTTTATACAGGCGTATGCATTATGATGAGACGATGCGGCAAAACCGTAAAGAGCGTGTTTCATTGCGCGGCGGACGTTGCCTTTGCGGAGATGAGCGACGCCGAGATCGATTGGTACGTGGGTACCGGCGAGCCGATGGACAAGGCAGGCGCTTACGCCGTGCAGGGGCTCGGTGGACGGTTCGTTAGGTCGATCCACGGAGACTATTACACCGTGATGGGACTTCCGATGCAGAAAGTGTATGAAACATTGCGCAAATTCGGCGTTCTTTTGGATGATTCCGACAGTTGAACTTTTTAATGTTAAGATATATAATAACTTGGTGTGCTTTCATTTTCCGACGAGGGCGCATACTTGAAAGTTGAGGTATTGATATGATCAAAGCAGGAATTCTCGGTTCGACGGGTTACGCCGGAGCCGAATTGGTAAGACTTCTTTTAGGACATAAAGACGTTGAGATCGTCTGGTACGGATCGAAGAGTTACGTGGATCAGGCTTTTGCCGGGATCTACGGCAACTTCTTCCGCATCGCGGAAAATATATGCAAGGGCGAGGATATGGACGCTCTGGCCGAAGAGGCCGACGTCATTTTCACGGCTACGCCGCAGGGGTATTGCGCATCGCTGATGAACGAATCGGTTCTTTCGAAGGTGAAGGTGATCGACTTAAGCGCCGATTTCCGCCTCAAGGACGTTTCTGTCTATGAGCAGTGGTACAAGATCATGCATCCGACTCCGCAGTATATCGGCGAGGCTGTGTACGGGCTGTGCGAACTCTTCCGTGAGGACATCCGCGGATGCCGTCTCCTTGCGAATCCCGGCTGCTACACGACGTGTTCGATCCTTGCGACGTATCCTTTGGTGAAGGCCGGATTAATCGATCCTTCGACGATCATCATCGACGCGAAGTCCGGAACGTCCGGCGCAGGCCGAGGCGCCAAAGTCGGAAACCTCTTCTGTGAGGTTAACGAGAATATCAAGGCGTACGGAGTCGCATCCCACAGACATACTCCTGAGATCGAAGAGCAGCTCACAAAGGCTGCCGGAGCTCCGGTTGTGATCAATTTCACTCCGCATCTGGTTCCGATGCAGCGAGGAATCCTGGTTACGGCGTATGCATCGCTTTGCCCCGGCGTGACGGCCGAGGACGTAGCGAATGCCTACCATGCGCAGTATGAAGGTGAGTTCTTCATCCGTTTGCTCGGCGAAGGAAAATGCCCCGAGACCCGCTGGGTGGAGGGCAGCAACTTTACGGATATCGGCTGGGTCATCGATCCCCGCACGAACCGCGTGATCATGATGAGCGCTCTCGACAATCTGGTAAAGGGCGCGGCGGGACAGGCTGTTCAGAACATGAACATCATGTTCGGACTTGACGAGGCGGAAGGCCTTCGGGCGCTGCCGATGTTCCCGTAGTTTACAATACAAGAGAGGTTGACTCATGAGAAAATTCAAAGGTAATGTGACAACGCCGAAGGGATTTTCCGCAAGCGGCGTTATGGCGGGGATCCGCAAGAAAGTGAAGAAGGATATTGCGCTTGTCTACAGTGAGACGCCCTGCGTCGCAGGCGCAACGTTCACGACCAACCGCGTCAAAGCGGCTCCGGTCGTATGGGATATGAAGATTCTGAAAAACGGCAAGCCGAAGCACGCCGTGGTGCTTAACTCCGGGATCGCAAATGCCTGCATGGGCGAGCAGGGCGTTGAGGACAATTACGCGATGGCTTCCGCTGCAGCGCTGGCTTTGTCCTGCCATCCGGAACAGGTGTTTACCGCATCCACCGGTGTCATCGGACAGCCGATGCCGATGGGCGTTATCGTCCCGGGGATCGAGGAGGCTGCAAAGCGCCTCGGATCCAATGAGGGTGACGGTCAGGACGCTGCAGAGGCGATCATGACTACCGATACCGTATGCAAGACCGTTGCATGCCAGTTTACTGCCGAGGATGACATCGAAGTTACGCTTGGCGGCATGAGCAAAGGGTCGGGCATGATCCATCCGAATATGGCTACGATGCTTTCGGTCGTGACAACCGACGTGAACATCGACGAAGAGCTTCTTCAGGAGGCTGTATCGACGGTTGTTGCCGACACATTTAACATGATTTCCGTTGACCGTGACACCTCGACCAACGATACCTTTATCGTTCTGGCCAACGGCCGGGCCGGCAATGAGAAGATCACAAAGAAGAACAAGGTGTACGACGATTTCGTACTTGCCCTTTTCCTCGTTTGCAAGGATCTTGCGATGAAGATGGCCGGCGACGGTGAGGGTGCTACGAAACTCCTGGAAGTCAAAGTTCGTCATGCGCGCACCCATGAGGACGCAGTGAAGATCGCGAAAGCCGTGATTTCCTCGAACCTTGTGAAAGCGGCATTTTACGGAAGCGACGCCAACTGGGGCCGCGTGCTCTGCGCGATGGGCTACTCCGGCGGCGAGTTCGACCCCGAGAAGGTTGACATCTACCTTCAGGACGGCGATGACCGGTATCTGCTCGTCAAGGGCGGTATGGCTGTTGACTACTCGGAGGAGAAGGCGACGGAACTGCTTTCGAAGAAGATGATGACGTTCCGTATCAACTGCAACGACGGTTACGAGAAAGCAACCGCGTGGGGATGCGATCTGACGTACGATTACGTGAAGATCAACGGGGATTACCGTTCTTAATATATTTCAGGAGTCAATCAATGGAAAATAACGATGCAAGAATGGATGAAATGATGAGCAAGGCCCAGACCCTGATCGAGGCTTTGCCTTACATCCGTGAGTTCAGTAACAAAACTGTAGTCGTAAAATACGGCGGCAGCGCAATGCTCGACGAGGATCTGAAGAAGAAAGTCAGCCAGGACATTGCACTTTTGAAACTTGTCGGTATGCACCCCGTGATCGTACACGGCGGCGGCAAGGAGATCAGCAAATGGGTCAGTCTCATGGGCAAGGAGCCGCAGTTTGTAAGCGGACTTCGCGTGACCGACGCTGAGACGATGGAAGTCGCCGAGATGGTTCTCAACAAGGTGAACAAGAGCCTTGTCCAACTGTTGGAGGCAAACGGCGTGAAGGCTGCCGGCATCAGCGGCAAGGACGGCAATATGCTGACGGTACGCCGCAGAACGGTGGACGGTCAGGACATCGGTTTTGTCGGTGAGGTCAAGGAAGTTAACGCCAATCTGATCAACACACTTGTCAAGAACGGCTATGTTCCGGTCATTGCACCGATCGGTATGGATGACGATTTCCAGACCTACAACATCAACGCCGACGACGCTGCATGCGCGATCGCTCAGGCATTGGGCGCCGAGAAACTGGCGTTCCTCACGGATATCGAGGGCGTTTACAAGGATCCCAAGGATCCGAGCACGCTCATGTCCGTTTTGACGCTCTCCGATGCGGAGGCGTTGATCGCCGACGGCTATATCGGCGGCGGTATGCTTCCGAAGCTGAAGAACTGCATCGACGCCGTGAACTGCGGCGTTTCGAGAGTGCACATCCTCGACGGCCGCAGACCGCACTGCCTGCTTCTGGAGTTCTTCACGGAGCGAGGCGTCGGAACCGCGATCATCGACGATGTCAGAGAGGGATGGACGAGCGCCATTTGAGCTCATTTTCCGAAAAATGATTCCGCATTCGGTGCGCATGATCGCACCAGGGGAGGTTTGCGATATGGATAAGAATTTGTTGATGCAAGGCGCCGAGTCCGTATTGATGCATACGTATTCGCGTTTCCCAATCGTACTCGATCACGGGGAAGGCATGTATCTCTACGAGACTGACGGCACGAAATATCTGGATTTTGCGGCGGGTATCGCCGTGTTTGCCCTCGGCTACGGGAACGAGGAGTACAATGAGGCGCTGAAGTCTCAGGTGGACAAGTTGCTTCACACATCCAACTATTACTACAACGAGCCGGCGTATGCGGCTGCGAAGAGCGTGTGCGAGGCTTCGGGCATGGAGCGTGTGTTCTTTACGAACAGCGGCGCTGAGGCTGTCGAGGGTGCTCTTAAGATCGCAAGACGGTATTACTACAATAAGACCGGGAAAAATGACAGCACGATCATCGCCATGGACCATTCGTTCCACGGCAGGACCATGGGCGCTGTCTCGGTGACCGGAAAGGCTGCGTACCGCGAGCCGTTTGAACCGCTGATCGGCGGGATCCGCTTCGCGGAGTACAACAATCTCGCTTCGGTAGAGGCTCTCTTCGACGATACGACGGCGGCCGTGATCATGGAGACCGTGCAGGGTGAGGGCGGCATTTATCCTGCGGATTCTGAGTTTATCAAGGGCGTACGGAAACTCTGCGACGAGCGCGGTGCGCTGTTGATCTTGGATGAGATTCAGTGCGGTATGGGCCGCACGGGCACGATGTTCGCATATCAGCAGTACGGAGTTTTGCCGGATGTCGTAACGATCGCGAAGGCACTCGGCTGCGGTGTGCCGGTCGGCGCATTCGCCGCGAGAGGAATTGCAGCGGAAGTACTGGTACCGGGAGACCACGGTTCGACCTACGGCGGCAATCCGTTTGCCTGCAAGGCTGCGGAAACCGTGTTTGCGCTGTTTGAGAAGCAGCATGTGCTTGAGAATGTCAACGGGATGAAGACGTATCTGTGGGATACGCTGGAGTCAATCCGCGCGGAATTCCCGTGCATCATCGGCCACAGAGGCCTCGGTCTGATGCAGGGCCTTGCGTTTGACCGGCCGGTCGGTGAGATCGTCAAGGCGACGATGAAGCACGGTTGCATTCTGATCGCTGCGGGAAATGATGTGATCCGCTTCATTCCGCCGCTGGTCATCGGCAAAGAACATGTTGACGAGATGGCGAAGGCGCTTCGCGCAGCCATTCGCGAGGTAACAGAGTAACAAAAATAAGGCACGGAATTTGTTAAGTTTTCCGTGTCTTTTTTGTTGTATCTTTCAGCCGAATCCGATATAATACAAGTACTGTGTAGTATGCATCGGAAAGGTTGTTTCGATGCTTATGGGAAAACGGATCGCCGCGGTCGCGCTGATTGCGGCGGCACTCATAGCGGGCGTTGTGTATACGGTCCGCTTCGGAGGGAGAGAGTCGGTTGTCTTCAACGAAGAAACAAACGAAACAAAAGAAGAGAAAGATCCCGCTGCTGTTACGGATCCCGATGTTTCTGATCAAGATCTGCAGGCTGGCGGCGAAGCTCTTCGTCAAGGTACTGGACAAGCTTCCCTTGGTGTCTACTGTTGTGGGCAAGTTAGAGAAGCGGGGGTCTACTTCCTAAACGAAGGAGCGAGGATCGTAGATGCCGTCAACGCCGCAGGAGGGTTTACCGATGAGGCGTCGGCCGATTGGCTGAATCTTGCGGAGCCCGTTTCGGACGGGATGAAGATCTATGTGCCGAGCCTCGCAGAGGTGGCCGAGGGCTTGGTTCCTAAGGAGTCCGCGAAAAGCTACGGAAACCGTGCGGATGCTTTGGTCAACATCAATACTGCTGACGAGGCGCAATTGATGACACTTCCGGGGATCGGTGAGCGAAGGGCGCAGGAGATTGTCGCGTATCGCAAACTCCACGGGGCGTTTGCGTCGATCGAGGATATTTGCAACGTATCCGGGATCAAGGGTTCGGTGTTCGAAAAGATCCGCGACAGGATATGTGTTAAGTGAACAAACCGCAGGACGGTTTGAAGGAATAGGATGGTAAGGGAGTGCGTATGAGCAAGCGTGTTTTGGTTGTCGATGATGAGAAGTTGATTGTAAAGGGTATCAAATTCAGTTTGGAAGCCGAAGACATGACGGTCGATGTCGCATTTGACGGTGAAGAAGCCGTTGCGAAGGCAACATCCGGCACATATGATCTGATCCTTCTGGATGTGATGCTTCCCAAACTCAGCGGTTACGAGGTTTGTCAGAAGATCCGTGAATTTTCCGACGTTCCGATCATCATGCTGACCGCCAAGGGCGACGATATGGATAAGATCCTCGGCCTGGAGTACGGCGCCGATGACTATATCACGAAGCCGTTTAACATTCTCGAGGTAAAGGCCCGCATGAAGGCCATTTTCCGCAGAAGTGAGCAGTCCGCGACAGAGTCGTCGCAGACTGCCAACCGCAAGGAGATCCGCGTCAAGGATCTTCGCCTGATTCCCGAGAGCCGACAGGTGTTCGTGGCCGGCCATGAGATCCGTCTCACGGTCAAGGAGTTTGATGTGCTTGAGCTGCTGCTCACGCACCCGAACAAGATCTATTCGCGCGAGAATCTGATGAATATCGTGTGGGGATATGACTATTTGAAAGATGCCCGCACCGTCGATGTGCACGTGCGTCGTCTTCGCGAGAAGATCGAGCCCGATGCCAGCGAGCCGGTATATGTTCAGACAAAATGGGGCGTAGGATATTATTTTTCGGATCATGAAGAAATTTAAGAGCAAAATCAGCATGTCGTTGCCGCTGTTCCTCGGAATTGTATTCTGCGGGATTGCTTCGTGTGCCGTGATTTCGTTCATTTTCATCACATACAGCAACAGACACGCCTATGACAACTCGAAGAAAAGCATTTCTTCCTTCGTCGATTCTCTCGGTCACGAGATCGATCAGACGTCTTTCTGGACGGAGTCCGTGGACTCCGTAAACTCCGAATTGTACTCAATCGCAAACGGTCATAACGGGCGAGTGATCGTGGCCGATGCCGGTCTTTGTGTTGTCTTTGATTCCTACCATACGAAGCAGGGGAAGATACTTCTGGTTTCCGAGATTATTTCCGCATTGCAGGGAAATGAGTATTTCGACGTGAATGCGGAGGAAGGCATCGCGACCTATATCCTTCCGGTTTCGTCCGGCTCTGAAAATTCTTACTCCGGCGTGTTTTACATCCGCTATTCCGTACACGACGAACTTACAAGACATCGCATTATCCGGCGCTACACGGCGATGATCGCCGTCAGCTTGAGTATCATCATCGTCGCGTTCGGCATTGCCCTCACGACAATCTTCGTGCAGCCGCTGCATAGGATCAGCCGTGAACTTGCCGAGATCAGCGATATTTCTCCGGATGCGAGACTGGATGTGCGCAATAACCGCCAGGTTTCCGAGATTTCCGACACCATGAACAAGATTCTGGATCGCTCCCGTGAGATGGAGGAGAACCGCCAGAATTTCGTGTCCGACGTTTCCCACGAGCTGAAAACGCCGATGACTTCGATGAAGATCCTCTCGGATGCACTGCTCATGTCCGGTGCGGATCTGCCGGATACCGTTAGGGAGTTTTTGACGGATATCAACTCTGAGATTGACCGTGAGAACCATATCATCAGCGATCTGCTGGCGCTTGCCCGCATGGACAGAAAGACCGACACCGTCAAATACGAGCGCACGCACATCAATGAAGTCCTCGATATCATTCTGAACCGGATCCGACCGATGGCGGAAGCGAAGCAGATTGAAGTTGTCTGCGAGATCTACCGCGATGTCTATGCCGATGTCGACGCGCCGAAACTGATGATGGCGATCTCGAATCTTTGCGTCAACGCGATCACCTACAACCACGAAGGCGGAAGCGTGTATGTCACCCTAAACGCCAACATGAACTATTTTTACATCACGGTGCAGGATACCGGATGCGGTATCGCCGAGTCGGAGATCAGCCACATTTTCGAGCGATTCTATCGCGTCGATAAGGACCGTTCCCGCGAGACCGGCGGCACCGGTCTGGGATTAGCCATTACCAAGGAAATCGTCAATGCCCACGGCGGGCAGATCAAAGTATACAGTAAACTCAACGAGGGCACGACGTTCAGCGTTCGTATCCCGATCTACAAGCCGTTGAGAAAGGAAGGACTGGCATGAGTTCGCTTTGTGCGACAACTGCATCCCGGGAAAGAGACAGATCCGTATTGCGGTCGGTCGTTCTTTTGCTGTGCCTGCTTCTGAGTGCGTTGTTGCTGTGCGGCTGTGAGGAAGAGTACGGTGTGGAAGACAACCCGGAGGAAACGGGCTCATTTTACTATGCGTTTGACGTTGCCGCGAAAAAACTGGTGCGTCGCAGCACGGAATTCACCGGCGCCAACGCTTCGGAGCGCATCGATGAGCTGCTTTCCATGATGGTTGCGAAGCGTGAGCTTTCCGAAGATAAGACGGAAATCTCTGCGACTCGCCTGTATCCGTCGGATATTGTGATGGTCGGCTGGGATATATCGCCGGAGGGCGATCTTACGGTGACGTTAGAAGGTGAGTACTCCGAGCTTTCGAGAACGCGGGAAGCGTTATTGCGAGCAGGCTTGGTGCTTACAATGTGCCAGTTGCCGGAAGTCGGCCGTGTTCGGATTCGCATCGGCGAGGAAACGCTCGTCGTCAACCAGAAAGAGATCGGATTCATGCAGCCGAGTGATTTTGTTCGCGACATCGGTGCGCCCGGAGATATCGTAACGATCAAACTGTGCTTTGTGAACGACGCCAAAAAGGATCTTGTGACGATCGATCGGATCTTTTATCCGGATGATTATAAACCGAGGGAGCAGTATTGCCTTGAAACGTTATTTTCCGGGCCTTTGGATTCGGAAAATAATGACCTGAAGAAGGGCGGCAAAGCGATCAATGCGATCCCGGAGGGAACGAAGATTATAGACGTCACTACCAAGGGCGGCATTTGCTATGTCAATCTCTCGAAGGAATTCCAGACAAATGATAAGACCGTTGCCGGCCACCTCGTGCTGCATTCCGTTGCCGATACGTTGATCCTTTCGTTTGATTATATTGATAAAGTAGTTATCAGTGTCGAGGGCAAACATCTGCGCTCATACCGGGGCGAGGATGTGCCTTCCGCATTGACGGTCGAGACCGGAACCGAATGAGTTCCGGAAGTTCCGGCGGCGTAAGCCGCCAAAGGAGTTCTCATGAAACGCCCGTTGTTTTGGGCGTCCCTCTTTGCAATCCTGGGGGTTACGGTTGCCTACTCGGAACCGGGTACCGTAACGGTATTGTCAGGCATTGCATTTCTCGTAACGGTCGGCTCTTTGGTTGTCGTCCGTCGAATTCCCCTTTCCGGCTTGATCATGCCGGTTTCCTTTGTGTTCGGTGTTCTTGTCTGCGTCCTGTACATGAGGCATCAGTTCAGGGCAACGGAGGCTTTGTTCGGCATGTCTTCGCTCAAAGGCCGCGTTGTGCGTACCGAGAGCTCCTGGTTTGCTGCCGAGGGCAGTGTCACGATGTCGCACGGTCAGGCGAAGGTCACGATCCTTGCATATGCAGATGAGAGCAATATGCCGGTTTGCGGAGATATCGTTGAACTCAAGGGGCCGTTCGCCGGGTTTGATCATGCGCAAAATGACGGAGAGTGGGACGCTTACTCGTATTATACCGCCCTCGGCTACACGGCGAGGGCAGAAACCTTTTCCGTGACGGATGAGCATGTAGATTCGCTTCGAACGTGGCTCTCGCAAAAGCGAGATTTGCTCCGCCGTCGTGTTGAATTGCTGTACGAAGAAAGTACTGCTCCGATCGCGAAAGCAATTCTGTATTGCGACCGTAGCGACGTGGAGCGAGACACAAGTGACCGGTATCGGCACCTCGGGCTGGCGCATATCCTCGCCGTCAGCGGCATTCACATTGCGGTGCTCGGCGGACTTCTCTCGGGAGTGCTTGTACTTATCCTGCGAAAACCTGCGTCAGACACGGTCACAGGTTTATTGTTGCTTTGTTACGGCGCACTTACCGGCTTCCCGGTCTCGTGCATTCGCGCCGTGTTCTGGTACCTGACATCAGGGACGGCCAGGGTGCTTCGGAGGACACCGGACAAACTGACGGCGACGACGGCGGTTGCCGCCGTATTGCTTTTTCGCAGGCCGGAACAGTTGTCACAGAGCGGTTTTTGGATGTCATTTTACTGTGCCTATGTTTTGCTCGCGCTTTCTGCGCGAAAAGCGAGAGAGAAAAAGGCGGCGAAGGCGAAGGAAGCGGTGATGCCGAAGCCGAAAGAAACGCTGCGCTCGAAGGTTGCAGGGGCTTTGTACGCTTCGGTGACATTTCAAATATATCTGATCCCGGTTCAGGCGTTCTTTTTCTATCGCATTTCACCGTTCGGATGTTTGCTTGGCCCTCTGGTCATCGCAGTGTTCGGAGTGATACTCACCTTTGCGGCATGCGGTGTCATTATGTCAACGGTGTGGCTGGTCGGAGGACGGTTTCTGAGTGCAATGCCTCATTTTGCGATCCTTTTGATGAATGGGGCGACGCAGATCCTGCAGAAGATACCGCTGTCGAGCTTTGTTACGGGAAGACCTTCCGTGTTGAACTATGCTGCCTACGGATTTGTCGTAGTCGCGGCGATGGTTTTACGGAGAAGAAAGCAAAGCGGAAAAACACTTGCGTTGTGCGCCTTATTGGCATATCTGTGTTTCCTGCCGATCCGATCATCGGAACTGCGGATTTACAATCTGTCCGTCGGTCAGGGGGATTGTGCGGTCGTCACAAAGGGCGGTGCATGCATAGTCATCGACTGCGGCAGCACAAGCCGGAACGGCGTTGGAGATCGCGTGTTGAAACCGTTCCTTGAATACCATGGATTTTCGGAGCCGGATCTTGTGGTCGTCACTCACGCCGATGCCGATCATGTGAACGGATTGACAACGTTTCTTACGGAGGATTGGCGTTGCGTTTGCACTTTGATGCCGGACGTTGCGCTATACGGAGAGTACGGAACGAAACTGCGTGACGGCGGCGCAGCTCGGTTATTTGCGGCCTCGTACGGAGATGTCATAACGGTCAGAGACCGAAATGTGTTGTCAAAAATTCGCAATCCAGCGGCTTTGACGGTTACGGTTCTGCATCCGGACGGCGGTGATTACGTTGACGAAGGAGAGGATGGCCGCAATGACTCCGGAATCATCGTAAGTGTCACGGACGAGAGAACGCTTGCGCTTTTCGCGGCGGATGCGCCAGCGGAAGTGCTGGAGCGATTAACAGAGGAGGGACGTCTTGACGGATCAGGGTACGATTACCTGAAGGTGGCGCATCACGGATCGTATTACTCGGTGAGTGATTCATTTTACGAGACTGTGCGACCGAAGATCGCAGTCATTTCCGTCGGAAAGAACTCGTACGGACATCCTTCCGATGTTGTGATCGAACGGTTGCGAAGTCTGGGAGCGGAGGTGTTTGTGACGCTCGCCGACGGCCAGGTCACAGTCCGGTATCCGGAGGGAAAACCGGTCGCGGAATGCTTTGTAAAATGATTTGATTTTTCGTGTGAAGGATGGTAAAATAATCTCATAATGTTAGTGGAAAAGGGTGATTTTGACACATGAAGAATAAGAGATTTGTGGGCTTTTACAATCCTTCGGTTGTATTGACATATTGCGGACTTTTGTGCGCGTTTTTGAGCATGTATCTTGCATGGTCCGGCGATCGTGACCGGTTCCGCTGGTCGATCTTCTTTTTGATGCTCGCCGGACTCTGCGACATGTTTGACGGTGCGGTCGCCCGCAGGGTTAAGCGCACGGAGCAGGAGAAGAAGTTCGGGATCCAGTTGGATTCCCTCTGCGATATCGTATGCTTCGGCGTGACGCCGGCTACGATCACGTTCATGTTGTATCAGGGGAGTGACTGGCAGATCCTCGGCCTGTTCGCAGGATTTGTGCTCACACTGTGCGGTCTGATCCGCCTTGCGTTCTTCAATGTGACGGAGGAGGAGCGTCAGGAGCAGACGACCGAGCGCAGAGAGTATTACCAAGGCATGCCGATCACGGCGTCCGCCATCGGCGTTCCGGTTGCGTACATTCTCGGAAAGCTGCTTGCTTTCATCTTTGACGAGCGCGGTGTACTGCCTGTATTCTTCAGTTTGTTCATGCTGTTCGTGGCATTTTTGTACGTGTATGATTTTCCGGTTAAGAAACCTCATAAGAAGGGCATGATCATCATGATCTGCGTCAGCCTTGCATTGTTTGCGGGAGTATTGCTCATATGACAAAGGAAACCTTTTATAAGAATCGGGACGGCAGTCTGGTGCCTGTCCCGATTTCCAATAATCGATTGATCGAGAAGATGTTCTCACACACGGTTACCCGCGGAATTATGAAGCTTGTGTCCGCGCGCTGGTTTGCTGAGATTGAGAGAGCGGTGCTCAGCTCATTTTTCTCCTCTTTTTTTATTACGAAATTCGTGCGTAAGAACGGCATCAAACTGCGGGAGTACAAGAAGAAAAAGTACACCTCTTTTCATGATTTCTTTTATCGGGAGATCAAACCGGAGAGCAGACCGCTTGCTTTGGGTGCCGATGCTCTGATCTCACCTTGTGACTGCAAGGCGAGCGTCTATCGGATCCATGAGGATTCCTGTTTCGCCGTCAAAGGTGTTCCGTATACCGTAGCGGAGGTGCTCGGCGGCGATGAGAAGCTTGCGGCAGGTTACAACGGAGGCTATTTCTTTTTGCTTCGCTTGAGCCTTGACGATTACCATCATTATTGTTACCCGGTGAGCGGCCGCAAAGAGCCGGATGTCGCGATTCCAGGCAAGCTGTATACCGTGCATCCCCTGATCCACAAGTATGCCGCGGTCTATCGGGAAAATGCGAGACGCTTCGCTGTGATCACCACGGAGAACGCCCATGGGGTATTGATGATGGAAGTAGGAGCCCTGGGAGTCGGAAAAGTCGTGAACGATCACACCGGAACAGCCGATGTTGCACAGGGGCAGGAGGCAGGACACTTTGAGTTCGGAGGATCGACGATCCTGGTGCTGGTTCCCGAGGGGAGCTATATTCCCGATGAGGATCTGACAGCCAATACCAAGGACGGATTCGAGACTGTCGTTAAGATGGGTCAGCACATCGGACAGCGGATCTGAGTATTGTTGAGGGTAAGAGATGAACACGATTCGGGACGACTTAAACAGCGGAAAACTCCGGCAGTTTTACGTCTTGACGGGAACCGAGGAGTACCTTTGCAGGCTGTATCAGCAACGGCTTACTAAAGCGTTGTTCCCTGAGGAGGACGCGATGAACTGCATGATGTTCGACGGATCCAAAACGGACGCCTCGAAGGTCTTGGACGTCGCGTTGACGCCTCCTTTCTTTGCGGAGAGGCGATTGATCATTCTCATCGATACCGGGTGGCTTAAGAGCGCAAGCCTGTTTGCGGATTATCTGGAGCAGATTCCCGAGACAACGTTTTTCATTTTCCGGGAAAAGGAAGTCAATAAGCAGAATAAAGTATACCGCTTTATCGAGGAGCACGGCCATATCGCAGTCTTTGAGCCGATCCGTGAAAGTGATGCGCTGAAATATATCTATTCGTGTTTCCGCAAGAGCGATCTCGCAATCAGCGAGCAAAATGCGAAGATCCTGCTGGAGCAGTGCGGCAATGACCTGACAGCGCTGACTAACGAGTGCGACAAGATCTCTGCGTATTGTCTGGGAAGAGACGAGGTGACGCAGGGGGATATCCTGACGCTGACAAGCAGCGTGTCTCAGGGGCAGTTGTTCCGCATGGTCGATGCCATCGTCGCCAAGAACAAAAAACAGGCAGTGGCTCTGTATAAGGCGCTTTTGGAGGATCAGACGTCGGCGTCCGCAATCCTTTACAATCTTGTCAACAGCTTTTATCAGTTTTCCATGGTGCTCAGCCTGCACCTCAAGGGTGTGGAGGCGCTTGACATTGGCAGAGCTTTGAAGATGAGTTCCTATGTTGTCACGAAATATATCAAAGCCGGCAAGGGAACGTCCGTCGACCGACTGACAGAGGCAGTAGCTTTCGGAGAGGAACTGGAGTCCCGGGTGAAGAACGGCAGACTGCCGGATCGCATCGCCGTGGAGCTGTTTTTGGAGAAGCAATGCGGCGCGTAGACGGGGATTCGGTATTTTTCGCATTTTTTTAATTTGCCTCTTGACAGAAACAAGTATGTGTAATAAAATTCACTCATGTGTGTTCAGAGCGTCCGTGTCCGGATCTGAGCGCAGATTTTCATGCGATAACCAGATTATATACGGGAGGTGTGAAGATGGCTAATATCAAGTCCGCAAAGAAGAGAATTCTTGTGATTGAGACCAAGACCTTGCGCAATAAGATCATCAAGTCTAAGATTAAGACTTTGACGAAGAAGGTGGATGCCGCCGTGGCTGCCGGTGACAAGACCCTCGCTCAGAACAGTCTGACGAACGCGATCGTTGCAATTGACAAGGCTGCCGCTAAGGGCATTTTCCATAAGAACAATGCCGCGAGGAAAGTCTCCAGACTTCAGCGCGCAGTGAACAAGATGGCTTAATTGTCGAATTTTTTAGCGGGGCAGAGCAATCTGACCCGCTTTTTTTCTATACTTTTGCTTCATTTTCCGAAAAATGAGACAAAAAAAGGCGATACCCTGCGGCATCGCCAATGTTACGGAGGAGAAGGGATTTGAACCCTTGCGCCGGTGTTACCGACCTACTGGTGTTCGAAGCCAGACCCTTAAGCCTCTTGGGTACTCCTCCAAAGCAACGGTTGCATTATACTATAGATGCAGCCGTTTGACAAGGGGTAAGTTTCGTAAAATGCGTTTCTGATGAAAGGAATGTATATGGCTAACAGCGATCAGAGTAAAATCCGCAATTTCTGTATCATTGCGCATATTGATCACGGAAAATCAACGCTCGCCGACCGGATCATCGAAAAGACCGGTCTGCTGACGACGCGCGAGATGCAGGAGCAGGTGCTCGACAATATGGACCTCGAGCGCGAGCGAGGCATCACGATCAAAGCACAGACGATCCGCACGGTGTACAAGGCGAAGGACGGACAGGAGTATATCTTCAATCTCATCGACACGCCCGGCCATGTGGACTTTAACTATGAGGTTTCCCGCTCCCTGGCGGCCTGCGAGGGAGCGATCCTTGTCGTGGATGCCGCGCAGGGCATTGAGGCGCAGACGCTTGCCAATGTGTACCTTGCGCTGGATCATGACCTCGAGATCATGCCTGTCATCAACAAGATCGATCTTCCGAGCGCGGAGCCGGAGCGTGTGATCCGTGAGATTGAGGATGTCATCGGTCTGGCGGCATCGGATGCTCCTCTGATTTCCGCGAAGATGGGCATCAACATCGAGGAGGTGCTGGAGCAGATCACGACGAAGATACCGGCACCGCAGGGCGATCCCGAGGCACCGCTGCAGGCGTTGATCTTTGACTCTGTGTATGACTCGTATAAGGGTGTTATCATTTTCTGCAGGATCAAGGAAGGCACGATTACCAAGGATACGAGGATTCGCATGATGGCCACAGGAGCAGAGGCTGACGTGGTTGAGATCGGTACGCTGGGGCCCGGCAAATTCATTCCCTGCGACGAGCTTTCCGCGGGAATGGTAGGTTATATTACTGCGAGCCTTAAGAACGTGAAAGAGACCCGTGTCGGCGATACCGTGACCGATGCCAGACGCCCGGCGGCGGAGGCACTGCCCGGTTACAAGAAAGTGAATCCGATGGTTTACTGCGGAATGTATCCGGCCGACGGTGCGAAGTATCCGGATCTGCGGGATGCGCTGGAGAAATTGCAACTGAACGATGCCTCACTTCAATACGAGCCGGAGACGTCGATCGCGCTCGGATTCGGATTCCGCTGCGGATTCCTGGGCCTGCTGCATCTGGAGATCATTCAGGAGCGTCTCGAGAGAGAGTACAACCTCGATCTTGTGACTACTGCGCCCAGCGTAATCTATAAAGTATATAAGACTGACGGTACGGTCCTCGACATTTCGAACCCCGCTAACCTGCCGGATCCGTCCGAGATCGAGCATATGGAAGAGCCGTTCGTGAGTGCGGAGATTATGGTATCCAAGGATTATGTCGGCTCGATCATGAAACTGTGCCAGGACCGCCGCGGCGTGTACCTCGGGATGGAGTATCTCGAGGAAACCAGAGCGCTGCTCAAGTACGATCTGCCGCTCAACGAGATCATTTACGACTTCTTTGACGCGCTGAAGTCCCGTTCCAAGGGATATGCGTCCTTTGATTACGACTTCAAGGAGTATGTTCCTTCGAAGCTTGCAAAGCTCGATATTCTCGTCAATCACGAGGAGGTAGACGCGCTGTCCTTTATCGTTCATGAAGCGACTGCATACGAGCGTGGGCGCCGCATGTGTGAAAAGTTGAAGGAAGAGATTCCGAGACAGCTCTTTGAGATTCCGATCCAGGCTGCGGTCGGAAGCAAGATCATCGCCAGAGAGACGGTTCGTGCGATGCGCAAGGACGTCCTCGCCAAATGCTACGGCGGTGATATCACCCGTAAGAAGAAACTTCTTGAGAAACAGAAGGAAGGCAAGAAGCGCATGCGCCAGGTCGGCAATGTCGAAATCCCGCAGAGCGCCTTCATGAGTGTCCTGAAACTGGATGAGGAATAATGATTCGGAAAATGCTGCCGTCGGCAGCTTTTCCTTTATGGAGAGTTTTTATGGAACTGTATATTCATATTCCGTTTTGCGCGAGAAAATGCGCCTACTGTGATTTCCTTTCTTTTGCGGGGCTGAACTGTCAGGCAAACTACACCGATGCGCTTTTTCGGGATATTCGAGCGCACGGCGAAACCGAGATCGCGGATCCGACCGTTACTTCGGTGTTCATCGGCGGAGGGACGCCTTCGCTGATGCCGGCGGGAACCTATGAGATGTTATTTTCCGCGATCCGCGAAAGCTTTTGTCTTACGGGGGATGCGGAGATCACGATCGAGTGCAATCCGGGCACGGTGACGGCGGAAAAACTTGCGGAATACCGCAGAGCAGGCATCAACCGACTGAGTTTCGGCGCCCAGTCCGCCGACGATGCGGAGCTTCGGATGCTCGGACGTATTCATACGTGGAGTGACGTATGTTCGTCGGTTTCCCTTGCCAGGGAAGCCGGCTTTGACAATATCAATATCGATCTGATGATGAACCTTCCGGGGCAGACGAAGGAACGCATGCTTGCTTCGATTGACCGAACCGTTGCGCTCGGGCCTTCGCACATCTCGGCGTACAGCCTGATATTAGAGGAGGGTACGCAGTTTTATGAGCGCTATGTCGATCACCCGGAATTTCTGCCCGATGAGGATGCTGCTGCGGAAGCCTACGAATCGGCGGTGAAACGGCTGGTGGAATACGGATATGCTCAGTACGAGATCTCGAATTTTGCGAAGCCGGGCTATGCGTGCCGGCACAATATCGGCTACTGGAAGAGGGATGAGTATCTCGGGATCGGCCTCGGCGCTGCGAGCCTGATCGGCCTGAAACGGTTTTCCGTCACACGGGATCTTTCGTTCTATTTGGAAGAACTTTCGTATGAGAATACTGAGGAACTCACCGATCGTGACATTCGAAACGAGACCGTGATGCTGGGATTTCGCCTGAATGAAGGAATTGATCTTAGCGACTTGGCAGAGCGTTTCGGCTCGGAGTATGCCGAGCGGATCGGGAAACTGACGGAACGGTTTGCGGAGCAGGGCCTCATCGAAAAATGCGGCTCCGTTCGCAGGTTTACGGTTCGCGGGATGCTTGTCAGCAACAGTATTCTCACGGATTTGATGGAATAGCGATCACAGTCTCATTTTTCGTGTTTTCTTAGTAAAAAGGTATTGACATATTGCATAGTACGGTGTATTCTTACCTTAGATGTTAGCACTCGGTATTACTGAGTGCTAATAAATTGAGAAAAAGGCGGGAACTATCGTGGAATTGGATGAACGTAAGATGACGATTCTGCGGGCGATCATTCAGAACTATCTGGAAACCGGCGAACCGGTAGGCTCCCGTACGATTTCCAAGTATACTGACCTGAATCTGAGCTCTGCGACGATACGAAATGAAATGTCCGATCTCGAGGAGATGGGATACATCATTCAGCCGCATACCTCTGCCGGCCGGATTCCGTCCGACAAGGGGTATCGTTTGTATGTGGACATGCTAATGGCCGATAAGCAAAATGAGATGGAAAGCTTAAAACTCCAGCTCAACGCGAAGTCCGAGCGGCTCGACAGCATCCTCAAGGAGGCGGCTAAGGTCATTGCGGTCAACACGAACTATGCTTCGATGATCACGGCGCCGAGATATCATCGCCACCGCATCAAATTCCTGCAGTTGACGCAGGTCGATCCGGATAGTTTGCTGACGGTCGTGATCCTCGAGGGAAACATCGTCAAGAACAATCTGATTCATGTCGACGAGGAACTCAGCAAGGAGACGATGCTGAAGCTCAATCTGATGTTGAATACGTTCCTGCAGGGACTTGACCTTGCGGAGATCAATGCCAGCGTCATGCAGAAGATGAGAAACGAGGCCGGTGTGTATTCCGCTTTGATCTCCGATATTCTCGACGTGATCGCGACGAGCCTTGAGAGCGAGGAAGTGGAAGCTTACACGAGCGGTTCGACGAACATTTTCAAATATCCGGAGCTCAATGATTCCGCTAAGGCGAGCACCTTGTTAAGCGCCCTTGAGGAGAAGAAAGAGCTTACGGATCTGATGTATCAGGAAGGGGATTCAGATCGCGGCATTCAGGTTTACATCGGCGATGAGTCGCCGATCGAAGCGACCAAGGACTGCTCCGTCGTCACCGCCACATACCATATCGAAGAGGGTGTGTACGGCAAGATCGGTATCATCGGACCGAGGCGAATGGACTACGAGAAAGTTGTGGGGACCCTTCGAAACCTTATGGAAGAGTTGGACAGCATTTTCCGAAAAGATAAATAATTCGGATGCTTTGGGAGGCATATATGACTGAGGAAGAAAAGACTACCGGTATCCCTCCGGAGGAAGCGGAAGTGAGTGAAGAAACTTCCGCGGAGACTTCGGAAGAGACTGCGGAGGCTGCGGATGAGACCGTGACGGAGGAAGCTTCGGCTGAGGAAACCGGGTCGTCCAAAAAGGAAGGAAAAAAGAAAAAGCAGGAAAAGAAAGACCCGCGGGACCAGAAGATTGAAGAACTGAATGACCGGGTGCTCCGGCAGCAGGCCGAGTTCATCAATTACCGCAACCGCACGGACAAAGAAAAAGCGCAGATGTTCGAAGTCGGAGCCAAGAGCGCTTTTGAGAAGATCCTGCCGGTGATCGACAATTTCGAAAGAGGGTTGTCGACCTTGAGCGAAGAGGAACTTGCACAGCCGTTTGCGTGCGGTATCGACAAGACGTACCGCCAGCTGATGAAGGCTTTGGAAGAGGCCGGTGTCACACCGATCGAGGCGGTCGGACAGTCGTTCAACCCCGATCTGCACAATGCTGTGATGCACGTTGAGGACGAGTCGGTCGGCGAGAACATCGTCGTCGAGGAGTTCCAAAAGGGATATATGTACCATGACTCCGTGCTTCGTCACAGCATGGTAAAAGTAGCAAACTAGGAAACCCTGTCCGTTATACGGACGTTTCTGCACGCGGAGGATGGCGTTGCCCGCCGCGGGCATGCAATACAGCAACGCAGAAAGAGGCAAGAGTATGAGCAAGATTATCGGTATTGATTTGGGAACAACCAACAGCTGTGTCGCCGTAATGGAAGGCGGACAGCCCACCGTCATCGCCAACACGGAAGGTTCCAGAACGACGCCTTCGGTTGTGGCATTTACGAAGACCGGCGAGCGTATCGTCGGTGAGCCTGCAAAGCGTCAGGCAGTTACGAACTCGGACAAGACGATCTCGTCCATCAAGAGACACATGGGAACCGATTTCCGTGTAACGATCGACGACAAGAAGTACACGCCGCAGGAGATCTCCGCAATGATCCTTCAGAAGCTGAAGGCGGATGCGGAAGCTTACCTCGGTGAGTAGGTTACGGAGGCCGTGATCACGGTTCCTGAATACTTCTACGATGCTAAGCGTCAGGCAACCAAGGATGCCGGCAAGATCGCGGGTCTTGATGTAAAGCGTATCATCAACGAGCCCACCGCCGCAGCACTGGCTTACGGTCTTGACAATGAGAAAGAGCAGAAGATCATGGTTTACGACCTCGGCGGCGGCACGTTCGATGTATCCATCATCGAGATCGGCGAGGGTGTCATCGAAGTACTGGCTACCGCCGGCGACAACCGCCTCGGTGGTGATGACTTCGACGAGCGGATCACCCGCTACATGATCGATGAGTTCAAGAAGCAGGAGGGCGTTGACCTCTCCCTTGACAAGATGAGCCTTCAGAGACTGAAGGAAGCTGCTGAGAAGGCAAAGAAGGAACTGTCCTCGGCTACGACGACGAACATCAACCTTCCGTTCATCACCGCTACGGCGGATGGCCCGAAGCACTTTGACATGAACCTCACGAGAGCGAAGTTCGATGAACTGACCCACGACCTCGTAGAGCGTACGGCAAAGCCGGTTCAGACGGCTCTTGCGGACGCCGGTATCACGGCTTCCGAACTCGGCAAGGTATTGCTTGTCGGCGGTTCTACTCGTATCCCTGCAGTGCAGGATAAGGTTCGTATGCTGACCGGTCACGAGCCGAGCAAGTCCCTCAACCCGGATGAGTGCGTAGCTCTCGGGGCTTCTATCCAGGGTGGCAAGCTCGCAGGTGACGCCGGTGCGGGCGATATCCTTCTCTTGGATGTTACGCCTTTGACTCTGTCCATCGAGACCATGGGTGGCGTTGCAACGCACCTGATCGAGAGAAACACGACGATCCCGACCAAGAAGAGCCAGGTATTTTCCACCGCAGCCGACAACCAGACGGCCGTGGATATCAACGTTGTACAGGGCGAGCGTCAGTTCGCCAAGGATAACAAGTCCCTCGGACAGTTCCGTCTCGACGGAATTCCGCCGGCACGCCGCGGTGTACCGCAGATTGAGGTTACGTTCGATATCGATGCGAACGGTATCGTAAATGTTTCCGCAAAGGATCTTGGTACCGGTCGTGAGCAGCACATCACCATTACGGCAGGATCGAACCTCAGCGAGGATGAGATTAACCGTGCTGTGAAGGAAGCTGCCGAGTATGAAGCTCAGGATAAGAAGCGCAAGGAAGCCGTTGAGGCTCGCAACGACGCTGATGCAATGGTATTCCAGACTGAGAAGGCTCTGGAGGAAGTCGGCGATAAGGTTGATCCTACGCAGAAGGCAAATGTCGAGGCTGACCTCAATCATTTGAAGGATCTTATTGCTAAGAGCAATCCTGAAGTGATGAGCGAAGGCGAAGTTGAGGACATCAAGGCTGCCAAGGAGAAACTCATGAACTCCGCACAGCAGCTGTTCACGAAGATGTATGAGCAGATGCAGGGCGCACAGGGCGCTACAGGCCCGGATATGGGCGGTTACACGCAGAACAACGGCGGCAACAACGATGACAATGTTGTCGACGGAGATTACAGAGAGGTATAAAATCAACCGGCTGATCCGGTTGACAGGAGCTGTATATGGCGGATACTAAGAGAGATTACTATGAGGTCCTCGGCGTTTCCAAGACGGCAACGGATGACGAGATCAAGAAGGCCTATCGCAGTCTCGCGAAAAAGTATCACCCGGACGTAAATCCCGGGGACAAGGAAGCGGAAGCCAAATTCAAGGAAGCAAGCGAAGCGTACTCCGTACTGAGCGACTCGGAAAAGCGTGCTCAGTACGACCGCTTCGGTCATGCGGCCTTTGAACAGGGCGGAGGCGGCGGATACGATTTTACGGGAGATTTCAGCGATATCTTCGACATGTTCGGCTTCGGCGATATGTTCGGAGGCGGCCGCAGAAGTTCGGCGCGCGGCGGAAATGCACCGAGAAACGGCGCAAGCGTTCGCGCTACGATCCGGATCACGTTCCAGGAAGCTGTTTTCGGTTGCGAGAAGGAACTGGAACTCAATTTCAAGGACACCTGCAAGACCTGCAGCGGTACCGGTGCCAAACCCGGGACCAGCGCGGAGACATGCGGAAAATGTAAGGGCACCGGCTCAATCATTTACACGCAGCAGACGATTCTCGGCGTGATCCAGAATCAGAAGACCTGTCCTGATTGTAAAGGCACGGGCAAGGTGATCCGCGACAAATGCAAGGACTGCTACGGTACCGGTTACATCGCCACGCGCAAAAACATCAAAGTCAAGATTCCCGCGGGTATCGACGAAGGTCAGAGCATCCGCATGCGCGATCTGGGCGAGCCCGGCGTCAACGGCGGAGAGCGGGGAAGCTTGTTGATCGATGTGGTCATCTCGAGCGATCCGCAGTTCCAGAGAGACAACTACGATCTCTACTCGACGATGCCGATCTCGTTTGCGCAGGCTGCGCTCGGCGGAGAGATCCGGATCCACACGATCGACGGCGATGTCCTGTACGACTTGAAGCCCGGAACGCAGACCGACACAAAGGTTCGTTTGCGAGGCAAAGGTGTTCCGTATCTTCATCATGAGAGTCAGCGAGGCGATCACTATGTAACCTTGATCGTCCAGGTGCCGACGAAGATGACGAGTGCGCAGAAAGATCTGCTCAAGGCGTTCGACGATGCGATGAACGGCAGAACGCCCGGCGGAGACGGCGAGAAAAAGAAGGGAAAGTTCTTCGGAAAATAAGCTTTTACAGTGCGTGTCGGCTTCTGCCGATGCGCACTTTTTCTCGTTAAAGGCACAGACGGCGGTCTCTTTTTGCTTGACTACATCGGGGGAAACGGATACAATAAACGAGGTGTGCGTAACATTCGGGATCATCGGAAGGAGTTGCTATGAAGTGGACGGTATACACGGTGTCTTCCACGGTGGAGGCGGAGGACTACATCTGCGCCGCACTGGCGGATATGGGATTTGACGGAGTTGAGATCATTGATTCCGTGCCTCTTTCCAAACAGGAGGAAGCGGCTCAGTTTATCGATATTCCGCCCGTTTTGGACGAAACCGACCGCTCCTCGAAGATCCGATGCTACGAAGAGTGCAGCGAGGATGTTTCGGAGAGTGATTTCGCGAAACGCGCCGCGGAGATCCTCGATGCAGTTTCGGTTTACCGTGACATCGTGAATATGGGGGAACTGAGCGTCGAGACTTCGGTCACGGAAGATCTGGACTGGATTAACAACTGGAAACAATATTTTCATTCGTTCCGCATCGGCGATGATATTTTGATCAAGCCGACGTGGGAGAGCGATGCAACGGAAAAGGAAGGCGACCTCGTGGTGGAGATTGACCCGGGAACTGCATTCGGAACGGGCTCCCACGAGACCACATGGCTGTGCATCGAAACGCTTCGGGAGCATGTAAATGAAGGGGATTCGGTGCTTGATATCGGTTGCGGGAGCGGCATTTTATCGATCATTGCGAAGAAGCTCGGAGCCGGCTGCTGTATCGGCGTGGACATCGATCCCATTGCGGTTGATGTCTCGAAGGAAAATGCCAAACAGAACAAACTGACGGTCGCAGACAATGCGAAGCCGGCGATCTTGCCCGGGACGGTTTCCTTTTACGCGTGCGACGTGATCACGGACAAGGCGGCTAAGGATGCTTTGATCCTTGACCGGTATCCGGTGGTTGTCGCAAACATCTTAGCAGACGTCATCAAACTGCTGCTTCCGATTGTCCGCGACTTTGTCGCGCCCGGCGGATGTTTTATCGCCTCGGGGATATTGAAGGAACGCGAGGAGGAGATGCGGAAGGCATTTTCCGAAAGCGGATATAAGATCACAGGCTGCAGATATCGCAACGACTGGGTCTGCATGTGCGCAGAGCCGGTCTGATCATCAGGAGGAGACCATGCCGCGGTTTTTCATCGACCCGGAGGCGGTGAGTGCCGATCGCATCATCGTTGAGGGCGGCGATTACAATCATATTCGAAACGTCCTGCGGATGCACATCGGGGAGGAACTCACCGTATGCGACGGTCAGGGCACGGATTACCGATGCGAAGTTGCGTCCTATGAGGACGGAGAATGCGTTCTTGCGATTCGGGAACGGATTCCTTCAACGGTGGAATTGCCTGTTGCGATCACGCTGTATCAGGGGCTTCCGAAGAAGGACAAGATGGAGCTGATCGTGCAAAAGGCAGTAGAACTCGGCGCGGTTCGCATCGTTCCGGTCATGTGCACAAGAACGGTCGTGAAGCTCGATGATCCGAAGAAGGAAGCGCGCCGCACGGAGCGTATGCAGGCAATCGCAGAAGGAGCGGCCAAGCAGAGCGGTCGCGGGATGATCCCGGAAGTTTCGGCTCCGATGAGCTTCAAAGAAGCGATCAAAGAGGCTTCCGAAGCCGGCATTGTCCTGGTGCCCTACGAAAATGCGCTCGGTATGAAAGAAACTGCGGAGGCATTTCGCGAGGCGGTCGGCAACGGTGCGATCTCTGTATTTATCGGGCCGGAAGGCGGCTTTGAGCGCAGCGAGATAGATCTTGCGATCGCTGCGGGAGCGCGTGTGATCAGTCTCGGACGAAGGATCTTGCGCACGGAGACGGCGGGACTCACGGTGCTGTCGGCATTGATGCTCCTTGCGGAAGAAACCGCGGAAAATAAGAATTAACGTTTTACATACAGGTGGGAACATGAGAGAGATCTATCTGGATAACGCCGCAACGACGCGGACGCTGCCTGCGGCCTGCGAAACTGCGGCCAAGGTGATGCTGCAGGACTTCGGAAATCCGTCCTCGCTGCACCACAAGGGCTTTGAGGCGGAACAGTACATCCGCGACACACGCAAAGCCATTGCCGCAAGCATCAAATGCACGGAGGACGAGATCGTCTTTACATCCGGCGGTACGGAATCCAACAATATGGCGTTGTTCGGCGCTGCGGAAGCAAGAAAGCGCAACGGAAAGCATATTATCACGACAAGGATCGAGCATGCCTCGGTGTACCAGCCGATCCTGCGCTTGGAGGAACTCGGTTACGAAGTGACGTTCCTTCCGGTGGACGCGTACGGGCATGTGTCGGCGGAAGAACTCACAAAAGCGCTTCGCGACGATACGATCGTTGTTTCGGTCATGGCCGTGAACAATGAGATCGGCGCGATCGAGCCGATCGCGGAACTTGCCGCGCTTGTGCATGCAAGAAATCCGAAGGCCGTTTTCCATACGGACGCCATACAGGCGTACGGCAAGATCCCGATGTTTCCGTCCCGCATGGGCGTTGATCTGATGTCCGTGAGCGGACATAAGCTTCACGCTCCCAAGGGAAGCGGCTTTTTGTATGTGAAGAAGGGACTCGCGATCCGCCCCTTGATCTACGGCGGCGGACAGGAAAAAGACCGGCGTTCCGGCACGGAAAATGTTCCTGCTATCGCCGGCCTAGGTGAGGCTGTTCGCTATTGGTTCGCCGATGCTGCAGAGTATCGGGAACGCATGTACCGCAGTAAAGAATTGTTCCTGAAGGGCGTTTCAATGGTACCGGGAGCTGTTGTCAACGGGGTTCCGAACGATCTGCGAGAGACCGCTCCGCACATTGCGAGCGTCAGCTTTGCGGGTGTGAGAGCGGAAGTGCTTCTTCACGCGTTGGCGGAGAAGGGCATATACACATCGTCCGGCTCGGCCTGTTCGTCAAATCATCCGGCGATCAGCGGAACTTTGAAGGCGATCGGCGTTGCCGACAACCTTTTGGATTCGACGCTTCGGTTCAGCTTCGACGAGAACACGAGCGAAGAGGAGATTGCCGAAACCGTCTCTGCGCTTGCGGAGCTTGTCCCGGTTCTCGGCAAATTCCGCAGATCCTGAAACATATATACGGGAAAACGCCGGATGAAACGTTCGGCGTTTCAAAATGAGACGTTGAAAAACACGTTATGTAGCGCGATATCCTGCATAACCGTACAAAAACACGCAAATATATACAAACATTGCGATAATCAAGAGGTAAATGACATGTACCGTGCGTTTTTGATCAAATACGCGGAGATCGGTTTAAAGGGAAAAAACCGCTCCTATTTCGAGGATTGCCTCGTGGAACAGGTGCGCCACAGCCTTCGTATGGCCGGCGGCGGATTCCATGTGCGCAAGGAGCCGGGCCGCATTTTCGTGCTCTGTCCGGAAGGATTTGACTATGAGGATACCGTTTCGGCGATCTCCCGGGTTTTCGGTGTTGCCGAGTATTGTCCGGTGGAAGTCGTGAACAGTACGGAATGGGACGATATTCTCGCTGCCTGCACGGCTTACGTCGAGGAGCACATTCCTGACAGAAATACTACGTTCAAGGTGTTTTGTAAGCGAGGAGACAAGAATTATCCGAAGGAATCGCCGGAGATCTGTGCAGACATCGGCGAGCATCTGTTAAAGCAGTTCCCCGAGTTGAAGGTCAATGTTACGGAGCCGAAGCTGCGCTTTACGGTTGAAGTTCGCGGACATGTGTACATCTACACGGACAGCTATCCGGGACCCGGAGGAATGCCGGTGGGATGCAACGGCCGCGCGATGCTTCTTCTCTCGGGCGGCATTGACAGCCCTGTGGCCGGCTATATGATCGCAAAACGAGGCGTCAGCATCGATGCGACGTATTTCCATGCGCCGCCGTACACAAGCGAGCGTGCGCTTCAGAAGGTCGTTGACCTTGCGAAGATCATTTCTCGCTATACGGGACCGATCCGTTTGAACATCGTGAATTTTACGGATATCCAGATGTCGATCTATGAGCGCTGTCCTCACGATCAACTGACGATCATCATGCGCCGCTATATGATGCGGATCGCGGAGCGCATCGCTTTGGAAAATGATTGTCTCGCTTTGGTTACCGGCGAGAGCATCGGTCAGGTCGCAAGCCAGACGATGCAGAGCCTGAACACGACGAATGCGGTTTGCACGCTGCCGGTGTACCGTCCGTTGATCGCGTTTGACAAAGAGGAGATCGTGGCGATCTCCAAGCGCATCGGAACGTATGAGACGAGCATTTTACCATACGAGGACTGCTGCACGATCTATGTTGCGAAACATCCGGTGACGAAACCAATCGTGAAGGCGATGGAGAAATCGGAGAAACTGCTTGCCGACATTATCGACGAGATGACGCAGAAGGCTATCGGTGAGCGTGAGATCATGCGCATTTTGCCGGAATAAGCATACAAAAAGGGCACTGCCGCAAGGCAATGCCCGAACTTGTTCAAATAGAGAGTATCAGCAGAGATAAGGCTTGAGAACTTCGAGGATCGTATCGATCTCGTCTTCATTGTGAATGTTCAGGGAGATCGGCTTGGAGAGATCCAGACTGAAGATTCCCATGATGGACTTCGCATCGATGACGTAACGACCGGACACCAGATCAAAGTCGGAACGGAATTTGGTGATGTCATTGACGAAGTTTTTAACCTTATCGATGGAATTCAATGTGATTGTAACCGTCTTCATGATGAATAAATCCTCCTTTGTATCGGCTAACTTCATAGTACCTTTTCCACGGAGGAATGTCAATTGTTTTACCGAAAATCATGATGAAATTTTGACGGAAGGTTGGGCGTATGACAAATTACCTTTTGGGCAAGACATTTTCCGTACACACCCTCGGATGCAAGGTCAACACCTGTGAATCCGAAGCGATGAGGATGATGCTGACGGACTGCGGATGCAAGGAGGTTTCCTTCGGGGAGATCTGCGATATCACGATCGTCAATACGTGTACGGTGACCAATATCGCTGACCGGAAAACCCGGCAAATGCTGCACAAGGCGCGGGCGGTCTCGGAACACGCCGTCATTGTGGCGGTGGGTTGCTATGTGCAAAAAAGCGGGATCGCGGAAACCGACATTCCGGCGGACGTTTGCATTGGAAATCGCCGCAAAGGCGAGATCGTGCATGTGCTGAACGATGTGTATCGAAGGATGGAAGCAGGGGAATCGGCGCCGTTTTCCTATCTCGAGGATGCGCCGCGATCGGAATATGAGGATCTTCCGCCGACCGTTTCGCAGGAGCGGACCCGTGCGTTTTTGAAGATTCAGGACGGATGTAATCAGTTCTGCAGTTATTGTATCATACCGTACGTTCGCGGGCGGATCGCCTCCAGAGCGCCGGAGCAGGTCGTCAAAGAAGCAACTGTTCTGGCGGGAAACGGAGTTCACGAGATCGTTCTGAACGGAATACACCTTTCCTCCTACGGCCTTGAGAACCATTCCGCGAGGGAGATCGCGGAACTGAAGCCGATCTCGGGGGAACTGCCGTTGCTTACGCTGCTTCGCAAGATCGTGGAAATTCCGGGTATTGTGAGGATCCGGCTCGGGTCGCTGGAGCCGCGGATCATGACGGAGGACTTCATTCGCGGGCTTTCGGAGATCCCTTCGCTTTGCCCACAGTTTCATCTTTCCCTGCAGAGCGGCTGCGACAGAACGCTTGCCGCGATGCGAAGGCACTACACGACGGAGCAATACAAAGAGGCTGTCCGGCTTCTTCGAACCTATTTCTATGACCCTGCGATCACGACCGATGTGATCGCGGGATTTCCGGGAGAGACGGAGGAGGATTTCTCGGAAAGTCTGGCGTTTATCGGCGAGATCGGATTCGCGCAGGTGCACGTGTTCCCGTATTCCAGACGATCGGGAACGCTCGCGGACAGGATGGACGGTCATTTGACGGAGAACTGTAAGAAGGAGCGCGCGGGACGGCTGATCGCGGCGGCGGAGAGGGAGTCCGTCGCGTATCGCACGCGTTGGATCGGAAAGGAAGCACGGGTTTTGCTCGAGGAGCCGGCGCCGGAGTACGGTGACGGTTTTTACCGCGGATACAGCCGGGAATACATTCCGTACGTCGTTTCGGCGAATGCGGACGCCGTCAATCGGGAAATGACGGTCATCGGTTCGAAAATCCTGCCGGATCGGTCGGTTCTTGTTCAATAAACTGTTGCTATTTGCACGGTTTTGGGGTACAATATGACATGAACGTGTGCGAACGAGGAGAGATAAAGTTTGAAACGCACGCGGGAGGAACATGCGCATGCGCGTTGCGCAGGACTGCGAGGTAGATTTATGACCAAGTTTAAGGACAGTGGGAACACGATTCAATTCACGTCTCCGGAGCATTCCAGTGAGAGAATTCATGAGGTGCTTGACCGCGTTTACGTGGCGCTGCGTGAGAAAGGCTACAACCCGACGGCGCAGATCGTGGGCTATCTCATGAGCGGTGATCCGACATTCATCACCAGCCATATGAATGCCAGAAGCGCGATCGCAAAAGTTGAGCGGGACGAGATCATCGAGGAACTTGTGCGTCTCTACCTGAGCAGCCTTGACCATTGATGCGAAAGGGGATACTGCGGCCTGCCCGCAGGTACTTGCGATGAGTGAATTGCGATTGCTCGGATTGGATTTCGGGGCGGCGACTGTCGGCGTAGCCGGGAGTGACGCTTTGTTTTTGACTGCGCAGCCTCTGGAGGTGATACGGCGGAAGCATGAGACGAAGCTGCGACAGACATATCAAAGAATCGAAGAGATCGTTAAGGAGCGGAACATTAACGCGATTGTTGTAGGTTATCCGAAGCGCCTGGACAACAGCGTAGGTGAGCGCGCCGAGAAGACGGAGTCATTTGCGGCAGACCTGGAGCGCAGAACGGGGCTGCCCGTTGTTTTATGGGATGAGCGTTTGACGACGGTCGAGGCGCATCGGATCCTGGACTCCGCGGAGAAAGATTTCAAGAAACAGGGAGCGGTCATCGACAAACTGGCCGCGGTTATCATTTTACAATCATACATGGACTATATCAGCGGTCAGCCCGAGGAGCGGGCGGCGCTGTTGGCCGGGACGGAGGAGAGATGAGCGAGAAACCGACAATGGTTCCTTTTCTTGCGGATGACGGCACGGAAGTGATGCTGGAAGTCATTGCGCAGACAACGGTGGACGGCAAGGAATATTTGCTGGTGAACGACTCCGAGGAGGATTGCGCGGTTATATTGCGCGCATCGGCGAAGGACGACGAGGGAATCACGTACGATCTCGTGGATGACGATGATGAGATCGACGCCGTCGTAGAGGCTTTCGGCGAATTTGAAGATGATTTTTCGATCAGCGTCGAGGAGTGACGCTGGTTTAATGACAGTGTAATAAGAGGAGATTATGAGCAGAAAGAAAGTATTGAAGATCATACCTCTCGGCGGGCTTGAGCAGGTCGGGATGAACATTACCGCGTTCTGGTACGGCGATGATATCATCGTTGTGGATTGCGGTTTGGCATTTCCTTCCGACGACATGCTCGGCATCGACCTTGTCATTCCCGATGTGACATTCCTTCGGGACCATATCGACATGGTGAGAGGCTTTTTTATCACGCACGGACATGAGGACCACATCGGCGCATTGCCTTACGTTCTGCGTGAGATTCCGGTGCCGGTGTACGGCACGCAGCTGACGATCGCGATCATCGCGAACAAGCTTGAGGAAGCGACAAAGACCATCGACGTTCCGCTTGAGGTCGTCGATTACGGTGATAAGATCCGCTGCGGATCGCTTGAGGTAGAGTATATCCGCACGAACCACAGTATCGCGGGCAGCAGCGCCCTTGCGATCACATCGCCTGTCGGCACGGTGATCCACACGGGCGACTTTAAGATCGATTTCACGCCGGTATACGGCGATACCATCGACTTACAGCGCCTCGGTGTGCTCGGCTCGAAGGGCGTTCTGGCACTTCTGTGCGACTCGACGAACGCGCTCAAGCCCGGCATGACCATGTCGGAGCGCACGGTCGGCAAGACCTTTGACAACATTTTTGCGGACAATGTGCATCATCGCATTATCGTTGCCACATTCGCGTCGAACGTCGACCGCATTCAGCAGATCATCAACTGCGCCGTAAAATACGGGCGCAAGGTTGCGATCGACGGCCGCAGCATGATCAATATCGTCAACACCGCCGTGGAGCTCGGCTATATCAAGATGCCCGAGAATCTGCTGATCTCGCTGGAGGAGACCGGCAAGTATCCCGAGGAGCAGCTGGTGCTGATCATGACGGGAAGTCAGGGCGAGCCCATGGCGGCACTTTCGAGAGTCGCCGCATCGGCACACAAGAAGATCAATATCGTTCCGGGCGACGTCGTCATTATCAGTTCGACGCCGATCCCCGGCAATGAGAAGAGCGTTTTCAAGTTGATCAACGACCTCTCGGTCCTCGGTGCGAGAGTTATTTTCCAGGATACCCATGTGTCCGGCCACGCGTGCCAGGACGAGATTAAGTTCTTGTACAGCCTGATCCGTCCGAAGTATGCGATCCCGATCCACGGTGAGTATCGTCACCGCATCGCGCAGAGAAACATCTGTGTCGATCTCGGCTTGAATAAGGAAAATGTACCGATCATCCGCTCCGGCGATGTTCTGGCATTGACGGACAAGAAGGCGGAAGTGATCGACACGGTTCCCGCGAGAGGCATTCTCGTAGACGGACTGGGAGTCGGCGACGTCGGAAATATCGTGCTTCGGGATCGTCAGTATCTCTCGGAGAACGGTATCGTGATCGTCACCGCATGTCTCGACTGCGAGTCGGGACGCTTTGTGAGCGAGCCGGTCATTGTGACGAAAGGCTTTGTTTACATCAAGGACGCTGAGGAGATGATCGAGCGTGCTGAGGAGATCGCGCGCGATTGCATGATGCAGTTTGAGGACAGCGGCAGCAACGATGTCAACCGCCTCAAGAGCGAGATCCGAAACGCACTCAGCGAATTTATCTGGAAGGAGATCCATCGCCGGCCGATGATCCTTCCGGTGATCACGGAATGCAATTGATTCCGAAACGGGCGAGGAGTTATGAGAAAGAAGAAAAAGAAACAATCGGGTGCCGATAAGATCGTCATCGGGATGTCGAGCGGATTTATCCGCCTGTGCGTCGAGGTGGTGTTCTATTTTCTGGCGGTTGTTGCCGTGATCCAGTTGAGCGTATACGCAAAAGGTTTTTGCTACCAGCTCTTCGGCAATGTATCGGTGGCCGATGCGGAGCATTCGGAGGAGAAAGAATTTTATATTGAGATCGGCGATTCGACCCGGGATGTGTGCAAACGCCTTGAGCGCGAGGGACTGATCGTCAATGAACTTTCTTTCTATGTCAAGATCAAGATCAATAAATACGTAGTCAATCCGGGGACATATAAACTCAGCACGAGCATGAATTACAATGACATCATGAACAAGATAGCGACGCCGTCGGAGGAGATCGAAGACGATGTGCCGCTGGATGAAGACGATGAAGGGAATCTCTGATGAATGATTCGCTGTTGATGAATTCGCATATTGCGGAATACATCGGCACATTGGTGCCGGATTTGCCCCTGTGGCTTGCGGACGTTGAGCAACGCGCGAAACTTACGGAAGTTCCTGTCATTCGCAAAGAAGCACAGGGGCTTCTTCGCTTTTTGACCGCAATTTCCAAGCCATCCTCAATTCTGGAGATCGGGACGGCCATCGGTTTTTCCGCTTCGTTTCTCGCGGATTGCACGGGATATACGGTTCCGATCACAACGATCGAAAATGATCCCGGCCGCATCGCGGAGGCATCCCGATTGTTCGCGGAGCGTGAGGAATTGTCGCGCACGATCACGCTTTTGCCCGGAGATGCTGCGGAGATATTAAAGGATCTTGCGGAAAATGATCGCAAGTTCGATTTCATTTTCCTCGACGCCGCGAAGGCGCAGTATCCGGTCTTTTGGCCGTATATCCGCAGAATGCTGGTGCCGGGGGCGCTTTTGGTCTGCGACAATGTGCTGCAGGAGGGGAGCATCGCCGAGTCCAAGTTTACGGTAACACGGCGGGACAGGACCATCCATATGCGTATGCGGCGCTTTATCGACGAGCTGTTCGCGGACAGCGAGTTGACGAGTTGCATCGTGCCTTCCGGTGACGGAATGGCGCTCAGTGTGTTTCAGGGCTGACGAACGTTCGGGCCCGAGCAAGGAGAATATATGACAGAATTATTGATTCCGGCCGGCTCGCCCGAGGTTTTGAAGACGGCGGTGCGATACGGAGCGGACGCCGTGTATGTCGGCGGTGAGGAATTCAGTCTTCGCGCGAAAGCGAAGAATTTTACGAAAGAGCAGCTCGCATGGGCGGTCGGGTACTGTCACGAGCGGGGAAAAAAACTCTATGTGACGGCCAATATCATCGCGCACAATCGTGATCTTGCGGAGGCGCGAGAGTATTTTGAGTCACTCAACGAGATCGGTCCCGATGCGGTGATCATCGCCGACGCGGGAATGTTCGCGATCGCGAAGAAGATGCTTCGTCCGGAGATTGCCATCCATATCAGCACGCAGGCGAACAATGTCAATTCCGAGACCTTTCGGTTCTGGTACGACCTCGGTGCATCGCGCGTGGTTTGCGGGCGCGAGTTGTCGCTCGGAGAGATCGCGCAGATCCGCTCGGAACTTCCGGAAGGCGCCGAGATCGAGGCTTTTGTTCACGGAGCCATGTGCATCGCCTACTCCGGCCGGTGCCTTATGTCGGCATATTTCACGGGCCGAGAGGCCAATCTGGGCGCGTGCACACACCCGTGCCGCTGGAATTATTACGTGACCGAGGAAACGCGACCGGGCGAGTATGTTCCCGTCTCGGAAAATGAGCGCGGAACGTTCCTGTTCAGCTCCAAAGACCTCTGTGCGATCGGTCTGATCCCGGATCTGATCCGGGCCGGCGTGGACAGCTTCAAGGTGGAAGGACGCATGAAGACGGCGCTCTATGTCGCCACGGTGGCGAGAGCATACCGCATGGCCATCGACGCCGCGGAGAAGGGATTGCAAGAGTATGAGACAGTTCTGCCGCGGGCAGTCGAAGAACTCGGACGCTGCGGAGGACGCGGATACACGACTGGGTTTTTCCTCGGCAAGCCGGATACTGCGGCTCAGACATACGAGAGCTCTGCGGTGACATCGGAAGCCGTATTTTTGGGGATCATCGACTGTTTGGAGCCGGACGGCTGCGCATGGTTTTTACAAAAGAACAAATTTGCCGTCGGTGATACGATCGAGTTCATGAAACCGGACGGAACGGATGTTGCTGCTAAGGTGCTGTCTATGTGGGATGAGGATGGCAATGAGATTGCCGACTGTCCTCACCCCAGCGTGCGCGTCAAAGCAAAATTTTCCGCAGTGCCCGAGATCGGCGATGTGATGCGTCTTACGGAGGGAAATGCCCGATGAGACGACGGATTCTGTCTTCACTGGCGATGATCGTGATGCTTGCGGTATTTGCGGTCGGCTGTTCGAAGAAAAACACAAGCGTTACGGATGCGAACACAACCGTGACGCCGGGCGGTGAAGCGGGGAGCGAGACGACGCCGACGCCTTCATTTTCCGAGGAAATCTATGAAACGAACATCGGCACCGCGTCCGCGTTTTCACCGCAGATGGACGGTCTGCACCGCGAAATTTGGAAATTGTGCGACGGCACGGATCTCAAGAATTCCGTGTTCGGAGAAGGGACGACCGCAGCATGGTACAAGGTGCTGTGGGATACCGAGTCGGTTTATGTGCTGGTGCATGTGACGGATGATACGCCGGACACGACGGCGGAGTCGGCATTTGACCGTGACAGCGTATTTTTCTTTTTGAACGAGGATTGCAGTAAGCCGACCAAATATTCCTTCGGTGACGCGTTTTATGCGGTTGACCGCGACGGGCAGGGGTTCTTGGGGACCGGCGCATCGGAAGCAGGATTCCGCAGTATCACATACCCCGACGATTCCGGCAAAGGCTATTATGTCGAGGTTCGCATTCCGCTGTTGACCGTCACGGGACGGTATGACTTGGAACTCGGATTCGACATCCGGGTCAACAATGCGGCCGAAGGGGAACTGCAGCATGTGATCACATGGTCGGATCTCACTACGTCGACTGACGTTACACTGCGAGGTGTCGGTACGCTTTGCTTAGATTAGGAGGATAAGGTGTTTTCCAAACATCGGTTATACAGTTCGGGAGTTCTTGTGGCAGCCGCCGTGCTTGCGGTGGCGGTCTGGGTCGTCGGGGCGTTTGCCAAGCCGAACCCCTTGCCGAAGGAACCCGACGGAGACGGACTTGTGAAAGTTGCTCCGACATCCGCGCCGCTTGAGCACATCGAGCCGCGCACCGGCAAGGATGTCACCAGATATTCGCCGTTTACCACCAAAAAAGTGCAGGCACCGCGGCTTGCGCCGATCCGCGTCGACGGGATGAAGGACAACCTTTGGAATGTTTGCGAGCCCTTTGAGATCGGCAGGCGTGTGTTCGGAAACAGCGGGGCGAGCGGCTCATTTTGCGTATATGCCGACAAGTCGAAGATTTATCTGTGGATCGAAGTTACGGATCTGACGCCGCATACTGCAGGGGAAGTTCCTACGAGAAAAGACGGCGTCGAGATCTTTCTCAATGAGGACGGACAGAAGTCCGGCGCGTACGGCGTCGGAGACGCCCACTACCGCATCTCGCGGGACGGGGCATTGGAAGTTGGGAGCGGCGGCAACCGTTCGGCGATCGAGTACAACGTCGTTGCTACAGAGACCGGCTATGTGGTCGAGGCATCCGTACGTTGGACATTGCGGGAAAATGAGCGCAATTCCTACATCGGATTCGACATTCGCGTCAACGATTCCCAGAGCGACGGTTCGCGGGATTGGATCGTTCAATGGAGCGACACGTCCATGATGACCCACGAGAACCTGCGGCAGGTGGGAACCCTGCGGTTCGCACAATGAGACTAAATCAAGCGATTATCGCGAGAACGGAGTATCTATGATCAGCTTGTTTCTTCCGGAACAGATGATGTCGTATGAGGAAGTGAGTCAGCTTCCCGTGCCGTCATTTTTCCGGAATCTAAACTTAGACCAATATGTGCGCAGCCTTTGCGAGATGTATGACGAGAGTGAGCTGCGCCCGTATTTCTATTGCGTTTCGAGAGACTATGCCACGGCCAAATACCGGCAGGAAGTTGTTCACGACCTGGAGGACCCGGAGATCCGTGAGGCGGTCAATTCCTTTATCGCCAAGGTGGGCGAAGCCGTAAACTGCCGTCAGTGTGCAGACTCGGTTTCGGCTACCGTGCAGAAGTGCAAATGGTATGTGGACTGTGTGAATGCCTATTATCAGGCCATGGAGGATCTGTGTCTGGCATTCAACCGCAAGCCGCCGAAGTCCAGAGCGTTCTACGGGCTTCATCAGGAGCTGTTCCACATTCTGAACACGGCTACCGTCAAACGGCTCCGCGCGACATCGAAGACGCTGAACGATGAGTTTGCGAAGTTCACGTTCCATCTTACGATCAACAAAGATAAGGCTTCTTTTGATCTTGCTTATGACCCTGCGGATTACTGCGGACCGATCCGCACGGCTCTTGCGCACGGAAACGTTGTACTCGACGTGATCCCGTTTCGCGACCAGCCGTTCCCGTCGATGGATCTCTCGCCTTTAGAGGGTTTCATTCTCAAACAGCTGGAGAAGGAAAACCGGCAATTGTTCCTGCAGCTGGTGGCGTTCGGCGAGCGCGGACCGGAAGTTATTTCCCAGGAGATCCTCGATATTCTTCGCGAACTTCGGTTCTATCTGGCAAATATGCGCTACATGGAGCGCCTGAAGGAGGGCGGCTTCCCGATCACGATGCCTTTGATCGTGAAAGATAAAGAGCTTTACATGGACGATTGTTACGACATTGTTCTTGCCAACCGCAATATGCAGGAGGAGAAGGAAGTCGTTCTCAACGACATCATGAAGGCGAATTTCGAGAAGGCGATCATCGTCACCGGCCCCAATCAGGGCGGAAAGACGACGCTTGCCAGAGCCTTCGGGCAGTGCGTGTACTTCGGCATGATGGGGTTGTATGTGCCCGCCGGAGTGTGCAAGTTGCCGTACTGCAGCGGGATCTATACGCATTTTGCGAACGAGGAGGGCGCAGACGGCGTTGAGGGCCGCCTGTACAATGAGCTTGTCCGAATCCGCGATATGTTTGAAGACTTAGACAACCACAGTGTGGTCATTCTCAATGAGTTGTTCACGTCGGCACCGACAATGGACTCGCTGGCGATGAGCCGCGACATGATGAAGCGTCTGATGGCCCGAAACGCCATTGTATTTTATGTGACTCACACCTTTGAGATCGCTTTTGACTCGGATGATTATGTGAGCTTGGTGGCGACGGTGGTGGAGGACGGCAGTTTCCGCCGCACGTACCGCATCATTCGTAAGCAGGCCGACGGTGTCGCCTACGCGAATTCCATCGCGAACAAGTACAAACTCGACTACAGCCATATCAACTATCGCCTTCGAAAGAAGTAACGGGGGAATTATGCAGGTTAATTTGCTGAACCGGCCGGGATTTGTCCCTGCGGAGGACATCGCGCCGTTTAAAAACGATATCGTCGCCGACCTCGGGATCGAATCAATCCTCGAGATCATGGCGAAAAATGATAATTACATCCTGACGCAGTGTCGAAACGTGCTGATCAATCCGCTGGTTGACCGGGACAACATCCTTCATCGGCAAAGCGTGCTTCGGGATGCGCTTCGCAACAAAAAAACGATTCTTTCCCTGTATGCCACCGTTGCCGAGGTCGTCACGGATGTCAGCAACTACCGTGCGACAAGCCGCAAGAAAGGCAATCCGCTGCCGGCAGTCCGCGTGTTGAACGCGATCGAGCAGCTCGACATATTAGCAGGCGGTCTTGAACGGCTGAAAGCGGAGATCGTGAACACGTACGGGCATTTTACGGGGATCATTTTCCGCGATTTCTACGATGAGTTCCTCAAAGAGTTCGACACGAACTTCACGACCCTCGTGCACGAGAAACTCACGCTTTTGCGCGCGATCAGCGACGGCGGTGAGATTCAGATCAGCGGAACCATCGGAAAGGGTCTGAAGGGCGACGGTTACATCGTGAACGCGCTTTCGGAGTACCAGACGAAGCGCAAGTTTGACATCATGGAGTCTCTGTTCTCCACGAAGGTTAAGAAAAATGAGATCCGGATCTCCTACGACGATCTTGCGCTGAACCGCGACTGCAAGGACCTTGCCAGCGCCGGGCTTTTGCATGTAGCTTCGTGCTTTGACGGGCTGTCGATCGAGTTGATGCGGCTGTTCGATACGCTGCGGGCGCAACTGGCGTTCTATTACGGATGCTGCAACCTGCACAGCCATATGGAAAATATGGTCTTCCCTGTATGTTTCCCCGAGATCGTTGACGGGGAGCACGCCGTGACTGCGGACGGGATCTACGACCTGGGAATCGCGATCCAGAATATGAGGATCCCCACGACCAACACGATCGAGGGCGACGACACGCTTTTGTATCTGATCACGGGAACCAACCACGGCGGAAAGACGACATTTATCCGCAGCGTCGGCGTGTCGCAGCTCATGGCGCAGTGCGGAATGTTCGTGCCGGCCAAGCACATGACGACGCAGGTGTTCCGAGGCATCTATACTCATTTCGTGAGAAATGAGGACGCCACGATGTCGGCTGGCAAACTCGAGGAAGAACTCAGACGACTCTCGAAGATGATCGACGTGATGAATCCGGGATCCCTCATATTCCTCAACGAGTCCTTCGCGACGACGTCGGAGCGTGAGGGCGCCGGGATCGCAGAAGATATCATCAAGGCATTTTTCGACAACAATATCACCGTGTTCTTTGTGACACACATATACACATACGCTAAGAAAGCCTACGACGAGGGCTTTCCGCGGACGCAGTTTCTGCAGGCGGAGCGCACCGTCGAAGGCGAGCGCACGTATCATATCACGTCGGGAGAACCGAGCATCACCGGGTACGGTATGGAACTCTACAACCGCGTGATGAACGGGGAGAAAGCGGGAATTTAGCGCGCCGCTTCGGATAATAAGAAAAAAATAAGCCGGGGAGCAATTCCCCGGCAATGCGGATGGCGGGACTTGAACCCGCACGAGTGTAAGCCCGTCAGATTTTGAGTCTGATGCGTCTGCCATTCCGCCACATCCGCAAACCGTTGGCATTTTACCATGAAAGCGGAAGAATAGCAAGCCCTTTTTTGAAAATCGGAGAAACTTCATGGATTGTAAGAGAGCGCAAAAACTGAGCGAGCAATACATCTCGGGAAATCTTCCGCAGGAGGAGCTTCCGGAGTATCTTTCGCATATCAAGAGTTGTCCGGTATGCCGCGAAAGCCTGGTGACGGACTATTCCATCGCCACCGCGATCGAACAGCTGAATAAGGGCGAGGACTTCTCCGTCGACTACTCGAATGAGATCTCGCAGAAGCTTATCAGATCCTCACAGTTTCTCGTGCACAAAAGACGGTTGTTGTACGTTAAGAGGGTCGTCATCGCGGCGCTTTTGATCGTCGTGTTGGTGCTTGTCGTGGGTTCCGCAACAAAGAAAACCTGGTATTACCTGCCGGAGAACAGCACCGAGTCCCTGCGGTTAAAGCACTACGGAATCCCTCAGGATTACGATCCCGTCTGGGTTGAGATCAGCGAGCTGAACAACGAGGCGGTTGCCAAATTGCGTGAATTAGCATCTCTCGGAGGAATCCCTGATGAATGATGAATTTCTGTTGATCGTGGACGGCTCAAGCCTTCTTTCCACCCAGTTTTACGGAAACCTTCCGCCGGCGGTACTGATGGCGAAGACGCCGGAGGAGAAGGAGAAGTATTTCCCGCAGATCATGCAGACGTCCACTGGCGTGTATACGAACGGTATCTTCGGTCTGATCCGCTATCTTCTTAAGATCCTGCGCACGCAGAAGCCTTCACATCTTGCGGTGGCATGGGACCTCACACGGGAGACGTTTCGCCGCCGCATGTACCCGGAGTATAAGGCGAACCGCACGGAGACCATCGCGCCGCTTCGCTCACAATTTGCACTGGCGCAGGACGTGCTTCGTCGGATCGGCGTTAAGCAGTTCATGTCCAACGAGTTTGAGGCCGACGACTTCAGCGGTACGTTGACGGAGATGTTCCAAAAGGAAATCCCCGTGCGGATCCTGACGAAAGATCACGACTATCTGCAGCTCGCCAGCGACCGGACCACGATCTGGCTGATGCAGCAGTCCCAGAAGCGCGCGGACGAGCTTTTCACAAAATACGGCATCCGCAAGGAAGCTGCCAGCGTTCCCGAGAAGACATTCCCGATGAATCCGGAGCGCATCCGCGGCGAGTACGGAGTTGCTGCTTCGAGCATCGCGGAACTGAAAGGACTTCAGGGGGATGCGTCCGATAACATCAAGGGCGTGCCCGGCATCGGTGAGAAGACCGCAGTGTCGCTGATCGCCCACTACAAGACCGTGGACGCTCTGTATGATGCAATCCACAAGGCCGGAAAAGAAGGAGAAAAAGACCTGGCTGCGTTTATGAAGGCAAGCCTCGGTATACATAAAAACCCGATTGGGACGCTCCTAAAAGAAGATCCCGAGAGGTTGGCGGGAGAAAAGGCGGCCCGACTGAGCCGCGATCTCGCAACCATCCGCAGAGACATTCCGATCACGGAGACGTTAGCGGATCTGCGGACCGATATCGATTACGCGGAATTGTCGAAGATCCTGCAGGAATTGGAGATCAAGAGCATATCTCTTCCGGAGTGCGCGATTCCGAAGAAAACCTTTGATCAATGTGATATTGCGAAGTCCGACTGGGAGAAGGCATTTTCCGAACTTGCTGCGGATACGTCCGCAATCGGCATTGACCTGCGCCGCAGGACGCCGGAGAACTGCGAGTGGATGACCGCCTTCGGGATTGTCGCGGATCAGGTGGAGTACACGGTAGCTCAGGCAGAGACAGTGCGGATCTTCGTCGCCGAGAGTGAGGAGGAGCAGGCTCTTTTAGCGGAGCGTATTGCGAATCTGGCAGGGGATCACAGAACCTTCTGCTTCGGCGCGAAGCAAACCTGGTGCAGTCGTCTGCCGGAATCTTCGATGCTCGCGGACGTGGGAATCCTGGATTATCTTCTGAGGCCGCTTGTGAACGCGCATGAGCCTGCGGACATAGTCGAGGAGTGGATGCCCGGAGCAAAGCTTCCGGACGCCGATTCGTCGCTGGCCGGAACGGCGCTTGCAGCCGGCGAGATCCTCTATGAAAAACTGGTAGAGTCCGGGATGGAAACATTGTTCACGACCGTGGAGATGCCCCTCACGTGGGTTCTTCGGAAGATGCAGGACACCGGCATCGCGGTGGATCGCAACCAGCTGCATTCCTTCGCGGTGATGCTTGCGACATCCTCGGAGAAGGAGAAGAAGGCCATCTGGGAGATGGCAGGCAAGGAATTTAATATCAACTCTCCGAAACAGCTTTCGGAAGTTTTGTTTGAGACGATGGGACTGAAGTATCCGGGGCGCAAGCCGAAGTCCGGCTATTCCACGTCCGCAGATGTCCTTGAGAAGATGAAGGGCGAGCATCCGATCGTGGAGGCGGTCCTTCGGTTCCGTCAATACTCCAAATTGTATTCAACGTACGCGGAGGGACTGACGCAGTACATCGATGACGACGGCCGCATCCGCTGCCGCTTCCGCCAGACCGTCACGGCCACGGGCAGACTCAGCAGCACCGAGCCGAACCTTCAGAACATACCCGCCCGCACGGAACTTGGGCGCGACATCCGGAAGGCTTTTGTGCCGAAGGAAGGATGCGTTTTCGTCGATGCGGATTACTCCCAGATCGAGCTTCGTTTGATGGCTCATTTTTCGGGGGATGAGAGTCTGATTGAGGCGTACCGCAGCAATGCGGACATTCACCGCCTGACGGCGAGTGAAGTGTTCCATGTTCCGATGGAAGAGGTTTCCCCGCAGATGCGAAGCGCGGCAAAAGCCGTGAACTTCGGGATCATCTACGGCATCGGGGCATTTTCCCTCGGGCAGGACATCGGCGTTTCCAGAGATGAAGCGCAGCAGTATATCGATCGGTATTTTGCGCGTTTCCCGAAGGTGAAGCAATACCTCGACGAGACCGTCGCCGGAGCCAAGAAGAACGGATTTGTCAAGACGGCATTCGGTAGGGTTCGTCCGATCCCGGAACTGAGTTCCAACGAGTTCGCCAAGCGGGCGTTCGGAGAGCGGGTTGCAATGAACTCGCCGATCCAGGGAACGGCAGCGGATATCATGAAGATCGCGATGATCGCGGTTGACCGTGAGTTGACAAAGCAGGGGCTTCGATCGAAGATCCTTCTGCAGGTTCACGATGAACTGCTTTTAGAGGTGCCTAAGGACGAGGAAACAAAAGTTGCCGCATTGTTGCAGCAGGCGATGGAACACGCTGCGGAGTTGAGCGTCCCGCTCACTGCGGAGGTTCACTCCGGAGAGAATTGGTTAGACGCGAAATAGGAGGAAACTATGTTTGTCATCGGTTTGACGGGTTGTGCGGGAAGCGGTAAGAGCTACGTCGCAAAATGCATCGAAGAGGCATTTGACATCCCTGTCATCGATTCGGACACAGAGTGCCGGATGTTGCAGGAACCGGGTACGGAGGTGTTTTCGCAGATCGTGCGTGCGTTCGGCAAGGAGTATGTCACGCCGGACGGAGCCCTTGACCGCGGAAAACTGGCGGGGCTTGTATTTGCCGATCCGGCAGCCCTTGCAAAACTCAATTCGCTGACGCATCCGGCGACGATCCTTCGGATCCGGGAACTCATCGGGGAGTATGACGCACAGGGCAAGAGAGCCGTGATCGTCGAGTCTGCGCTTGCGGAGCAGGCCGGATACCGGCAGTTTTGCGATGTTTTATGGCTTGTTTACGCCCCGCTTGAGGATCGCATCGAGAGAATGCGGGAGATCCGCGGGTACTCCGAAGAGAAGATCGCGTCCGTCATCGCGTCGCAGATGCGGCAGGAAGATATGATGGCCGCGTGCGAGCGGGTGATCTATAACGGAAACGGTGTTTCACGACTGGAAATCCTTCATCAGGTTAGGTTTTTCCTCGGGGATCTGCCGGGATTTTTCAACTTCGGTGATTGACGTTTCCAGCGGAAAATGAACTGTCGCAATTGAACACTTGCGGAAGATATGGTATACTGATTCGGAATGCGCGAAACAGGTACACAAGATGTGCGACGAAACGCATTCAAGTAATCGGCACTGCCGGAGTGAAGGAAGTCCAAACATTGAAGATATTATGCCTGGCCAGCGGTTCGAGCGGGAATTGCATTTATGTGGAGACGGGGACGGCGAAGATACTCTTTGACGTCGGAATATCCGCGAAGCGGATCACCGAAACGCTGATTGCCGCAAACATCCAGCCGTACGAACTCGACGCGGCGTTCATCACACATGAGCATACGGATCATGTGGGCGGACTGCCTGTGTTTTTGAAGAAATATAACATTCCGGTTTACGGAACACATGAGACGTTGCAGGCGGTGATTTCGCAGTCCAAGGGAAGAGTCTTTCCTACGGAGCTGTTTCGTTCCATCGTTCCGGGAACGGTTGTCACGGTGGGGGATGCCGTGATCTCGGCATCGTACATCTCCCATGACGCAGCGAAGCCCGTGGCGTACCGGATCACGGCGGGAGGCCGGTCATTTTCCATGGCGACGGACCTCGGATGCTACGACGATACGATTGTTTCGCATCTGTCCGGCGCGGATGCCGTGTACGTGGAGTCCAACTACGACAGGGACATGTTGCTGGTAGGACCGTATCCGTTCACTTTGAAACGAAGGATCATGGGGCCTTACGGGCATCTTTCCAACGACGAGTGTGCAAGCCTTGTGACGGCGATCCTGCACAGCGGTTTAAAGCATGTCATGCTCGCACATCTGAGCAAGGATAATAATATTCCGGAACTGGCGTTTGAGACGGCGCGGGAATCGCTTCAAAAGAACTGGAGATATACCGGACCGGCGCCGCAGTTGCAGGTTGCAAAGCGCGACGAGCCGTCGGAATGGATCGTGATTTGATACCAATACCCCGTAAGGGTTTGATCGGAGGATATTATGAAAAAAGCTATCATTACCGTGGTCGGACACGACTGCGTCGGGATCATCGCGAAGGTGTGCACGTACCTCGCGGAGCGCAACATTAACATCTTGGACATCTCGCAGACGATCGTCGGCGGATATTTCAACATGATGATGGTGGTGGATGTCGCAGGCTCGGACGCGGAGTTTGAGACGATCTCCGAGGAACTGAAAGGCGTAGGTACGCAGATCGGTTGTGTGATCCGCATTCAGCTGGAAGATATTTTCGATATGATGCATCGCATCTAAGTCGGGGGGAGTTTGTATGATCAGCAGAAGTGAGATTCTGGAAACCAACCAGATGATTGAAAAAGAAAACCTCGACGTCCGCACGATCACGATGGGCATCAGCCTGTTGGACTGCATTGATTCGGACCTTGAGGCGATGTGCGCAAAGATCCGCGCGAAGATCGTCAGACTGGCCGGCCGTCTGGTAGCCGTCGGCGATGAGATCGGCCGTGAGTACGGCGTTCCGGTAGTCAACAAGCGAGTGAGTGTGACGCCTGCGGCGATCATCGGTGCCGCAGCCTGCAGAAGCGTTCAGGATTATGTGAAACTGGCGAAGACTCTGGACGATGCGGCGAAGGAGATCGGAGTGAATTTTATCGGCGGATTTTCCGCTGTTGTATGTAAGGGAATGACCGCATCGGACGAACTTTTGATGCGTTCGATCCCCGAGGCTTTGGCGGCTACGGAGCGTGTATGCAGTTCCGTAAACGTCGGATCCACCAAGACCGGCATCAATATGGATGCGGTCCGGTTGATGGGCGAGACGGTCAGAAAGACGGCGGAACTCACCGCGGATGCGGACTCCATCGGCTGCGCGAAATTAGTGGTGTTCTGCAATGCTCCGGACGACAACCCGTTCATGGCGGGTGCGTTCCACGGAGTTACCGAAGCGGATGCCGTTATCAATGTCGGCGTAAGCGGACCCGGCGTTGTCAAGAAGGCACTGGAAGCAGCCAGAGGAAAGAATTTCTCTGTCCTCTGCGAGACGATCAAGAAGACGGCGTTTAAGATCACCCGCGTGGGTCAGCTGGTGGCGGGACGGGCTTCGGAGCTTTTGGGAGTACCGTTCGGCATCGTGGATCTTTCTTTGGCACCGACTCCCGCTGTCGGTGACAGTGTCGCCGAAATCCTGCAGGAGATCGGTCTGGAGCATCCCGGTGCGCCCGGTACGACCGCAGCGCTGGCGCTTTTAAACGATCAGGTCAAAAAGGGAGGAGTTATGGCGTCCTCCTATGTCGGAGGACTGAGCGGAGCGTTCATTCCGGTGAGCGAGGATCAGGGAATGATCGACGCCTTGAACGCAGGATGTCTTACGCTTGAGAAACTCGAAGCGATGACGTGTGTGTGCTCCGTGGGGCTTGATATGATCGCGATCCCGGGAGATACGAGCGCAGCTACCGTTTCCGGCATTATCGCGGACGAGATGGCGATCGGTATGATCAATCAGAAGACGACGGCCGTTCGCGTAATCCCCGTGATCGGCAAAACAGTCGGCGATCAGGCAGAGTTCGGCGGGCTTTTGGGGTATGCGCCGATCATGCCGGTCAACAGGTTCGACTGCAGCGCGTTTGTCAACCGCGAGGGGCGAATTCCCGCCCCGATTCACAGCTTCCGAAACTAATCTTCGGAACAGGAGAGGAGAGGTATGGAAATACAATTATGGCGAGAGATCTTGGAACCGTACTCGTTGGCTGTCGACGAGCTGGTGATCAAGTTTACGCATATTCAAAAATCCCTGCGAAAGCAGGATGATTACTGCCCGATCGAACTGATCTCGGGCCGTGTTAAGACGATCGCGAGCATCGTCGAAAAATGCAACCGCAAGAAGATCCCGTTAGAGCGTCTCGAGGAAGAGATGACCGACATTGCGGGCGTTCGACTGATCTGCCAGTTCGTGGAGGACTGCTATGTCGTGGCCGACATGATCAAGCGTCGCACCGATATCGAGGTCGTCGAGGAGAGCGACTATATCGCGGAGCCGAAATCCAGCGGTTATCGCAGTTATCACATGAAGATCAAATACACGGTGCAGACCGTGAGCGGGCCGAAGCGCCTCAATGCGGAGATTCAGATCCGTACGCTCGGAATGAACTGCTGGTCGACGATCGAGCATTCGTTGCAATACAAGTACCGCGGGAACATTCCGAAGGAACTGACCGACCGGCTCGAACGCGTCGCCGACGAGATGATCCGCACGGACCGGGAACTTTCAGAGATCCGTGACGAGATCAAGGCTGCCCGCGAACAGCGATTTGAGGAGGAACGCATCGTCAACGATATTTTGCTGACGATCCAGAATCTGTATCGCTTTGCGAGCCATCGCGAGGCCGTTCGTATCCAGGAGGAGTTCTTCCGGATCTACGAGCAGAAGGACATGCAGAAACTGGAGCATTTTGCGACGGAACTCGATATCATTGCGGAAGGATACCGCGCGCAGACTACGGTTTGATGCGCCGGTGACGGGAGGAGTCGGCGGATGAAACTGCCTCAGACTTATGAAGATCGCATGCGTGCCATGCTCGGCGACGAGGATTTTGCGGCATATGTCGCATCCCTGGAGCGACCGAGCTCCCATGCATTGCGCGTCAATACGCTGAAACTCGATACGGCGGAGTGGGAAACGCTCTCACCGTTTACGACGATGCGGCGTGTTCCCTGGATTGACAACGGGTATTATTACGATGATACGGATGCTCCGTCGAAGCATCCGTATTACTATGCGGGATTGTATTATCTTCAGGAGCCGTCGGCGATGACGCCGGCGTCGCTGCTTCCGATCGAACCGGGTGACCGGGTTCTCGATCTGTGCGCAGCGCCCGGCGGAAAAAGCACCGAACTTGCGGCTAAACTGAAGGGTACCGGACTGCTCGTCGCCAACGATATCTCGGCTACACGGGCGAAGGCATTGCTAAAGAACCTGGAGCTGTTCGGAGCGGTCAACGCGCTGGTGATCAGCGAGATGTCGGACCGCCTTGCAAAGCGCCTTCCGGGCTTCTTCGACAAAATCCTGGTCGATGCGCCCTGTTCCGGCGAAGGGATGTTCCGCAAGCAGCCGACGATCATCAAAAACTGGGAGCAATACGGAACTTCATATTACAACAAATTACAGCGGGAGATCCTGCCGTGCGCGTTTGCGATGCTCAAACCCGGGGGAATGCTGTTGTATTCGACGTGCACATTTTCCGCGGAGGAAGACGAGGAGACGGTGCAATTTGTCCTCTCGACAATGCCCGATGTGGAGCTTGTCTCAGTGATCCCTGCGGGACGGGAGGCCGACTATGCGTCGTACGGCTTCGATCACGGTCATCCGGAGTGGATGAGCGAGCCCGATCCTCAGGTCGTAAAATGCGCGCGCCTTTTTCCGCACCGCCTCGACGGAGAGGGTCATTTCGTGGCGTTGTTCCGCAAAAAGGATTCGGATTACGCGCCGATTCCTTTGATGGAGACGGCATTTTGCAAGGCAAAGGAAGTGCCTTCGGAAGTGAAGGACGCAGTTTGGGAGATCAATTTCCGCGAAGGCAGGAAGGTTGACCTTTCGAGACTTCGCATTTCCGAAGGGAAAGTCTATTCCATCCCGGAGGGAATGCCCGCGTTACAGGGGCTTCGGGTGCTTCGGTCCGGTTGGTTTTTGGGCGAAGCCAAGAAGGGGCGTTTTGAGCCGAGTCAGGCCTTTGCGATGGGCCTGTACAAGGACGAATACCCGAATGTGATCGATCTTGCTCCGGATGACGAGGATGTCCTGCGATACTTGAAATGCGAGACGCTGGAGGTTCGCGAAGGAATGCGCGAAGGCAATGCGCTTGTATGCGTAGCGGGACAGCCGCTCGGATTCGCGCGGATCAAGGGAGGTCAGTTTAAAAACCGCTATCTTCCGGGATGGCGGATGATGTAGCATATGGAGGAACGATGCTGTTACGGTTAGACCGGCTGCTGTGCGAATGCGACGGCAGGCTCACGAGAAAACAAGCGAAAGACCTGCTGCGAAGCGGTGCCGTAACGATCGACGGAGTCGTCTGCAAGCAGGGAGATCGGAAGGTTGACCCTTCGGTTTCCGAGGTGGCCGTCTCCGGGCGCGTCTGTTCCTATGCGGAAAATCATTACTTTGTGTTACATAAACCCTCCGGCGTCATTACGGCGACGGAGGACACGAGACAGAAAACGGTGCTCGACCTTTTGGGCGAAGACAAAAAGAAAAATCTGTTTCCTGTGGGGAGACTCGACATCGACACGGAAGGACTGTTGATCATTACCGATGACGGTCCGCTCGGGCATGCGCTGACATCGCCCGCAAAGCATGTTAAGAAGACGTATCTTGCAACGTGCACGGGAGTGTTCACGGAAACGGAATTGGCAAAGCTTCGCAATGGGGTCGATCTCGGGGATTTCACGAGTGCTCCGGCACAGGCGCAGATCCTGGAAACAGGGGATCTTACGACCGTCCTTGCCATCACGATCACCGAGGGACGGTTCCATCAGGTAAAGCGAATGGTCGCCGCGGTGGGCGGGGAAGTCACGAAGCTTAAGCGTGTCCGCATGGGCGGACTCTGGCTTCCGAATGATCTTCCCGTCGGCGAACACAGGGAATATGAGAGAGAGGAATTGCTTGCCCTTCTTCGGCAGGACGAAACGATCGATGAAGAACGACTTTTGCGCAGCTATCTTTGATCTGGACGGAACCCTCGTCGACTCGATGTGGATCTGGAAAGATATTGACATCGCGTATCTTGCAAAACACGGGCATCCGTACGATGAAAGTCTTCAGGAAGCCATCGGCGGCTTCAGTTTTCATGAAACCGCGCTGTACTTCAAAAGCCGGTACGGCATAGAGGATTCGCCGGAGGACATCAAGCGCGAGTGGAACGACATGGCCATCGAGTATTATCGCACGAAAGTGCCGATGAAACCCGGAGCCATAGAATACATCAAAAAGCTTCGGGAAAAAGGTGTGCGCTGCGGAATCGCAACGTCGAATTCTCCGGAACTGCTCGCGGCCGTTTTGGAGGCGACGGGGCTTGAGGACTACATGGACAGCATCCATTCCGCGTGCGAGATCAAGCGCGGTAAGCCGGCTCCCGATCTTTTCCTGCTGGTGGCGAACGATCTCGGCGTCGAACCCGGAAAATGTATGGTCTTCGAGGACATTCCGCCCGGAATCATCGCGGGTCACGCCGCGGGAATGAAAGTCTGCGCGGTAGCCGACGCGTATGCGACGTCGACTCCGGAGGAGATCGCGTCAATGGCAGATTACTACATTCAGGATTTCACACAACTATTGTAACAGGAGGCGCTTATGCGAATTCCCAAAGGGTGCAACGGCTATATCCGCAGTCGGAAAATGAGGGAGATCGTCATCATAACAGCAATCCTCGCAGTCTCCGTCGGTTTGTTCCTTCTCGGCTATTTTGCCACCGGAACCAAGCGGAATCTTCTGACGGTGTTTGCGGTTTTGGGTGTTCTGCCTGCGGCAAAGGCGGTCGTGGCGCTGGTTTTGTTCGTGCCGTACCGCTCATTTTCCGAGGAAGCGTTTGCTCAGGTGAAGGAAATCTGCGACGAGGGAGGACATCTGTACTCGGATCTCGTATTCACGTCGCAAAAGAGCGTGATGCATCTCGACGCGCTGTATGTAAGCGGCACAGAGGCCGCGGCTTTGGACCTTTCGGGGAAGAATGCCAAGAAGGCCACCGAGTATTTTACGGAGTATATGAAAAAGTGCGGACACCCCGTGCACATCCATGTGTTCACGGGGCAACGCGAGTTCTGCGACCGGGTGCGGGCGATGTCGGACAATGCTGAGGAGGAATCCCCCGAACTCGCCGAGTTCATCCGGATGATTCTGGTGTAAGCTGATGAAAGAATTGACTGTATCCGCCGGGGAATCTGGTCAGCGACTGAGCAAATACTTATCCCGCATCATGCCGAATGCCGGGAGTTCGTTTTTATATAAGATGCTCCGAAAGAAAAACATCACTTTGAACGACGCGAAGGCCACCGGCAACGAGTCGGTGAAGACCGGCGACATCGTGAAGGTGTTTTTCTCCGACGAGACATTTGCGAAGATGCAGGGCGAAGTTTTGGAGACGGCGCCGGCATCACACCCGATCAAGGCTGCACAGCTGGTGTATGAAGACGAGGACCTTCTTGCGGTTTACAAGCCGTCGGGCGTGTTGTCGCAGAAAGACGCATCCGGCACGGAATCGCTCAACGAGCAGGTGCTTGCGTTTCTTTCGGAGCGCGGTGACGTCACGCCGGAGTCACTCCGCACGTTTCGTCCCGGAGTCTGCAACCGTTTGGACCGCAATACGGCAGGCGTTGTCTGGTTCGGCAAGACGCTGCGCGGCGCACAGGGCATGGCCATGGCTCTTCGGGAGCGGATCCTCGGAAAATACTATTTCGCGTTTGTCGAGGGGCATTTTCCGAAGGCTGTGCGAACGAAGTTTTATCTTTGTAAAGATACGACGGAAAATAGGGTGACGATATCGGATACACCGCAGGGCGATTGTGATGAGGTCCGCACGGACATTTGGCCGGTAGTCAATAATTCGCGGATCACACTGGTGCGGATCCGGCTGCATTCCGGCAAATCCCATCAGATCCGCAGCGTCTTAAAACACCTTGGCTTTCCGGTGCTCGGGGATCCGAAATACGGAAGCGCGGATTCGGAGACGGTTCGGTATTGCCGAAGTCGGTATCACCTGCACGCGCAGCAGCTGTTCGCGTATGCATACACATTTCCGGAGAAAGTGCCTGCAGGGCTTTCGGGCGTCGCGGGAAGGACGATCCGCGGGCCGGTGCCGGATACATTTGCCGAGATCCTGGCGGGAGAGTTTCCGCCTGCGGAACGCAAGGAGGGAGAGTATGGCTACCTGGAAATCCCGAGGCCTTAGAGGGTCGCTGTTCGAGGACATCATCAACCGCACTAACGACTCGTACCGCGAGAGCGGAACCGCGCTCGTGCAAAAGATCCCGACGCCGATCACTCCCCTTGAGATCGACCGGGACAAAAAGCATATCACGCTTGCGTATTTTGACCGGAAGAGTACGGTCGATTACATCGGAGTCGCTCAGGGCGTCCCGATCTGTTTTGACTGTAAAGAGTGCGCTGCCGATACTTTCGCGCTGCAGAACATCCATGAGCACCAGTATCGCTTCATGAAGGATTTCGTTCGTCAGGGCGGCGTTGCGTTTCTTTTGATCTACTACAGCCATCGCGAAAAGATCTATTACATGAACAGCGATGAAGTGCTGCGCTTTTACGACCGCGCCAATGCGGAAAATGAGTCCGGCGCTACGGGGCGCAAGTCCGTGCGCTTTGAGGAACTCAATCCCGCATTTCTGTACGATATGCCGACGGAACCGTTCATCAACTATCTCGAGTTCGTCAACGACTGGCTGGATTTCTCCGGACAGGGCGGGGAAGGCGAATAATTTTCCGTATTTTGTGCTTGACATTCGAATTTTCGTTAGGTATAATTCGTTCCATCATGCTAATTTACTACCATGCTAACACGTTAACGCGTTAAAGCGGACAGGAGAGAATATGATTCCGTTGTTACACACGCCGGAGGGCGTTCGCGATATTTACGGCGAAGAGATTTCCGGAATGCGCAGGATCGAGGCTTTGGTCGAGGGCTGCATGAAGCGCTTCGGCTACGAGGAGATCCGAACACCTTCCTTCGAATATTTTGATGTGTTCTCGAGCGAACGGGGAACCGTTCCCTCGAAAGATATGTATAAGTTTATTGACCGGGACGGCAATACGCTTGTGCTCCGGCCGGATATGACTCCGCAGATCGCGCGCTGTGCGGCCACGTATTTCCGCGGCAGTGAAGCGCCGATCCGGATGTATTACTCGGGAAGCACCTTCATCAACAATTCCGGTTATCAACTCCGCCTCAAGGAGACGACGCAGGCCGGTGTTGAACTGTTCGGTGACGCGTCTCCCGAGGCCGATGCCGAGATCGTGGCTCTGACGGTAGCCTGCCTTCGCGCTGCGGGACTTTCGGAATTCCAGATCGAGATCGGCAATGCCGGTTTCTTCCGTGCGATCGCCTCTGCCTGCGGGCTGTCCGGTGAGGATGAGGAAGAGCTTCGCCGCCGCATCAAGAACAAGAATCTGTTCGGAATTCCGGACTTTTTGAACGAGCGCAAGATCACGGGACGCTCCGCGGAACTTTTGCTGAAGATCCCGGAGTTGTTCGGAACCGCTGACATCCTTAAGGAGGCGGAATCCCTCACGGACGACACGGCTGCCCTTGCGGAGCTTTCGAAACTTCGCACATTGTCAGAGCGGCTGAAGGACTACGGCGTGGAGCGCTACGTTTCGTACGATCTTTCGATGTTGAGCAAATATCGCTACTATACGGGCATCATTTTCCGGGCGATCACACACGGTACCGGCGAGGCGCTGGCCTCGGGCGGTCGCTACGACACCCTCGTTGAGCAGTTCGGCGCTTCGATGCCGGCCATCGGCATGTCTGTGACCATCGATACGCTGCTTGTTGCGCTGGAGCGTCAGGGATTGATGGGTGAGAAAGCGCCCTCGGCGGACGTGATTTTGTACCGCGAGAGCGACGCTTCCAAGGCGATCGCGAAAGCCTGTGAGCTTCGCGAGAAAGGTGTTGATGTGAAGCTCCGCAGCGTTACGGATGCATCGACGGAAAAGATCTCGGAAGAGTATGAGAAGGCGGGGGTGCGCGTATGGAATATCTGACTTTTGCACTTGCCAAAGGACGGCTTGCGAAAAAAGCCATGGAAGTGTTGGGCCGTGCCGGAATCCATTGCGAGGAGATGAACGATCCCGACACGAGAAAACTGATCTTTACGGACGAGGAACACCGCATGCGGTTTTTCCTTGCCAAGGCCGGAGATGTGCCTACCTACGTTGAGTACGGTGCCGCCGATATCGGTATCGTCGGTCGTGACACGATCCTTGAGGAGGGTCGCAAATTATACGAAGTGATCGACTTCGGATTCGGCCGCTGCCGCATGTGCGTTGCCGGTCCCGAGAGCGCGAAGGAGCTTTTGGGAAGCGGACGGCGCATCCGTGTGGCCACGAAGTATCCGAATATTGCGAAAGATTATTTTACGAATGTGAAGCATCAGACGGCCGAGATCATCAAGCTCGGCGGTTCGATCGAGCTTGCGCCGATCGTCGGTCTGAGCGAAGTCATCGTCGATATCGTGGAGACCGGTTCGACGCTTCGCGAGAACGGACTTGCCGTTTTGGAGGAGATTGTTCCGCTTTCGGCGCGAATGGTCGTGAACCAGGTCAGCATGAAGATGGAGCAGGAGCGCATCCAGAAGCTGATCGCCGATATTCGTAAGGTTTTGGAGGATTAGGATGAAGATCATAGCATTGACAAAAGAATCCAAGCAGGAATTGCTTGATACGCTTGCGATGCGCAGCACGAACGCATTTTCCGAGCAGCAGGCGAAGGTGGATGCCATCGTTGCGGACGTTCGCAAAAACGGCGACGCTGCGGTGTTTGCGTACACCGAGCGCTTTGACGGCATTAAACTTACGGCGGAGGACGTCTGGGTTACGAAGGAGGAGATCGACGCGGCGTACGCTGCCGTCGATCCGAAGCTTCTTGCGGTCATCCGCGAATCCGGCGCCAATATCCGCGAGTTCCACATGCGCCAGCGCAGAAACAGCTGGTTCGATACCAAGGACGGGATCATTCTCGGACAGAGGGTCACTCCGATCGCCAAAGTCGGTGTCTATGTGCCCGGCGGCAGCGCGGTTTTGTCCTCCAGCGTACTGATGAACATCATTCCGGCGAAAGTTGCCGGCGTGCCCGAGGTGATCATGGTGACGCCGCCGCAGAAGAGCGGAGCCCTCAATCCGGCTTCGATCGTCGCGGCTGTGGAAGCCGGTGTCAGCCGGATCGCAAAGATCGGCGGAGCACAGGCGATCGCTGCTCTTGCGTACGGTACGGAGAGCATTCCGCGTGTCGATAAGATCGTCGGCCCGGGAAATATCTATGTTGCACTTGCGAAGAAAGCCGTATACGGCAGTGTCGGTATCGACAGCATTGCGGGTCCTTCCGAGATCCTTGTCCTCGCTGACGATACCCCTAATCCGAAATATGTAGCCGCGGATCTGCTGAGCCAGGCGGAGCATGACCCCATGGCATCCGCGATCCTGGTCACCACGAGCCGCCGCCTTGCCGAGGCGGTTGACGCGGAAGTGACGGCGATGACTGCACGTCTTTCCCGCAGGGAGATCATCGAGAAGTCTTTGGCAAACTACGGACGCATCTTTGTCGCGGATTCGATGGAGGCAGCCGTTGAGGCAGCCAATGACATCGCGTCCGAGCACGTGGAAATCCTCACGGCCAACCCCTGGGAAACCATGACGGGAGTGCAGAACGGCGGTGCCATTTTCCTCGGAGAATATTCCAGCGAGCCTCTCGGGGATTACTATGCGGGACCGGATCACATCCTTCCGACGAACGGCACGGCTCGGTTCTTCTCGCCGCTCTCGGTGGACGATTTCATCAAGAAGAGCAGCGTGATCTGTTATTCCCGCGAGGCGCTTAAGCCGGCGGCGGACAAGATCATCACATTTGCACAGGCGGAAGGGTTGACGGCACACGCCAACTCCATCGCGGTGCGCTTTGAGGACGATTCGCAATCTTGACCGAATCGGTCGATTGTTGTACAATATAGAGGATAACGCACATAAGGAGGCCAGTATGGAAAAACGGACAGCCACAGTGGAGCGCACGACGAAGGAAACCTCGATTGCGGCGCAGCTTACGATCGACGGAACCGGAGTTTTCAACATCGATACCGGCATCGGCTTTTTTAACCACATGCTCTCGGGATTCGCAAAGCACGGCTTTTTCGACTTAAACCTCACGGCGAACGGAGACCTTGATGTGGATTCGCACCACACGGTGGAGGATGTCGGCATCGTGCTCGGCACGGCCATCAAGGAGGCTCTCGGCAACAAGGAGGGCATCGCCCGCTACGGCAGTTTTCTTCTTCCGATGGACGAGGCGCTGGTCATGTGCGCGATCGATCTCTCCGGAAGACCGTACTTTGTCTATGACGTCAAGACGACCGTGGAACGACTCGGCGAGTTTGACGTGGAGATGGCCAAAGAGTTCTTTTATGCGGTTTCCTACAGCGCCGGCATGAATCTGCACATCCGCATGATCTCCGGCGAGAACAATCATCACATTGTCGAGGCGATGTTCAAGGCATTTGCGAAAGCTCTCGACATTGCGACGAAGATCGATGAGAGAGTGGACGGAGTGCTTTCGACGAAGGGAACGATCTGACGGAATCCGTCGAATCAGACTATTGACTTGGGAGATACCATGGAGAAAAACATCATCGCATATATCAATGCGGAAAATGCTTTCCCGGCCTCGGTTCTCGAGCTCGCCATGAGCTATGAGCAGAACGGCGCCGACGGGCTTTACATTTACAATTACGACGACAACGAGACGACCCAGATGCATTTTCTGCAGATGGTGAAGCTTCTGCTTCGCAAGGTCGACATTCCGCTGTACCTCGGATGCTGCGTGAAGCGCTTTGAGGACATCAAGAAGGCGCTGTACACCGGAGCGTCCTATGTCGTGATCCCGTATGAGAGAAAGTTCCCGAAGGAAGAGGTACGGCTTGCGATCGACCGCTTCGGCCGCGACCGCATCGTCGTGGAGTTCAATGCGGATGTGGACAAGCCCGAGCATGCGTACGAGAGTGAGAAACTGCTCGAGGAGCTGAAGGATCTCGGCGTCGCCAAATTCCAGATGAAGCACGTGACCGTTTCTCCGGCGATGAACCGCATCTTAGAGCGTTGCCCGCTGCCGGTCATCATCCGCGACAGCCTGGTTCGCAACGATATCGAGACGTTATTGTCCCTGCCGGACTGCTTCGGCGTGGCGACCAACTTCTACGAGGGAAAGAACGTGCTCCGCGTGAAGCAGACGCTTCGCAAGGAGGGCATTGCGACGAAGTGTCTGGAGTCGACGGTCGCATTTTCCGATATGAAGACCGACGCCAACGGACTGATCCCGGTTGTCGTTCAGGATTATCGCACCTTGGAGGTGCTGATGGTCGCATACATGAACGAAGAGGCGTTCAACCGCACCATCGAGACGGGACGGATGACGTACTGGTCCCGCAGCCGCGAGGAGATCTGGGTGAAGGGCGAGACGTCCGGACATTATCAGTTTGTGAAGGAACTTCGGATCGACTGCGACAGCGATACGCTGCTTGCGAAGGTGCACCAGCTCGGAGTAGCCTGCCATACAGGCAATCCGTCCTGCTTCTTCACGACGCTCTGCAAGAAAGAGTTCTCCGATTTCAACCCGCTGAGCGTTCTGACTGAGGATTACAATCTGATCATGGACCGCAAGGTCAATCCGAAAGAAGGCTCCTACACGAACTATCTCTTTGAAAAAGGGATCGACAAAATCTTAAAGAAGTGCGGCGAGGAGGCAACGGAGATCACGATCGCCGCGAAGAATCCCGACGCTGAGGAACTGAAGTACGAGATTGCGGATTACATGTATCATCTCATGGTTTTGATGGTGGAGTGCGATGTCGACTGGAATGATATCGTGAAGGAACTGGCCAACCGGAGAAAATCGTGATCGGAGGTGTGTTATGGCATTATTGACGGAATTCCTGCGGGAGTTCGGATTGTTTATCTTTTATATCATCGTCGCCGTATGCGGAGTTCTTGCCGGACGCGCGTACCGCAACCATAAGAACGCCAAGATCGCGTCCGAGTCGGCGGATTCCACCGGGGAAATGTAGAAAAATGCCGATTTTTCGAGAAAAAGGGCTTGCATTTTCCGAATAACGGTGGTAGTATCCTTGATGTAACTAATGAGTATTGTAAGAGTGGGTCCGCAACGGCCCACTCTTAGTTTATGTTCGGGAGCCGGAATCCGCGGAATCCGGCCGGAGGAAACATGGCTTTAACGAAGCAATATGAAGAGCGGACGACGGAGCTTTTGGCGCCGATCATCTCGGAAAATGAGCTCGAGCTCGTGGACGTGGAGTTCGTCAAGGAGGCGGGCAACTGGTATTTGCGCGCATACATCGACAAGCCCGGCGGAGTCACGATCGACGACTGTGAGCTGGTGTCACGAGCGATCGAGAAGAAACTTGATGAGGAAGATTTCATCAAGGAGAGTTATATCCTGGAAGTGAGTTCTCCGGGATTGACAAGACCTTTGAAGAAACCGAAGGACTATGAACGGAACATCGGCAGACTTATCGACATCCGTCTGTTCCGGGCTGTCGGAGGGAGAAAAGAATTCACGGCAACGCTTACGGCCTATGACGATCAGACGGTGACCGTCACGGATGAGACCGGAGAGACCGTGCTGGAACGGAAAAACATCAGCCTGATCCGTCAGGCATTTACCGAATAATCACAGCGAGAATTGCAAGGAGGTTTGAAATGAAGAAAGCTGTTAAGAAATCAGCGGAGGAACTTAAGCAGGAAGATTTTAAGGAGTTGATCACCGCACTCGACCTGATCGAGAAAGAGCGTGACATCAGCAAGAGCGTGCTGTTACAGGCATTGGAGGATTCCATCCTCGCAGCTTGCAAGAAGCAGTTTGACAGTGACAATTTCCGGGTGCATATCGACAGTGAGACCGGTCAGTACAATCTGTTCCAGATCTGGACGGTTGTTGACGAAGTTATAAATCCGAAGGCGGAGCTTACGCTTGAGGAAGCCAAGGCGATGTTCCCGCTTCGCGAGATCGCGGTTGGCGACAACCTCGAGAAGGAGATCGAGACGAAGAGCCTGACTCGTACGGTTGCCGCACAGGCAAAGCAGACCATTGTGCAGAAACTTCGTGAGGAGGAGCGCAAGGTGCTGTTCGGCCAGTTCTGCGACAAGGAGAAAGAGGTCGTAACGGGTATCGTTCAGAAATTCTCGCGTCAGGATGTCATCCTTAGCCTCGGCCGCGTTGACGCTCATCTGGTTGCCAGCGAGCAGATTCCCGGCGAGGAGTTTGAGAAGGGACAGCGCGTAAAAGTTTACGTTGTAGAAGTTAAGGAAACGCCCAAGGGACCGCGCGTTACCGTATCCCGCACCCATCCGGAGCTGGTTAAGAGATTTTTCGAGAATGAGGTTTCGGAAGTTGCCGACGGTATCGTAGAGATCAAGGCTCTCAGCCGCGAAGCCGGCAAGAGAACGAAGATGGCCGTTTACTCCAACGATCCGAACGTGGATCCGGTCGGCGCGTGTGTCGGTGTCAGAGGCAGCCGTGCCAATGCGGTTGTTGAGGAGCTCAACGGCGAGAAGATCGATATCATCAACTGGAGTGACGATCCGGAGCAGCTGATCGCTAACGCTTTGTCCCCGGCTGAGGTTATTTCCGTTCATGTGGACGAGGAGGAGCGTATCGCCAACGTTATCGTGCCTGAGGATATGCTGACGCTCGCCATCGGAACTAAGGGTCAGAACGCGCGTCTTGCCGCTCGTTTGACCGGTTACAAGATTGATATCAAGAGCGAGTCGCAGGCAGCCGAGCTTGAGTGAGTGACAGAAAGGACGGAATCATGACAGTCAAGAAGATTCCGCTTCGCCGCTGCAACGGCTGCGGAGAGACCAAACCGAAGAAAGAACTGATCCGCGTGATCCTGACGCCGGACAATGAGATCGAACTCGATCTGACCGGTAAGAAGAACGGGCGCGGAGCATATATTTGCCGAAGTTCGGAGTGCCTTGCCAAGGCGCGCAAGACAAAGGCGATCGACCGTTCGCTGAAGTTTGAGGTTCCGGTCGAGGTTTACGACCGGCTTGCAAAGGAGCTGGCGAATGAATGAGAAAAAAGCGATCTCTTTGCTGGGGATCGCAGCAAAAGCCGGTGCCGTAACGTCCGGGGGATTTCTCACGGAGCGTGCGGTTCGCAACGGTACTGCCAAACTGGTGATCGTAGCGACGGACGCGTCGGACAACTCGTACGCGGACATTTCGCACATCACGTATCATTATCAGGTGCCGTTGGTTCGCTTTTCCACGAAGGACGTGCTCGGACACGCGATCGGTAAAAAAGACCGTATCTGCGTCGCCGTGCTTGATCAGGGACTGGCGAACGCCGTAGCCGCGTGCATTTCTGATGACGCGACGGTTTGACGGAAAGTGTAAGGGAAAACAGTTTTATTTTTCAAGCGGAGGAAAGAACGTAAATGGCAGAAATTAAACTCGGAGATTTGTGCAAAGAGATCGACGCGTCCTACAAGGAGATGATGATGTATCTCCGCGAGCATGGCATCGACGTGAAGAACGCAGCCAGCATCGTGAACGATGAGGACTCGGAGGTCGTTATTGCGATGCGGCTTCTCGGAAAACGGAGACGCCGTTCGCCGGAGCACAAGGAGGAGGCAAAGCGGCCCCGCGGCATGTATGATGACAAGGGAAACCGCTTGGTTCGTCATGAGGGCGTAATCTACAGCGTTGACAGCGGTAAGAATTACACCAAGTACAGCGGACCGATATTTGATGAGAACGGCAACAAGATCGACCCGAAGCGGTCATCGCTGTACGATGCCGAGAAGAATCCGATCCTTCGCAAGGGAAACGATTTCTATCGCAAGGATGCCGACGGTAAGTTGGTATTGTATGAAGGACCTATTTTCAACGAGGAAGGACGCCGTCTGAAGCGTCCGAACAAGGATGCGGCTGCCGCCAATGCAGGTGCTGTGGCCGCAGAGAAGAAGCCCGCTCCGGAAGCACCGGCAGCTGAGGCTCCGGCTCCGAAGACCGCCCAGGAAGCAGCTCCCGCAGAGAAACCCGCCGCACCGCAGAGACTGAATATCGCTGCGGAGCTTGAGCGCGCGGAAAAACGTGCGGAGGCTCGCCGAGAGAGTGCTGCGGCAGAGAGAAACGCGCAGGCTCGCAGACCGAGAGACGGACAGGGTGAGAGACGCCCGGCGGACGGTTCCAGACTGTTTGCCCGCGACGGCCAGAGAGACGGCCAGAGACCGCAGCGCGACGGACAGAGAGACGGTCAGCGCGACGGACAGGGATTCCGCAGACCTGCGGGTGCGCAGGGTCAGAGCGGCTACGGCGACCGTGCAGGTCGTCAGGGTCAGGGTAACTACGGTGACAGACGTTCCGCAGACGGTTCGAGACCGTTTAACCGTGACGGACAGGGTCAGGGCGGATTCCGAAGACCCGGCGGTGCCCAGGGTCAGGGCGGAGCAGGACGCTTCGGCGGAATGCCCGGATTTGACAAGGACAAAGATGCCGGCGAACGTCGGCAGTTTACGAAGCGGAATGACAACCGCAACAGTGCGAACAGCGCGATCAAGTCGGATTTCGCGGGTGAGATCAACCGTGAACAGCGCGCTGCGGCGTACAATAACCGAGACCGCGACAAGAATCGCAACAACCGCGATTTCGATGAAGATAAGAAGAAGGGCGGCCGCAAGTCCGCTCAGCCGAAGAAGGATCCGAACCGTAAGGGCGCGTTTATCATGCCCAAGGTAGAGCCGAAGAAGGAAGAAGATCCGAACGAGATCAAGAACATCACGATCCCGGAGACGATCACGATCAAGGATCTTGCAGACCGCATGAAGCAGAACGCTTCCGCGATCATCAAGAAGCTTTTCCTCGCAGGCAAACTGTATAACATCAACTCTGAGATTTCCTTCGAGGAAGCCGAGGAGATCGCGATTGACTACAATTACATCGTTGAGAAGGAAGAAGTCGTCGATATGGTTGAAGTGCTCACCAGAGACACAGAAGACGCGGAAGAGAGCAAAGTCGAGCGTCCTCCGGTTGTCTGTGTAATGGGGCATGTTGACCACGGTAAGACCTCCATTCTCGACGCGATCCGTTCGTCCCGTGTCGCAGCCAAGGAGGCCGGCGGTATCACGCAGCATATCGGTGCGTACATGGTTGAGAAGAACGGTCGAAACATCACGTTCCTTGACACGCCCGGCCACGAGGCATTTACCGCAATGCGTCTGCGCGGTGCCATGGCGACCGATATCGCAGTACTTGTCGTTGCTGCCGATGACGGCGTTATGCCGCAGACCATCGAGGCTATCAACCACGCGAAAGCGGCCGGAGTCGCGATCGTTGTGGCGATCAACAAGATGGATAAGGAAGGCGCTAACCCCGACCGCGTACTGACCGAGCTCTCCGAGCAGGGACTCGTGTCCGAGGAATGGGGCGGCGACATCGTTACCTGCCGTGTTTCCGCAAAGAAGGGCGAAGGTATCGAGAACCTTCTGGAGATGATCCTCCTCACGGCGGACGTGCTGGAGCTCAAGGCAAACCCGAACCGCAAGGCGAGAGGTCTCGTCATCGAGGCGAAGCTCGATCGCGGCCGCGGCCCGGTTGCAACAGTGCTTGTACAAAAGGGTACGCTGCATGTCGGCGAGACGGTTGCCATCGGTGCATCCTGCGGTAAGATCCGCGCGATGATCAACGATCAGGGTGAGAAGGTTTCGGTTGCTACGCCTTCGATGCCTGTCGAGATCCTCGGTCTGAACAGCGTTCCGAACGCCGGTGATGTGATGATCGCTACGGAAAATGAGAAGGAAGCGAAGAACATCTCCGACGCTTACATCGCACAGAGCAAAGAGAAACTGATTGCGGAGACGAAGCAGAAGCTTTCGCTCGAGAGTCTGCATGACCAGATGCAGGCCGGCGAGATGAAGGATCTCAATATCATCATCAAGGCCGATGTTGCAGGTTCCGTAGAGGCTGTGAAGCAGTCGCTTCTCAAGCTTTCCAACGATGAGATCGCTGTTCACTGCATCCACGGCGGTGTCGGTAACATCAACGAGTCCGATGTCACGTTGGCAAGCGCTTCGAACGCCATCATTATCGGTTTCAACGTAAAGCCCGACAATGTGGCTAAGGAGACGGCCGACCGCGAGAAGGTTGACATGCGTCTGTACTCCGTCATTTACAACGCTATCGACGATATCGAGGCTGCTATGAAGGGTATGTTGGATCCGGTTTACGAGGAAGTGATCATCGGTCACGCCGAGATCCGTCAGATCTTCAAGGCCAGCGGACTTGGTAACATTGCAGGTTCCTACATTCTCGACGGTAAGGCACAGCGCGGCTGCAAGGCCCGCATCACCAGAGGCGGCGAGCAGATCTTCGACGGCAATCTGGCTTCTCTGAAGCGTATGAAGGACGATGCGAAGGAAGTTCTCGCAGGCTTCGAGTGCGGTATCCTCTTTGAAAAATTCAATGATATTGCCGAGGGCGACCAGGTGGAGCTCTACATGATGCAGCAGGTCAACAGAAGCTGATGAAAATCAATCCGGGCCGGGCGGCAACGCCCGGTCCGTTGTAAACCAGGAGAAATATGAAAAAGAACAGTTCAAAGAACAGAACCGTCAGCCAGGAAGTCCGCAGGGAACTCAGCCGGCTGATCCTCGACGGTGTAAAAGACCCGCGCGTGGCTCCGCTCACGACCGTGACGGATGTGTACGTCGCGCCGGATCTCAAGACCGCCAAAGTATATGTGAGCGTCTACGGGGATGAGACTGTGAAAAAGGAGACCATTACAGGTCTGAAGAACGCAGCCACGTACCTTCGCTCGATGCTCGCGAAAAATCTCAACATGCGGCTCACGCCGCAGCTCTTCTTCACCATCGACGACTCTTTGGAGTACGGCATGAAGATGGATGCGTTGATCTCGTCTCTGCACAAGGATGAGACGGCGGAAGAGGATTCGGAGGACGAAGAACAATGAATCGAAGTTTACTGGACGCCGTAGAGGCTGCTCGGACGATCGGAATCACCGGTCATCTGCATCCGGACGGCGATTGTGTGGGATCCTGTATGGCGTTGTACCGCTATATTACGGTGAACTATCCCGAAAAGAGCGTACATCTCTATCTGGAGACTCCTCCGGCCAATCTGAATGTCTTAAGCGGTCTGTCGGTGATCGACTCGGAATTCACCGAGCCCGACGAACCGTTTGACTTATTTTGCGTCTGCGACTGCTCAAGCGTCGACCGGTTTCCGGCCGCGGTGAAGATCGCGGAGGCAGCGAAAAAGGTGTATGTGGTCGATCATCACATGACGAACACGCATTTTGCGGACGAGGGTGTGATCCTGCCGGACGCAAGCTCGACGTGCGAAGTGCTGTATGACCTTTTGGAGGACGAGAAGATCGATCGCGAGATCGCCGAGTGTCTCTATGTCGGCATCGTGCACGACACCGGCGTGTTTAAGTATCAGGCGTGCCGGGAACACACTATGCATGTGGCCGGCCGGATGCTCAGCAAGGGTGTCAATGCCCAGAGACTGATCGACGACTCATTTTACGCAAAATCCTACGTTCAGAACCGGCTGATCGGCAATGCCGTATTGCATTCACAGCTCCTTCTGGACGGGAAAATGATCGTTTCCACCGTGACTCTTGACGATCTTGCGCAATTCGGAGCGACCCGCGCCGACACCGAGGGCGTTGTGGACCAGCTGCGCCTGACCAAGGGCATTTCGGTTGCATTGTTCGCAAGGCAGGAAACCGAAGACTCCTACAAGATCAGCCTTCGCTCCGTCGATACCGTCAACGTTGCGGCTATCTGCCAGAATTTCGGCGGCGGCGGACACTACAATGCGGCCGGATGCACGGTAACCGGCGATCTGGCAGACTATATTACGCAGATTTCCGCCATGGTGATGCTGCAGATTTAACGGAGCTGTATGAACGGGATCATCGTAGTCAACAAAGAACGCGGATACTCCTCCCACGACGTGATCGCCGTTCTGCGGGGAGTGCTTCACACACGGAAAATGGGACATACCGGCACGCTCGACCCCGAGGCGGAGGGCGTTTTGCCGGTGTGCCTTGGGTATGCAACAAAAATCTGCGATCATTTGATGGCGCAGAAGAAAGAATACATCGCTCACGGATATCTTGGTGTCACCACCGATACGCAGGACATCCACGGAACGGTGATCGCAAAGCGGGACGTTTCGGTCACGAGGACACAGCTGGAAGAGGCGGTCGCATCCTTTGTCGGCGAGATCCGCCAGCTTACGCCCATGTATTCCGCGAGAAAAGTCGGCGGCGTAAAGCTTGTGGACCTTGCCCGCAGGGGTATCGATATCGAGCGATCGGAAAAGACCGTCCGAATTTTCGAGGCAGAGTTGTTGTCTTTCGATGAGGAAACGGGAGAGTACGACCTCAGGGTATTGTGCCAGAAGGGCACGTACATCCGAACACTTTGCAATGATATCGGTGAAAAACTCGGCTGCGGTTCCTGTATGGGAACGCTGGTGCGGACCGCGACGGGACAGTTGAAGCGAACGAACAGTTACACCATCGACGAACTCCGGGATCTCATGAACTCCGGACGCATCGAAGAGGCTCTGATCCCCATTGACGCGATGTATCGCGGCTGTCCTCCGAAGGAACTGGCCGAAGTCGGCTGGAAGGCACTTCGCAACGGCAATCCGCTGGAGCCGGAGTGGCTTTCGGACTGTGCGGAGCCTCTCGATGAGCGCTTTTTACACTGCTATGAGAACCTGCTCGGGGATTCGGAAGCCAAATGTATCCGGGCTTACGCGGCGGGTGAATTCTATGCGATCTACAAAAAGAAAGGCCGCCGGTTTGTTCCGCTGCAGATGTACCACGAGGTAGACAACGAGATCAATCACGCTATGCGGCTTCAAAATGAGAAAACCGCTGCCGCCGGTTGCTGTCTGGCGGTCGGCAAATTCGACGGACTTCACAGGGGCCATCGCAGTCTGATCGGCATGATGAACTCATTTTCCGTACCTAAAGTGTTGCTCTCGGTAGTCGCAGAAGATGCAGCGAGAGAGATTTATACCGAAGCGGAGATGAAAACGATCCTAAAGGATCTCGGAATCGATCGCATGATCGTCTGGCCGCTTACGAAAGAGCATCGGAACATGGACCCGGAAGCGTTTTTGCGCGATGTCTGCATTGGGGAATACCATGCAAAGCAGATTGTCGTAGGGGCGGACTTCCGTTTCGGAAAGGACCGCAGCGGAACGGCAGTGATGCTCAAAGAACTATCGGAGAGGTACGGGATCGGCTGTGTGATCTGCCCGATGGCGGAGGAGGACGGTGCCGTGATCTCGAGTTCGCGGATCCGTGAGGCGCTTTCCGCAGGCGAGATGGAGACCGTCAACAAACTGCTCGGAGCGCCGTATCATATCGTCGGGGAGATCGTCCACGGTAAGGAGATCGGTCATTTGCTCGGATTTCCGACCATCAATTTCCTTCCGTCCGAAGGAAAGCTCCTGCCGCCGTTTGGCGTGTATCATACGCAGACGACAATGGACGGCAAAGTCTATAATTCCGTAACGAACATCGGAGATAATCCAACCGTTACAGACGGCATTGTACACCCGGTCACGGTGGAGACGCATCTGATCGATTACGAAGGGGATTGCTACGGCAGGTCCGCGAGTGTCGCGTTTTTATCACGCATCCGCGGACAAGTCCGGTTTGATTCGCTGAAACAGCTTTCCGCACAGCTTGCGGCGGATGTGCAACATGCTCGCGAGAGCTCGCAAAACGGGTCATTTTTCGTACAAAAATGATGTTTACATTTCGTGCGAACTATGCTATAGTGTCAAAGTCAGCCGAATCCCAGTCAACGGAATCTCCGACCCTGGCCTGGATTATGGCAGTGAATTATTAAAGGAGGCAATAATCATGATCACGAAAGAAAAGAAAGCTGCGATCATCGCAGAGTACGGTAAGACACCTGCCGACACCGGTTCGCCGGAAGTTCAGATCGCAATTCTCACCGAGAGAATCGCAGAGCTCACCGAGCATCTGAAGAAGAACAAGCAGGACAACCATTCCCGCCGTGGCCTTTACATGATGGTAGGTCACCGCAGAGGTCTTCTTGACTATCTCAAGAACAAGGATATCAATGCTTATCGTAACCTGATCGACAAGCTCGGAATCCGTAAGTAATTTTACAAGAGCTGTCGCGATTGCGGCGGCTCTTTTTCCGAACAAAAACAATCAAACATGAAAGCAGAGTAAGATCGGAAGCGTCAAGTGTCCGGAGGACGGGGAGTTGTCTTCGGAACGAAAAGCCGCAGTGCTTGCGGTTTCCGGTCTGCATCCCGCTGCTACCTTAAGGAATCTCCTTTTCGTAGCGTTATCACGGGACAGAAAGGAGATTTTTTTATGGAAAATGAATCGTTAAAAGCAAAGACGGAACGCAGATATGCGCAGAGCCGGGTGATCAAGATCATCACTCTCGCGAGCATGTTCATCGCCCTCGAGGTCGTGACGGAATACTATCTGTCGTTTACGATGGGAGTGGCGTACCGCGTTTCCCTCACGTTTTTGATCCGCGCCATCTGCGGGCACTGCATCGGGATCGTCGGCGGAGCCGTGGCTGCCATCGCGGATCTGATCGGCGGATTTGTCTTCTACGGCGGAAGCCTGAATCCCTGGCTCACGCTTGTCCGTTTCCTGCAGGGGTTCTGTGCAGGACTGTTCCTGTATCGGAAACTGACGCCGGCCCGCATTGTCGTGTCTGCTGTGGTCTGCACATTGTTACTGAATATTGCCGGTGCCTTTGCCCGTTTCCTGTACCAGGGAACGCCTCTTAATATCGATCTGTTCATTCCCTCGACGATCGTTTACTCCGTCAGCACGGTTGCGGAGATCGTTATCATGTTTGCGCTTGCTAAGACACTGATGCCGAGACTCCGTTCGCTTTTGTATAACGCGGGAGTCTGGAAACCGGATACTGTCAGCGAACAATAAGCCTTTTCCGGAGAAGCGAAAGCCCGTAAGAGCAATTCAAGGTTGCATTACCCGGCGTATTGAGGTACACTGATGAAAGAGAGAGAAGACGGGAACGTCTGTATAATGCGCAACAGAGGTGCCTAATGAGATTTGCGGACGCTGTACAATTCATACGGAATGAAGAGACCAATATTTCGAAACCGGGACTGGATCGCATCAATTACTGCCTTGGGCTTTTGAAGCATCCGGAGACCGAACAGCGAATCATTCATGTCGTCGGGACGAACGGAAAAGGTTCGACTGCGACGATGATCACCAATACGCTGGTAGCAGCCGGACATCATGTCGGAACCATGATCTCGCCGGCTTTGCACGGCGTTACGGACTATTATCGGATTGACGGAAAGCCGATCACGCAGGCGCAGTTTATCAGCGCCGTTGAGACCTTCAAATCCGCGCTTCGGCCGGTGGAGATGAACGCCGCCGCAAAGCAGGATCTCAATCCGTCCGAATTTGAGCGGGCGGTGTGCGTAGGCCTGATCCTGTTCAAAATGGAAAATTGTGATTTCACGGTCCTCGAAGCCGGCATGGGAGGCGTCAACGACGCAACCAACGTGGGACAGGGATGCCTTACGGTGGTAACAAAGATTGCCCTTGACCACACCGAGTATCTCGGGGATACGTTAGAGACCATAGCCAAAGAAAAGCTCAGCATCGCGAGCCCCGGAGAACCGATCGTTATGGGGGTGAACTCGCCGATCGTCACGGAGACCGCGACGCAATGGTGCAAAGAGAATAAGCACGAGCTGTACCTTGCCTCGATTGCCGATGATTCATTTTTCCCCAGCGATCGCGCGATGATCGCCGATTACCAGAAGATCAACATCGCAACGGCGCAGAAGGCCGTGGAAGTTCTCGCAGCCATGCCCGACATTGGCGGGATCACTTTGGATATCGATGATTTTGCGATGGAAGCCGGCATTCGCTCGGCCAATCTGCCGTATCGCTTCGATGTTCGCAAGGAAGACCCGTATCTGATCTTTGACGGCGGGCACAATCCGGATTGCATTGATGCGCTTTGCAAGTCACTGCAATCATTTTCCGGAGAACAAAAGTATTATATCGTCACGGGAGTTCTCGCGGACAAGGACTATCCCGCGATGTACGAGATGCTTCAGCAATATGCTGCGGGTTTTGTCTGCATCACGCCGCCGAACCGCAGGGCGCTGTCGGCACAGGATCTCAGCGAGTATCTGCGCCGCTTCGAGAAGCCTGTCGAGATTGCGGCCACATACGAAGACGCGGTAAAGAGGATCAAAGATCTGCGACGCGACGGTATTCCGGTGCTTGTCACGGGATCTCTGTACATAATGCCGGAGATCATCGCGGCCTGGAACCGCGCGGAATAGATTACCGTTCGGAGATTAGTTCATGACCTACGAAGAAATCGTAAATCGATTGACCGGAACCGAGTTTTTCTCAGCATTTGCCGGTCTGTACCGGATGCACACGATGCTCCGGCATTTTGACAACCCTCAGGATGCGATTCCCTGTGTCCATGTCGCCGGCACGAACGGCAAAGGCTCGGTTTGTGCCATCTTAGACAGCGTGCTTCGGCGCGCCGGCTATCGCGTGGGGTTGTTTACCTCGCCGTATCTGACGGATTTCCGCGAGAGAATTCGCGTCAACGGCGAGATGATATCGAAAGATGACCTCGCCCGGATCGGCACGATGATGTACGAATATGTGGACAGCAGTTACATGTCCGCGAACCAATTCGAACTGTTGACGATCCTGGCGCTTTTGTATTTCCGGGAGCAAAAATGCGATGTCCTTGTGCTTGAGACCGGTCTCGGAGGCACCTTCGATCCGACCAATGCGGTCGCGGCTCCGATATGCAGCGTGATCACGAACATCGGGCTCGATCACTGCAAGGTGCTCGGCGATACCATCGCCAAGATCGCTGCAGCCAAAGCCGGCATCATCAAGCGAGAGAGAGACGTCTGCGTCTATCCCGTTGTCCGTGAGGCGGAGGACGTGATCACTCAGGTGGCTCTCTCGAAAAATGCGCCGATCCATATGGTGGATACCGACGAGCTCAAGCAGCTCGAACCGATTGCCGACTTCGAGCATTTTTCGTATCGCGGGCAGGAGTATATGCTTGCGCTTCGTGGGAAGCATCAGCAGTACAACGCGGCGACCGCTTGTGAAGCCATCCGCGTGCTGAATAAAAACGGCTTCTACATCAGCGATGCCGACGTCGCGGACGGATTGCGCATCGTTTCCTGGCCGGCCCGGCTGGAGCGTCTGTGCGCAAGGCCTGCGGTTTTCTTGGACGGCGGTCACAATCCGCAGTGTATCCGTGCCGTGACCGAGTATTTCCGCGGCACCGAGTACAAAAAAGAAAACATCACGATCATCGCCGGAATGGTTCGCGACAAGGACTACCGTGCGATGCTTTCGGATCTTCGCGATCTCGCGGGGACATTATATTTTTACCGGTTTGACAACAAGCGAGCCATCGACGATGCGGAGGTCGACGCTCTGTGCGAGGAGTTTTCCATGACTCGGATCACAAACCTTCCCGACGCCGTCGATTCGATCCTTTCCGCGGCAACGGGGAAAAATGTGCTGCTGATCACCGGCTCACTGTATTTTTCGTCAGAAGCGCGTGAGGCTGTAACGGAGCATTTCCGCAGAAAGCAGGAGAGGAAGAAAAATGGCTGAGAAACATTCATCCAAAAAGGAATTGAAAAACACGAAAAAGATCAACCGTATCCTGATCACGGCTTTGATCTTTATGGTGCTTGTGGCAGTGATCCTGGGGATTGCGCTCTACGAGGCAAAGCAAGACAAACCCCGGGATACCTCGTTGACCGTAACGCCGACGAACGAGCCGGTGCCGTCGATCAATGTTACGCAGCCGGTTGAAACGCCTACGGAAGCGGAGCAGATCCCTACAACGGCTCCGACGGAAGTGCCTTCCGAGGCTCCCACCGGAACCTTCGTTGAAGATGTCTCCCCGACGCCTGAGATCACGCCGACAGCGGAAGTCATCCCGAGTGAAGCGCCGACTCCTACGGAAACCCTGCCTACGGAAACGCCTACGCCTTCGGACATTCCGACTCCTACGACGGCAGCGCCTACTCCGACGACCGCCGTGCCCACACCGACTGAAGCTGCCGCGACACCGACACAGACACCTACGACTGCGGTTACACCCACGCCTACAACGGCTGCTACGCCGACTCCGACAACTGCGGCTCCGACACCGACTCCGAAGCAGGTTGCATCCGGGACTCCGGTTTCCCGGCACGGACGGCTCTCGGTCAAGGGAACCCGGCTGGTGGACAAAAACGGAAAGGCCGTTCAGCTCAAGGGTGTCAGCACCCACGGTCTGCAATGGTTTCCGCAGTTCGTCTGCAAGGAGACCTTCAAGTGCATCCGCGACGAGTGGGGCGCGAACTGCGTCCGGCTTGCCATGTACACCGACGAGGGCGGCTACTGCAACGGCGCCGATCAGGCACAGATGCGCACACTGGTGAAAAACGGCGTGAAATATGCTACGGAACTGGGGCTTTATGTCATCATCGACTGGCATATTCTCCATGATTACGACCCGAACATGAACAAGGCCGACGCGATCAAATTCTTCGACGAGATGTCGAAGGAATTTGCCGGCTACGAAAATGTCTTCTACGAGATCTGCAACGAGCCTAACGGCGGCATTTCCTGGGCGCCGGTGAAGAGTTATGCGGAGGAGATCATCCCCGTGATCCGCAAAAACGATCCGAAGGGGATCATTATCATCGGAACTCCGACGTGGTCACAGGATGTGGACATTGCGGCCAAGGATCCCGTCAAGGGCTATGACAATCTCATGTACGCGCTTCATTTTTACGCCGGAACCCACAAGGACAATATCCGCAGTAAAATGAAGACGGCGATCGAAGCCGGCCTGCCTGTGATCGTCACGGAGTACGGAATCTGCGATGCGTCCGGAAACGGGGCATGCAACGAGACTGAGGCGAACAAGTGGGTTGCGATGATGGACAAATACGGCGTGAGTTACATGATCTGGAACCTCGCGAACAAGAATGAGTCCTCGTCGCTGATCAAGGCAAATTGCAAGAAACTGTCCGGCTTCACCGAGGCCGACCTCAACCAGGAGGGACGGTGGCTTGTGAAGATGCTCGGCGGCCAACTTCCGAAGATGACGGAAGAGGAGCTGAAAAAGCTCGAGAGCGACGCCGGCGGTAGCGGCGGCGGAGACGTTGCGGTACCCGACGGAATTGAGAAGATCGTTGATCAAAACGGCCTGCATCTGGAACTCACGACGCAGAATACCTGGAACGAGGCCGCCAGCAAGTGCTATCAGTTCAGCGTCCTGATTGAAAATAAGAACACATCCCAGAAGAAAGACTGGGTCATCAAGGTGACCTTCAACTCCGATGTGAGCAGCGATAACTTCTGGTGCTGTAACGCAAAATTCGAGAAGAATGTCATGACTTTGACGCCCGCGGAATTCAACCGCACCTTAAGTGCCGGAGCCCAGACGTCCGACATCGGATTGATCGTACAATCAAAGTCTTTGCTGAAGATTCAGTCCATTGAGATCACGGCGAAATAAGAAACGGGAGAATCGTGTCGAAAGAATACGATTCTCCTTTATTTTTCGCATATTTCACTGGATATTTTCCGAGGAATATGATATACTCAAATGCGGTATGATAACCAGACAGCCGGCGACAGACGGATGGAGTCTTTTTCCGTGACTACTGAAAAGCATACGATCGTCTCGCATTCTTTTCAGTTGTTACGGCGGCTCCGTCTCTTGCGTTGCCGAGAGATTAACAGCGCTATGTGAAAAAGCGCAGAAAGAGGTTTTATGTACAAGAGTTTTTCAATGGAGCTTGCCGGCAGAACGCTCACGGTTGATATCGACCGCGTGGCAAAGCAGGCAAACGGTGCAGCTTTGATGCACTACGGTGACACGACGGTGCTCTCGACGGCTACGGCCAGCGAGAAGCCGCGCGAAGGTATCGACTTCTTCCCTTTGAGCGTTGAGTACGAAGAGAAGATGTACGCGGTAGGAAAGATCCCGGGCGGTTTCAACAAGCGCGAGGGTAAGGCTACCGAGAATGCAGTTTTGACGTCCCGTGTTATCGACCGTCCGATGCGTCCTTTGTTCCCGAAGGATTACCGCAACGACGTTACGATCAACAACCTGGTGCTCTCGGTTGATCCGGAGTGCACCCCGGAGCTTACGGCTATGCTCGGTTCCGCGATCGCGGTTGCCGTATCCGACATTCCGTTCGACGGTCCCTGCGCAACGACGCAGGTCGGCCTCATCAACGGTGAGTTCGTGATCAATCCTTCCCAGACGCAGATGCAGGCTTCGGACCTGAAGCTGACGGTTGCTTCCACGAGAGAGAAAGTCATCATGATTGAGGCCGGTGCCAACGAGCTTCCGGAGGATCGCATGATCGAGGCGATCTATCTTGCGGACGGAATCAATAAGGACATCATCAAGTTCATCGACAAGATCGTTGCGGAGTGCGGCAAGCCGAAGCATGAATATACGTCCTGTGCGATCCCTGAAGAGCTTTTTGCAGCCATCAAGGAGATCGTTCCTCCGGCTGATATGGAAGTTCTGATGTTCTCTCCGGAGAAGCAGGAGCGCGAGGAGCGCATCCGCGCGATGAAGGACACCCTTGCCGAGAAGTTCGCAGAGAACGAAGAGTGGCTTCCGCTCATCGACGAGGCTGTTTACCAGTACGAGAAGAAGACGGTTCGGAAGATGATCCTCAAAGATCACAAACGTCCCGACGGACGTGAGCTCACACAGATCCGTCCTCTTTCCGCAGAAGTCGATCTCATTCCCCGTGTACACGGCTCGTCCATGTTCACCCGCGGGCAGACGCAAATCTGCGATATCGTAACGCTCGCGCCTCTGGCAGACGCTCAGAAGCTTGACGGTCTCGATGAGACGGCTGTCAACAAGAGATATATGCATCACTACAATTTCCCGTCCTACTCGGTAGGTGAGACGAAGCCTTCGAGAGGTCCGGGACGCCGCGAGATCGGCCACGGTGCTTTGGCTGAGAGAGCATTGCTTCCGGTGCTTCCGAGCGAGGAAGAGTTCCCTTACGCGATCCGTGCCGTATCCGAGACCTTCGAGTCCAACGGTTCGACTTCCATGGCTTCGACCTGCGCATCCTGCATGTCGCTGATGGCTGCCGGTGTTCCGATCAAGCGTATGGTTGCCGGTATCAGCTGCGGTCTTGTAACCGGCGAGACGGACGATGATTATGTACTTCTCACCGACATCCAGGGTCTTGAGGACTTCTTCGGCGATATGGACTTTAAGGTAACCGGTACGACCGAAGGTATTACCGCGATCCAGATGGATATTAAGATCCACGGGCTCACCCGCCCGATCGTTGAGGGCGCGATCAAGCGTTGCCGTGAGGCGAGACTGTTCATCATGGACACCTGCATGAAGCCTGCGATCGCAGAGCCTCGTAAGGAAGTCAGCAAGTACGCTCCGAAGATCGTTCAGATCCAGATCGATCCTACGAAGATCGGCGATGTTGTCGGTCAGAGAGGCAAGACGATCAACGCGATCATCGAGCAGACCGGCGTTCGCATCGATATCGATGACACCGGTGCGGTTTCCATCTGCGGTACCGACAAGGATGCCATGGAGAGAGCCATCAAGCTTGTTCAGACCATCGTCACCGATTTCGAAGAGGGCATGATCCTCGAAGGAACCGTTGTCAGCATCAAGGACTTCGGTGCATTTATCGAGTTTGCACCCGGCAAGGAAGGTCTGGTTCACATTTCGCGCATCGCGAAGAACCGCATCAACCGCGTTGAGGATGTTCTCACGCTCGGCGATCATGTCAAGTGTGTATGCCTCGGCAAGGACAAGATGGGCCGTCTGAGCTTCTCCATCAAGGACGTAAAATAATCTGTGAGCGTGCCTTGCCATGCATCACGGGCATTCATGCACTTGCGGCCACCGTATTTTGGCGGCGCCCCAATGCTAAGAATAACAAGGGTGCCTTAAACCGGCACCCTTGTTTGCTTATGAAACTGTGGGAGGACGAGTATGAAGACGTACATGACATTTCATGAAGATCCGGCGATTCTGCACCTGAACACGGAGCCGGACCGCAATTACTATGTTCCGTTTGCCGCAGGAGAGGACTCCTTTTCCGGGAGATTGTTCTCCTCGAGACTTGAACTTCTGAACGGCGACTGGAACTTTGCTTACTACGAAAGCTTCGCGGAGATGCCGACGAATGCATTGGAGCTTGAGATGTCGAAGACCATCCCGGTTCCGTCCTGCATCCAGTTACACGGCTACGACCGCTGCCAATATACAAACGTTAACTATCCGATCCCGTACGACCCGCCGTATGTCCCCGCGGACAACCCGACGGCCGTCTACGAGCGCAAATACGATTATAAGCCCGACGGAATGGAGCGCTACATCGTCTTTGAGGGCGTTGACAGCTGCTTTTATCTGATCGTCAACAATCAACTGATCGGGTATTCGCAGGTCTCCCACGGAATGAGTGAATTCCGAATCACTTCGGCGCTGATCGAAGGGGAAAACCGCATCGCCGTCGTTGTCCTGAAGTGGTGCGACGGAACATATCTTGAGGATCAGGACAAATTCCGCTTTACCGGCATTTTCCGCGACGTATATATGCTTCGCCGGCCGGAAGAGCACATTGTGAGTTACCGTATTCAGACTATCATTGACGAGGATATGTCCCATGCCAGGATCCGCTTGGAGGTCACCGGCAGCAAAGCAAGCGTAAAGCTTACGGATGCGGACGGCAAAGAGCTCGGAACGCAGGAGACCGACGAGGACGGATGCGTCGTCTTCACGGTGGACGATCCGAAACTTTGGAGTGCGGAAATCCCGTATCTCTACCGCTGCGAGCTTTCGGCGGCAGGGGAAGTGATCGGCGAGTTTGTCGGGATCCGTGAAGTCGCAGTGACCGACGGTGTATTCACGATCAACCGCAAGCCCGTGAAACTGCACGGCGTTAACCGCCACGATTCCAGCCCCAAGACCGGCGCGACCGTGACGATCGAGGATATGAAGCGCGATCTGTTCCTCATGAAGCGTTGCAATGTCAATGCGATCCGGACGTCCCATTATCCGAACGCTCCGGAGTTCTATAAGCTGTGTGACCGATACGGTTTCTATGTGATCGAGGAAGCCGATCTTGAGGCACACGGCAGCGAGCCGGCGGGACAGGTGTACGGCGAGAGCTGGGATCACCGCAAAGTTTCATTGACTACAGACAATCCGATCTTCGCATCCGCGATCCTCGACCGCGAGATGAAGATGGTCATCAGAGACTTCAACCGCCCCTGCGTCATCATGTGGTCCATGGGCAATGAGGCCGGATTCGGCAAGATCATCAACGATATCGCGAAGCTGGTGAAGGCGACCGACGTTTCAAGGCCTCTCCACTACGAGGCGGTTCATCACTCGATGGACGGTACAAGCGACGAAGAGTTTGATGTGATCTCATACATGTATCCGACAATCTCGTCGATGTATCGCTATGCCACCGAAGAGTCCGAAAAACGCCCGTATTTCCTCTGCGAATACAGCCATTCCATGGGCAACAGCAACGGCGATCTCGATGATTACTGGCGCATGATCGACAGTTATGACTGCTTCATGGGCGGTTGCGTTTGGGAGTGGTGCGATCACGCGATCGAGACGGGACAGACCGAGGACGGCATCGTAAAATACGGCTACGGTGGAGATTTCGGGGATTATCCGAACGATCGTAATTTCTGCTGTGACGGCCTGACATATCCCGACAGAACTCCGCATACCGGACTTTTGGAACTCAAGCAGTGCTATCGGCCGTTGAAGATCGAACCGGGAGATGAGCCCGGTACATACCGGCTCACGAACCGTATGACATTTGCCGCATTTGAGGACTTGTTTGAGGCATCCTACGAGATCAAAGAGTACGGCACGATGCTGATCGACGGAAAACTTGACATCAAACTTCCGGGCGGTGCAACCACGACGCTGGCGATCCCGGATCCGGGCGTCGGCAAAGGCAGAGATCTTCGAATCCGGTTTATCGTGACCGCGAAGGATACGACCGATTGCTGGGAGAAGGGTGCCGAGATCTGTTTTGAGCAGCTGCTGATCCATTCCGAGCCGCGCCGATTCATGCCGGAAACGATCCCCGGACGGAAGTTCTTAAAACTCGAAAACCTTCCTTTCACATATCGGATCACGACGAAAGATACCGTCTATATGCTTCGCAAGAAGGACGCGATGCTTACTTCAATCTCCTGCGACGGTTCGGAAATTCTCGCCAAACCTTTGGCGATGGATTTCTTCCGCGCGCCTACCGATAACGACGGCGGAATGGTGAAGGCTTGGACTGATTGGGGATATGATCACCCGATCATCCGTCTGAAACAACTTCGGTTGATCGAGCCCGGAAGCGAGATCATATTCAAAGCGGAACTTACCTACGGAGGCGCTTCGAGAATTCCGTTTGCGAACGTTGCGCTCGAATATACCTTCCATCAGAATGGTGAAGTTAATATTGTCGGCCGGGTTCAGAAGTCCGAGACCGGACCGTATCTTCCGAAGATCGGTCTGCGATTCTTCCTGACAGAGGATTTTGAGGACTTTGATTACTATGGCTACGGGCCGATCGAAAGCTATGTCGATAAGCATCTCGGATCCTATGTCGACTGGCATCACACGACGGTTACGGGCAACCATGAGGACTATATCAAGCCACAGGAAAATTCGTCCCACTACGGAACACAGACCGCTTCCGTAGGCAACGGACACCTTCGCGTATCCGTCTCGTCGGATGAGGATTTCTCGGTCAATGCATCGCATTACACGAGAGAGGAACTGGCTTCCAAGAAGCATAATTACGAGCTTCAGAAATCCGGAATGACCATTCTCTGCGTAGATGCTGCGATGTCCGGTATCGGTTCCGCCAGCTGCGGTCCGAATCTTGACGCAGTGTATTGCGTCAGCGAGCCGGAGACAGTTTTTTCCTTCTGGTTCCATGTAGTGAAAGAGTAATACAAATCATAGATGCCGAAAAGGCAGTGGCGGCGGGAGGCCGAACCCCATGAGTAAGCTTTGGTACGACACATTTGCCGGACGAGACTGGAATCTCGGAATTCCCGTGGGGAACGGTCGGCTCGGAGCCATGATCATCGGCGATGCGCATCAAACGGTTTTAAAGTTAAATGAGGACAGCCTGTGGTACGGTACCAAGATCGACCGTGTAAATCAGGACGCGCTTGAGAACCTGCCGGAAGTTCGAAAAATGATCTTCGAAGGTCGCATCCCCGATGCGGAGCGCCTGATGACGGAGACATTTTCCGGGATACCGAACAGCTGCCGTACATACTCCTTCCTGGGAGATATGACGATTCGCTACGAAGGCGTGGGGGAAAACTGCGTTTTCTTCGAAAGAGAGCTGGATCTGGAGACGGCTGTGTACGAAAGTCAACGCAATTTCGATGATTGCGTCATTCGGGAGTCCGTGTTTGCCGACAGAGCCACCAACATGATCGTCATCCGCGCCGCTTCCGAGAACGGAAAGAAATTCTCGGCAACGATCGACTTGGCAAGGCACATATTTTACGACTCCGGATTCCATGACGGACGAAACATCTACGCCATGGGAAAGATGATCGGAGAGGACTACTCATTTTGCGCGGGAATGACCGCATTTTCCGACGCCGAGGAACCGGTTGTCACAAGCCGAAGGATCCGCGTGGAGGACGTTTCGGAAGTATGCGTATTGTTCACGGCGGTGACTTCATTTTACGAGAAAGATCCGCTTTCCTATGTCAGATCGTCGCTTGGTTTCGGCTCCAGCCCGTATGAAGCATTGCGAAATGCGCATATCCGCGACTACCGGGAACAATTCGACCGGACACGGTTGGTGCTGCCGGAAGAAGCTTCCCTGGCATCGTTTCCGACGGACGAGCGCTTAAGCAGGTTCGACCGGGAGAATCCCGACAACGGACTGCTCGTGACATATTTCGATTACGGCCGGTATCTGCTGATCTCGTCGTCGCAGCCCGGTTCGCTGCCCGCCAATCTTCAGGGTGTGTGGAACCCTCATATGGATCCGCCGTGGGGCAGCAAATATACGATCAACATCAATCTGCAGATGAACTACTGGCCGGCGGAGTCCTTGGGACTGTCCGAGTGTTCCGTGCCGTTGTTTGATCTGTTAAAGCGAATGCATATCGACGGTCTGAAAACGGCTCGGGATATGTACGGCTGCCGCGGTTGTGTAGCACATCACAATACCGACATGTGGGGAGATACAGCGCCGCAGGACGAGTGGATCCCCGGTACGTATTGGGTGATGGGCATGGCCTGGCTGTGCACACACGTCTGGACACATTATCGCTACACCGGCGACAAGGCGTTCCTTGCGGATATGTATCAAATTGTCAAGGATTCCGTTTTGTTCTTCCACGATTTCTGTGTGGAACATAACGGTTTTGCAACGATAATCCCTTCTGTTTCTCCGGAAAATACATACATTCTTCCTGACGGAACAAGAGGATGCGCCTGCTACAACTCGACGATGGACGTCGAGATCCTGAGGGATCTGCTGACGCAATATCTTGCCATGAGCGAGATCGTCGGGGAAGACGATGAGCATTTTATCGAGGCGACAAAAAAACTGCTCGCGCAGTTGCCGCCGATCGCGATCGGACGGTACGGTCAGATCTGCGAATGGGCGGAGGATTACGACGAGGCGGAGCCGGGGCACCGGCATATATCACACCTGTACGGATTGTTCCCTTCGTCGCAGATTTCTGTGGATGAGACGCCGGAACTTGCCGAGGCCGCAAAGGTAACGCTTCGGCGCAGGCTTGCCGGAGGCGGCGGCCACACCGGCTGGAGCCGTGCATGGATCCTGTGTATGTTCGCAAGGCTTCGGGATGCCGAAAGCTGTTATGACAATCTTGCGTCATTGCTCAGCCGCTCCACGTTGCCGAATCTGTTAGATAACCATCCGCCGTTCCAGATTGACGGAAACTTCGGCGGTATCGCCGCCTACGGCGAGATGCTGTTGCAAAGTAACGGCGGAAAAGTCGTGCTTTTGCCTGCGCTTCCGAAGGAGTGGCCGGAGGGTTCGGTGAACGGACTGCGTGCGCCCGGAGGGGCATCGTATCGGCTTACGTGGAAAGACGGACGTCTTACGGAAGCGGAAGTGACCGGTACAACGGGCGATTATGAATGCATTGTCGTTTACAACGGCAGAGAAGTTCCGGTTCACGCGGCGAAAGGACAGAAGGTTGCGATTCAAATCTGATGCCCGGAGGATGAGAGATTGGGCTTTTTCGATATCATAAAAATGATCCTGATCGCTGCTTGTGCGGGCGTCACCGAATGGTTGCCCGTCAGTAATTCAGCGCATATTACGGTGCTCGGACATTATCTCGGATTTCCTGACTGGAATGCGAGCGCCGTTTTTCGCGAACAATATGTCGGAGCAGCGACATTCGGAGCGTTGATGGCGGCAGTTTTATTGTTTCTGCCGAAAAACCTGCCGCTGTATCGCGATTGGAAAGGCAACGTAAAAGCCGCGGGAGAGCGCACGAGAATCTTCACGGTGATCGGATTGTCCTGGATTCCGAATCTGGTGATCGGATTGATCTTCGGAAGTGATTTTTCGGCATTTACGTATGCTCCGGACTCCTTGCGGACGCTTCGGATGACGATGGTCTTGATGATCGCCGGCGGTTTGATCGTCTGGTTTGCGGAAATCCGCAACCGCGCGACACTGCCGTTATATGACCGGCCGGAGGATGTACCGTTTCGATTCTGGCTTCTTATCGGACTTGTCCAGACAGTAGCGTTTCTCCCGGGATGCAGCCGCTTCGGTATTGCGATCCTTTTGGCTGTTACTCTGGGTATCGGCCGCAGAACAGCGGTTACGGTAGCAATCCTTTCAGGGATGCCGTCACTGATCGTAAACGGTTTGCTGCCTCTCGTGATCCACGGAATTCAGCCGGATCGTTGGATGATCTCCGAGTTGATCACAGCCGCGATCGTATCGTTTTTAGTAAGTTTTGCCGTGGTTCGGGCGATCGTTTCGTATCTTTCGGAAACGTCGCTCACACGGTTTGCGAAATACCGTATCGCGTTCGGTATTCTGTTGTATTTGTTCTGTATCTTGTAAAGAGGGGAGAGTACGAGTTATGGCAACGAAATCCAATGACAATGAAACCAATACCAATGTAACCGGTCGCAGAACGGGCCTTCAGCCTCTCGGGAAAAACACGGACAAGGCCATGCCTTCGAAGACTTCAGCCGAGAAGACGCCGTCCGCTCCGGTGAAGAGCGAGGCCGCTTCCGCCAAGACAGATTCCAAGGGGAAATCGGACTCCAAAGGCAAGAAAACGTCTGAGAAAGAGAAAAATGAGGACATTGTAGCTCTGGCTCGCGAAGCTAACGCGAAGAAGAAAGAGTATATGGACGAGGTCGTCCTGATCCTCATCGGCCTTCTCGGGATCCTGTTTTACCTGAGTTATTTCGACAAATGCGGCATCATCGGCAAAGGCATCAAGAACCTGATGTTCGGCCTTCTCGGAGGATTCCTTCCGTACATTTTCCCGGTCGCATTGTTCGCCATTGTGTTGTACATACTCAAAAAGCCGGAAGACACGCTGGCTTTTCGCCGTACGACCATCTTCATGATCATGCAGATTGTGCTTGCGGCTCTCATTCACCTGTTCAGCAATGTGGCAACGGAATACAAATTTTTCCAGTCCTTCAAGGTCGGTTATCAGCAGCATCGCGGCGGCGGATTGTTCGGCGCATGTCTTGCGAAACCGTTATATCTTTTGTTCGGAAAGATCGCTTCGGTGTTGATCCTGATCGCATTTTTGCTGGTATGCATCATCCTGATCTTAGGTCGCGGCGTATTTATCGAGATCAAGAAGTACTTCGATGAGCGCAAGAAGATGAAACAGGCCGCTTACGACGAGACCTTCGGCGATGATTCGCCGTATGCCGTAGCCGGCGCTAACACAAGCTCTCAGGTATTTACACTTGAAGAGATCCAGGAGGAAAACCGCAAGCGCAGAGTGCATCTGGTTGACGCCGTTCCTCCGGAAGTGAACCCCGATCTGAGTTTTTACGGTAAAGTCGAGCAGCCCGAACCGGAGAAGAAGGTCGGCTTCCTCGACAAACTCCTCGGGCACAACAAAAAGCCTGCGGAGAAGCCTACCTACACCGCGGAATATCAATATCCCGCAAAGGGAACCTCTGCTTCGGAAGGAGCAAATGCCTCCGGAGAGCAGCCTGATGCAGGCTTTGAACCCGGACAGATGGGCCGGGATTCCTATGTGTCCCAGAGCGGTCATCCCTTCTACCAGATTGAATTGGACAACAAATTCCGCGAGACGAACGGTTCGTCCGGCGGAAGTATCATAAAGACGGGCTATGAGAATCCGTCCGGAAGTGCATATCGTGCCGATGCCAACGAGCGTGAAGCGGCCCGCAGAGAGGCTGTCGACCGCAAACTGAACGGTGGTTCCGTCCCCATCGGAGACATTCCGATCAGCGGACTTCCGAACAGCCCGAAGCCGGAGATCGACGCGAATGCGGTGAATCCGTACGACGCCGTAGAGACATCCGAGGCCGTTGCACCGAGTCGCGAAGAACTTGCAATGAGCGGTATCAAGCCCACAGGTCAGGCAGCACAGACCGGTGCGGGCAAGCAAACGGATACCGCAGCCAAGCCTGCGACGGAGACGCCTTCGGACGATCTCACCGAATTCCCGGATACCTCACAGCAGCCGATCAAGGAATACAAATTCCCTCCGATCAGCCTTCTCAAGCGCGCGTCCGGCAAAGCGGGAGGAATGACGCCGGAGAAGCTCAAGGAGACCGCAGCCAAACTGCAGTCGACGCTCCAGAGCTTCGGAGTCAACGTGACCGTTACGAACATCAGTTGCGGGCCCAGCGTCACCCGGTATGAACTGACTCCCGAGCAGGGCGTCAAGGTCAGCCGTATCACGAATCTGGAAAATGATATCAAGCTCAACCTCGCAGCCGAAGACATCCGCATCGAGGCTCCGATCCCCGGCAAATCCGCGGTGGGTATCGAGGTTCCGAACTCCGAGTCCAGCGGCGTGCTGCTTCGCTCGCTGATCGAGACGGAAGAGTTTGAGAAAAATAAAGGCAAGATCTCCTTTGCAGTCGGCAAGGATATCGGAGGCAACAATGTCTACTCCGACATCGACAAGATGCCGCACCTGTTGATCGCCGGCGCTACCGGCTCCGGTAAATCGGTGTGCATCAACACGATGATCATAAGCCTTTTGTACAAGTACAAGCCGGAAGACCTGAGGATCATCATGATCGACCCTAAGGTCGTGGAATTGAGCGTCTACAACGATATTCCGCACCTTTACATTCCGGTGGTGACCGACCCCCGCAAAGCGAGCAACGCGCTGAACTGGGCGGTGATCGAGATGACCCGAAGATATGAGTATTTCTCTGCGCTCGGCGTTCGCAATCTGGAGGGTTACAACGACAAGATCGCATCCATGTTCGAGCCGCCGCTTGACAAGAACGGCAATGAGATGCGGAAAATGCCGCAGATCGTCATCATTGTCGACGAGTTGGCCGACCTCATGATGGTTGCTCCCGGCGAAGTCGAAGATGCCATTTGCCGTCTGGCGCAATTGGCGCGTGCCGCCGGCATTCACCTTGTGATCGCGACGCAGAGACCGTCCGTAGACGTTATCACCGGCCTGATCAAGGCAAATATTCCTTCGAGGATCGCATTTGCCGTATCCTCAGGTATCGATTCCAGAACCATCTTGGACCAGATCGGTGCTGAGAAGCTGCTCGGAAAGGGCGATATGCTGTTCTACCCGCAGGGCATTCCGAAGCCGATCCGACTTCAGGGACCGTTTGTTTCCGACGAAGAGATCGCGGCGATCGTCGATTATCTCAAGAAGAACAACGGTGCAAACTACGACAAGTCGGTTGCCAAGGACGTCTCCAACGGTGTGAGCAACGTCGCCGAGCAGATGAAAGGAAATTCCGATGCCGGAGACAACGACGGGCGGGATGAGTATTTTGCGCAGGCCGGAAGGTTTATCATCGAGAAAGACAAAGCCTCCATCGGTATGCTGCAGCGTGTCTATAAGATCGGATTCAATCGTGCGGCCCGCATCATGGACCAGCTCTCGGAAGCCGGCGTAGTCGGTCCCGAGGAAGGCACCAAGCCCCGCAAGATCCTGATGAGCGCCGAGGAATTCGAAGCTTTCCTGCAGACAAAGAACAATTGAGGGAGAAACAGTCATGGGCAAAGTACACGTCTTAAGCAGTGAGACCATCAACCGGATCGCGGCCGGAGAAGTCATCGAGCGGCCGGCGTCCGCTGTCAAAGAACTTGTGGAAAATGCGATCGATTCCGGGGCTACCCGGATCACCGTGGAAGCGGAGCAGGGGGGAATCTCCTTGCTCCGTGTTTCCGACAACGGATCCGGATTTGCAACAGACGACATCCGTACGGCCTTTTTACGGCACGCGACGAGCAAGATCAACGACGGTAACGATCTGTTCCGGATCCACAGTCTGGGATTCCGCGGAGAAGCTCTTTCGAGTATCGCCGCGGTGGCCAAAGTGGAGCTTTTGACATACAATGCCGAGGATTATCTGGGGACTCGATATGTGATCGAGGGCGGAGAGGAAGTGAGCTTCGAGGAAGCCGGCTGCCCGCAGGGTTCGACGATCATTGTTCGCGACATCTTTTATAATGTTCCCGTAAGACGCGCGTTTCTGCGCACGCCGGTCACAGAGACCGGCTATATCAACGAGCTTTTGTGCCGGATTGCCATCGCACACCCCGAGGTTTCGTTTACCTTCATTTCCCAGGGACGCACCGTGATGCACACTTCCGGGAACGGAAAACTCAAGGATGCGGTTTACGCCATCTACGGCCGTGAGATCGCCAACAATCTGGTTCCCGTCAAAGGGGAAGCGAACGGCCTTACGATCGGCGGAATGATCGGAAAACCGATCATTTGCAGAAGCAACCGAAACTGCGAACTGTGCTTTGTCAACGGCCGTGATATCAAGAGCAATCTACTTGCTAAGGCGATTGAGGACGCATATCAGGGCTATATGATGCAGCATAAGTATCCGTTCACTTGCATGAGCATCGAGATCGCACCCGAAGTGATCGACGTCAATGTTCATCCGACGAAGAGCGATGTCCGGTTCTCCGATGCCGACGCGGTTTACAATGCGGTCTATGAGGCTGTGCGAAAGGCACTTTCGGATTCTTTATTGATCCATCCCGCAGCAGTCAGCGAAGACGAAACTCCGCAAAAAGTATCGATCCCGCGTCCGCCGGAGAGTTTTGAAGAAAACCGCATCGCAATCTCGAAATATACCGAGGAAAAGCCGCCGGTAATCGCGGAGTCCGTCAACCCGGTGCCGCCTGCTGCGAATGCTTCGCAGGCAGTTTGCGAGAGCGAGACGAAGTTTACGGCAATGCCCGTCGTGGAGGAGTTTCCCGTTGAGGATATGCCCGAAAAGGCACCGGTAAAGCCGATCCGGATAGAGTCGGAGGAACCGGTCCAGCATCCGCAAAATAAGCCTTCGGAAGAGACAACGGATCCTGTTTTGGTGCCGAAGGAGACCCTTCCGATGCCGACGCCGCAGGAGCAGATTGTCAAAGCCGAGCAATTGTCCTTCATGGAGAAGTCCGACAAGGTGAAGTTCCGAGTGATCGGGCAGGTGTTCAACACCTATTGGATGATCGAGCTTGACAATGAACTGCTGATGATCGATCAGCATGCGGCTCATGAAAAGATCAATTACGAACGGCTGCTGGCGCAGGTGAAAGCCGGCGATGTCTATATGCAGCAGGTGATGCCTCCGCAGATCGTGTCCCTCACGATCCGCGAGGAAGAAGCGCTGCAGGCAAATGCGGAGTTGTTCGAGAAACTGGGCTTTGAATTCCGGGATCTCGGCGGCCGCGAGTACGGTATCTGCAGCGTGCCGACCGTCATGTTCGGGATTCCGCCGAAGGATTATATTCACGAGACGTTGGATCGGCTGACCGAAACTTCGCGGACACAGGAGCCGCTGCTGGCTGTTTTAGAGCGGCTTGCGACCATGTCCTGCAAGGCTGCGATCAAGGGCGGGCAGGCGATCTCGCAGATGGAGGCCGAGCATTTGATCGATGAGCTTTTGACGCTTGACAATCCGTATCATTGTCCGCACGGACGGCCGATCATCATTTCCTTCAGCAAGTACGATCTGGAAAAGAAATTTAAGCGCATTGTGTAAGAAACCCGACAGGAGGCAGCGATGGAACCTTTGATCGTTCTGGCCGGCCCTACGGCCGTCGGAAAAACAGAACTCTCGTTGTCCCTGGCCGAAGCCCTCGGGGGCGAGATCATCAGCGCCGATTCCATGCAGGTGTACCGAGGCATGGACATCGGAACCGCCAAACTGCCGATTTCGGAGCGGCGCGGGATACCGCATCATCTGATCGACGTAGTGGATCCGACCGAAGTCTGGGACTTAACGAGATTCCTGGCGCTTGCCAAGGCTGCAGCCGCAGTCATTCGCTCACGCGGAAAACTACCCATTCTGGTCGGCGGAACCGGTTTCTATATTCAGGCGTTTTTGAAGGACTTAAGCTTTGAGGACGAAGAGCGGGATGACGGCTTTCGAGCCGAAGCGGAGGAGCGTTCCGCCGAGGAATTGTATGCCGAGTTGTCGAAGATCGATCCCGAGAGCGCAACGATCATCCCTATGGAAAATAAGCGGCGTGTCATTCGGGCTTTGGAATATTGGCACTACCACGGCGAGACGATTTCTGAGCACAACCGCAGGCAGAAAGAGACGGAGTCGCCGTATCGATATCTATACGCGGTACTCACGATGGACCGCGCGAAGCTGTACGAGCGGGTTGAGATGCGTGTCGACATGATGATACAGCAGGGGCTGCCCGATGAGGTTGCTCGTCTGTTAGCGTCCGGCGTTCCTGCGGAAGCACCTTCCATGCAGGGGCTCGGTTATCGGCAAATGGTTCCGTTCGTCCGCGGGAAATGCTCCCTTGAGGAGGCTGCGACGGCTGTCAAACTGGAGACGCGGCATTTTGCGAAGAGACAGCTCACGTGGTTTCGAAGAGAGCCCGACGCGGTTTGGTTTGATAAAGACGGCCGGAGCGAAGCCGATGTGCTTTCGGACATCCTTGCGGCCGCAAAAGAGCGGGGAATCCTTTCCCGTAACATAGATTGATAAAGGAATTATCGTATGAATCCGTTTGAATACTACAAGACCCTCGGCATCGATGAGGGAACCTTTGACCTCGGTGAAAAGACTGAGAAAGCGCTGGCAGAGCGGTTTGCGAAGATCGACCGCACCGCGGAGCTGTGCCAGCTCAAGGCGATCGCCGCGATGCAGAAAAACCGCGTCAGCGCGGAATGCTTTGAAGCCTCTACCGGCTACGGCTACAACGACCTCGGCAGAGACACCTTAGAGGCCGTTTACGCTGACGTTTTCCACACGGAGAGCGCATTGGTGCGGGCGCAGATTACCTGCGGAACACACGCACTTGCCATCGCAATGGCGGCCAACGTAAGGCCCGGCGACGAAATCCTTTCCCCTGTCGGAAAGCCGTATGACACCTTGGAGCAGGTCATCGGGATCACGCCGGCCAAAGGTTCGCTTGCGGAATACGGCATCACCTACCGCCAGGTGGAACTGTTGCCGGACAACACGTTTGATTACGATGGGATCCGAGCCGCGATCAACGAAAAGACCCGGTTGATCGAGATTCAGAGAAGCAAAGGTTATCTGACGAGACCCACATTTTCCGTGGAGCAGATCGGTGAGCTGATCTCGTTCATCAAGGGCATCAAGCCGGACGTCATCTGCATGGTCGACAACTGCTACGGCGAGTTTGTGGAGGAGATCGAGCCCTCGGATGTCGGAGCGGATTTGACGGTGGGATCTCTTATCAAAAACCCCGGCGGCGGACTGGCGCCGATCGGCGGCTATATCGCAGGGAAGAAAGAACTTATCGACCAGTGCGCATACCGCCTCACGTGCCCCGGACTCGGTGCGGAAGTCGGAGCATCGCTCGGCGTATCGAGAAGCTTTTATCAGGGGCTATTCTTAGCGCCGACGGTTGTCGCTTCGGCATTGAAGGGTGCGATCTTTGCGGCTAATATCTACGAGCCGTTAGGGTTTTCCTGCATTCCGAACGCGACGGAAGAGCGGCATGACATCATCCAGGCCATCACGCTGGGAACGCCGGAACGGGTCATCGCATTCTGCCGCGGGATCCAGGCAGGAAGTCCCGTAGACAGCTATGTCACACCGGAGCCCTGGGCGATGCCGGGATACCATTCCGACGTCATCATGGCCGCAGGAACGTTCTTCCAGGGAGCTTCCGTGGAGTTGTCCGCCGACGGACCGATCGAGCCTCCGTACGCGGTTTACTTCCAGGGCGGACTCACTTGGGCACACGCCAAATTCGGCATTCTGATGTCGTATCAGAAACTCAAAGAGGCCGGTCTGTTGCCGTAAACTTGTCAGTCACGGTGCTTTGTGCTATACTTAGCATGCGTCAGAAGGCATTTTCCGCGGAAAATGCCGGCGACCTTGTCCCCCGGAGAAAGGGAAAGGACGCTTATGAAAACTTACAATCACACAGGAAAGCCGGAGAGACAGATCCTTCCGGACGAAAAGGCAATTCTGTACGGGATTGCCTCATTGTCGGATGCGGAGCTGTTGTCCGTCATCATCCGAAGCGGGGCCAAGGGCGCCAATGTTTTGGAAGTCTCGGAGCAGATGATCCGTGAACTCGGCGGAAACATCGGAGGCATTGTGACATCCTCCGTGGAAAACCTCGGAGTTCTTCGCGGGATCGGCAGAGTGAAGAAACTGCAGCTGCAGGCTGTCGGGGAATTGTCCAAACGGATCTGGAACAGCCGGAGGGACACAAGCGTTCCTCTGAACAACTCACAGACCGTATACGAGTTCTTCCGTGAGGAATTACGGCACGCTGCGTCGGAGGAGGTTCATCTGGTACTGTTGGATGTCCGATGCCGGTTGCTTCGCCATATCGCGCTCACAAAAGGCACATTGCGATCGTCCCTCGTTTCGCCGAGGGATGTCTTCGAGCAGGCGCTTCGCTATCAGGCGGCTTCCTTTGTTTTACTGCACAATCATCCGAGCGGGGACTGTTCCCCCAGTCGCGAAGACGCGAATCTGACCGCGACGCTGGCGACCCTCGGAAATACGATGCAGCTTCCGATGTTGGATCATATCATCATCGGCGACCCGGGATATTACAGCTTTAAAGATCACGGTGCGCTGCCATAGGAGAGAGCATGAACAGCAAACTATACGGAATCGATTTCGGAACGTATTCCATCAAGATATACAAGAGCCGCCAGGGCGTGTGTTTTCATCAAAACAGCGTCATCGCCTACAAAAGCCGCGACCAGGTGATCGCCATCGGCGAAGAGGCGTATGAGATGTACGGAAAACAGCCGGATTACATTTCGGTGGATTTTCCGATCCGAAGCGGCGTGATCGCGGATTACGACACGATGCTTTCGCTTGTCAACTGCATCGCCATGGATATGGCGCGGGCCGGCAACAAGATGAAGGGCGGCAGTTTTGTGATCGCGGTTCCGACGGAAGTGACCGACGTGGAGAAGAAGACATTTTACGATATTATCGACGCTTCGATCATCCGGCCGAAAAAAATCCGTATTGTCGAGAAGCCCTTGGCGGACGCGCTCGGATGCGGCATCGACATCGAGAGCAGCCTCGGTGCTCTGCTCGTAAACATCGGAGCCGACACCACCGAGATCACGGTCATTTCCCAGGGCGGTATTGTGCTGAGCCGGCTCTGTGCCTGCGGCGGCAATAAATTCGACGAGGCGTTGATCGCCGCTGTCCGGAAGCGTTACAATCTGATGATCGGACCTCGGACTGCGGAGCAGGTGAAGATCGGATTGACGTCCTACGGGGATACCGAACTTAAGACGATGAAAGCCTGCGGAAGAGATTACGTGAGCGGGCTTCCCAGAGAGAGGGAGTTCTCTTCGGATATGGTAAACCGGGCGATCGCGGAACCCCTCGAGTTGATCATCGACGATATCAAGTCCGTTTTGGAGCGCGTGCCTCCGGAAATCTCCGCCGATGTGTATCACGGCGGTATCACGATCTCCGGCGCATCCTCGGCTCTTGCGGGGCTTCAGAACTATGTTTCCGAAGCCACCGGACTTTCGGTCAACATTGCGCCAAACGGCGCCACAAGCGTGGTGGAAGGACTCGGCATCATCATGGAAAATCCCGCATTTTCCTATCTTGCTAAGCCGCTTCGCCGCACGTACTATGAGAACGATTGAAACCTGACGGAGGCAACATGGATTCCAAACGGAAACCGAAATACGGTATCGAACCGAAGTACATTCTGATGCTGTGGGGACTGATCTGCATCTGCCTCATTTTCTTTTCGTACCGTTTTCCGGGAATCTTCGCGCCGCTTCAGCGCACGCTGAACAGCTGCATCGTTCCGATGCAGAAGGGTGTTTGGATCGTAGGTCAGCAGATTGATGAATTCGGGGACAAATTCGATGACGTTGCCGAACTGCAGGCGAAGAACCGCAATCTGGAAAAGCAGGTGACGGATCTCAAAGAGAAAAATGAGCGTTTAGAGCAGGAGCTCTACGACATGGAGCGCTACAAGCAGCTCCTTGAGCTCGATGAAATGTATGTCGAATACCCGAAGGTCGGCGCGAATATCATCGCCCGCGACAGCAGTGGTTTCTTTGCTTCGTTCACGATCGACAAAGGCGCCGACGACGGCATGAAAGTCGATATGAACGTGCTTGCCGACACCGGACTTGTCGGTATCATCACCGAGGTCGGCAAAAACTATTCCATCGTGCGCTCGATCATCGACGACAACAGTTACCTCAGCGCTACGATCATGAAGACGGGAGATAACTGCATCGTCTGCGGAAGCCTTTCGCTGCTTGCCAAGGGATTCATTCGGGTGCAGGACATCACCATCAATTCTCAGGCGCGCAACAATTACAAGGTGTACACCTCGGAGCTCAGCAACAAATATCTGCCCGGGATCCTCATCGGATATCTCTCCAACATCAACAACGAGGCGGACGGCATGACGAAGTCAGCCTATCTGACGCCGGTTGTGGATTTCGAGCATTTGACGACGGTACTGGTCATCACCCAACTGAAGGAGCCGGCTGTGACGCCGGATGGAAACTGACATGGCGGCATTTCTCATCTTCACAATTGAAATCCTTGTGAGCTACCTGCTCCAGAGCACGGTATTCATGCCGCTTGCCATTGGGGATGTCGTTCCGGATCTGCTGCTCATCGTGACGGTGGCCGCGGGGTATCAGAACTCGCGGATCCGCGGTATGCAGGTGGGCTTTTTCTGCGGACTGCTTTTGGACATCGGGACCGGCGGAGGCGTTCTAGGGGTCTATGCGCTGTTTTATATGGTGATCGGCTATTTCAGCGGACATTTTAACCCTTACTATGTGCAGAAAGACATCCTGTTTCCTCTCGGGATCATCGCAGGTTCGGAATTCGCACTGTGTTCCGCAGTTTATGTTTTCAAATTCCTCATCCGGGGCAACCTGGATTTTACGAAATATGTGCGCCAGATTTTTCTCCCGCGCATTTTGTACACGATCGCGATCGCGGTTGTGTACTACACACTCATGGTATTTTTGTACGAACGTGTGATTAACAGAAAGGCTGAGGACGAAGCGTTCCTCGCGCCGGAGAGCATTGTCAATGAAGAGAGCAAATGAGCAATCCATGTCGGACGAGTTCAATCTGTCCGAGGAAAACAATCGATCGCTTATTTCGGACCGTCTCGTCCCTGTCAGCATTTTCCTGGCGCTGGTTTTCCTTGTTCTCTGCATCCGTTTGTTCATGATGCAGATCATTGAGGGGCCGAAGACCAGTGTGCGGCAGCAGGACTCGACGTCCTACATCAAGACGATCCCCGTTCAGTCAACCCGCGGCAATATCTACGATTGCAAGGGGGTTCTTTTGGCGTACAATGATCTGCAGTACAACCTGGAGATGTTCAACTCTGCCTCGTTGTCGACCAATGCGCAGAAAAATGCCGCCATCTATTCATTGATTGGGCTTCTTCGGGAGTTCAATTACACGCGGGAGTTCGATTTCTACATCAAGGTTGACGAATACGGACAGTTTTATTTTACGGTGCAGGACATGGCGCTTTTGCGCTTTAAGAAAAATGTCTACAGTCTCAAGAGCGTCAACGAGCTCACGGACGAACAGAAGGCTGCGACTGCACAGGATATCTATGAGTTCCTTCGCTACGGTAACAAATCCTTGCGCATGTTCCAGATCTCGGACGACTATTCGGTTGAGGACGCCCTGGAGATCATGGCATACCGCTACCAGTTGATGATCCTGTATCCGAGCTACTCGACCTTCCGGATCGTCAGCGACATCAGCGATGAGGCGCGCATCAGTTTCTACGAGAATACGACCAAGATCCCCGGGATCGAGATCACAAAATCCACGAAACGCGTTTACAACAACGCGGAGTACTATGCACATATCATCGGTTACATCGGTCTGATCAATTCCGAGGAGCTTGCGGAGTTCCGTGAGACCAGCACCAAGTACAATGAGACCAGCGTCGTCGGAAAACTGGGCATCGAAAAATCCTGTGAGCAGTATCTTTCCGGTGTCGACGGCGTCGCGACGATCATCGTCAACGAGAGCGGCGCAGTCATTTCCAAGACGGTTACCACGGAGCCGATCGCGGGCAACGATCTGTATCTGACCCTCGATACGGATCTACAGATCGGCGGATACAACATATTACTGCGAAACATCGCCGGTATTTTGCTTACGGCCATCGTGCCCGACATGGATTACGGCTCCCGAGGGGAAAATGCCTCGGATATCAAGATCCCGATATACGAAGTCTATTACGCTCTGATCTCCAACCACGCCATCAACACGGCTCATTTTACGGCGGATGACGCTACGGATCTCGAGAAGAGCGTCTACGAAAAATACGAGCAGGAAGAGAACCGGATCTGGAGCAAACTTCTGGAATTGCTCGCCGCCGACAATGAAGTCACGAACAAGGAAGCCGGCGAGACGATGGAAGAGTATCTGCAGTTTTTGTACACGAAGCTCGGGCCGTCCAACTGGGATATTCTGAACACGTCGGCCATCAACACAAGTGACGAGCAGTATGTCCTGTACACGGAGCGCAACCTAAGCCTCAGCAAATTCCTGCAGTATGCGATCACCCAGGGCTGGGTCAAGCTCGACCGGCTCAACATCGGTTCGGAGTACTACGACACCAATGAGCTGTACGGATACCTGTATGACTACATTGTCGGTCATTTGCGGGACGATTCCGAGTATCAGAGCAAGATTTACCGCACCCTCGTGTTCAACTACACCTTAAAAGGCCGCGAGATCGCCATGCTGTTGTTCGATCAGGGCGTGTTGAAGGAAGATACCGACTCCTATCGGGCTTTGAAGAACGGCACGCTGTCCGCGTACAATTTCATCACGAGAAAGATCAAGCTTCTGGAGATCACGCCTGCCATGCTGGCTCTCGAGCCCTGCAGCGGCTCGCTGATCCTCACGGACCCGAACACCGGTGTCGTAAAATGCATGGCTTCCTATCCGAGTTACGACAACAACTATCTGACGAACTCGGTGGATATCGAGTACTACAACAAGCTTCTTGCAGACAAATCCTATCCGATGGTTTGCCGTGCGACTACATCCCGTACTACGACCGGTTCGACGTTCAAACCGTTGATGTCCATCGCAGGCCTCAGCGAAGGCGTGATCAAGGTCGGCTCGACCATCCTCGACGAGGGTGTGTTCGAGAAGGTCGACCCTTCGCCGAAATGCTGGGCTTATCCGAGCAATCACGGCAAGGAGACCGTCACCGACGCGATCCAGGATTCGTGCAACTATTTCTTCTACGAGATCGGTTACCGCCTCTCCCTCAACGAGAAAGAGGAGTACATCGACGCCAAGGGAATCCGCACGATCCAGAAGTACGCCGATCTGTTCGGACTGAGCGAAAAATCCGGCGTGGAGATGTCGGAGTACACGCCGTCAATCTCCAATACCGATGCCGTTCGTACCGCCATCGGCTATTACCACAGTTTTGCGCCGATCCACATTGCTCGTTACGTCACGACCATCACAAACAGCGGAACATGCTTTAACCTGACGCTCGTGGACAAGGTTATCACCCAGAACGGAGAACTGCTTCTCAAGAATCAGGCGGAAGTCCGCAATTATATCGATGTCAGCGATTCGTATTGGGACGCTGTGAAACTCGGTATGTACCGCGTTGTCAACGACACCACGTCCATGAAGAAGATCTTCAGCGACTTCAAAGTCAAGGTAGCCGGAAAGACCGGTACCGCACAGGTAAGTTTGAATCACCCGAACAACGCGTTGTTCATCTCATTCGCGCCTTACCAGTCGCCCGAAGTCAGCCTTACGGTCGTCATTCCGAACGGCTTCGCTTCCTCGAACGCCGCGGGCGTCGCGAGAGAGTTCTACGGCTTCTATTTTGAGGGTGAGAACAAGGAAGCGCTGTTGAGCGGCAACTTCATCGCCGGCACGATCGACGACGTCGGTTACACCGACTGATCGAAATAATACTGTATACAAGGGGAGAAAAGTTCATGAAGTCTGATAATTCAGTCGTAGTCAAAGGGTATAAGGACGGAATTCTTCTGATTCTGGATGCGGAGATGCCCTTTGAAGATCTGCTGCAGCGGATCGAGGTGAAATTCCGCGACTCCGCAAAGTTTTTAGGCTCCGCGAAACTGGCGCTCACATTTTCCGGACGAAGCCTAAGCATTCCCGAGCAAAAGGAAGTGCTCCGGGTCATCTCCGAAGTGAGCGATCTCGAGATCATCTGCGTCTTCGACAACGACGAGCCGACGCAGGATGTCATGAAGCGCACGGTGGATTCGGTCATCAGCAGTCTCTCGAACCAGACCGGAAAGTTTTTTCACGGTTCCGTCGCCGACGGCACGCATCTGGAGATTGAGAACTCGATGGTCATAATCGGAAACATCGAAAAAGGAGGTTCCGTTTCCTGCGGCGGAAACCTTGTGGTCCTCGGAACCATTTACGGGTCGGCGACTGCGGGAACGAACGGCAACCGCGAAGCGTTGATCTTTGCCTCCGGCATTGAGGCGGAGCATCTTCAGCTTGTAAAGTTTGTCTATGACGCGAGCGGGCTTAGCCCGAAGGAAGAGAAGAAGCGCCTCAAAGCGGAGAGCAAGGCACATCTGGATAAAGCGGCGCGACTTGTCACGCTCCGCGGTGACGAGGTCGTTGTCACGCCCGTTGACAGCGAAACGTTTCGGTTTGATATGGATCTTGATTTGTAATCTGCATACGGAGTGAAACCATGTTCGGCATGTTCAAAAAGAAAGGCTACGCATTAGCCAATTATCGGTTTTCGATAATCGCCATCGTGATGACCCTCCTCGGGATCAGCTGCATTGTATTGCAGCGACTTCAGGGAGAGGACAAATTCATGATCAAGCAGCTTCTCGGTATTCTGCTTGGTCTGATTGTCATGGTTTTCGTTTCGCTCATCGACTACCACTTCATATGCAAATTCTTCATTCCTCTGTACCTGCTGAACCTCGGTTTGATGCTTCTTTGCAAATACGTGACCTATTCCATGTTCCCGCTCATGTACGGTTGGCAGCATTACACCGCAAGACGATGGATCAAGATCGGAGGCGGCGGAAAGGCGGGACAGGGCTTTGAGTTCATGCCTTCGGAGATCACGAAATTAGTGCTGGTCATCTTCATCGCCAAGCTCTTCGTGATCCTCGGCAAACGGGTCAATACCGTCTTCGGACTGCTTGTAAGTGCCGTGCTCATATTGATCCCGATCTACCTCGTGTTTGATCAGCCCGACCTTTCCACCAGTATCGTTTTGGTTGCGACTTTTATCTGTATGCTGTTCATTGCAGGCCTTTCGTACCGTATCGTCATACCTGCACTTGCGGTGGGAATACCGCTTCTTGTGGGATTGTTCTGGTACGTTCAGCAGGATTATCAGATCCTGCTCAACAAATGGCAACGAAACCGAATTCTCTCGATCCTTCATCCGGAAGAGTACCCGGAATTGATGTATCAGCAAAACTATGCGAGTTCCGCAATCTCCACGGGTGGGATGTTCGGGAAAATGATCGTCGGCAACGACGGCCGCCGCGTCGCGGAGAACATTCCCGTCGTCGAGAGTGACTTTATCTTCAGCGCCGTCGCCGAAGAGTTCGGCTATGTGGGCTGTGTGTTCGTCATTTTACTGTTTATCCTCTTTGTGATCCTGAGTTTCCGGATTGCACGAAGAGCCAAAGACCGTCTCGGCTATCTGGTGGCTTCCGGTATCGCGATCACGATCGCTCTGCAGGCAGTCGTTAACATCGGTGTCGTGATCTCGCTGTTGCCGAACACCGGAATCCCGCTGCCGTTCATGAGTATGGGCCTGAGTTCCCTGATTACGAACATGGCGACGATCGGACTTTTATTAAACGTCGGTCTCCACGACAAAGATGTGGAGATTGACGATCGTTACGAGCTCGAAGAGGGCTTGTTGAATTTTGAAAAATGATTTGAGGTGATTTTGTTTTGTACACATCGTTCCGCAGAAAACTGATCTGCCTTGTTCTTATTGTGAGCCTGCTGATGTCTCTTACGACCGGTTGCGGCACCAAGGACGTCACGGAACTCATGGGCAGTTATGCGGCGTCGGACAACGTCGTAAACTATGATATCGGCGCGATGCAGGGGGCATCTTTTGCGCCGCTGTTGTCGCAATGGTTCATCTGCGATGTCACGGAGGACATGCTTGCCGAGGATTACGTCTTCGACGATGCGAAACCTAAGCAGGACGGCGCAGTATTTGTCATTGACCGCACCAACAACAGATTGCTGTTCGGATACAAAATGCTCTCGGAACTGAACCCCGCCAGTATCACGAAACTGATGACGTCGCTGGTCGTTTTAAAGCACTGCGAGCCGAAGGAGACGGTGACTATCGACGCCGAAGTGGCGGCGATGACGCGCGGTTCCGTAGCTGAGCTCAACGAGGGCGACGTGATCACGGTATACAATCTTTTGATCGTACTTTTAACAATTTCCGCCAACAATGCGGCGCTGGCGCTTGCGAAGCACGTTGCAGGAAGCGAGGCGGCATTTGTCGAGATGATGAACGACGAGATCGATCATATCGGAGCAAACAAGTCACATTTTGAGAACTGCAGCGGACTCCATCTCGAAAAGCACAAGACAACTCCGTACGACATGTACGTGGTCTACCAGGAATGCATGAAGTATCCGGAGTTTCGCTCCATTATGCAGCTCACCAGCGGCCAGTACGATTACACGAACATCCAGGGAGAGCAGTGCGTTCGACCCTACGAGACCACAAACTGCTTTAAACTCGGCAAATACCCGTATCCCGAGGGCATCAAGATCCTCGGCGGTAAGACCGGAACGACCAATGCCGCGGGGTATTGCCTGATCCTGCATGTGGCGAATTCGGTGGGCAATGAGTTCCTGCTCGGCGTATTCCACTGCGAGAACGAGCAGAAACTTTACACAAAAATGGCCGATCTGCTGGCGCAGTATTGCCAATGACGCGTCACGGTTGCGGTATTTTCCGACAACGGGCTCGATATTCGTAAAATCAGCATGAATTTGCGGAAAATCGGTTGTTATTTTCGGCCTTGTGTAATATACTGTTTTTAGATCGTAACGGTACCGCGGCTCAGCCGCAGACGCAACGGTCACAAACCTTAAGGAGGTAGCAGCTATGGTTCAGATTATTGCCGGTGAAAAAGGGAAAGGGAAAACAAAGATCTTGCTTGATAAGGTGAATTCCGATATTTTGACATCGAAGGGCACCATCGTTTATCTTGATAAAAGCAATAAGCATATGTATGAATTGAACAACAAGATTCGCCTGATCAATGTGAACGATTATTGCATCGAATGCGCATCTGAGTTCGTTGGTTTTATCTGCGGTATCATTTCGCAGGATCATGACCTTGACAAGATTTATCTCGACAGTTTCCTGAAGGTCGCTTGCCTGAGCGTTGACGATATCGAGCGCGTGATCGCGAAGCTTGATACGATCTCCGTGAAGTTCAATGTCGACATCATCATCAGCCTTTCGGCCAATGCCGAGACGCTGACGGAAAGCGTTCGTTCCAAGGTTATTGTAGCACTTTAATCTGTGGTTCATAGTACGGATTTACGGGGACCATCTCGAGATGGTCCCCGATTTCGTGAACATAGTATAAAGAGGAGAGCCCATCGTGAGTGGCGGAAGATTACAACGACGCAGCAATAAACGGTCTGCGGTGAACATCGGACTGATCATTTTCCTGTTCATCGGTGTGTATATTCTGATCTCGTTCCTGGTATCGCTGAACAAGCCCAAGGCTAACATCTACCAGGTCCAGAAGATCTCTCTTGCGACGAACAACCTCGCACGCGCGGTTGTCGTCCGGGAGGAACAGAATATTTCCACCGAGTCTTCCGGCTATGTCAATTATTACCTAAAAAGCGGTACCCGGGTCTCGAAAAATGTCGCCGTCTACTCCGTGGACGACAGTCGCCAGCTAAGCGATGCACAGAAATCCAAGATCGATGTACAATTACAAAAAGATAATGTGGATGATATCAAAGAGTGTATCACGAATTACACGAAAACCTATCTTCCCGGAGATTTCTCCAAGATCACGGAATTGAAGAGCAGCATGTCTGCCGAGATCGTCAGCATTTCCGACATGTACCGTCTGGAGAATCTCGAGCGTCTCTCCTCCGGAGGGGAGGGATCTCTCAAGCTCTGCAAGTCCCCGAGCCCCGGGATTGTCTCATTTTACACGGATTCTCTCGATGGATTGACGGCCGACACCGTGGATCTGGAGACCTTTGACGAGACGCATTACAACAGCAGCACGCTTTACTCTGCGGAGCTCCGCGAAGCCGGAAGCACGGCATACAAATTGATCACGAACGAAAACTGGTCGCTTGTCTTAAACCTGTCGGAAGAGCAGTTCCTGGCCTTGGACGGTCAGAAGAAGATCACCTTCACGATCTCCGACGACAGTCTGACCTTGACGACGCCGGTTTCGATATACAAAAAGGGCGACGGTTATTTTGCGCGGATCGACCTCGCAAAGTATCTGATCCGCTATGTCAACAAACGGTTCCTAACGGTGGCGATCAACCTCGTACAGTCGTCGGGATTGAAGATACCGCGCAAGGCAATCGTCGATAAATATTTCTACGTCGTTCCGAAGCAGTTCATCATCAACGACCAGAACCGCACCGGTATCACGATCTGTGAGATCGGCGAGAACAATGAATACAATTACCGCTTCTACGAGGCGGAAGTATATTATTACGATGACGAGTACGCGTACATCGATGAGTCCGTACTCCAGAAGCACGGACAGAGCATCTCGCTGCCGAACACCACAATGCAGTATCAGGTGTCCACGCAGAAGAAGCTGGAGGGCGTCTATTGCGTCAACAAGGGCTACGCCCAGTTCCGTATGATCGAACGCCTCTATAACGGTGAGGATTATGTCATCGTGAAGTCCGGAATGGATCGAAGCATCAACGTCTATGATTACATTTGGGGCGATGCCTCGACTCTGGACGAAGGACAATTGATAACAAGGTAAGGTGATACTATCATGAGCGAGATGGAAGAGAATCTTCGTAATGTCCGAATGGCGATTGCCGAGGCATGTAAAGCCTGCGGACGAGCGGAATCGGACGTGACACTGATTGCCGTGAGCAAGACGAAACCGTCATCGATGATCCGCGAAGCTTACGCCTGCGGAGTCAGGGATTTCGGTGAGAACAAGGTGCAGGAGCTCTGCCAGAAGGCGGAGGAGCTTGCCGACCTTGACATCACGTGGCATTTGATCGGTCATTTGCAGAAAAATAAAGTCCGGAAAGCCGTTGCGGTTGCCGCAATGATCCACTCTGTGGACTCGCTTTCGCTGGCCGAGGAGATCTCCAAAGAGGCTGCGAGGATCGGCAAAGTTCAGGATATTCTGTTGGAAGTCAACATCGCGGAAGAGGAGAGCAAATTCGGTTTGACCGCCGACGATGCGCCTGCCGTTGCGGCATCGGTCGCAGCCCTTCCGAACGTGCGACTTAAGGGGTTGATGACGGTCGCTCCGTACACGCCGACGCCGGATGATAACCTCGCTGTTTTTGCCCGTTTGCGCAAATTAGCAGTTGACATACAAGCGCAAAATATTGATAATGTAAGTATGTCTTGCCTGTCAATGGGTATGAGCAATGATTTTCCGCAAGCTGTCGCGGAAGGAGCCACCTATGTGCGTGTCGGCTCTCTGATCTTCGGCGAGCGGCATTATGATATTTGAGAAAGGGAGAGAGTAACAATGGGTATCGTAAAGAAATTCACCGATTGGTTGAATGGTGACGAAGACGAAGATCTTGATGAGGAATATGAGAATTACCGCGATGACGCGGCCGACGAGGACGACTACGAGGAGGACAAGCCTTCGTTTTTCCAGCGGCTGAAAAGTCGCTTTGTCCGTTCCGGTAACGATGAGGACGAAGCTGAGGAGCCCGAGCAGGCAGCACCGGAAGAGCCGGTGGCCGATCGCCGTTCCAACCTTTCCTCGGCAAACAAGATTCTGAAGGCTCCCGCATCGAACAATTATCGTTCGCAGGTTGCTGCACGTGAGACAGCATACCAGAGCGCGGTAACGCGTCAGGCTAACGCTGCAGGGACATTTTCCCACACAACAACGACCGCAGCGAATACGACCTATCCGCAGAAGCAGGCATTTGCGCCGAACACCGAGCGCAACGCAAGCCTCAACGCCGCAGCCAACGTACCGCAGAAGCAGTTCTCCGTTATGAAGCCCACGAGCTTCGACGACGCTTCGAGCATCTGCGATGTGCTTCGCAACGGCAAGGCGATCATCGTCAATTTCGAGGGATTCTCCCCGGCGATTTCCCAGCGTATCATGGATTTCGTCTGCGGTTGCATCTATGCGATCGACGGTCAGATCCTCCAGATTTCCGGATTTATCTTCATCGTAGCTCCGAAGGATATGGACATCACCGGCGATTACACCGCATTCCTGCAGCAGGATTCCTTCGGTGTGCCGACATTCCGTCAATAATGAGGTAATGCATGGCATCGGAAGTTAAGCAACAATCGAATACTGCGATGCGGAAGTTGTATTATCTCTGGGTTCCCATAATCTTGGTTGCTCTTGATCAGATCACCAAGATCTGGGCACGGGCATCTCTGCGCGGACATCAACCGGTTCAGGTGATCGGAGAGTACGTGACGTTCACGTATACGGAAAATAAAGGCGCCGCCTGGGGAATGCTTTCCGGACGTATCAATTTCTTTGTGATCATCACAGCGCTTATGATCGTTGCGTTTCTATGGATCATCGCAAAGACACCGTCTGTGGGACGGTATCGCCCGCTTTTGATCACTTTGCTCAGCATTGTAAGCGGCAGCCTCGGAAACCTCTGGGATCGAATCACGCGAAAGGCCGTAACCGATTTCATCTCGTTTGACGTGATCGATTTTCCGATCTTCAATGTCGCCGATATCTGCCTGACATGCGGATTTGTGGTGCTGGCGATCCTGATCATTTTCTATTACAAAGAAGAAGAGCTTTCCTTCATTCCGCTCTTTAAGTCCGGCGACAAGAAGAAATCCGAGCAATAAAAGCGTTTTTCTACCCCTTAGATCATACGATTTAAGGGGTATCTTGTAACTGTACGATAATTTGGGAGGCCGTGATGGAACAATTGACTTACACAATCGACGCCGAAACCGCCGGCCTTCGCATTGACGCCGTGATCAACCGACTGAACCCGGAGATTACCCGCAGTCACGCACAGAAGCTGATCGACGACGGCCTGGTCCAAAGAAACGGCGTCATCGTCACCAAAAGCAGCCTCAAAGTCGCCGAAGGAGACTCTGTTTCGATATCTATGCCGGATGTCGAGGCGCCGGAAATCAACCCGGAGGACATTCCGCTTGAGATCGTCTACGAGGATTCCGATGTTTTGATCGTCAACAAGCCTAAAGGCATGGTTGTACACCCGGCTCCCGGCCACAGCGGTGGCACCCTTGTCAACGCCTTGCTGCACCATTGCGGCGCGGAACTTTCGGGCATCAACGGTGTCGCTCGCCCCGGGATTGTACACCGGATTGACCGGGACACCACCGGATTGCTGATCGTGTGTAAGAATGATACCGCCCATGCGTCCATTTCCCGGCAATTGAGCGTTCATTCCATCAAACGCGTATACGAATGTATCGTCGAAGGCAACATCCGCGAGGACGGCACCGTGGACGCGCCCATCGCGCGCAACCCTGCGGACCGAAAGAAGATGAGCATACAGCCAAACGGCAGAAGAGCGGTGACGCACTATCATGTGATCGAACCGCTGCAGCATAATTTTACGCACATATCCTGCAGCCTCGAGACGGGGCGCACGCACCAGATCCGCGTTCACATGTCCTCGATCCACCATCCGCTGCTCGGAGATACCGTGTACGGACGCGCAAAGCAGCCGTATGCGACACAGGGGCAGGTACTGCATGCGGGTGTCATCGGTTTCGTTCATCCTACAAGCGGCGAATTCATGGAATTCCACGCACCGTTACCAGCATATTTTGAAGATCTTCTCAGACGATTACGGTAAATCACCATGCAAATCTTTCATCGCAATCTGACAAAGGAACTCACCGAAGCGTTGATGAAACGCTCTGTAAGCCACGGGAACGACGTTTCACGTGCTAAGCCGATTCTGCTCCTGGGGCTTCCCTGTGTGGGCAAATCGGTGCTCCTGCGGCGTACAGCGGCCGATTGCGGCTTGCGGTACATCCTTGCCGATCTTGCAACCGACCGGGAATTGGCAGAATTGCTGCAGGATGCGGCAGATTCCGCCGAAGTGGATGCCATTATCCGTGAACTCGGTCGATTCTTTGCGATCTCCGAAGAGAACATCTCTGCGACCGCATTTTTCTTCGACAGCGGGGAAACTCTCGGTGATGATCTTTCGAAACTTCTTCGGAAACGACTTCCGATCACAACAGTGATCGCATGTAACCGGCCGGATCTGATCGATCAAAGCGCAGCCGACTGCTTTACGCTTCAGCCCATGACTTACGAAGAGTTTCTTTCTGCCGCAGGTCGCTTTGAAGCCGTAGATGCCATCCGAAAAGCCGCATCCGCGCAACAGACGCTCCCCGAGATGCTTGCGGAAGAGCTGGAGGAATTGTTTTACGACTATCTGCTTTGCGGCGGTTTTCCGCAGGCTGTACAATCGTATCTGGATTCGAAAAATGATGTCGGCCACCTGCGTTTTGTCCACGAACAGATCTACGCAACGATCCGGTATTGCATTTTCCGATTGACTCCGAAAGGCTGCAAACGGAGTGCACTCGACGAGCTGTTGACCTATTATTCCGAAGCCGGCGCATGCGATCTGACGACGTTTCGCCCGAATGAGATCCGACGCGGAGCCACCAAAGCCATGTACCGGAACGAACATGCATTTTTCGAAGAATTCGGGCTTTTGGTTCCGGTCGTCAAACTGCCTTCGGAGCAGAAGAGAGAAGAGCAGATCTTTTATGAAATTACCGATCCCGGTTTAATGCGTTTTGTCTGCAACGACTATGATGCATTTTATCATCTGGACGTTACCGACCTGCCGATGTACATGTTCCGAAACGTGCTTTACGGTGAGTGTGGAAAGCTTCGGATCAAGGCGAGATGTCTATCGCCTTCACGTCGTCAATTCATTCCGTTGGTGTTTGAAAATGCCAAAACGATGATCGGGATCGACACGAAGAAAACAGCCAGAGACCGTAGCGTGAAAGCCTTTCTACAGGAGAATCATGACTATCAAAGTCTTTCATTTTCCGGCAGGACAAAATACGAAAATAACGGCAACCACAAGATACAGTGGTTCAATTTGGATGCGGCACTAGATTGCAAAAATTGATGAAATTGTTTTGCGTTTGTTTATTGACAAAGAAATTCTATAATAGTAGAATTATCAATGCACAGCACATAAGGACAGCGCAAAACGACTCGCGAAACCGAAAAATGTTGTGCGTTTTCGAAGTATTCGGCTTGCAAATACACAGTACTACAGGCAGAGAACAACGAAAGGCAATCGGAGAACGGTAACTATGGGTGAAATCAGACTGCATGAAGGTGAATTGAATGTCATGGAATTGCTTTGGTCCAACCAGAGCCTTTCCGCGAAAGACATTGCGAAGATCATCAAAGATTACATCGGCTGGGAAAAGAATACCACATATACGGTTATAAAGCGTCTGATCGACAAAGGAGCCGTTGTGCGTGAGGAACCCGGTTTTATCTGCAAGGCCGTTGTTACGAAAGCTGAAATTCAAAAGATTGAAGCACGAGCATTGTTCGACAAACTGTTCGGCGGCGACATCAATAATTTCTTTAAAGAGTATCTTGCAAACGAAAAGCTCGGAGCCGAAGAGATCCGCGAACTGCGAAAGATCGTCGACGCACAATACCGCAAATTGTTCTGATAATCAAAAAAAAGCTTGAAAGCGCCCGAAGAGCAGAGCTCAACGGGCGTTCCATTAAGATATATATTATTTCGCTAAACGCAGGTTTTACGAAATATTCACCCCGCATTTATGCCATTCTGACACTGTAGTACGCATTTTCCGAAGAATCCTTTAAAAAATGACTCTTGCCTCAAAAAGCCGGATTAAGCTATACTATGTTTGTAATCCAAGGAGGTTTTCTTATGGCTGCCAATGAATCGTATCACAAACAACAAGCCATTGCCAACGAATTAAAACTTCGTGAGCTCCGCAAATTTCTTCCGGGCTTTTGCGATCGCTTTTTCCGCGGCATTGAACCGACGACGGCTTCGCGTACACGAATCGCTTACGCAACCGATCTGAAAGTTTTTTTCTCCTTTGTGCAGAATCATCTGGATCGTTTCCGCAATACCAATGTGTATGTGGCTGACATTACGCTGCTTAACGAAATTACCTGCTACGATATTGAAAACTATCTGGATTACTTAAAAGTTTACACTAACGACGAAGGCGTTACTCTGACCAACGACGAAAACGGTCTGAAGCGAAAACTTTCCGCAGTGCGCGCCATGTACCGGTATTTTTATTTCCGGCACGAAGTCACCGGCAATCCTGCGGCTCAGGTTGCGGTTCCGAAGATCCATGAAAAAGCCATTATCCGATTGGATGAAAATGAAACCGCGGAACTTCTTGACACCGTCGAATACGGCGCCGGCGGTTCCGATCAGCAGCAACGGTTCCATGAGAAAAATAAAACCCGGGACCTTGCAATGGTGACGCTTTTACTGGGAACAGGCATTCGAATTTCCGAATGTATCGGCTTAAATATTGAGGATCTGGATTTCGACAATGACCGCATCAAAGTGACGCGAAAAGGCGGAAATGAGGCCTATGTTTACTTCGGAGGCGAGGTTCGCGAAGCGCTTCTGGGATATTTGGATGAGCGCCGCTCTCTCACCGCTATCGCCGGTCACGAGGATGCTTTGTTCCTGTCTAACCGGCTACGCAGGATGACTGTGCGCACCGCCGAAGTTTTAGTCAAAAAGTACGCGAAATCCGCTGTTTCTCTTAAGAAGATCACGCCGCACAAGCTGCGAAGCACGTACGGAACGCAATTGTACAAAGAAACCGGCGATATCTATCTGGTAGCCGACGTATTGGGCCATAAGGACGTCAACACGACCAGACGGCATTATGCGGCGATCGAGGAAGAACGCCGCAGACAGGCGAAGGATAAAGTTCATCTTCGCAAGGACGATTAATAGTGCATACGGATTTTCAGTCGTTGTGATCTCGAAACACAGCCCTGAACCGCATTCAAAATATCTTTAAACAGACACGTGGCACGCTCCAGTTCCTCTACAGACAGCTTTTCCCGGCTGAAGGAGGCACGTTCCACAAGCGAAATGTATTCCGAGGCATCATCTGCAGACAGAAGCAAATTCTGTCGCAGATATTCCTTTGTTTGTTCATGATACAAATTGTTCTCTTCCGAAATTCCGCCGCTGCGAAGCAGTTTCGTCAGCGCCTGATACTGGTTCACCAATCTCCGGTTATCTTTCGCGTAATACAGGCGGTACATGCGGACGATGCGCAATACGTAAAATACGATCATTACCGCTAACAGGATCATAAGGATGACAAACAGCACAATCGGTGCTGCGATCCGAAGCCGCAGGTTTACTCCGGCGTCGTCATCGATATCGGGTTCCTCGGTAATCATCCAGTTTCCGAATCTCGTCCAGAATCCGCCTTCATCGTTGTTGGCCCAATCAGCTACTGTAAACTCAATCGGAACCCAACCGAAGCCGTCGAAATAAACCTCAACCCAGGCATGTGCGCTGGCATCAGTAACCTCCACGGAAAGCACCTGCGGAGTCTCCCCCTGTGCGGAATACGCATTATATCCCTGATACCATTCATCGGCATTTTCCCCTTCCAAAACCTTCGGTTTGAACGTATCGTCAAAGGAGATACAATAACCTTCAACATATCTCGCGGGAATTCCCTTCGTCCGCAAAAGCATCGCGGCCGCAGTCGCAAAATGAGCACAGAATCCCCTCTTTTGCTGCTTCAAAAAATAAACCACGAAATCTCTCTTAGGGGGCGTGATACCCGGGCTCTGTGTGTACGTGAACTGCGAATAAAAGTACTGCATGATCTGGGAAATGATCTCCATCTTATCGTTCGAGGTAATATACCGTTCGCAGATCTGCTGCAGATCCTCTTTGATTCCCTTGGGAACCTTCAGATAATTGTTGTACGCATACGACCGATACGCCATCTCTTCCGGGCCGCTTTCCGGTGTTTCAAAAAGACCGTTTTGATTAAGATAATACTCCGCAGCCATCGACGAATCAAAGGAGTAATACTCGTAGGTAGCTTCCTTTTTCCCGAGCGTTGCAAAGACGACGTCCCCGCGGAACAAGTCCGTGCTTCCGAACCGCGGATTCAGCTCGGAAGGTTTGTAAACCGTATAATACGGCGCATAGAGATAATTCGGATTCGCATCCACATTCTGAATCTTCAAGATCGCATGCGAAGTGAACTGCTGATTCTCTTCGAACAATCGAAGCAGATAATTGCTCTCCTTATTGGCAAAGGCATCGGCATTTTCAATGCCATACGGATATCGGCTGAGCTGCGTATACGAATTCGTGCTGTACCATTGATTGTCCTCGTAATAATCGCCGACAAAGGCTCTTAAATACATCGGCTCGGTACTTCCCGGAACCATCTTCACAACGAGGTCCGTCTCCATATCGAAACCGACTTCACGGACGCCTCCCAAACGGCCTTCATTCATGCCGCCCGTGCTTTGATATTGATTGAAAAATGCGAGAAAGCCGGACATCGCAAATTGTTTCACATAAACGTCGGTCGTATCTTTCCAGGAACTGTACGTGCTTCGCATACGTCGCGGAAACGCATTGGTCAACAGTCCGCATACGATCAATACAACCACGGAAACGACAGCCGCATACATCAGCATATGCCGCATCGTCACAACAAAGCGCTCAGCTGAGCGAAAGACTCTCTCTCCCTTCAGTCGGACATTTGGCGATTTCCCTTTGTACGGCATGTGATAGCGGTTACCCAAACGAACAAACAGCGTGCCCAGGAAACCGAACAAAAGCATTCCGAAATATACGACATCGATTTCCTCATCGAAGTAAATGCAGATCTGAACAACCGGAAACAATAATACAAACACCAGAAACGGACTCGTATATCCGCTGACGGATGAATTGAAGAAACAAATATTCAGATACGATACCAAGAGCAGACAACAGGTGATCGTCAGCCGACGGTTTTTGATCATCTCCGTGTATTCGCGGACACCATTGAGATGCATCTTATCGTCGACAACCTTGAGGACCGAATTCAAAACAGCGTTGATACCGCTGTTTGCGTAGGCATACAGGGCAAATGACATCGCGCAGATCGCGACGAACAGCATGATATAGCCGACATTGAAGAACACACGGTTATGATAGAACAAAGCCGCGATTAACGAAAAGACAAGTGTAGAGATAAAGATCACCGATTGAATGCACGGCAGATCAAAGCTTGTGATAAACAAACACAAAGAACCGTAGACACAACAAAAGATCAACAGTCCTTTCATGAGACAAACCTGAAATCTCTGAAATCCTGTCAATTCCGTATATCGAAGATCCGTTACGATGCCGTATCTGGCCCCGCAGATGTCGGAGTAATCGATGATCTGTTGTTCTTTTTTATCGATTCTCAACACAGGCTCCTTTCAGCCGCTCACACCGAATAGAGTTTAGCCAGATTGTTATGGTTATACAGTTGCCTGCCGTTCAGTTGCGACGGAAGCGACTGCGTCGTGATCAACATAATATGCTTATCTTTTCCGGAGAAATCACCCAGGGCTTCGAAATCCGAATACGAGCAACGGGATTGTTTCCGGAAGTACATGGATATGATACATTCCCTCACTTTATCTTCGTCCGACACATGAACTCTCTCAAGTTTCGCGCGATTCTCCCCGATCGAGCAATAGGAAAAAGCGCATCCGCTGCGAACCAGATACAAGCCTATGGAATATACCAGATCATAGTAGGCATCCAGTTGCTTGCTGTCGGAATAGTCATCGCACAGCAGAATATCGTAGCTCTCACCCATGACATCGGAGAACTCCTTGACCATGAGTTCCTGTTCCTTTGCGCTGAGTTTCCAGTGAATCTGCTGCGGGCGGTCTCCGATCCGGTAATCCCGGATCTCGAAGATCTCCGATGTGTCATTCCCTTTCGCGAACACTTCAATCACCGTATCGTCTTCTGAAGCTCCTCCGGCAAGATTCACGGTGCCGGCGAAATTGATCTCGGAAGGAAGGATAAATGCCTCGGCAGCGTCCTTGGTTTTGATCGTTCTGCGCAGAAATCCGAACAGATCTTTGCATTCGTATTCGGTCAAAACGACATGATAATCGCCGCAGTTTGAGAATTTGATCGGAATTTTGTAAGCAAAACTCTCCCGGGGTCCGACATACACTTCGGAGATAAACTCAAGATCGTTGGTGTTGAGGTCGTTAAAGATGCGATAATGCAGATAGATCCGCGGCTGAGGGATCAGAGTCTCATTGGTCAACCGGAAAATGATCGCGTTGTCGACGCCCCTTCCGATCGTCTGCATCGATACGGAAACGGCAATATGCACCTTGCGATATGTGGATAAGAAGGCGATGACGGAAAGCAAAGGAAGCAACACCGTGATCAAAAGGATGCACAATGTTACCGGGTGATTATTGAACAAATACAAAAATATAACGATCGCAAGAAAGATACCATATTGAATGTACACGAGCGCTCTTTTCATGCGGTTACTCCAGTCTCAAATGCATAATCAGGCGGCGCCGGCAGGTCAGATCTTCGGCATATTGATCTCGTCGAGTATTTTATTCAGGACAAAATCAACATCGATGTTCTTGGCTCTTGCTTTGGCGCTCAAGACAATACGATGGGAAGCCACACAGGAAAGGTTCGCGATCACATCCTGTGCGGTTACAAAATCACGCTTATTCAAAAATGCCTGGGCTTTGGCCATGCGAAGCAAAGCTTTCGCTCCGCGAGGGCTCAAACCGAGCTGAATGTTCTCAGAGGTACGGGAAGCCTCGGAAATATTGACGACCATCTCCAATATGGCTTCGTCAACAAAAACCGATTTCACGGACTCCTGAAGCTCCAGAAGCTGCTCTTTCGTCATCACGGCATCGACTTTTTCGTTGAGTGCCTCAGTGCGAAGGATTTCAACCGATGCACTGTGGTCGGGATACCCCATGGAGAGGCGGACCATAAAACGGTCCATCTGCGATTCCGGAAGACGCTGCGTACCCGCAGAGCCGAACGGATTCTGCGTAGCAATGACAAAAAACGGTTTCGGAATATAATGAGTCACGCCGTCGACGGTTACTTTCCCTTCTTCCATCAACTCCAGCAAAGCGGACTGCGTCTTCGGGGAAGTACGGTTAATCTCATCCGCCAACAAAAGATTACAGATTGCCGAGCCCTCATGGTATTCGAACTTCTGGGTCTGGGCATTGTACATATTAAAGCCTGTGATGTCGCTGGGCATGACATCCGGCGTAAACTGAACTCTCTTATAATCAAGCGACATAGCTTCGGAAATCGACGTGGCCAACGTTGTTTTGCCGACGCCGGGAATATCTTCGAGAAGAATATGTCCGCCGGCAAGCATAGTACAAAGAACACGATTGATGATCGCGTCCTTGCCTTTGATATTCTTCTTGATTTCGTCGCAGATTCTTTGCATTTGAAAAATCACGATTCCACCTCCGAAATGGTCTACCTTATTCTACCACAAATCTTTCAAGGTATCTATATCTTTTGTAAAAAGCGCTTGAAAGCACATGCGGAATTGTTATAATTTGTACGGAGGAATTGTAAAATGAAATTGCAGCATTTACTGAGTTTAACAAGAAAAGCCGTCGACGACTATGAAATGATCCGGGACGGCGACAAAATCGCCGTCGGCATTTCCGGCGGCAAAGACAGTCTGACATTATTGAAAGCATTGGCGGAATTGAGGAGATTTTACCCTCACAAGTACGAATTGACAGCAATTTCGGTGAACCTCGGATACGATATTGATTATCGGAAAACAGAGGAATTCTGTAAAGAAGCCGGTGTCGAATTAACCATAGAAAAGACCGAGATTGCGGATATCATATTCAATATCCGAAAAGAGCCCAACCCCTGCAGCCTTTGCGCAAAACTGCGCAAAGGAGCATTCAATGATACGGCAATCCGCCTTGGATGTAATAAGATTGCATATGCGCATCACAGAGACGATGCAATAGAGACTTTTCTGATGTCACTGATTTACGAGGGACGGGTCCACTCATTCTCTCCGGTAACCTATCTTGACCGAAAGAACGTGACGCTGATCCGACCGCTTTTGTATGTCAACGAGTGCGATATCGTAGGCTTCAAGAACCTTTATGACCTACCGGTATTTCGGAACCCCTGCCCTGCAGACGGCGAGACCAAGCGTGAGGATGTCAAGCAATTAATCCGGCACCTGAACGACGATGCTCCGGGAATCCGCGATCGCTTGTTCCGCGCAATGGTCGATTCTTTACCGAGCTGGAAAATCAAATCCGATCAATTGTAATACGGAATGAGCAGAGTGTAACCGTAGAGAATCTTGTCTCCGGAAAGTCCGTTCGTATTACGGATCTCTTTTACATACTCCCGGATGCTTCCGAATTCGGGAGTATAATACTCTTCCGCAATGCTCCAAAGGCTGTCGCCTTCCTGCACATATACCGAAGTCAGCATCTTCGTTCGATCGGTTTTTGCGCTTGTCTTTTCAGCACCGGAGAACGCGGTCACGGCAACGAGAGAGATACCGAAAACTACAAGAAATACAAGAAGACGACGACGGATCATGCGTACCATTCGTCTGTGATTACGGTTTTGTCTTTCGGAAGTTCTTTTGTTTACATTCGTATTCATCAATGCACTCTCCTGTTTCCCACTGATCAATTAAACACTGCGAACATTTGTTCGTTTGTGACTTCATTATACGAACAGCCGTTCGAATTGTCAATAGATCTAAAGCGAAAAATCGAACAAATGTTTACCCGAAAATTTGTTCACTTTGACGAAGCAAAAACACGAACAAGTGTTTGATTTTTCGTTTTCGGTGTGCTATGATTGAAACAAAGGATGAATTATGTATGTCTTCGGACAGAACGGAGGTCGTTATGGCGGATAAGCTCACCAAGAAGCAGGAAGAAGTTCTTGTTTTCATCAAAGATCAGATATTGAAAAAAGGGTATCCCCCGACAGTGCGCGATATATGTGAAGGTGTGAATCTTCGCTCTACGTCTTCGGTACACAGTCATCTCAATACGCTGGAAGAAAAAGGATACATTCGCAGAGACCCTGCGAAGCCTCGATGCATCGAGATTATCGATGATACCTTCCGCCCTGCCGAACGCGAGATGGTCAATGTTCCTGTTGTCGGTACCGTCGCCGCGGGGCAGCCGATCTTAGCCGAGGAATCTATCGTGGATTATTTTCCGATTCCTGCGGAGTATATGCCCAATGCGGAAACGTTCTTCCTCACGGTTAAAGGCGACAGTATGATCAACCTTGGAATTTTTAACGGTGACCGGATCCTCGTTCGCAAGCAAAACACCGCACGCAACGGCGAAGTTGTTGTCGCTCTTGTCGAGGACTCCGCAACGGTCAAAACATTTTATAAAGAGAACGGGCATTATCGTCTGCAGCCCGCCAACGACTCCATGTCACCGATCATCGTCGACGAATGCAGCATTCTCGGCGTCGTGATCGGACTGTTCCGCTTCTATCGCTGATCTTACAATTTGATTCATACGCAAAACATCCCGGACTGCCAAGGTCCGGGATGTTTTTTCTTATTTATTCACTTCTTTCCACTCAGTGGTATCCAGGCTTTCACCGTCTCTCCACACACGCTCGAGATCATAGAACAAACGATCCTGCGACGAGAATACATGAACGACGATATCGCCGTAATCCATCAGGATCCACCCGCTGTTACGGGCACCCTCGATCCGCTTTGGCTCGATCTCGAATTCCTTGTACAGTTTCATCTGAACTTCGTCAACCATAGCCTCTACCTGGGAAGGATTGTTACCGTCGGCGATCACAAAATAATCGGCGATCGTCGTGATGTTCTCGATCTTGATCACGCGGATATCGTACCCTTTCTTGTCTTCCAGGGCCTGAAACGCCGCTTTTGCAAGATCGATGGATTGATATTCTTTCATACTCTTCTCCTTTGAGTTTGATTTCACAGTATTTGTCTCCCACTTCAGACGTTCTTTCAACGCATCTGCAGTGAGAAAACTTTTCGGACAGATGTCCGCTTTGATGTCCTGCAGGAACCGAATGACCGAACATGCGGCCAGGTATGCGCCCTCCAAAAGGTTTTCATAGGCAACCTTTCGAAGTTTGTTCATGGACATCAGGGCCGGTTCGAATTCCCTCCCCGGCTCAAGATAGTCCGCTACATAGACCGCCAGAGAAACGTCCGACATATCTACATCGCCCAGACAATGCTGTTCGATCGCGGTGAGGATCACGGGGTCCGTGATGCCGTAGGTGTGTTCCGCCAGCCATTTTCCGACGGGAGCATGCAGCGTCTCGCTGTATTTTTCATCGAAATCCTTCGGAATCAGCCCATGTTCGATGCTGAATTCATAATTCTCGCGACCGCTCATTCCCTTGGCGCAATCGTGTAAAACACCCGCGATGAACGCCTGCTGTACGCCTTCGAAACATCCATCCGCATCGGGTTTTGCTCCTATCGCCCGGAGATGCCGCAACATCAGATCCGCCGCCGTGAATGCGACTCCCTGCAGATGCAAAAAACGATGTTCGGAGACTTCTTTCGATAGCTTCTCCAGATACCCTTCACAAGCCCGGATCGTCTCTATGCGAAGCGCTTTCGGATTGTGCGTATAAACACCGAAATTGTCGATGTAATCCATGACTTTCGGGTTGATATCCGTCGTAACACCGCCGTTTATCAGGGTTCGCCGAAGTGCGGTCGAGGAGATGCTGCAATACGGCACATTCAGCGGAAGGAACGCATTGTTGTACTGCCGGTTTCGCTCAGCGAGAAGCTCCCGAAACGTTTCGTCATTGTCCTGACGGATGGCGACCAGGATCTTCACCAACCGTGCGATGGTTTCAGGTTCATGCCAGGTCGGAAAATCCCGCAGGGAATCCTCACCCATGATGTAGTACGTCTCGGAATCCGGATGTTCGGATAAAAGCGCGGTCAACGTGTCCGAAGTATACGACACACCGCCTCTTGCGAATTCGGTGAGATTGATCGCCAGACCGTCCTCCGACTGCAACGCAAGCTGCAACATCTCCAATCTGTGAATATCCGGCGTGATCGCATTGCTGCGCTTGTGAGGCGGAATACAGGCCGGCATGAGAAATACGCGGTCGAGATCATATTGCTCTTTGGCAGCGTGTGCTATGGCAATGTGACCGTTGTGAACCGGGTCAAACGTACCGCCCAATATACCTACTCTCATAACCCCTCCGAAATCGCGATTTTCTCTGATATCAGTGTAACTCTAAGCTCTCGGAAGTTCAATCGTCTTTTTCGTTTTTGACTCTTTATACAAAATAATTCGTTTGCCGATGACCTGAACGGTCTCCGAACCGGTTCTCTCCGAAATGAGCTGCGCCAGCTCCTTAGGGTCGTCCTCACAGTTGTTCAGCACTGCGATCTTGATCAGTTCGCGTGCTTCCAGTGCTTCCCGCAGTCCTTCGCATAGTTCCGGGGAAATGCTTGATTTTCCGACGCGGAAGATCGGGTCCAGATTCATGGCCAATCCCTTGAGATAGGCTCTTTGTTTACTCGTCATAAATACCCTCGTTTACTTGTAATAATCGAATTGAAGTCCGTACATGCGAACCGTGTCACCCTCCTGGATCCCGAGCGCTTCGAGCTGTTCGAGAATTCCGTTGGTCTTTAAGAAATTCTGGAAGAATTCAAAGCCCTTCTCGGAATCGAGATTCGTGTATCCGAGCATGCGCTCGATCCTCGGTCCCTCCACGACGTACACACTGTTCTCGGCATCGTACTCCACCGTAAAAGGCTCTTCGGAGGCGATGTCCGCATCCGGAAAATATTCCTGCTCAAACACGATCGGCTCCTGTTCGCACTGTTTAAGCATGTGGTACGCGGCGTAAAGCACTTCTTTGACGCCTTTGCCGCTCACTGCCGACATGGGAAGCACCGTCGCATCGGGCATCATATCCTTGATGCCTTCCCGGATCAATTCCAAAGCAACCTCCCGGTCTTCCTCCGAGAGTGCGTCCATCTTGTTGGCGACAATGATCTGCGGCTTTTCGGCCAAAACCGCGCTGTATTTGCGGAGTTCCTCGTTGATCAACCGGATATCGTCGATCGGATCGCGACCTTCCGTCGAAGCGGCATCGACAATGTGAAGGATCACACGACAGCGCTCCACGTGACGAAGGAACCGGTGTCCGAGTCCGACGCCTTCCGATGCACCCTCGATCAGGCCTGGGATATCGGCGATGACGAAGCCGTCCGTACCCTCCAGAGCGACGACTCCGAGATTCGGATTGAGCGTCGTAAAATGATAATTGGCAATCTTCGGTCGCGCGTTGGAAACACGCGAGAGGAACGTCGATTTGCCGACGTTCGGGAACCCGACAAGTCCGACATCGGCGATCACCTTAAGCTCCAGCGTGACGTTCAGTTCACGGCCTTTCTGGCCGGGCTGGGCGTACTTCGGAACCTGCATCGTCGCCGTTGCGTAATGCATGTTGCCCTTGCCGCCGCGGCCGCCTCGAAGCAACACGACTCGCCGGTTTTCATGGGACATATCCGCGATGACTTTGCCGCTCTCCGCCTCTTTGATCAGGGTCCCTTCCGGCACCTTGACAACAAGATCCTCGCCGTCCTTACCGTGGCAGCAGTTGTTGCCGCCGTTCTCGCCGTTGCCGGCGCAATACTTTCGGATATAACGGAAATCATTGAGCGTGTTCAGGCCTTCATCCACCTCAAAAATGAGATCGCCGCCTTTGCCGCCGTCTCCGCCGTTAGGACCGCCGGCCGCCACAAACAACTCGCGGCGGAACCCGACATGGCCGTCGCCGCCGTTGCCGGAGCGGATATAGATTGTTGCCGTATCAGCAAACATAGTGCCTCCTGCAAAATAAAAACATTTTTAAGAAAAACCCCGTTCCGACGCTTGGTCAAAACGGGGCTGCTCATCACTTCTGTCTGAATTACTCAGCTACGGGATAAACGCTGGCCTGCTTCTTTCCGCCTGCCTTGGTCTCAAAACGAAGCGTTCCGTCAACCAATGCGAACAGCGTGTCATCACCGCCGCGGCCTACATTTACACCGGGATGAATCTTAGTCCCGCGCTGCTTGAAAAGGATGTTGCCGGCCTTAACGAACTGGCCGTCGGCGCGCTTCGCACCAAGTCTCTTGGACTCGGAATCTCTGCCGTTCTTAGTGGAACCGACACCCTTTTTATGAGCGAAAAATTGAAGGTTCATTCTAAGCATGACTGTTACCTCCTGTCTGCAATGAAAATGAAAACTACTCTTTGGTCGAAATGGTTACGTATCGCGGATATTCCTTCGCGATATTTTCCGCTCCCAGTTGCAGAGAACGCAACAGGAGCTGTCCTTCCGGACTGATCGGACGTTTTACAATACAAAAGAGATTTCCGTTGGATTCCTGTTCTACACTCGTGCGGTCCTTCGAAAGAACCTCAAGCGAATTTACGCAATTGAAGGACAATGCTGAAATCGCCGAACAAACAATGTCTTTTCCGGGATCTGCATACTCGGAGTGTCCGTGGATATGGAATCCGCATAATTCCTTGTCTTCATAGTAGAAATCAACACGAATCATGATGGTTCTCCTCTGTGCAAGCGAGATTTACATATTAATTGCGTCGATCTTAACCTGCGTAAACGGCTGTCTGTGACCGTTCTTCTTGTGATATCCGCTCTTTCTCTTGTATCTGTAAACAATTACCTTCTTAGCCTTGCCTTCACCAAGAACGGTTGCAGATACGGATGCGCCGGAAACAGTGGGCGTTCCGACTACAAGTTCGCCGTTGTTCACAGCAAGAACCTGATCAAAAACGTAGTTCTCACCTTCGGCTGCGCCGAGCTTCTCTACTCTAATGATATCGCCTTCCGCTACCTTGTACTGTTTACCGCCTGTTGCAATAATCGCGTACATACAGGGTACCTCCTATTATCATTACTCGCCAGTTACGGCGGCGCCAAAAGGGCGCACTTATACCTCACTGTGCGGCATACTCTCAAAAGATAGCACAACGTTTTCCCTATGTCAAGCGGAAAAAGTCGAAAAACCGCGATTTTTCAGTCTTTTTCGCGAGTCGGCTGATAGATTCCGAATTTTCTCAGATCTTCCGCAAGCGGTCGTTTTTTCTTGGTTCTGGTGATCTCCACCAGATTGAGTTTCGTCATGTCGATCACGCGGGTCATGATGTCGTCATTTTCCATGAGTTCGCGAAGTCTGCCCATCAGCGTATCGCGGTCCTCCGGGGACGGCATGTCGATGAAATCGACGATGATAATGCCGGAAATGTTGCGTAGGCGAAGCTGTCTTGCGATCTCCTCTCCGGCCTCTAAATTGCACGCTAAGAAACCCTTCTGCGTCGTTTTGGAATCGCTTGCCTTGCCGGTGTTAACATCGATGACCGTCATAGCTTCCGCAGTATCAAAAATAAGATACGCTCCGCTCCGAAGCCAAACCTTCCGAGAAGTCAGTTCCGAGATCCGGGCACGCATATCGAACTCGGCCTCCAGCGGATACACGCTTCGGTCACTCAATCGGATCGACGCACTGTACTCAGGCCGGAATCCTGCCGCAAAGGATTTCATTTTTCTGTAAATGTCCTCGTCCTCGACCAGAATCCGGTCCGGCGAAGGATTTTTCGAGTCGCGGAACTCGCAAAGATATGCCGGAAGTCCTTCATACAGCTTGGTACCGACAGTCCGCATCAACCCTTCCGTCGTCAGTTTTTGCATCGTCTCCATCAGCATGCGAAGCTCATTTCGCACATGCTCGGGATCGGCGTGGGATGAATTCGTACGCAACATGATTTCGTATGCGGAATCGCCGAGGCATTCGTCGGCAAGTTTGGTAAGACGCTTTTTTTCAACCTCGTCGGAAATCCTGCTGGAAATCCGTATTCCGCGGGGTCCGCTGCTCACCACGACGAAAACGCCAGAAAGCGACAACTTCGCAGACAAGGTTGCCGGCTTGTTGCGACCTTCCTCGCGAATGATCTGCACAAGCAATTCATCGCCCTCATGCAGTTTGCCGTCGGCGTGACTCTGTCTGACAAAGGGATCATCCGCGCAGTCGGTTTTCAGAAAACAATTCTTCTCAAGTCCGATGTTGACAAACAATCCGCCGATCCCGGGCACAACGGAAGCGATCCGACCGAGGAAAATGTCCCCCGGGATCAACTCTTTGTCACTTCCGTTCACGGTGATCGATGTCAGCCGATTATCGGAAAATGCAGCCGAGATCACGGCTGATTCCTTACGATAGACAATTCGTGTTTCCACACTGCCTCCCCCAAAAACTTATCGCATCAATGCAAGTGATACCATATGATCCTCGCGTCGTCCGAACAATTCCATCCGGTGCGCATTTAAAAACCTGCCATCAGGCAGCTCGCCGCATTTGCGCAATGCTTCCGTCAGCAATTCCACCGATATGTTGTTCTCGCTGCCGGCATCCACCGCCGCAAGGATCGTCACGCTGCCGCAGGGGCGTTCGGGCGCATGTGCGCTTCGCTCCCTTCCGAATCCGCCGGTCAGATCCGGCGGACAGTCAAACATACCGTCGTTTGATAGATACTCTAAAGTGCCGCCTTCGTTCAGGATTGCCAGAGCGTGGATGCCTTTCCGGATGTCCACATCCCTGACGCCGCTCTTGCCTTCTTTTTCCACCAAAACGCTCGAGGCTTCAGCAAGTTTTCGTACAGCCTCGGCAAATTTCGCACCGTTTTCCGCATCGGACGTGAGCAGATACATCGCTCCGGCAATCTGCGACATGCCCGTCTGTTTTTTTGTGTTCGGCTCACGCTCGGGCAGGATCGTGACGGAACGCACGTCGAGTCCGTCGCACATGGCGCCGCGAAGTCTTGCCAGAATATCATCGGGATCGACACTGTCAACGCCGCATTCGATGTCGAAATACTCGCCGTCGCTCGTGACGGAGAGTGCAAGGGGCTGCGCAAAACTCATGATCATATGAGGATGAAACCCCGCGCTGTATGCAACCGGAACGCCGCCTCGGGTGATCGCCCGCTGGAAAAAGCGCATGACGTCAAGGTGTCCCAGAAAACGAAGCCGGCCGAACTTGGAGAAACATATTCTCAGGTTCATGCGTTTGTCACCTCCTTATTTCCGGGGCGTTTGCAGATGCCGCATCCGAACTGAACCGCTCCGCAGCCGGAGCATTTGACCATGCAGTTCGGAGTGACGATCTCCTGCTGCGCCTTCTCGTATTCCCGGTAAAGGAAATCGCGGGATACTCCGATGTCGATATGATCCCACGGAAGAATTTCATCCTTGGGACGCTCACGAAGATTATAAAACTCAACGGTGATCCCGTGCTTGTCTAGGATCCGTTTCCAGACATCATACTTGAAATGCTCTGTCCAGGCGTCGTAGATGCATCCATCCCGGTAGGCCTCCTCGATCGCGGCCGCAAGCTTGCGGTCTCCTCTCGCGAAAATGCCCTCAAGCTCACTGGTTTCCGCATCATGCCAATGGTACACAAGGCTCTTTTGATTCAGCTGCTCGCCGACAGTTGCCTTCAGCAGACGCTGCCGCACAAGAAATGTCTCTTTGTTGATCATCGGCATCCACTGGAACGGAGTGAACGGTTTCGCGATGAAGTACGACGTGCTGATCGTGATGTTCACACGGCCTCGTCTCGACTCCTTCGGAAGCCGGTAATACGCCTCGGCAATGGACTCGCCGAGCTGCGCGATACCGCGGACATCGTCGTCATTTTCCGTAGGAAGGCCGAGCATAAAATAGAGCTTCACCTTGTTCCACCCGGCTGCAAATGCCTTCGAGGCGCCGTCGAGAATATCCTCGTCGGTCAAACCTTTGTTGATGACATTGCGCATGCGCTGCGTTCCCGCCTCGGGTGCAAAGGTGATGCTGCTCTTATTGACATCCTGCACCTGCTTCATCACGTCGACGGCAAAGGAATCGATCCGCAACGAAGGAAGTGAAAGACTCACATGGCGGTCTTTGCATTCGTCGATCATCGCGTACACAAACTCCCGGAGCCCCGAGAAATCGCTGGAACTTAGGGAACTCAGGTTCATCTCGTCCTGCCCGGACGTATCCAAAAGATTCTTTGCCAGCCGCCGCAAATACGGAACGGAGCGCTCGCGGTTCGGCCGGTAGATCATGCCGGCCTGACAGAACCGGCATCCTCGCGTGCATCCGCGCTGCAGTTCCAAAACGACACGGTCCTGAACGACCTTCAAAAACGGAACCAACTGCTTTTCGGGGTATACACAGGCGTCAAGGTCAGTGACCACCTGTTTCAGTATCTTGGCCGGAACATCGTCGTACTTCGGCCGGAAGGATGCGATCGTCCCGTCAACTTTATAAGTGACCTCGTACAGGGATGGCACATACATTCCCTGTATATGGGAAACACCGCGAAGGAAATCCGCACGTGTACCGCCTTTTCGTTTATTGTCCTTATATAACTCAATGATATCGCCGTATACGGTCTCGCCCTCGCCGATGTAGAAGAAATCAAAGAACTCGGCGATCGGTTCGGGGTTGTAGGAACACGGCCCGCCTCCGATCACGATCGGATCCTCCTCGGTGCGGTCGGCCGCGTGAAGCGGAATGCCGGACAGATCCAGCACCTGCAGCACATTGGTGTAACACATCTCATACTGCAGTGTGATCCCGAGGAAATCAAAGTCTTTGACGGGGGATTGCGTCTCCAGCGTGAACAAAGGGATATGCTTTTCCCTCATGATGGCGTCGAGATCCGTCCATGGAGAATAGACACGCTCACAGTACGTGTCCTCCCGTTTGTTGAACATATCGTACAATATCTGAATTCCCAAATGGGACATACCGACTTCATAGACATCGGGGAAACACATGGCAAACCGGACATCCACTTTGTCCGGATCCTTGATCGCCATGTTGATCTCGCCGCCGGTATATCTGGCAGGCTTTTCCACCGAAAGCAGAATGTCATCCGAAAGTGCAAGTTTCTCGGCCATACTCCACCGCCTTTCCGGGCTGGTCGCCCTTCGATTAAGAACCATCTTTTATTGTAGCATTCCGACGCGGATGATTCAAGAATATCTTGCCACGGATGCATCTTTTGAATATAATAGATTCATGCCGCAAACGGTGCCGAAGGCGCCGAAAATAAGCGGCCGGAGGTGTTGATCATGCCCATTTGTCCGAAGTGTAAATCCGAGTATATGCCGGGAAGTTTGATCTGTCCCGATTGCAACTGCGAACTTGTCGATCATTTGGATGATAATTCGCTGGTTTCGGCGATCTCGCTCAAAAGCCCGAATGTGCTGAAGAAGTTCACCGACTATCTCTCCTACTCGGGTATTGAGACCGATGTCGCTGCGGATGGTGACAAATATACGCTGCGCTGCGATAAGAAGGACTACGACCGTGTGATGCGGGCATTTTCCGTATTCGTGTCGGTCGAGACCGGCAACGCCCTTTCGGACATGAAATCAAAAGCCGATGATTTTTCTGAAAATGAGCTCTTCTTCGGCGACGACGATGACCTTTCGTCCATCACCGAGTCCGAGGATGTTCTCACCGCTTTGGCGGAGAAACTCGAGGATGCCAATATCGATGAAAATGTAAAAGAATTGCTGGAGGAGGATTCCGTAAAGAGTCTTGCCGTATCGAATTCGGAACTTCGAAAAGGCACGGATCGTTTTGAGCCGATCGCCGACAAGGCACGTGATGTGCGTGAGTCCGCTCTGATCTTAACGGGGATCGGTGTCATCGGTCTCGTTGTATTCCTGCTTTCTGTTTTCGGCTTGTTCTCGTTTTTACCCGCATTCAGCAACGTTGTTTTACTGATTCTGTCTCTCGGTATGGTTGCCATCGGCTTAGAGTCATTTGACAAATACAGGAAAATGCTCGCTAAATCCGATGAAGAGACGAAATATATGAACGAAATCCGGGATTTTCTTAAGGAGTCCGTCAGCAAAGAAACGATTCTTGCCGAGTACCCCGACGGGGATCCGGCAGACGGCGAAGCAATGATCGAAACCGAACTTCTGCGTCTGCAGATGATCAACAAAAAGATCACGGAACAGTTCCCCGATTGCGATGATACCATGGTTGTTTTTCTTACCGAGGAATGGAACACAAAGCTGTTCGGCAACGAATAAGAAAATTGTCGAAATATTATATTATTTTCTTGAAAAAATACCGAAATTTGGCTATACTGATAGGTGACACATTCCATGTGCATTCTATCGTAACCCATTTCGGTTTACGTCAATGATAACGGGACCGTTTTCCGGTCCAGCCGGTTCAAAGATGCGCCGCTCTTTGGCCGTGAGAGGAGAAAAATTCGCACCTGCAGCGCAGAAAAGAGGAACTCATGCCCTACTGCCCGACCTGTAAGAAAGAATACCCCATGGGAACAACGATCTGTACGGAGTGCAACATCTCGTTGATTGACAACCGTTCCGTTGATCTCGTGTCTTTGGTATCGCTCCAAAACAAGGAAGTTGCGGAGCGCTTTATTGATTTCTTGAAGGATCAGGGAATCGAAGGCACTTACGAGTACGGTATCCGAGATGATGTTTATCGCATCTATGTCTCCAAGGACGATAAGAAAGTTGCGATGAAACAGTTCATCTCGTTCCAGAAGATCAGCAAGGGCGGAGAAGCTCCCACTCCTTCTGCTCCTTCTGCTGTTTCCAAACCCGTTGAATCGGCCTCCTCCTCTACATCAGAGGAAGCTTCTGATGAATCTCCCGACTTCAAGCCGAAGCCTCGCACCAACAGTGCTGCGGATCGGATCGCTGCGGAGCGTAAAGCTGCCGAGGAGCGCAAAGCCGAGGAAGAGCGTATCGCTCGTGAGAAGGAAGAAGCTGAGCGCCGTGCTGAGGAAGAACGCATCGCCCGTGAGAAAGAGGAAGCCGAGCGCCGTGCCGAGGAAGAACGCATCGCTCGTGAGAAGGCTGAGGCTGAGCGTCGCGCTGAGGAAGAACGCATCGCTCGTGAGAAGGAAGAAGCCGAGCGTCGCGCCGAGGAAGAAAGAATCGCTCGTGAGAAGGCTGAGGCTGAGCGTCGTGCTGAGGAAGAACGAATCGCTCGTGATAAGGCCGAGGCGGAACGCAAGGCTGAGGAAGAAAGAATCGCTCGTGAAAAGGCTGAGGCGGAACGACGTGCCGAGGAAGAACGTATCGCTCGCGTTAAAGCCGAAGCGGAGCGATAGGCTGAAG
>JAFRYE010000067.1 GCA_017441265.1 Lachnospiraceae bacterium | reverse complement strand
CGTCAGGCCAAGGGTTTGCTTACAGCTTCCTTCAGATTCCACCTCGCGATGGACACCCTTGCTGTTCAGCTATGTACTTCGTCGTTGCCTACGCGTACTCGGGACTTTCGCCCGTTAGAGCGCGCCCATGGCGCGCAAACTAAAAACGGAGGGAGTTTTCGCTCCCTCCGCATCTAACCGATATTTTGTTTTCCGAAATTGTATATATAACGCGACCGATCATGCCCCCGTCATATTGCGATACATTTCTTCGTACTGTGCAAGAAAATCCGGGTGCGTTTCCAGGTAAACCACGATCAGGATTGCAATTACTACCGTGAATACGATGAACAGCAAAATTCCTTTTGCCATCTCCCGTTTCTGCGGAACATTATTCGGATTGGCTGCAGTCACAATACTCCAGATGACCAGGATCAACCAACCGTACGGCGGGATCAGCAACAAACACAGGAGTCCGAACCATTTCCATTTGGAAATCGCAACCTCGTCCGCCGGCTGCCCGGCAGTCTGCTCCGCGCGAAGCGCTTCCGAATACCGCATCTCGGAAGTCTCCGGCATCGTCATGTAACCGACTGCGCTCTCGCCCTGCTCCCGCAGGGACGCTCCGCAGTAGTAACAAAAGTTGGCGTTTTCGATCGGACTTTTGCGTCCGCAGATCCTACACTCAGCCATTTCAATCCTCGTTTCAGGAAAGGTTCGTCTGCAGGATACGGATGATCATATTGAACGTTGCTTCACGGAACAACGGATACTTCTCCTCAACTCGATTGCGAACCTTCTCAGCGTTCTTGCCGCTGACACCGCACGAAGCCATGATGGTATCGAGCAATGTTGCAAGCTGCGTCTTCTCGTCACCGAACGTGTATCCGAGCATCTCGCCGGAGATGATACTTCTTAAGATGTTGAAGTTCATTGCGGACTTGGACATCAAAACCTCATCCGAATCTTTCATGTTGTAAGAAGCACTCAATACACGACCGAGCTCCGTCTTCATCTGCTCTGCCGTCGAGCGGATGGCATCGGAATCCTCATATGCATAGTAGAACAACTCACACAGTTTCTCATTGACGTGGCATACTTCATATTGAAGAACGAAGAAATATACCAGCTGCATGAAAGCTGTATCATCGGCATCCATAAGTTTGGAAGCCTCATCATAATTCACGCGGGTAAGCTTTCCGAGGAGAATCTGAAGGATCTCCGGTTTCCCGCTGAAATTACTGTAAAACTTACCGGTTGTACATCCGGCCTCCTCCGAAAGGGACTTCATCGTCACTTTAGAATATCCGTCCCGGAAAAAAATCTTGGCGCAAATCGAAATCAGTTGATCCTTTACCGCCTGCTCCTCTTCGGGCGTTCTCGCAATCGCCATTTTACGCTACCTCCTTAATACGTCGCGTTGAATGCTCTATAGCATACTACATTATTGCTACGTCACAATCATAGCGTACCGTAAACGAGCTTGTCAACCGATTTAACGATTTTCCACATTCGCCGAACCGATTACGGAGACCCCATAAAAAATGACATAATATTTTGCGAAAAACACCGCATTACGACATAGTGTTTATTCTTCAGCATCCTTGCCGTTCCAGCAGAATGTACACAGATTCTCCTTCGGAATTCCGATGGATTCGATCATGTCATCCAGCCGATGGAAACGCAGCGAAGTGAAATTCAACTTCTTGCAGATTGCCTCCGTCATGCGCGCATAGCGCTCGGAATCCGGATTTGCGTAATCCTCCAAAACGTCTGCCGGAACATCCTCCGTACCTTCGAGTTCCGCGATGCAGCGGCGCGTGATCAACTCCATCTCACTCTTCGAGCGCGAGAAGTTCAGGAACCTGCATCCATACAAAAGCGGCGGGCAGGCCGGGCGAACATGAACTTCCTTCGCACCGCTCTCGAACAGGAATTCCGCGGTCTCGCGAAGCTGCGTTCCGCGCACGATGGAGTCGTCGATGATCAACAAACTCTTATTCTTTACCAGCTCGGGAACCGCGATCAACTTCATCTTGGCGATGAGGTCACGCTTCTCCTGCATCGTCGGCATGAAGGATCTCGGCCACGTCGGCGTGTACTTGATCAACGGTCTGGTGAACGGGATGCCTGCCGCATTGGCGTAGCCGATGGCGTGCGCCGTACCGGAGTCCGGAACGCCGGCAACCACATCCGGATGTACATTATCTCTCTTTGCAAGCTTCTCGCCGCAGTGATATCTGGCCTCTTCCACGCTGACGCCCTCGTAGGATGAAGACGGATAGCCGTAGTAGATCCAAAGGAAGGTACAGATCTTCATCTTTTTGCCGGGAGCGATCAGAGTATGAACGCCGTCCGCATCAAAGACGACGATCTCTCCCGGTCCGAGCTCACGGAGCGGCTGGAACCCGAGGTTCGCATAGGAGAAACTCTCCAGCGCCGCACAGATCGCGCCGTCCTTCTTACCGAGAGCGATGGGCGTACGGCCCAAACGGTCGCGTGCCGCATAGATTCCCTTGTCAGTCAGAAGGAGCAAGGAAAGGGAACCGTCGATCATCTCCTGGGCATACCGGATGCCGTCGATCAGGTTCTCCTTTTGGTCAATCAACGCCGCCACAAGCTCGGTCGCGTTGACTTCCCCGTTGCTCATGATGAAGAAGTGGGAATTATGTTTCAGGATTGTATCGACAATCTCGTCCTTGTTGTTGATCTTGCCGACCGTAGTGATGGCAAATTTGCCGTGATGAGAGCGCACCAGGATCGGTTGCGGCTCAAAGTCGGAGATGCATCCGATGCCCATGTGGCCGTGCATCTCGTGAGCTTCCTTCTCAAATTTCGTCCGAAACGGCGAATTCTCAATCTTGTGAATTGATTTTTCAAAGCCGTTTTCTCCGTACACCGCGAGACCTGCCCGCCGTGTCCCGAGATGGGAATGATAGTCTACTCCGAAGAACAAATCGAAGATACAATCCTCTTTCGATGCGACACCGAAAAATCCGCCCATAGCTATCCTCCTACAATACCGAAGCACCCCGGCACATCGTGCCGACCACCCGGTCAGTCATTCCGTTTTTTAACGTACCCATTGTACTCTCTCACTTTTTCCCTTGCAAGGTGGGAACTTTCTTTTTATACTTATTTGAAGTATTAGTATTACTTATGGTTTGTATAACGAGCATAACTTTTTTCGCGGTTTCACTTGTTTTTTTCTTTTGATTATGATAGTTTGAAGAAAATTCGCCCAAAAAGCGGTCGTTTTGGAGGTCCTCAATGAGAGCATTTTTGAAACGGAAAAACATTCACATTTCCTGGAAAGCTTACGGTATCGATGCCATGAGCGCGATGGCTCAAGGTCTGTTCGCATCCCTACTGATCGGCACGATCATCAAGACGCTCGGTCAGCAGGCCGGCAATGCCGTTGCGGATATCTCGTGGCTGAAACAGATCTGCGACTGGCTGGTTGACATCGGCACGTTCGCCTCTGCCGTTGCCGGTCCCGCGATGGCCGTTTCCATCGCCGTTGCCCTGAAGGCACCGCCGCTTGTCGTATTTTCCGCTGCCGCGGTCGGACAGGCCGCCAATGACATGGGAAAAGCCGGCGGACCGCTTGCCGTGCTCCTGATCGCCATCGTCGCCGTAGAGTTCGGCAAGGCAGTTTCCAAGGAAACCAAGATCGATATTCTCATCACGCCGTTTGTCACCGTTGTGATCGGCGGCCTGTTATCCATCTGGACGGCTCCCCACATCGGCTGGGCAGCGTCCAAAGTCGGTGATTTCACCAAGTGGGCGACGGAACAACAGCCGTTCATCATGGGTATCATCGTCTCCGTTGTCATCGGTATGGCGCTCACGCTTCCGATCAGCAGCGCGGCCATCTGTGCTTCCTTCGGTCTCACCGGTCTTGCAGGCGGCGCCGCAGTCGCGGGCTGCTGTGCGCAGATGATCGGATTTGCCGTTTTGAGTTATAAGGAGAATAAGGTCGGCGGCCTTGTGTCGCAGGGTATCGGCACCAGCATGCTGCAGATGGGCAACATCGCCAAGAAGCCGATCATCTGGCTTCCGCCGATCATCGCTTCGGCGATCACCGGCCCGATCGCAACCTGCATCTTCCGTCTGGAGATGAACGGTCTTCCGATCTCGTCCGGCATGGGCACCTGCGGATTTGTCGGCCAGATCGGCGTCATCACCGGTTGGAACGGCTCCGCAGACTGGTTTGACTGGCTCGGCCTTGTGCTCATCAGCTTCATCCTGCCCGCGATCCTGTGCTTCGTACTGGGACGCATTTTCCGAGCATCGGGATTGATCAAGGACGGCGATCTGAAGCTTGCCGAATGATTGTATACGCTGATTCCCGTCGGCGCAAAGCCGACAGAAAGGATGTCTCCGGATGAAATTTCTTCGACGTTTTCACTATAATGCACCTGTCACGCTGACGTTTGCGCTGGTCTGCCTCGTGGTGCTCTTCCTCGGGAAGATTACCGACAATTGGACCACGGCGCATTTGTTTAGGACCTACCGTGCACCTTTGACGGATCCGCTGATGTATTTCCGCCTCTTCGGCCATGCGATCGGACACGCCAACTGGGATCACTTCCTCGGCAACATGCTGTACATTTTGATGCTCGGACCGATCCTCGAAGAGAAGTACGGAAGCAAGCTTATTCTGGAGATGATGGCAATCACGGCGGTGATCACCGGAATCCTCTTCAATCTCCTCTTCCCGAACTCCGCATTGCTCGGGGCCAGCGGGATCGTGTTCATGTTCATCATCCTCGCGTCGGTGACCAACGCGGAGAAAGGCCGGATTCCGATCACGTTCATCCTGATCTGCGTTCTGTACCTCGGCAACGAGCTCATCAACGCATTTCACGATGACAACATCTCGCAGCTCGGCCACATCATCGGCGGCGCCAGCGGCGGTTTCTTCGGTTTGTTCTTAGTGGCAACCGGCGGACACAAAAAAGAGAAGGAAGCGGAAAGCTCCACCTTCTGACACGCAACAACGATTCTACAAAAAACGGCGGTGCATCAATGCATCGCCGTTTTTGTATTGCACTTTGTTTTACTGCTCAAGACGCTTGGAAAGTTCTGCGCGAAGCTCCTCGTAGCCGGGCTTGCCGAGAAGCGCGAACATGTTCTTCTTGTAGCTCTCAACACCGGGCTGGTTGAAGGGGTTAACCGCCAACATGTAGCCGCTGACGCCGCATGCGAACTCGAAGAAGTAGAACAGCTGGCCGAGGTAGAATTCATTCTGCTCGGGGATGTTCACGACAAGGTTCGGAACGCCGCCGTCGACATGTGCAAGCTGGGTTCCCTTCATCGCGCTCTTGTTGACAAAGGATACCGTTTTGCCTGCGAGATAGTTCATTCCGTCAAGATCCACGGGCTCCGCCGTGAGCGTGATCTCCTCGCGGCTCTTCTCCACCGAGAGCACCGTCTCGTACATGATGCGGGCGCCGTCTTGGATGAACTGGCCCATCGAATGAAGGTCGGTCGTGAGATCGACGCTTGCCGGGAAAATGCCCTTCTGGTCCTTGCCCTCGCTCTCACCGTAAAGCTGCTTCCACCACTCGCTCACGTAGTGCAGTGACGGCTCATAGTTCGCAAGCACCTCAACACTCTTGCCCTTGCGGTAGAGAATGTTTCGGATTGCCGCATAACGAACCGCATCATTGTTCGCATAATCGTTGTTGATGCAGGCCTCGCGCATGCTTGCCGCGCCGGCCATCAAAGCGTCAAGGTCGGCACCGCTCACCGCGATGGGCAGAAGACCGACTGCCGTCAGTACGGAGAAGCGTCCGCCGACATCATCCGGAACCACAAAACTCTCATAGCCCTCTTCCGTCGCAACCTGCTTCAGCGCTCCGCGCGCCTTGTCCGTAGTTGCGTAAATACGCTTGTTTGCTTCCTCTCTGCCGTACTTCCTGATCAGGAGTTCCTTGAATACTCGGAAAGCGATCGCAGGCTCCGTCGTCGTACCGGATTTGCTGATGATGTTGACCGAGAAGTCACGGTCGCCGATCACTTCGATCAAATGCGAAAGGTACGTCGCGCTGATGCTGTTGCCGGCGTAATAGATCTCCGGCGTCTTGCGGATTTCCTTGGAAACATTGTTGTAAAAACTGTGGCGCAAAAACTCGATTGCCGCACGCGCACCGAGGTACGAGCCGCCGATGCCGATGACAACCAAAACGTCGGAGTCCGACTGAATCTTTGCCGCCGCCTTCTTGATGCGGGCGAACTCCTCTTTGTCATACGCAACCGGAAGATCGATCCAACCGAGGAAATCGCTTCCTGCGCCCTTTCTGGAAAGCAGCTCGGCCTTTGCGGCCTCCGCCTGCCCTGCGATCAGCGCCGTCTCGCCGGCACTTACAAACCGCGACGCCAACGACGCGTCAAATGATACATGATCCATAGTATACACTACCTCTTTTTCCCGATTTTGCACTCTCCCGGACAACGCCTCGTCCAAAGACATGCTCTCGAATTACCGTGTGCAATTATAGCAAACAGGTTTCCGCAATGCAAGCATTTCTGACATTTTCCGAAGTGGGCGAAGCCGCCGCTTCGGTGCCCGGAGCGCCCCGACTGACGGGAGATGTTACAAAAAATGCTTCATTTTCCGGTGCGGGTATGATATAATAACTCCGTGTGAGTTTTTGCGCAACACGCAGCGCTTTGGGAGGTTATTTGATTACATGGCTACGACACAGCATCGCAAGCGCAAGAAAAAGCATCCGGTGAAGCGGTTTCTGCGAAAGCATTTCGCTCTCTGCATGACCGTCATGGTGCTGATCTTTATCGCTTTGATCGTTTTGATCATCTACGCATTTAAGAACGACTCCAAAACTCCCGGCAAGGCCAAGACGACGCCGACGCCGACGAAGGGCGCGACGACCGCAGTCACGCCGACGGAACCGGGCAACAAACAGACTCCGACGGACAGCCCAACCGGATCTGCGGGAAATCCGACAGACCCGCCGACGCCGACAGTAACTCCGACGGAGGCACCGACATCGACACCCACGCCGACCCCCACTCCTACCGCATTCGGGGAATGCTCCAGCGTCACGACGGATCTGGACGCCGAACCGATCGAGATGGACAACTGGCCGATTGATTATCTGATGCTGGTCAACTGGACGCACCGGCTGAAATACACCGGAGATCCGGAAGGACTGGTTCGCCTGGACGAAGTTCTGGACCGCAATGTATACATCATTCAGGATCCGATCTCCGTTCCCGAGAAAGACCGCGATTACGTCATCGTGGACGATCGTGATAACTACAGCCGAGGCAACCGGGTTGCCCTGGAAGCTCTCAACCGCATGTGCACCGACGCCAGAGCCGCCGGCTGCTCACAGGTTAAGATCTCGCAGACCGGAGCCTACCGCAACTACGCAACGCAGAATCAGTTCTGGATCAACCGGATCACCAAGGAGCCGAACTACGGCAAGGATCCGTACAAGAATCCGACCCGGACCGTTCCCGGCAACGCTTCCGAGCACCGCACCGGTCTCGGCTTCGATATCTGGCTGATCGAGTATGATTACAAATGGATGCATACCAACTGCTGGAAATACGGTTTCATTCTCCGCTATCCCGAGAAGAAGACCAAGGTCACCGGCATCCAATATGAGCAGTGGCATTTCCGCTACGTCGGTGAGGAAGCCGCAGCCGAGATGCACGAGCTCGGGTATTGCCTCGAGGAATACATCGCTTACAAAAACGGCGAGGATGTCGCAGCATTGAAACATTGAGAACCAACCGATCCCGCGGGCAGATGCCTGCGGGATTCTTTATGCAAAAAGACCCTGAACAGCAAAAAACCCGACGACATGTGTCATCGGGTTTCGGACGGAGAAGGAGGGATTTGAACCCTCGCACCGCTATTAACGGCCTGCACCCTTTCCAGGGGTGTCCCTTCAGCCTCTTGGGTACTTCTCCATATGGTGAAGCTTCGGCTGCAGCCTGTAGGACAGCCGAACAACTTACTCGATATTCATTTCGTGTCTTCGTGAGAACCGAAACGGAGAATGTGGGATTCGAACCCACGGTTCCTTTCGGAAACACCGGTTTTCAAGACCGGCGCCTTAAACCACTCGGCCAACTCTCCAAAGAACGCGAATACTAAAGTACCACAAGAAAACGCCCTTGTCAATACTTTTTCGTGCAATCGCACGCAGTCGCAAGGCATTTTCCGAAGAACCTCAGAAACGCCGTCCTTATTCTATAAAACACACAGGATGAGCAAAAGGCAGAGAACGATCGCAAACAGAAATGTATACAGTTTCTCATGCTTGGCAATCCACCGGAATTTCCGTCCGAGAAGATGGATCGGACATCCGACCAGGATCAGCAGCACCACCGTGAAAAACGGTGTGCCCACACCGATCAGAAAGCTCTCCGGGGTTCGTTTGACGAGCAACCACCGCATGCCGCCCCACAGCAGGCTGACTCCCAGAACGCTCAGAATACCTTTGCCCACGGAAACGCTCAGATTGCCCTCGCGGTCGGCGATCCCGAATTGCTCCAGGAAGAGGGACTTCTGGTAATGCGCGATATCCTTGGCAATGTCCATGAAACGACTGCCCTGCTCTTCCTCGCGGTTGATCTCGTCCCAGTAGTAGCGCTCATCGAAACTCTCGATATTCTCGTTGCGCCCGCAGATCGTCTTCGACAACTCGATCGCGCCGGTCAGCTCCGCAAGCTGCTCCTCCAGTTTCGCGATATTGTCCTTAAGCGCCTCCGCAAGCGGCTTCGAGCCGTCCAAAACTTCCTCGATGTCGGAAACGGGGAGACCCAGTTTTCGGAAAATAACAACTCTCCGCAGGGTCGCCACATCCTCCTCCGAATACTCGCGGTAGCCGTTGTCTGACCGCTGCGGATCGATCAGGCGCTCCTTCTCATAAAACCGGATGGAAGCACGCGGGATATTCAGCTCCTGTTCCACTTCTTTGATTGTCATACATCGTCACCTCGCTGTCAGTTTTTTGAGCGGTTTCGGGCATTCCGCCCCGCTTTCAAGGGCAACCATAAACTATCAACAAGGTTTACAGTCAATAGGAAAATGAAAAAAAGTTGAAAAATTATCTATCTTTCGCCCAATTTCAGTCCCGGAACGGCGTTGAGGGTCAGATCGGCGACGTTTCCGCGCAAAAATTCGTAGTACGCTGCCGCTCCGATCATCGCCGCGTTGTCGGTGCAAAGGATCGGCTCGGGATATACCACTCGCATCCCCTGGGCCTCGCCCACCTCGCGCATGCGGTTGCGAAGCGCCGAATTCGAAGCCACGCCCCCGGCAATGGCGACCGTATTCATGCCCTGCGCCTTCGCCGCCGCGATCGTGCGCGTCACCAAGACGTCCACCACCGCCGCCTGGAACGATGCCGCCAGATCGGCTTTCGTGGTCCCGTCGGAAAAGACGTCCTGACAGCTCTCCGTCCCTTCCGCATCGCCGCCCGTCGGAACGCCGTGACGGGCAAGGTCTTCCGCCTGCAGATGAGCTGCGTCGCGGGACTTCATCTTCTCAATATTCAGATAATTCAAAACCGCCGACTTCAGGCCGCTGAAGCTGAAATCGTACGGACAGTCTTCAATGTGTGCGCGCGGAAACGCGATCGCTTCCGGGTTGCCCTGCCGCGCCAAAGCATCCACCTTCGGGCCGCCGGGATAGCCGAGTCCGATGGCGCGCGCGATCTTATCGTAGGCCTCACCGGCCGCGTCGTCGTGGGTTCTTCCGATGATCCGGTACGTCCCGTAATCCTCCACCGAAACGATGTGGGTATGGCCGCCCGAGACCACCAGACACAGAAACGGCGGTTCCAGATCCGGATGGGAAATGTAATTGGCCGAGACATGGCCTTCGATATGATGAACGCCGATCAGCGGTTTGTGTGCCGCGTAGGCGATGGCCTTCGCTTCCGCCACGCCGACCAGCAGCGAGCCGACCAGACCCGGGCCGTAGGTGACAGCCACGGCGTCCATCTCGTCAAGCGTCATTCCCGCCTGCGAAAGAGCCTCCGTGATCACGGGATTGATTTTCTCGATATGCTTGCGGGATGCGATCTCCGGCACCACGCCGCCGTAGAGCGTATGCAGCGCGATCTGCGAGGAGATGACGTTGGAGAGCACCTCGCGGCCGTTTTTCACAACCGCGGCTGCGGTCTCGTCGCAGGACGATTCGATTGCCAAGATATAAGTTCCTTTCATAGTGCCTCCGAAATCATTCCTCGTCAAAGCAGAGATCGACAAACTGGCCGTCCCGGCTTGCGACGGTATTCGGGAAGATCTCCCTCGCCCGCTCCACAAACTGCTCCGGGTGCACAAGCGACGGGCTGTAATGCGTAAGCCACATCTCGCGCACATTTGCATCCTTCGCGATGGTCGCTGCCTCGATAAACGTCATATGACGATGCTCTTTCGCCTTCTGCTCCGTCCCCGGCTCGCCGTACATGCCCTCGCAGATGAACAGATCCGCGTCGGCCGCACCGGCCGTGATGGACGCCGCCGGACGGGAATCCGTACAATACGTAAGTTTCAATCCTCTACGCTCCGGGCCGAGGATCATGTCCGGCGTGTAGGTGACCCCGTTTTCCTCTATTGTCTGCCCCTTCTGCAGCCGGTTCCAGCAGGACATGGGCACGGCGTTGGCCGCCGCCTTCTCGGGGATGAACCGCCCCTGTCTGCGGATGACGATCGAGTAGCCGTAGCAGACGACCCCGTGGTTGACCCGGAAGGCCTCCACCGTGTATTGCGGACGCTCAACGGATTCCGCGGCTTTCGTCAGTTCGATAAACCGAATTTCAAACGGCAGATCCGGCGCGATGATGCACAACGCGCTTACGACTGCGGCCGTTCCCTTGGGTCCGATGATCGTCACGGGCTCCGTGCGCTCCGCATTGCCCATCGAGAGCAGCAGCCCCGGAATTCCGCTCACATGGTCCCCGTGGGTGTGCGTGATCAAAATCGTATCGATGTCATGGCAGCTGAAGCCGCGCTTTCGCAGCGCCACCTGCGTGCCTTCCCCGCAGTCGATCAACAGGCCGGCACCGTTATACCGTGTCATGCAGGACGTCAGAAAACGCCCCGGCAGGGGCATCATTCCGCTCGTTCCCAGCAGGCAAATCTCTAACATACTCTTTACTCCTTAATTCCAGCAAGTACAACAAGGCATTTTCCGTCGGATTCCGGTAATAGTTCTTCCGCGTCCCGACACACGAAAAATGCTCCGATTCATACAGCGCGATCGCCCCCGCGTTGTGCTCCCTCACTTCCAGCAAAGCCACCTCGGCTCCCGCGGAGGCCGCCGTCTGCAGCAGAACCCGCAGAAGCGCTCTCGCGATCCCCCGCCGGCGCATCGACGGCTCGACGCAGATACTCACGATCTGAGCCTCCGGCGGCGTCATCAAAACGCCGGCGTAGCCGAGCATCCGCTCCCCGTCCATCGCCGCAAAAAAACAGTAAAACGGACTCGCTACGGAATCCGCCAATTCTTTCTCACTCCATGGGTCGGAAAAACACCGAAGCTCCAGCTCCGCCATCTGCGGCACCAAAGCGTTGTCGATGCGGACGACGGAATACGTATCGCCCGCCGCGCGATCATTGTTTTCCAATGCGCTCCTCCCTCTCCCGTTCCGCCTGGGAAACCCGAAGGTAGGTGGGCACAAACGCCTCCGCGCTCACCGTCTTTCCCTGCGAAGCGTACGACAGTCCGAGCCAGCCGACCGAGGCCGCACTCTGCTTCCGAAGGTGGATCGGCGCAACGGAATACGGCACCGTCACCATCGATGCCAGGCGGTCGGCGTAAACGTCAACGCCGTCTCCGAGGAAAATGACCTTTCTCCCCATCGCGTTGACCTTCTCCATCGTCTCCTCGATGGTCATGCATGCATCCGGCATATATTCTACAATAGTAGTCCCTTCGAAACCGTAGATTCCCGTGTAAACCTGCCGACGTCTGGCATCCATCAGCGGGCATACTGAAGCGTCGGTTCCGGCCAGATTGCAGGCAAGTCCCGCCACCGTCGAAACCGGCACGATCGGAACATTCCAAACCATCGCGAGACCTTTCACGGTCGCCGCGCCGATGCGAAGGCCAGTAAACGACCCCGGTCCCGCCGCAATAGCGATGGCGTCGATCTCCGCAGGATCGGTCTCGGTCATGCGAAGAACCTCGTCGATCATCGGCAGCAAGGTCTGCGAATGTGTCTTTTTGTAATCCGTCGAATACTCCGCGAGCACGGCCTCGTCCGTCAGGATCGCTACGGACGCTACCGCCGCCGAGCTGTCAATTGCCAGTATTTTCAACTTTCGCCTCCGAAATCCATCGTAATCCGCCGATAGGTCAATCCTTTGTCGAGATCCTTCTCGATCCTGACATGAACGGCCTCCGGCGGGATCAGCTCCGCGATCTGCTCCGCCCACTCGATCAGGCAGACGCCGTCGCCGAAGAAATACTCCTCGTAGCCGATCTCATACATCTCCTCCGGATCCTCGATCCGGTATACATCAAAATGAAACAGCGGGATCCGCCCGTCCCGGTACTCCTGCACGATGGTGAACGTCGGGCTGCAGACCGGATCGTGAACTCCCAGACCGCGCGCCACACCCTTGACAAAGACGGTTTTTCCGACACCCAGATCGCCCTCAAGGCACACGACTGTGCCTGCCGGAACCTTCTCTCCGAGCATTTGACCGATGCGCAGCGTCTCCTCGGCACTGTAACTGTCCAAGACCATAACCGACCTCACTTCTTCTTTCCGATATGGGAACTCAGGAATGCCCGAAGTTCCTCATAGCGCTCTCCCACCAGATCCTTCGGGAAAATAAATCCGCTGTTCAAAAACACCTGCGCGTACAGCCAGTTCCGATTGACCTTCAAACGGCGGAATTTGCCGTAGTCCATCGCGCTGCGAAGTTCGTCCTGGCAGGCGACAATACCCTTCTCGCAAATGTGGTACTCCGTCGGTGAACAGTTCTTTCGCAGGTATGCCGCGTTGCGGGCTGCGTTCTGCACCGCGCGGACCGGCACGAACCAGATCAGGAACACCACAATGACGATGATGATCGTTCGGTTCTGCTGGGTCAGCTTCGACCACGCCGCCACCAGATACACGATTGCAAGAATCAGCGAGATCCAGAAGGGCAGCCCCTGAATCGGATCAAACAGGGAAAACTGCATCTTATGGCGCAGCAGATCCTTGAAGCGCAGCATGTACGTGAAGCTGAACCGCTCCTCCGCGAGAAACTCCTCGCATCGAGCCTCATTTTCCGCAGCGGCCTTCTCCTCCGGGGTCATCTCCGCAGGCGTTTCCGGTTGTCCCTCCGTCGCCGGAGCGACGGTACCCTCGAGGGTGCCGTCGTCCGTGACGATCGCATTGTTATTTTCGTCCATACGTCCTCCCGTCAGCCGCCGCGGATCAGTTTTGCTTCTTCAACAGTCGGCTGATGTGCTTGTAGATCAAGATCGTGATCAGCGAAACGACGCCGTACTTCAAGAGGTTAAACGGCGCCACACCGTAAATGATGAACGTACCGAGCGTCTTGATCATCTCATTGCGCTCCGTTCCCTGTCCCACAAGGACACTCACGTCGACGTGGAACAGTTTTGCATATGCGGGAAGCAACAGAAATGCGTTCAGCAGACAGCTGCATACAACCTCCGCCACAATGCCCACCGCAAGGCCGATGCGCGACATGCGCTTCGTCTTGTGCGCATAGTACAGGATCGATGCCGGCACAATAAAACAGCATCCCATGATGAAATTGGCAAACTCCCCGATGAACGCCGTGCTCGTTCCCTTCAGCAAAAGATTGAGCAGGATCTTCAGAAATTCCATCGCAACGCCGGCCACCGGCCCCATTGCGAACGCACCGATGATGATCGGTAACTCACTGAAATCCAATTTGTAAAACATCGGGATCAACGGAATCGGAAAATCCAGAAGCATCAGCACCGCCGCCGCTGCCGAGAGCATGGCGATCAACGTCATGCGGTGGATCTTCAAAGATTCTTTTGCGTTGAGACTTGTCTGAAGATTGTTCTTTTTGTGCGCGCGGTTGATGAAATACTCCGCGATAAACGCTACCGCCAAAACCACTGCCACGGCGAGCAATGCCCCCAACAGGAAACCCGCCTTGTCCTTCGCTGTCGAAGCCATTTTCTTCAGCGTCTCAAACCACTTGTCAAACACTCCAGCTACCTCACTTTCCCGACGGTTCTGCCGCCGACCGCTCTCGCGTGTAATTTCCCCCGCTCCATACCGTTTCCGCTGCCGATCATTTTACCCAAAAGCGTTACCCATAATAACACTATCCCACCAAGCCCGACGCCCGGCGCAGCAGTCTCACTCGACCACGTACCCGACGATCAGGCAAAAACGCTTCACGATGTCGCGAAGCGAACATACTTTCCAAGGTTTACCGACGTTGCTCCATCGGTTGTACACCAGATAGGTCCCGTCCTCCTGCCGCACGTAGAACACGAAATGCCCTCCGCCGAAGATCGGCCGTTTCGTCCAGTAGGCGATCACGCCGCTCTTGGCCTCAGCCAGTTTCTTCAACGACCATGTCATGTGATTGCGGACGCCGAAATGGCGCAGGCAATACCCCATGCTGAACGGAAATGTCCCGAAGATGCCGAAGAACGGCGCCGCCGTCAGCTCCATATAGCGCAGGATTTTCGGAAGATCCGGCTGAAGTCCCTTGTACCGCATCGCGTTGTAGGCCGCAAGAGGCCCGCACCCGGAGGCACCGACGGTCCGAAATCCGTACGGCATCTTGTCGAGGATACCGACGTTCTGTCCGTTTAAATACTCCCCGAGCCCTTTCACGGCTCTGTTCTTCCTGTAATTTCTAGGGCAATACATCAACATTTAACGACACAACTTTCTGGAAATATCCCACAGAGACGTATCAATGTCCTTCTTCATCGCGATGGCTTCCGCGAGATCCATGTCGGTGAACTCACCGTTTCGGAAGCAGATCGCACGGTTCGACGCACCGTCCAGCAAAATGTCCACGGCGCGCGATCCCATGGCAGACGCAAACACACGGTCACGGCAGGTCGGGCTTCCGCCTCGCTGGATGTAACCGATGATGGTCGCGCGGGTCTCCAGGCCCGTCGCCGCCTCGATGCGCTTCGCCATACCGTTCGAATCGCCGATGCCTTCGGCATTGATGATGATATGCAACTTTTTACCGAGCTTCTTGCGCGCAGCAATGCGGTCGATAATCGCCTGCTCCTCGTAGTCGTAGCGCTCGGGGATCAGAATCTCCTCGGCGCCGTTGGCGATACCGCACCACAGGGCGATATGGCCTGCCTTGCGGCCCATGACTTCGATGATACTGCAGCGCTCATGGGATGCCGACGTGTCGCGCACACGGTCGATGGCGTCCATAGCCGTGTTCAATGCGGTGTCAAATCCGATGGTGTAATCGGAGCTGGCCACATCGAGGTCGATCGTGCCGGGAATCGCGATGACATTGATCCCGTGCTTCGAGATCTCGTAAGCACCGCGGTACGAACCGTCGCCGCCAATCACCACAAGGGCGTCGATATTGTTCTTGCGGCAGATGTACGCTGCCTTCTCCGGCCCCTCGGGACGCATCATCTCGGGGCAGCGCGCCGTATAGAGGATCGTTCCGCCGCGCTGGATGATATCCGCCACGCTGCGCGTCTCCATATCGATGAAGTCCTCTTCCAGCAGACCCGAATAGCCGCGCCGGATACCCTTCACCTTCATTCCCGCGTGAACCGCGGTACGCACGACCGCTCTCACGGCCGCGTTCATACCGGGTGCGTCACCGCCGCTGGTGAGCACGCCGATCGTCATCAGGTTTTCTTCCTTTTTGCCTTTAAACAAGCCCATATTGTGCCTCCGCTATTTATTTTGCGCAAATGCGTTGGAATATGTAAATGCGATCCGGTCTTCGCCGTACCTCGCATTCAATTTCTCCATAATGCCGTCCGCGGGATCGATCATGATACCGCGAGGCAGCGGCTTGGCTTTCTTCTCCGCGACGCAAACGCAGCCCACGGGCACGTTGCCGTCGCTTCCCTCCAGCAAAGCGATCAACTGATCCCAGTCCTCGTTGCAGGCCTTCTCGTCCGCGTACCGGATCCACAGTTTCCGCGGAACCTCGTCGAAGTCGCACATCCGCGAGAACAACAGCTTTGCCGGCTTGTCCTCCTCGACGCTCGCGCGCCCCAGGACAAACACTTTACGGTCGATGGCGAGCTTCGAGCGAAGCCTCTCATAATCCTTCGGGAACACCAGTACCTCCGCCGTTCCCGCGAGATCCTCGACGGTCAGAAACGCCATGATGGAATTGCTCTTCGTCGTCTTGGTCACAATGTTCGTGAGCAATCCTCCGATGATGTAAAATGCGCCGTCCTTCACCTCGGGCACCCCGGTCTCTTCATCGATGTTAAAATCGATGGTCTGGGCCGTCACCTGCTTCTGCCAAAGCGCCAGATCCGCCTCCAGCGGATGACCGCTTACGTAGATGCCGAGCACTTCCTTCTCAAAGGCCAGGATCTCATCCTTGGAAAACTCGCCGCAATCCGGGAACTGCTCACCCGGTTTTTCGTCCGGCGCGATAAAATCGAACAGCGACATCTGGCCGGTCAGCTGGCGCTTCTTGTCCGATGCGATGTCATCCACGATGGCGCCGTACGCCTGCATCATCTGCTTGCGCGTGCCGGGCAGCGTGTCGAACGCTCCCGCTTTGATGAAATTCTCAAGAGTCCTCTTGTTCGCTTCCTTGCCGTTCATCCGGCTGATGAAATCCGTGAGCGTCAAAAACGGTCCGTTGCTCTCGCGCTCGCGGACAATGCTGTCGATCACCTGGGCACCCAGCCCGCGGATCGCCGAGAGTCCGTAGCGGATCGCCTTCGCCCCGTCCGGCGTCCGGCAGACGCTGAATGCGGCAACGCCCTCGTTGATGTCCGGCGGCAGCAGCGAAATGCCCATGGTTCGCAGATTCGCGATATACCCCGCAACCTTGCTTCCGTTATCAATCACGGAGGTGATCAACGCCGCCATAAACTCCGCGGGATAGTATTGCTTTAAGTAGGCCGTGCGGTACGCAACCACGGCATAGCAGGCTGCGTGCGACTTGTTGAACGCGTATTTTGCGAAGTCCGTCATCTCGTCGAAGATGCGGTTCGCGACCGCCTCGGAGATTCCGTTGGCGATGCACCCGGGCACGTTCGCGTCCGGATTGCCGTGCACGAAATACTGCCGCTCCTGCGCCATGACTTCCGTTTTCTTCTTGCTCATCGCACGGCGAACGAGATCGCTTCGCCCGTAGCTGTAGCCGGCAAGATCACGCACGATCTGCATGACCTGCTCCTGATATACGATGCAGCCGTACGTCGGCTCCAGGATGGGCCGCAGCTGCTCACACTCGTAAGTGATATGATCCCGGTCGTTCTTTCCCTCGATATACTTCGGGATGAAGTCCATCGGCCCCGGGCGGTAAAGGCTGATCCCGGCGATGACGTCCTCGAGGCATTGCGGCTTCAGTTCCTTCATGAAGGCTTTCATGCCCGCGCTTTCCAACTGGAAAATGCCCTCCGTCTTGCCGGATGCCAGCAATTCGTAAACTTTCGGATCGTCGTAGCCGATCTTCTCGATGTCGAAGTCCGGTTCCTCCGCGCGGACCATCGTCTCCGCGTCCTTGATGACCGTGAGCGTTCGAAGCCCCAGGAAGTCCATCTTCAGAAGGCCGAGCTCCTCCAAGGTGGTCATCGTGTACTGCGTCGTGATCGTGCCGTCGGCCGAGCGCGACAGCGGAACGAACTCGTCCGCCGGAGCCGGTGCGATGACAACGCCCGCCGCGTGCATCGAGGAGTGTCTCGGAAGACCTTCGAGTCTCTTGGCGTAATCGATCAGCTGCCCGATCTCCGCGTCACCCGCCACGAGATCCGCAAGCTCCTTGTTAACGCTGAGTGCCTTCGCGATGCTCATTCCCAGTTCCATGGGAACCATCTTCGCCACCGCGTCCACACGCGCATACGGCAGATCCATCGCCCGTCCAACGTCGCGGATGACACCGCGTGCCTGAAGCGTACCGAAGGTCACGATCTGCACGACGTGGTCCTCGCCGTATTTGCGAACCACGTAATCAATGACTTCCTGACGCCGCTCGTAGCAAAAATCCACGTCGATATCCGGCATGGTCTGACGCTCCGGATTCAGGAAGCGCTCAAAGATCAACGAGTAGCGGATCGGGTCGATGTCCGTGATCCGCAGCGAGTAGGCGACGATACTTCCGGCGCCGCTGCCTCGCCCCGGTCCCACCGGGATCCCGTGCTCTTTCGCGTATCGGATGAAGTCCCAGACGATCAGGAAGTAATCGACAAATCCCATGTTGCGGATCGTCGTGAGCTCATACATAAGTCGCTCTTCATGTTCCTCGTAGTTGTCCGGATACCGCTCCTTCAGACCGTTCCGGCAGAGCTCCTCGAGGTAGCCATAAGAACTGTAGCCCGCAGGAACCTCGAACACGGGCAGTTTGTACCGACCGAACTCCAATGTCACATTGCAGCGGTCGGAAATCTTCTTGGTATTGGCGAGCGCCTCAGGCGCATAGGAGAAGATCTCCGCCATCTCCTCGGGCGAGCGCATATAAAACTGCCCGGGCTCATAGCGCATGCGATCCTCGTCCCCGACCTTCGCCTGGGTCTGAATGCACAACAGCACGTCATGGGCTTCCCAGTCGTCCGCGTTCACGTAGTGAATATCGTTCGTGCACACCAGCGGAATGCCCGTCTCCTTGTTCATCCGCAGCAGACTCTGGTTCACCAGTTTCTGGTCCGGAATGCCGTGCTCCTGCAGCTCCAGGAAGAAATTTCCTTTGCCGAAAATGCCTTCCATCCGCTTCGCGCACGCCACTGCCTGCTCATACATCCCAATCCGCAGATACGACGGGATCTCGCCGGCCAGACATGCCGACAGTGCGATGATCCCCTCGTGGTACCGCTCCATCAACTCGTAGTCGATCCGCGGCTTATAGTAAAATCCTTCGGTAAATCCCTTGGAAACGATCTTGATCAGATTCTGATAGCCGGTGTTGTTCTCCGCAAGCAGCACCAGATGATAGTAGCGCTTATCGCCGACGGCACCGGTCTTGTCAAAGCGCGACCCCTGAGCGACGTAAACCTCGCACCCCAGGATCGGCTTGATGCCCTCGTTCATGCAGGCTTTGTAGAAATCGACGGCCCCGTACATCACGCCGTGGTCGGTGATCGCAAGGGCATCCATTCCAAGCTCTTTGGCCCGATGCACCATCGCCTTCACCTTGCCGGCACCGTCCAGAAGGCTGTACTCCGTATGCACGTGAAGATGCGTAAAATCCATGGCGTTTCCTCCTCCCGCGTTTCTCTCCGGCGACTGTCCGAAAGCCGAAGCCCACACAGAATACAGTATAGCATTTTCCGCCGCACAAATCAAGAACAATGGGGGTTCGGGAGGCTTCGGAAAATGCCGAAAAACAGGCTCCGGAAAATCTCGTTTTTCGTAAAAAAGTCCTTGACATGCGTGCGGCTTCATGGTATAAATATGGTCGACTGCCGAAGACAGCAGGTACCCGCATGGGTGTAAGAGGAATTTCGGTTCCGCGCCTGCCGAGGAGATGTCAGCTCATTTGAAACGATTTCATGTGCTGGGATTCCGTTCGGAATCACGGCCTTTTTTATTGTCATCAAGTAGCGGGCACGTCGGCGTTATACTGTACAAGGAGGTAATTCACATGGCAAAGGTTGAGTTGAAGCAGCCGATCATCGACGAGATCGCAAAGAACGTTGAGTCCGCTAAGGCTATCGTTTTGGTTGATTATCGTGGATTGACGGTGGAGCAGGATACGAAACTTCGCAAGTCCCTTCGCGAGAACGGCGTTGTATACAAGGTATACAAGAACACGTATCTCAAGAGAGTCTTCGCCGGCACTGTGTACGAGGAGCTCGCAAAGCACCTTGACGGCCCTACGGCTGTTGCGTTCGGCGTTGAGGATGCTACCGCTCCGGCTCGTCTTCTTGCAGACGCAATGAAGACCGCAGACAAGCTCGAGTTCAAGGGCGGCGTTGTTGAAGGAACTTATTACGATGCCGAAGGCTGCAAGGTTGTTGCGACGATCCCGTCGAGAGAGGTTCTTATTTCCAAACTCCTCGGAAGTCTCAAGTCCCCGCTTTCGAACATCGCAAGAATTCTTTCCCAGATTGCGGAGAAGCAGGGCGAGGTTGCCTGAGCGAACCGCGGTTAACTGCCGCATAGCGGCGTGACGGACGACACGTCCGGGGGCATTTTCCGCCCGCACATTTATTTCAAACGGAGGTTATTTACCATGACAAATCAGGAATTTATTGATGCTATCAAGGCTATGAGCGTACTTGAGCTGAACGAGCTTGTTAAGGCTTGCGAGGAAGAGTTCGGTGTAAGCGCTGCAGCAGGTGTTGTTGTAGCGGCAGCAGGCGCAGGCGCTGCAGCAGCTGCTGAGGAGGAGAAGACCGAATTCAACGTTGAGCTTACCGAAGTTGGCGAGAACAAGGTTAAGGTTATCAAGGTTGTTCGTGAGATCACGGGCCTTGGTCTGAAGGAAGCTAAGGATCTTGTTGACGGCGCTCCTAAGATGATCAAAGAGAACGCATCCAAGGAAGAGGCTGAGGACATCAAGAAGAAGGTTGAGGCTGAAGGCGCTAAGGTTACGCTTAAGTAATTCTTGCTTTTACCAAAACAATTCCGGTCGGCAGACAGCAATGTCTGCCGGCTTTTTTTTCCGGAAAATGAACAAACGAAAAGCCCCGGCCAAAACCGGGGCATTACGTTGCTATGGAATTGAGGATCCGGTGTCTTAGCTGAACTGAACAGGGTTCAACTTAACGCCGGGGCCCATTGTGGAGCTCAGGGTAACGCTTCTGAGGTACTGGCCCTTTGCGGTAGCCGGCTTAGCCTTAACAATCGCACCCATGAGAGTCTCGAAGTTCTCCTTCAACTGCTCTGCGGTGAAGGAAACCTTGCCAACCGGAACGTGGATGATGTTCGTCTTGTCCAAACGATACTCCACTTTACCGGCTTTAATATCGTTAACAGCCTTGGTCACATCCATGGTAACCGTGCCGGCCTTCGGGTTCGGCATCAATCCCTTAGGACCGAGCACACGACCCAACTTACCGACAACGCCCATCATGTCAGGAGTCGCAACAACAACGTCAAACTCGAACCAGCCGTCCTTCTGGATTCTCGGAACGAGCTCCTCGCCGCCGGCATAATCCGCGCCTGCTGCAAGAGCCTCATCAATCTTCGGTCCCTTTGCAAATACGAGCACGCGAACGGTCTTGCCGGTTCCGTGAGGGAGAACAACGGCACCGCGGACCTGCTGGTCTGCGTGGCGGCCGTCTACGCCCAGGCGAATGTGCGCCTCAACAGTTTCGTCAAATTTGGCAGTAGCGGACTTCTTTACCAAGTCAACAGCCGTAGCAGTATCATACTGTGCGGAACGGTCGACATTCTTGGCAGCGTCCGTATATTTCTTTCCGTGTTTCATAATAAAACCTCCTAGTGGTAATGTCGGGAGATGATCCCTCCCACTCTATCTGATTCCTGATCAGTCGTCAACTACAGTGATACCCATGCTGCGCGCCGTTCCGGCGATCATGCTGGTTGCTGCTTCCAAAGAACCTGCGTTAAGATCGGGCATCTTGAGCTCTGCGATCTTAGCTACCTCGGACCTCTTGATGGACGCTACCTTAACCTTGTTCGGGGTACCGGAAGCCGTCTCGATCTTGCAAGCCTTCTTGAGAAGGACTGCAGCCGGAGGGGTCTTCGTGATGAAGCTGAAGCTCTTATCCTGGTAAACCGTGATGACAACAGGGATGATCATACCCTCCTGTCCGGCGGTTCTGGCATTGAACTCCTTCGTGAACTGCACGATGTTGACGCCGTGCTGACCGAGAGCAGGACCTACCGGGGGTGCCGGGGTTGCTTTCGCAGCCGGAATCTGCAACTTGATGTAACCAGTAACTTTTTTTGCCATGTTAGCATACCTCCTGAAAATGTGGTGTTATCGGAAGATTCCTCCCACTTGCCGACGCAACTGCGCCGACAGCGATCGTCCGCTGCCATAGTCGGACAATCAATGTTTCCTTACTGTCTGATACGAACCTCGTCAAAGCCGAGTTCGATTTCGGTCGCGCGGCCGCCGAACATTGCGACCTCCACAACAACGGTATTCTTGCTGTTGTTGACCGCCTTAATCTCGCCGGTGAACTGGGAAAGACTCGGTGTAAGAATATCCACAGTCTCACCTTCCACGAATCTCGGAACCTGTGCGCTCTCATCTTCGAGCAGGCCCATATTCGCGATTTCCTGTTCCGTCAACGGAACGGGTTTGGATCCGGGACCGACAAATCCCGTCACGCCTCTCGTATTCCGTACCACGTACCATGTGCTGTCGTTCATCACCATCAAAACGAACACATAGCCGGGGAACATCATGCGCTTCTTCAGAACACGAACACCGTTCTTGACTTCCAAAGCGTCCTGCATCGGAACACGCACTTCAAGGATCACATCCTGAAGCTTACGATTTTCGATCGTCTTTTCCAGATTGATCTTGACGTTCTTCTCATACCCGGAATAGGTATGAACAACGTACCACTGCGCTTCTGCCATATTTCTCCACCTTATCCTTACAGTTTCAAAATAGCTGCCAACAGGTGTTCCATACCCACGTCGATCACAGAAATCAATGCGCCGAGGATCACGGTGATAACGGCTACTGCAACGGACTCTTTTGCCAACGTGCTCTTCGACGGCCAGATGATCTTCTTCCACTCCGCCTTGAGCCCTTTGAACCAACTCGTCTTAGCAGCGCCCTGAGTCGTCTCGCTCATGTCTCATCCTTTCCCCAAGCGAATTACTTGGTCTCCTTGTGCAACGTGTGCTTCTTGCAGAATCTGCAGTACTTCTGGGTCTCCATCCGGTCAGGATGGTTCTTCTTTTCCTTGGTCGTGTTGTAATTACGCTGCTTGCACTCGGTGCATGCCAATGTAATCTTAACCCGCATAACTCTCACCTCCGTAAAATTTTAGGCATAAAAAAAAGACCTCTTCCATAGCCTCACTACTATATCACAAGTCTTTCCGCAAAGTCAAGCAAAAGTTGCGCGACTTTTCCGCGCATTATATTACGGAAAATAACCGGCACGGGGCGAACGTGTTTTGTCGCCCCGCACCGAGAATATTATACCAAACGGATCAGCCAGATCCATATCTTTCCGAAGATGTTCCGCTCCGCCAGTGCATCCGAGCGCAGCTCGCGGTAGAGGGTGCGGACCATCTTGTACTCTTCCTTCGTGATCTTCTCTCCGGAAAATGCCGCTCTGTTGCCGATGGCAAGCGTCTCCCGGAACTCCGTCGCGTGACCGAAGAGTTCCTGCGCTCTCGCGACATAGTCGGCGTCCGTCTCTCCGTCCTGCGGCGGCAGTCCGCGCAACCGCATCACGCGGCCCATATCGCGGCAGAGGTATTTGACGGCGGCCTTCGTATTGCGCTGGCGGATCAACTGCGATCTCGAGCGCGACGCAACGAATCTCGGAATGAACAATGCCGCGATCACGATGATCAGAATGGCGATCACCCACTTAAGCGTCTTTGAGAGCGTAAAGGATTTCTGCTCCGCCGGCTTCGTCGCCGTGGGCTTCTTCGGATCGCCGTTCGGCGCGTTGGTGGGTTTTTCGTTCTTCGGCGTCGGCGTGATCGTCGTCGCCGGAGTAGGTGTCGGCGTAGCGCCGATCTCTCTCTTTCTCTCCAGCGTCTGCAACGTTCTGTCGACATCGGTCTGGTCGATGTATCCCGGGGTCACTTCCACCGGGAACCATCCGTAGTTGTCAATGTAGATCTCCACCCATGCATGGGCATTGCTCTGCGGGATGTCGTACGTCTTGTACTCGGTCTTGGTCGTGTACCCCTTGCCGTCCGTATACCGCAACGTAGCAGAATAATCCTGTGGCGACGCTTCCTCGGGGATCTCGGTCGCATTGTCGTTCAGGAGGTAGCCCTCACAGAATCGCGCCGGAATTCCCATGGCCCGGAACAGCATTACACCCGCGCTTGCGAAATGAAAACAAAAGCCCTGTTTTCCTTCCGTCAGAAAATACTGGATAAAATCCTTATTGTTCGGCGTTGCACCCGGAGTCAGCGTGTAAGTACACGCGGAAGCCAGGTACGAACGCACTTTCTTGACATCCGTGCTGAGTTGTGTCTGTTGCGCGTCATTGACGAGGCCGACCTTTGCGGCAAGTCCCGGAATGAAATCCAGATATTCCGGGATCTTGGTGTAATTCTCGTGGACGTAGCGGGTGTATTCGGACAGGGTAAACTCCATGCTGTCGTTGACAGGCTCCGGATAATCTCCGGAGCGCGACGCTTCGATGTCCTCCGCATACGCCGCATACACCGGCATCCGCGCGTCATTATAGATATAATCACACCAATAGGTATGCTCGCTGTCCACGAACGTTGCCAAGAACCAGCTCTCTTCATTCAGCGTGATCCGGGAGAGCAGATTTCCGTCCTCGTCCACGGAAAACGAGTTCAGCTCCGGATCGTACAGCAGCGATTGCTTCTTTTCGTTGGTGATGTCATAGGTATCATACGGGGCATAGACATAGGTAGGATTAGCTCCGGTGATCTGGATCCGCATGTACGTGCGATAGACTTCAAACCGCGCATACCGCCCGCTGATACCGCCGTCGATGTACTTCTTACCGAAGGAGGCCGGAAGCCGTCCCAGGATCAGAGAGTCATCGGCGAGTCGTGAGATGGTCTGCACCAGGAACGGATGACTGTTCTCCGCCTCCCAGGAGCTGCCGGTGTAGTACCCATAGGATGCGCCCTTGAGATAGAGCGTCTTGATTCCGCTCTGCACACGGACGATCAGTGCCGATTCTGAGGACGTATTCATGTTGCCCTGCCTCGGCAGACGGCCGTTGCTCATACCGCTGTACTCTTCCGCCTGGCCGGTCCCGCCGCCGAAGAATTTCGGGAACGTCTGGACCAGTTTCTTCATCGCGCTCCGACGAAGATCCATATCTTTCACATTGTTATCGTAAAAGTCCTCGGACATCACTGCGCAGGACGCCAGCAGCATACCGCAAAGCAGCAGCGCCGTTGTCACGCGATACCGCCTGCTCTGTCGAAAGTCGTAGTCCTCCTCGGACTCCGGCGCGTGCCCTTCCGTCATCGCAAAATAAACCGCCAGTCCGACGTAGACGCACACGATCCACACCGGCGGAAACACGTCCGTAAACACGGAGAAAAACGGAGCCGGAAGTGAGAGGACGAGCCAGGCCATCCACAGTTTCCCGCGCGCGGCCATATCCGAATAGATGAGATACAAAATACCCGGGAGCAACAGGAGGAAGAACACCGCATTTTCCTCGTCCGCCACGTTTCCGGTGATGAAGAAATCCTTGTTGTAATATTCGTTGACGGCCCGGATGACATCGTCCCGGATCTCGAAAAATGCATTCATGCACGTTTCGCGCATCAGGAAAATGACCAGTCCCGACACCGCCAGTATGCCGATCTTCACCAAAATACGAACCCGCTTCGACTGCGGTTCCAGAACGCGGAACATCACCGTCAGCAGGGCCAAAACGATCAGCCATGTCCATGGGATCGGGTAGCCGACGGACAGCAAAACCATGGAAATCGGAATCCACGAACCGAGCCATGCGGCAAGCACGGTAACAACTTCCCGCGCAACGACCGCCGAGCCGCTTTTCTTTTGTTTCGCCACGTTTCAGCTCCTCCTTTCCCGTTTCATTCTACAGCTGTAGACCATTATTTTACCCCAAATCTTCTTCCTCATGCTCCGCACGCACGGTGCGCGTGATCCGGTCCCCGAGCTCCATGGGAGCCCGGCTCTCTCCGCCGTTCGTCACAAGATACACGCTCACTTTGGCGTCATAGCTGATCAGCCCGAGGCCCTCCTCCGAACTGTTCGCATATACATTTGTCACATAGAGGATATTTCGATACCGCTCATCCGAAAAATGAGAGGCGTACGTCTTCACGACCGAAGTCTCTTCGTCGTACGGAACAACCTTGAACACACCCAAAAGAGCCGCCTGCAGCTCCTCGTCCGACTCCACCCTCACGCGCCAGACTTTGCCGGGTTCCGGCTGCCAGCCGATGTAGAAAATGTGCCGGCTCTCGCGGATCTTCCACGCCAGCGACGACATCGTCGTCAGCAGGGAATCGTAGATCGTCTCCAGCTCGTTGCTCTTCATCCGGAAGACATCCAGGAGCAACAGCGTCGACGTATCCACGGGCAGGCCGAGTTCCTTCACGAACAGCTCGTCGCGGGCCGCCGTCAGTTTCCAGTGAATGCGGTTCTGACGGTCGCCGGGCCGGTACTCTCTCGCGCCGAACATCTCGGACGGATCGTCGCCGGGCCGGGTCGTGGAATACTCCTCTTTCGCGATGTATGCGATCGGGTTATTTCGGAGCGGTTCATGTCCCACGGTAACCACCGGGGGATACACCATGCAGGATTGTTCCGACCGGTCGATCATTCCCTTCGTGGTGAACAACCCGAACAGAGAGCGGATCCGCACTTTCGTCAGACGGATCCGGAATTCGCCGCTGTGCGGTACACAGACGTCAATCCGGCGACGGGCAGTGCGCTCGGCCGGAATGTCGGTGAGAACTTTGATGATCTGATTTTTCATGAAGACGACGCTCTCGCGAACGATCGTGATCTCGGCGCACCGGCAGGCAAATGCACTGCGGTTGAGAAGCGTGAGCGTGACGCGGATCTCTTCGCCGGGACGCACTTCCGCGGAGTCCGCCGACATCGAGACATAGACCTTCTTACGGAGAAAAAGCATCACAAAAAGGCTGACGATCGGAACCATCAGCCCGAAAACCAGCAGCACGGCAAAAATACGTCTGGTAAATGCCGACGTTGCTATCACTCCGATTATCATCAATGCCAGATAAGCCAGCCAGTTCAGAATCATCCCCCACAAGCCTCACACAAAACTATTTCTGAAAAACGCGCGGAGGAACTACGCTCGCAAGAACCGCTCTTGCGACCTCCGCCTCGGTCACGCGGTTCATGCGCGCCGAAGGAGTCAGGATCATGCGGTGAGCCGTTGTCGCGGCAAACACGTCGCTGATATCCTCGGGAATCACGTACGCCCGGTTTTTGAGCATCGCGTTGGCCTTCGCCATCGCGATCAGGGCGATGGTCCCTCGCGGGCTGATGCCAAGAGACAGCATGTCATGGCCTCGCGTGGCGTTGACCAGATCGGTCACGTAGCCGTAGATGGCGTCGTCCACGTAGATGCCTTCCGCCATTTTCCGAAGCGCGAGAAGCGCCTGCTGGGAAACGATGGGACGCACGTCGTCCAACGGATTTGCATTGCTGCGATCCTTGAGCATACGGATCTCATATTCCTCGGACGGATATCCGATACTCACGCGGATCATAAAACGGTCCAGCTGCGAATCGGGAAGCATCTGCGTTCCCGCTGCGCCTACCGGATTCTGCGTGGCGATGACCGTAAACGGATTCGGAACGGGATGCGTCACGCCGTCCACCGTGACATTGCCCTCCTCCATTACCTCCAGAAGAGCCGACTGCGTCTTCGAGGATGTACGGTTGATCTCGTCCGCCAGGAACAGGTTGCACATGATGCTGCCCTGCTTGTACTCGCGGGCTCCGGTGTCACGGTTGAAGATGTAAAAACCTACCACGTCGGACGGCATAACATCCGGCGTAAACTGCATGCGGTGATACTCCATGTTCAGCACTCTGGAAAATGCCAAAGCCAGCGTTGTCTTCCCCACACCCGGCACATCCTCCATCAGGATATGACCTCCGGCCAGAATGGCCGTCAAAACCCGACGGATGACTTCGGGCTTGCCGACAACGGCCTTCCCGACCTCATTTTCCGTCATCATCAATAGCTTGTAAGCATCGCTGTTGATCTCGTTCATTGATACTCCCCCTGTATTTGATTGGCACCGCAGTCAGCGGCACACTTGTATATTATATCATTTCCTTCGGATAATTAAAAGACCCGCAACAGAAAAAAAGCGGCGCCTCAAGGAGACGCCGCCGATGCGAGATCAATTACTTCAGAATACGGATCTTGCCGATGAAAGGAAGTTCCTTCGCTTTGCCGCTCGCTGCATTCATGATACCGAAGCACATATATCCGAGTCCTACCAGATACAGAAGATAGGACAGGATGCGAACGATCGGGATCCAAACAACGATCGAAGCCACGATCCAGCAGATGAACAAAACAAAGCCCTGATTTGCATGGAACTTCGCAAACTTGCTCTGCGGAGCTGCAAAGATCGGTACAATGAACAGGAACCAGATGTACGAAAGAATTGCCATACCTTTATTCTGCTCGATATCCGCAGGATCCATCGTATTCGTAAAATCCGGGGTGTCTAAAATCTTCTGAACATCAAAACCGCCCTGTGCAGGTTCCGTCTGGGGAGCATCCTGTGCGGGAGCTGCCGCACCTTGCTGTGCACCGCAGCTGGGGCAGAACTGCGTTCCGTCCGGAAGCTGTGCGCCACATTTACTACAAAATGCCATCGTCGTATCCTCCTGAAATCATAGAGTAATATCCATTGACCGTTCCACGGCGGATTACCGTCGTGAACATATATCGTTTCAAGTATAATCCACTTCAGCGAAAAAGTAAACCCGAAAACGAGAAAAAGTTCACGCAGTTTTCACACTTTTTGCTCTTACGAAACGCCTCTTCGGCTCAGTCCGCAAGGTCGTAATACGCGGCATATTTGTTGCGGAAATACCGAAGCAGCGGCTCCGCCGTCGCCTCTTTGCCGCACACGGCCAGAAGCACTTCCTTCGGGCGGCGCAGGTTTCCGTATTGATGGATCTTCTCCGACAGCCATGCGCGGATCTCCCCGATCCGTCCCTCGGCAAGCAGCGTGTCCACGGACCCGAGGTCCGCCTCCATCGCCTCGAGGAACATGCCGTCGTATATACTTCCGAGCAGATACGTCGGAAAATACCCAAACGATCCGTCGCTCCAGTGCATATCCTGCAGGATTCCTTCGGCGTCGTTGGCCGGAACCACACCGAGGTACTCTTCCATTTTCCGGTTCCAAAGAGCCGGCAGTTCCGAGACCGGAACTCCTTCGCGAAAGATAGCTTTCTCCACCTCATAGCGGAGGATGACATGCAGGCAATACGTCACCTCGTCCGCCGCCGTGCGGATCATGCTGGCGCGCACATGGTTGATCTCGCGCGCGAACTCCTCGAGAGTCACGTCCGCAAGCTCCGGCTGCAGCTTCTGCACATCCGCGTAGATCGGCTTCCAGAAGTTGATGTTGCGACCTAAAATGTTCTCGAAGAAGCGCGACTGGCTCTCATGGATGCCCAGATACGAGCAGCCGCCCGCCGGCGTTCCGGAGAGTCTCTCCGCCACATTCTGTTCGAAGATCGCATGACCGCCCTCGTGGATGGCCGAGAACATCGGATCGATCACGTCCTTTTCCCGGAAATGATTGGTCACGCGGACATCGCTTGAACAAAGGTCGAGGGTGAACGGGTGCTCCGACTCCGCCGTCGTTCCCTTCGTCCAGTCAAACCCGATATACGTAAGCAGGAGGTTCTGCACTTTCTTCTGCGCTTCGATGTCAAAGGTGCGGCGGAATTTCGAATCGTCGGGCTGCTTCGCGGCGAGGATCCTGTGCACAAGCGGCACCAGCCCCTCCCGAAGCTCCGTGAAGATCCGGTCGATGGTTTCCGAGTCCATGCCCTTTTCGTAATCGTCCAGCAGTGAATCGTAGATCTCCATATCCGGATGCGTGTAGGACTTGATCTCCTTCGTGATCTCGATCTGCTTCTCCAGATGCGGAGCGAAGATCGCGAAATCCGAGGCCTGCTTCGCCTCCTCCCATGCGCGCTCCGAAGCCGTGCTGATCGCCACCGCGCGGCGGAACACCTCCTCGGGGATGCGGCGGCTGCGCTCGCGGTCCTCCCGCATCGTCTTTACGATAAACTTCCAGTCATCGTCGAGCTGCTCCCACTCCTCCGGCTCCATGAGCTCCTTCAAAAGGTCGAACAGCTCATCCGAGTTGCTCAGCCGAAAACTCTCCGTCTCCGCGTAGTCCATCGCGTCCGAATGCGCGTCAAATCCACCGTCGGGCATGATCGTACGCATGTCCCAGTACAGCAGTTCGCTGAGCAGCGAAAGCCGGTTCAGTTTTCCGTTGATCTCCTTCAAACGGTCCAATCGTTCACTCATAAAAAACTCCTTTCTTATGCGGCCTCAGGGTCTTCCCCTTCCGGTGTTTCCTGCGCAGGCACGATCGTGCCCCGCGGGGAGGTATCCACCGGGATAAGGCCGTCATTGGCCGCGGCCTCCCTGCGGAGTGCCGCGATCATACTCTCATTTTCCGCCGGAGAATCCGCCTCGGGAATGACCGGCGTCTTTCCGGAAAAAACGCTTCCCGACTGCGTCGCATTGAAATCACCGACACAGACGCGGTACGTCTTTGTCCCGTCCGTGAGGTCTACCTCCGTGCCGTCCGACAGCGTGACGGAACAGACGGTGTACACCTTCGTTCTCCGGGTGGCGTCCGGCTCCCCGCCCACCGTGTAGGTGAACGTCAGTCCCGACATCTGGTCGCCGTAGTTCGACGTCCGAAGGCCGTTCACGATCTGCTGCGCCAGTTCCGGTCCGGACAGTTCATAGATCAGCAACCGGTTGGAAAACGGCGCCATCGTGTATATGTCGTACACCGTGACCGGACGTTTTTTCTCCCCGTTTGCGAGGGTCAGATTTTTTCGGATGCCCCCGTTATTGTAAAATGCGGCAACCGCTCCGTACTGCCGCGTCGCCTCGAGCATCAGTCCCGTGACCCAGTTTCCGGCCACCGTGGTCGGCGAGTCGTCGACACTCTTCTTTCGGATCGGCGTGTCGATGTACCCCAGCACTTCCGACATCTCCCCGTTCACTGCCGCCCATGCGGCGCGGGAGATCGCGAGGACATCTTCGTCGAAGGATGCCGTATTTTCCGGCGTGTCGTACAGTTTTGACGGGTCTTCCGTGATGTCATGGTAGCTCACGTCCTCGACCTTGACCGCCCCGGTTTCGTCAAAGCACAAGACCGCCGATGCGTACCCTGCGGCATAGCAGTTTGCCTGGATATACGCAATGCCGTTTTCCGCAGTCTTCGCCTGGATCTCGTGGGTGTGGCCGCCGGCGACCAGATTCACGTCCTCCGGGTTCAACTCCTCCGCAAGCTGCTTCGGCCGACCGTGCACGAGCACAATCAATGCGTCCGGATGTTCCGTCTCGCGAGCCTTCCCGATGAGTTCCGCCAGCTTCGCCGTGTCTGCCTTGATCCGGTACGGAGCGATCTTTGCGGCCATCACAGACGCGCTGTAATCCGGAAGATATCCGACCACCGCGATCCGTTTTCCCGCCTTTTCCAAGATCACGTAATCCTTCGTAAAATCCACCCGCTGCCGCGTTGCCGCATCGTAGAGATCCGACGCGACAACCGGAATGTCGGGATCGCCTTCGTACTCTCCCATCCGGTATGCAGCCATTGTGGCGGATGCGTCCGCAGCACATTCCGTAACGTCCCAGTCAAATTCATGGTTTCCCAGACAGACCGCGTCGTATCGCATGCTTTCCATGGCCGCCCGCAGCGCGGCTCCCTCAGTCATTGCCGAGACCGGCGTGCCCTGGTAAATATCTCCGCCGTCCAAAAGGATCACATCGTCATACTCGCCCGAAGCCCGCGCGCGGTTCACTTCCTGCGCGATGTACGCCAGCCGGTATTCAAACGTGCTCTCCTCGCCCGAGGACGCATCCAGCAGATATCCGTGGATGTCCGTCGTCTCGATCACGAGGATCCGCCGGGCCCCGTTCACCGCCGGTGTCACGGCAGGCGTGCCGGTCGGTTCGTCGGTCGGCGTCACTTCAGGCATCGCGGTCGGCTCGTCGGTCGGCGTCACTTCTTCCGTCGGTTTCGGTTGCTCCGCGGGTGTCGCGGTTGGTTCTGCGACTGCGGACGGCACCTCCGCAGGCGTTACGGTCTCCGTCACCGGGACAGTCACGATCATATCGTCGGGCACTCCCTGCTGCGTTCTTCTTCCGCAGCCTGCGACCGCCGCCGAAATCAAAAGGCACAGCGCAAGCGCCGCGCCCGTTTTTCGTATCCGTTTCATTGTTCCGCTCCCGGGTTCACCGCTGTGCGGATCACCCTTTCAATGCCACCACCAACTTCACGCGGTCGTGGATTCCGGTCTTGTCGTAGATGGCCGAAATATAATTCTTGACCGTGCCTTCGGAAATGTAGAGCCGATCCGCGATCTGCCGGTTGGTCAGTCCCTCGACCAGCAGCGCCGCGATCTCCTGCTCCCGCTCCGTAAACTCGCCGTATGCCGGCTGCTGCGGGGCCGTCTTTCCGACCAGCGCCGTCAGACGCTGCAGCACCTTTGGATCCAGGACGCTCACGCCGCCCATGATCTGGCGGATCGCCCCCAGGATGGCATCCTTGCCGCTGTCTTTCAACAGATAGCCGTCCGCGCCGCCGCTGATGGCGTCGGTGATGTTGGCGTCATCGTAAAATGTCGTCAGCACCAGGATCCTCGTCTTCGGATACCGCTTTTTCATATGTCCGATCAGCTCGATGCCGCCCATTCCCTTCATGTTGAGGTCGACCAGAGCGATATCGCACACCGCATTTTCCAACACCGAAAGCGCTTCGACGCCGTCGTGGGCTTTGCCGACGATCTCCATGTCGTTCAGAGAGAGAATGACCTCGAGACTGTCGAGAAGCATCGTCTCGTCATCCACCAGTAAAACTCGATACATGTGTTACCTCCTCTGCAGCGGCAGTTCCACTTCCGTGCGAAATCCCGCCTCATTGTCAAATGCCGCCGTTCCGCCGCAACGCTCCGCGTAGGCGGTTATTTTCCGAAGCCCGAACCCCGCGGCGATCCTCTCCGCGGAGACGGCCTCGCCGAAATCGCTGACGCCGTCGTCCTTCACGCTCAGCTTCACATGCGCCGAGTCCGCCGACAGCGATACCGCAAATGTCTTCGCCCCGCCGTGCTTAACGCCGTTGGAAAATGCCTCCTGCAAAACGCCCGTCAAAAACTCGACATGCTCCCTCGGCACCGTGATATCATCCGCATAGCAGTCCGAAGCGAACGACACCGTTCTCTCCGTGTCCATCGTAAAATCCTCGATCGCATTTTGCAGATACCTCTTCAGATCGATGATCGGCAGTTCCCCGCCCTCCTCGTCGAGGGCCCGGACCGCGCTTCGGATGGACTCCAGACTTCCGCGGATGCGGTCGTTCGCGTCGTTCATCCGCTTTCTGGCTTCCTCCGGTTTCGCGTCAAACAACATGTCCGCGGCGTCTAAGGTCATGATCGCCGCCGTGATGGTATGCCCCACGTTATTGTGAATACTCCTGCTGATGTTCTCCCTCTCGAGAAGTCTCGCGTTTCTCTCCGCAGCGTAACTTTGCTGCGACAGCTCGCGGTTGATGCGGCGTTCGTTCATCTCACTGACGCTCGCGCGCAGGAGTCGCTCCTTCGCGATCTCCTCCCGTCTTTTTACCGCAGCCAGCGCCTTCTTCCCAAGCCGGATCAGCGCAACAATCGCAGCGACCAACGCCGCGCACACCAGAGTCTCCGCTGTAAATCGCGCGTCGACAGGCCGAGCCGAAAGGATTGCTTTCAACGCATACCCGGCCGCGGCGATCAGCGCCGTGATCGGGATGGAAGGCACCGTCAGACAGGCGAACACCGTGAAGCTCCACCATCCGTGTCCGAGCACGGCGAACCCTGCGGTCAACGCAAACAAAGCAGTGCGAAGCACTGTTCTTGTCTTCCCGCTCTCTTCCGTGACTAAACTTTCCGCTGTCATCGCAATCAGAAGCGCTCCCGTGATGCCCACGTTCACAAACGACACGCCGCGCAGGGCGCTGTCCGCGATCCAGAGCACCAGCGCCAGCACTATGTTGATCACCGTCACAAGCATATGGCCTCCGCTGCTTATCCTTTTAATTCACGGCTTCGCCGTCACCGGCTTCCGCCTCATTTTCCTCATAACAATCATATTCCCTAAGCGTCTCTTTTGTCAATCTTGCCGTTGCCGCCAACGCAAAGAAAGTTGCCGCTGTCGCCGCAACTTTCCGTGGTTTCCTTATTGTGCCCTGTCATCCCGATGAATCCCCATGCGCCTTGTTCAGAACTCCGTTACGTCGGCCTTGCACATGACCCTTCCGCGAATCAGTATCGCGGGTATCAGGACAAGGATATTTGACGCAATGAGCCCGATCACGCCCAGCCAGGAGAAATACGGAAGATACCGTCCGCCCGGCCGGTAATACAGTTCGTTCATCAGGAATGTGAACAGCTCGACAAACGCGACGCCGGCTGCGATCGCCGCCAGATCCGTGATGATGATCTCGGCGGCGCATTTGCGGCGAACATCGCGCTTCGTCAGCCCGATGGCGCGGTAGACCCCGAACTCGTACATGCGCTTGTTGTAATGTCCGGCGATGACGGAATTGACCGAGAAGGCGATCACCAGCGACAGCAGTAACAGCGCAGAATAAAAGATCAGATTGATCGGCTGAAACTGGCGGTTGATCTCGTTCCGCATGGAATTCTGAACCTTGCATCGGCTGCCTTCACATGCGGTCAGGATCCTCTCCCGCAGTTCCGGATACGAGAGTGTCTTGCTCATGACATGCGCCCGCATGAGGTTCTCCTCCGGATACTCCTCCACGTAGAAAATCGCGTAGGTTTCCTCATCGATCAGCGCGTCGAGCGTGTACGTTCCCGAGAGTCCCTCACTCTCATCCACGATATCGCCGATCGTAAACCCGTGGTTGGCGGCCATCGCCCTGCTGACGATCAGACTGCCGTTGCGAAGTCCGCTGAGATCGGCCTCGTAACCGAGAATCCGAAACGCCTCTTTCAAGTCCTCCGGCGTGTTGTAGCGTGCCGCGTAGCCTCCCATCATAAAGCCCATCGTACACTTCCAGTCGAGGCTCGGTTCCCCGTAGCCGGAATGCAGCATGACCGTGAGATCCGGATCGCCCGAAAGCTTATCGACAATCGCGTAGTAATCCCTGAACTCCTCGTCATTCACGGAGGCCTCAACTTCGATCACGTGCTCCGTGTAGTCAATGATCCCTTCCCAATAATAATAGTTGCTCTGTATGTAGTTGCCGCCGAGCAGCAGAAGTGTCGTCAGGAAGAACATGGCGGCGATCAGAAGGGAACGCCCTTTATTTTCCTTCACATAGTACAAAGCGGAATACGGTTTCATACGGTTCCTCCGTCGCTGCTGATCTCGCCGTCCCACATCTCGATGATGCGGTCGGCGTCGCCTAAGATACTGCGGTCATGCGTGACCACGAGCACCAGGCGGTCGGCGGAATACTCCTTCAGGATCCGCATCACATTGAACGCATTCTCATGGTCGAGGGATGCGGTCGGTTCGTCGGCAAATAACACCTTCGGATCGTTGATCATCGCTCTCGCGATCGACGCGCGCTGGCACTGTCCTCCGGAAAGTTTGGTCGGGCGTTTGCCGATCTCGCGGTCCCCGAGTCCCAAAGCCGCCAGAAACGTTTTCGCCTTCTCCCTCGTTGCCGGTTCATTGTTTACGGCCGCGACCATCACGTTGTCGAGCGCGGTCATGTACGGCACGAGATAGTGCTTCTGAAACACGAATCCGAACTCACGGCGTCTGATTTGCTCCCGCTCCGCATTGGAGATCATCGTGAGCTCCGTTCCGTTATAGCATACACTGCCGTCCGTCGGTTTCTTGAGCGTGGAAAGACAGTACATCAATGTGCTCTTGCCGCTGCCGGACGGGCCGATGATCCCGATGAGCCCCCGGTCCGGAAGCGAGAGGTCAAAGCCCTTGAGGGCGTACATTTTCTCGTCTGTGTCCATATCATAGATCATGCTCAGGTTTTTAATCGTAAACATCGTTGTCGCTCCTTTTATTCTACGCTTGTAGTATCGCTTCGATTCTTATTTTCCGTGTTATTAGTATGCCCGTTCAGTCTTCGACCAGGTCGATGGTTTTGATCCTGCGTATGCTCACCAGAACCGGGATCTGAAGCAACCCGAGTATCAGCAGCATGATGGCCCCGAGCTTCGCGATCATCCCCGGATACCAGATCACGGACACGATGCCCGCGGGTTCCAGAACCACCGTTTGGATCAACCACGCAGACGGAAGCGCCAGCGCGAAACCGATCAGAAATCCGATGCCGAAGATGATAAACATTTCCCGCATCATCATCCCGTAAACCTCCCACCGGCGGTATCCGATGGACGCGTACAGGCAATACTCGTTCACGCGGTTTCGCAGGAAGGACACATACGCGATCAGCATCGTCACCGCCACAAAGAACATGACGACGGCGGAGATGGCGTTCACGACACCGGCGATCAGTTCGTCACAGTCCTCGCGAAAATGTCGTCTGTGTGCCGGCAGATCATATATCACATCCGCGGCGCCGATCTCCACTCCCATCTCCGTGAAGAATTCCCCGAGGTTCCCGTTGGCCTCATTGTACTGAATCACATAGTATGTGCCGCAGTTGTAATAATGATTCGGCATTCCCGCGCTGACCATGCTGTCCGACTCGACTTCTCCGACAATGCGGAAGTTCTCGCCGAAGCTATCCTTTGAAAACCAGTCTCCGATCTCCAGTTTCTGATTTTTCATCACCATCGAAGCGATGACCACCTCGCCGTCCGCTTCGGGAAGTCTCCCCCTCACAAGCTTTGCACCGGTATGCTTCAGATACCGTTCGATCTCTTCCGTTGAAGTGTACAGCGGAAACTCCTCCGACCACTGGCCGATCACCGCCTGATACCTCGCTTGCAGCACCTGCGCCCAGGTGACGTCTTTAACTCCCTCTTTCGCGCGCAGGGCATCCACGATCGCCTGCTCTTTCTCCGCTGCATCGCCGTTCTCGGCTCCCCTGACCTTCGACTTCTCCAGGGTCTTTTCGCTGAGGCTGAAAAAACCGACCTTCTTCGGGTAATCCAGCAGCATCGGCTTAAAGCCTTCCACCGAGGTCATCAGCAGCACATGCACGATGTAGATCACCGCAAATGACAACGCCAGCGCAGATATCATCGTCGCAACGCTCCGCCGATTGTTCTTTACATATTTCCATGCGGACAGATTGGATCTCATCTTTCGCAACATCTCCCGTTTCGTATTCGGGCGGCGGTTCCCGGGCCGCCCCCGCCTTGTGTGTCACCATCGTAAAACATTCTGCGGAAAATGAAAAGTGACCGCGGTCACGATTTCCCAAAGAAAACCATGACTGCGGTCATACTGTTTCTGTTTCGATTGATCATGCGGGTTCTCAGCCCTTGTTCCGCTCCTTCTCATAAGCCGCGAAGATCTTCTCGCGCCCGGAGTCGGACACGTCGTCGCCCGCGCTCTTCGCAAGCGCCTCGATATCTTCATCGCTGTACGTACCGCTCACGACTTCCCGTCCGTCCGCCGTCGCCGCGACGCGCAGATTCTGTCTGCGAAGCACATACGCGAGCACAAGGATCACAGCCCCGAGACCGACGGCGAGCGCAATGACGACACCGCGCGGCGTGGCTCTATAGGCTCCCCGGTTGTTCGTGTAGTCGGTAAAGGTAAGCAAAGATTCATCCGGTATATAGTTGTAAGACTCTGTGTTTATCAAATTGAACGACTTTTGATAATCTTCAACTTCCGCATCGGTAATTCCCTTTTCAAATTCCTCCGCAGACTTACTCGTATCAATCCGGATACAATCGCCGTATCGCTCGAACATATCCGAGATAACTTTCTTCCGTATTTTCTCCGGTGCCAACCGATCGATATGCACCTCCACGTAATTCTCACGCGCGTTGATACCGGCTCCGAGGAGAATGTTCTCTTCCTCGTTTTTTCCAGTCCATCGATTCCAGTTTTCGTTAATCTCCTCGCGTACGGCATCCAGCTCACGCCATGTATATTTCACTTCGATAATCTGCAGTTTGACATCCTCCGGCCATGCCTTCAGGATTGACTCGCGATCCGCATCCTTTGTGAGCGCCAGAATGACTTCTTTCGTATCCTTCCAGTTATCCAGCTCATGTCCGGCGTATCCGCTCTCGGGATCCGCCGCAAGGCTCTGCCATATCTGTTTCACCTTCTCCGTGGAAGTCGGCTGATACTCTTCCCCCGGGTTCCACCCCTTCGGTGTCGGAGTCGGCGTTGCCGTCGGCATCGGCGTTGCGGTGGGTACCGGACCGCGTGCCTGTGCTATACCGCATGAAATCTTCAACATCGCGAACAACGCGAGTACGCCGATCAAAACAAACCGATATTTGTACAATGCTTTCATATGTTGCCTCCGTTCATCATTTTCCGCAACCGGTCAAGCGCCTTCCGATACTTTCGATAAACCGCCGGCAACGACATGTCCATGATCTTTGCGATCTCCTCAAACGTCAGATCACCGTTGACATGCAGCGTAAATATGTCCCGTTCCTCCGGTTTGAGATGTTCGACTGCCTCTGTGATCATCATCTCATTGTCCCACGCGAAGTTGTCCGGGCGGTCCTGCTCTTCCGCCGCCACGTCCTCATGCAGTTCCTCGTGCGAGCGTTTGCGCAGGATCATCAGCGCCTCGTTCCGCACGGTCTGCAACAGGTACGCGCGACCGTTCTCAATATCATCCGTGCATTCTCTCCGAAGCAGTTTCATAAACGCTTCCTGCACCGCATCCTCCGCATCCGCACGGTTGTGCAGAATTCGGCAGGCTACGGTGTACATCGGGCGGCTCATCTCTGCATACAACGCGGCAAATGCCTCCCGACTCTGTTTTATCTCATGTAACCACTGAGTAAGTTGATCCTTATCTGCCGGCATCGATTTCACCTCCTCACTGACTATGATGCACGAAAATGATGTTTTTTTCGGTTGTTTTGTTTGTTCATGAAAAATGCGGCAGGCCCGCCTCGGAGCCTGCCGTCTGTTTTATTCCAGAATCGTAATTCGTCCGTCCACCTTCGCGTCCAGCCCGTTGTTGGTCGCAAAATACTCCTCGATAATGTTGTTGACCGAAGTCGCCACAACCCGGGGTCTCATGTTCGTCTTGACCTCCTCCAAAGGCACGCCAAAGAAGTCGTCGAAGTTGTTATAGTGGTAATCCTGAATGCCGAGTTTGATGCGCATGTCATCCGTGACATCCTCGCCTTTGAATGTGAGCGATTCGATCGTGTGTGTCGACTTTCTGTAGGTTACGCGCAACGCCGAAGAGATCTGGTAGAACTCCGTCTCACCGACCCAGGCATCGTCCCGGAAGAGGTGTTGGAATATACGGCGCAGCTGTGCGCCCGTGACTTCCACGAGGTAGAGCGGTCCGTCGAAGGGCGTATTTTCCACCATATCCTGGTACTCGATGACGGGCCCGAGTTCCTTCTTACGGATGCTGCCCGAGCCGAACAGCATGACGTCGTAGCTGGCCTCCCACGCCATGATGTCGGCGTAGAGATTGCCCATCTCCGTCTCCTGCTCGCGGCAGGGGTGCGTGAGTTTGCGCGCCCAGCGCGTCACGACGCGCTTGTATTTGCTGTCGGTCTGGGTGCGGTAGCTGTCGATCAGCTCCTCCATGATCTCGTCCTTCGGAGCCGTATCCTCGTTGATCGGAATGCAGCGCCACTTGATATCGGCGATCTCCTTCTTGTCCGTGTCATATTGAATGTCAAAGCGACCGATCACGCCCGTGCCGGTTCCGGCCTGCACGATCGGAATTCCGTTGATGATCTCGGGCTCGTCCATGAAGGTGTGCGAGTGTCCGCCGATGATCATGTTGACGCCCCAGTCGGGATCGAGCATCTCCGCAAGTTTCCGGTCATTGTCAATGCCGATGTGCGTGAGCAAAACCGTCATGTCGGTGCGCACCGTGCGGTAGTTGTCACAGATGATACCGACCTCCTTCGCCGCCGACTCGAGATCAATGAAGGTGCCGATGATCTTCTCATTTTTCGTAGACGCCAGAACCTCCTCCGTTAGGATTCCGATGAACATGATGCGCATTCCGCCGACTTCGATGTTGATGTAGGGCGTGAAGACGCGGGCGTTGTTCATGGTGATGAAAAGGTTGGCATTGACGATGGGGAACTTGGCGCATTTTTCGAGGAACAAAAGGTGCGCAAAGCCGTAATCCACCTCATGGTTTCCAATGGTCGCAACATCGGGGTTTAAGTTGTTCATAAGATCGATCGTGGACAGTCCCTGGTACTCCGAATCGATGACGGAACCGCGGAACATGTCGCCGGCGATCGCATAGATGACGTTCTCGCGCTCGCTCCGGATCTTGCCGACGTATCCCGCAAGCCGGGAGAGTCCTCCGGTCTCCTTCCCGTCAACGTCCTTCGGGAGGAAGTCTCCGTGCAGATCGTTCGAATGTAACAATGTCAGTTTCTTGATACCGCTCTCTTCCATGCGTGCTCTCCTTTGCTTACAGGTCTTTGTTCCATGTTACCATAGGTCACCAGGAAGCGCAACCGAAGATACACCGAAGAAAAGGCAACAAAAAAAGGAGCGTGTACGTCAATCGACATACACGCCGTCCCAGTAATACTCTTCCATCACCACTCCGGTCCGCGCGTTTACGCGGATCGTGGTGTACGCATTGATCGTGAATTCGTAAAATACATTGCCTTGCAAGTCGGCATTCAGCATATAGTTCCCGCGGATCGGCTCCGTCTTGCGGTGCCTAAAGATCTGCTTTTCGTGCTCCTTCGCAAGATCGTACACTTTCGCAAAAAACTCCGATGCCGGACGGACGCCGTCTCCGTTGACATACCCCGCGTCCGGAAGCAGGCTGAGCAGACCGTACTTGTGCGATCCCCAGGACACCGTGCCGTCACTACCGCGCCCGGTGTTGAGCGAGAACTCCGGCTCGACGATACCGTCCGTCATGCGATACCCGTACAGCCGAAAATACTCCGACATATACTCCTGGTTGAATCCCGAAATGTAAACATCCGTCTCAAGGCACTTGTCCGCTTTCTCCATCTCCGCGAACACGATCTTCCGATTCTCTTCGCTTACGTATCTGTTGTCGAACAGCGTATCCGGGTAGTAGGTATGATTGCCGACCTTGGTCAGCTTCACTTCGGAAAATGCCGTTTCCGCCGTGGTCTGCGCCTCGATCCTGCTCTCCGACACGACTTCTCTGTCACCGCCGCGCAGGTTCGAAAAATCCGCTTTTCCGTCCACTACAGCCCCCGCCAGCGCCAAGACAAGAGCGCTGAAAATCGCAGCTAAAAGCTTTATGATCATTGCCATTTCCTCCTTATGCGTCAGGGTCTTTGTTCATTCGTTGTCATAGATACGAAGATTCCCCTCGGCTTTATGGAAAAAACAACAAAAACTTCCGTCCCGGACGATCAGCCTTCGGCAGGTTTCCGCGCGGCGCGCTCACCGATGCGTCTGACAAGAGTGATGGCCGGCCCCAGAAACAGCGCCATCAGGATGATTCCGATGATCGGAATCCCGCCGACCGCCGTCCCGACACCGATTGCCGCGCCGTCCCAGGCGATCCGGACAAGCATCTTCGGAACCTTCGGAAAATGCTTCGCAACCGCTTCCCCGAGAATGATCGGAATCCCGTCATAGGGAGCGACACCCATGTCCGCATTGATATACACGGCGGCACTGATGATGAAACAAAAGAGCGCGATAAGGAAAATGCCCCACCGGCTCGGGGTGTTTGTGAACCATTCGGCGGGGATGCATTTTCCCCAGAGCCAGTCAAAGAAATCTGCGTAATAGCCGACCAGTACCATGTTGAACAACGTTCCGAAACCGATCAGCGACCGCTCGCACGCAAAGACAACCACAAGCATCGCAACGTTGACGATCAACTGCCATGTGCCGAAACTGATGCCGATCCGGTGCGCGGCCGACCGGTTCATAAAGGTGGCGGGATCCGTCCCGAGATTGCATAGGATCAGAAATGAGAGAAAAAATCCCATCCCGAACACCGCCAGAAAACAGATTATGATCTTTCTTTTTTCAAAACAAAACTTCATTGATCCATCGTTCCTTTCCTCCTCCGGTTCGCTCTCGCGCGTTCCGCAGTCAACACCGCGCAAACAAGGGAGCACACCGACGCCACACCACTGTACTCCCTCGCTTCGAAAAATGCAATGTTCTTTTTTGCCGCAAAACGGCTGTTCATGGTTTTATTTTCCGGATCGGAATAAGACTATCACAAACTTCTGCCCGCAGCCCGAAGCGTCTCCCGGTCCCGCGCCCGGATCGCCGCACGGCTGATCTTCCCGTTAGAGGTGTGCGGAAGCGAGTCCGCGAACTCGATCATGCGTGGATATTTGTAGATGGCGGCATTGGCCTTCACAAAATCCTGAAGTTCGGTCTTCAACCTCGTGTCACCCGTGAAGCCGTCGTTCAGAACGACGTCGGCCTTTACCACCGTGCCGCGGGTCTTCGACGGATAGCCCGTCACGGCACACTCAAACACCGCCGGATGACGCATCAGTATGTCCTCGACCTCCGAGGGTCCGATGCGGTAGCCGCTGGACTTGATCACGTCGTCGTTACGCCCGACGAAGAAGTAGTTTCCGTTCTCATCCGCGCGGGCTTTGTCGCCGGTGTGATAGACGCCGCCCCGCCATACGTCGCGGTAGCGCTCCGGGTCGCCGAGATATCCTTTGAAGATCCCGATGGGACGCTGGCCGTTCTCGGGTACGATGACGATCTCGCCCTCCTCGCCGGCTGGCACGGGATTCCCGTCCTCGTCAAGCAGTTCAATCCGATACAGCGGGGACGCCTTTCCGACGCTCCCGGCGATCGGCGTTCCGGCTGCCGGCGTGCAGATCTGCAGGGCCGTCTCGGTCTGTCCGAAGCCGTCTCGGATCGTCAGTCCCGTCCCTGCCGCGAACTTTCTCGCGACCTCCGCGGGCATCGGCTCACCCGCCGTTGTCACCTGCCGAAGCGACGATAAGTCATACCCGGACAGATCCTCCGTCACGAAGTATTTGTATATGGTCGGCGGCGCGCAAAATGTGGTGATCCCCGCTTCCGCGATCAGCCGGAGCATCTCACCGGCAAAGAAATTCTCATAGTCGTACACCATGACCGCAGAGCCGACAAACCACTGTCCGTACAGTTTTCCCCACGCGGACTTGGCCCAGCCGGAGTCCGCCACTGTCAGATGCAGCCCGCCGTCCACAGCGCCGTGCCAGCATTTGGCGGTGTAAATGTGCGCGATCGGATACGAAAAATCATGGATCACCGCCTTCGGCGCCCCGTTCGTTCCCGACGTAAAATAATACAGCATGTCGTCCGTGACGTTCGTCGGAACTCTCTCCCACGCATCGTCCGCCGCCTCGATGAGCTCATCCAGTTCCGCCCAGTCGGCATATCGGTTTCCGGCCGAGATCGGAATGACCGAAGTCCCGCGCACCGCCTCGGCAACTTTTTCACAGATATCCTGCGTGCCCGCGCACACGATTGCCTTAGCTCCCGCCGCTTTCACCCGCTCCGCGATGTCCTCCGCGGACACCATGTGGGACGTCGGCACCGCGACGGCGCCCATTTTGTGAAGCGCGAGAATAGCGATCCAGAACTCCGCCCGCCGCTTCAAAAGCAGAAACACCGGATCTCCGCGCCGGATGCCCAACCCCCGAAGGGCGTTGGCCGCCTTGTCGGACAGGCGCTTCATATCGCTGAAGGAATACCGCGTCACCGTCCCGTCGGCACTTCGGTGCACCAGCGCCGGCTTGTCCGGAGACTCCTCCGCAAACCGATCCGCCACATCGTACGCAAAATTAAAACAAGCGCCGTATCGCGTCTCAATCCGCGCGATCGACCCGTCCGGCGCTTTGATCTCCCGATAGTAATCTTCATAGATGTCAGACATCGTTTTCCGTCCTGTCTTCTTATTTTCCGTAGGATCAGCAGCCGACGCTGCGGAATCTGCGATAGCGCGCCTCCAGTAGATCCGCCTGCGGCACAGCTCGAAGTCGCGTGAGTTCCGCGGCGATCTCCGCGGCCAGTTTCTTCCGCTCGTCACCATGGCAGATGCGATCCACAAGCCCCGCCCGGTGCAGTTTCTCTGCCGTCAGCCCGAGGGATTTTGCCGCCTCGGCGGCCTTCTCCGTAGATTTCCACAAAATGTTTGCGCAGCTCTCCGGAGAAACGACGCTGAAATACGCATCCTCCAGCATCCAGATCCGGTCGCTGTGGCACAACGCCAGCGCGCCGCCGCTGCCGCCCTCGCCGATGATCAGCGAGAGGATCGGAGTCGGCAGATCCGCCATCTCCCAAAGATTGTCCGCAATGGCCCGGCCCTGGCCGTGCTCCTCCGCGTCGACTCCGCAAAATGCCCCCGCCGTATCCACGATGCAAAGCACCGGCCGGCGGAATTTGGCGGCCTGTTTCATCAGCCGCAGAGCCTTCCGATATCCTTCCGGATGCGCGCTGCCGAAATTCCGGCGGATCCGCTCCGCCGTCGTCTTCCCTTTCTCAATCCCGATCACGGTCACGGGAAGTCCGCCGATCGTTCCGATCCCCGCGATGACCGCGCGGTCGTCCCCGTAGAGCCGGTCACCGTGAAATTCCATAAAGTCGGGGATCATCCTCTGAATGTAATCCGTCGCCATCAGGCGCCGGTCACCCCTCGCCCCGAGAACAATATCGTAATCCTCCATCCGCACACTCCTCGCACCGGCGAAACCGCTTTCTCGCCGGAAAATGATGGTCTCCCGCCGTTTATTCTACATTAGTAGTCCGCTTATATTTCAGGATTCTCTCGTTACATTTCATGAATCGCGAGCACTTTCGCGAGATACGCTTTCTGCTCGCTCCGCGGCACGATCGCGTCAACAAAGCCGCAGGAAAGGACCCGCTCCGCCCGCTGAAAATCTTTCGGCAGCGCCTGCTTTAAGCTCTTCTCGATCACCCGCGGTCCCGCAAATCCGATCCGGGCTCCGGGCTCCGCAAGCGTGATGTCGCCCTGCATCGCAAAGCTCGCGTCCACGCCGCCCGTCGTCGGGTCGGTCAGAAGCACCACGTAGAGGTTGCCGGCGTTGCTGTGTCTTCGCACCGCCGCAGACACCTTTGACATCTGCAGGAGCGAGTACATTCCCTCCTGCATCCTCGCACCGCCGGACACGGTCACACCGATCACCGGCAGTCCCCGCACGGTGGCGTACTCGAACAGCCGCGTGATCTTCTCGCCGACGACGCTGCCCATCGAACCCATCATGAAATTCGCATCCATCGCGAAGATCGCGCACCGGTGGCCGTCGATCGATGCCGTACCGCACACGACACCCTCGCGCTCGCGGCTTTTCTCTTTCGCCGCCGCAAGTTTCTCCTCATACTCGGGAAATCCGAGAATGTTGCGCGATTCCATCTCGCGGTCAAGCTCCGTGAAGCTCCGCTTGTCCGTGAGCATCAGGATCCGCCGTCTGGCCCGCACCGTCATATAGCGCCCGCACTCCGGGCAGACGAAATTGTTTTTCCGGACTCTCGCCACGGACAGTTTCTTCCCGCAGCCGCGACAGTTGATATAGCGGCTGCGAACCATCGGATTGCTGTCCTCGGGCTCGTTGTTCGCCTTTAAAAACAGTTTTCGTAAATCCATCGTTTACAATACCCTTCGGCAAATGCCGGTGTCATACCGCCCGCCGACAAACTCTCCGTCCTCCAGAAACCGCATGTGAAGTTCGCGGTTGTTCGCAACCCCGACCAGCACAAATTCCGAAAGGGCGCACTTCATTTTCCGGATCGCCCCGTCCCGCGTATCCGCGCAGACCACGAGCTTCCCGAGCATCGAGTCGTAGTACGGCGTCACCGTACAGTTCTGGTAGAGCGCCGAGTCGAAGCGCACATCCACACCGCCCGGCACATGAAGCATCTCCACCCTGCCGGCCTGCGGCATCATGCTCTTCGCGTCCTCCGCGCAGATCCGGCATTCGATCGCATGCTTTCCGCCCACGATCTCCTCCTGGGAAAACGGTATCGTTACCCCGGCTGCGGTCCGGATCTGCCACTCGACAATGTCGATCCCGCAGACCATCTCCGTCACCGAGTGCTCCACCTGAAGCCTCGTATTCATCTCCATAAAATAAAACGTCTCGCCCTGCACCAGAAATTCCACCGTGCCCACCGTCGTGTAGCCGACAGCCTTCGCAAGACTTGCCGCGGCCTCGTACATCGCCCTGCGCAGGTTCTCCGACAATGCCGGTGCCGGGCACTCCTCGATCAGTTTCTGGTTCCTGCGTTGCACCGAGCAGTCGCGATCACCGAGGATGACAACCGCTCCGGCGGCATCCGCGAGCAACTGCACTTCGATGTGCTTGACCGACTCGAGATACCGTTCGAGGAAAATGCCGTCGTCCCCGAAAGCGCTCATGGCTTCCTTCCGCACGGCGTCAAATGCCCCTGCGATCTCCTCCCGGCTCCGAACGACGCTGATCCCGCGCCCTCCGCCGCCGGCTCTGGCCTTTAGGATCACCGGAAAACCGATGCTCTCCGCTGCCGCTTCCGCCTCCGCGACATCCGCAAGCGTTCCGCTTCCCGGCGTCACGGGAACTCCCGCACTCTCCGCAATCCTGCGCGCGATCTCCTTCTGGCCCATCTGCCGCATCACCTCGGGCGAGGGCCCGATGAAGGCGATGCCGTTGTCCTCACACATCTTCGCGAAATCGGCATTTTCCGCGAGCATCCCGTAGCCCGGATGAATCGCCGAAACGCCCGTGCGCTTGGCAAGCGTCACCAGGGAATCCATATTCAGATAGCTGTCCCTCGAGAGCGGTCCGCCGATGCAGTAGCTCTCGTCCGCCATGACCACATGCAGCGCATCCGCGTCGGCCTCCGAGTACACGGCGACCGTCTCGATTCCCATCTCCTTGCAGGCGCGGATCACGCGGACCGCAACCTCGCCCCGGTTCGCAATCAGTATTTTCGTAAACATGTCCGTTTCCTCCGAGCAGTCCTACGCCTCGACGATCGCAAACGACAGATCCCCGCTCGCGCACCGCTTTCCGTCCACCGTGAGCTCGCTGTGCAGCGAATACAACGGCGGGCAGGCACGAAGCTGCTTTGTGTCGATCCGGATGCGGTCACCCGGCCGCACCATTCCGCGGAACCGGACTTTGTCGATTCCCGTATACACCGGCAGTGTTCCGGCGGACATCCGGTCGGCGAACAGCACGCACGCCGACTGCGCCATCATTTCACACTGGATTACCCCGGGAACGATCGGATTCCCCGGAAAATGGCCCTGAAGGAAGTACTCGTCCCCCTGCACCTGATAGTACGCCGTCGCCGTGCCGTCCTCGTTGCAAAATGCCTCATCCAGCAAAAGCATCGGCTCGCGATGCGGCAGGATCGTCTTCAATTCGTCTCTGTTCATGTCGTCCCTCACACGGCTGTTCTCAGCCGATCACAAACAACTCCTGGTTATACTCCACAAGTGCGCCGTCCGCCGCCAGGATCTCGGTGATCACGCCGTCTGCGGGAGAGACCACCTCGTTCATCATCTTCATCGCCTCGATGGTGCACAAAACGTCGCCTTTGCGGACCTGCTCACCGATGCGTCTGACCTCGCCGCCGACGCGGGCGTAAAATACCCCGAGAAGCGGTGAGCGGACAACCTCTCCGGTGCGCACACTCTTCGGTTCTTCGGTCTGTGCTGCCTCTGCGGCAGTATCCGCCGCAGTTTCCGGCGCCGCCTTCGCAGGCGCGGCTTTATATATACCGGCAGGCTCCGGCTGCGGCCGGGAAGCCTCCTTCTTCATACAGAGTTTCCGGTCGCCCTCCTCCACGGTCAGTTCCGTGAGCCCAAGTCGCTCAAAAAGCGCTGCGTACTCTTCCAACGAATTCATATCCTTCGCTCCTTACACTTTGCGAAACGCGATGCAGGCGTTGTGTCCGCCGAATCCTAAGGACGTGCTGATCGCGCAGGTGATATCGGCCCTGACCGCCGTGTTCGGCGTGTAATCCAGATCACACTCCTCGTCCTTCTCGCGGTAGCCGACCGTCGGCGGGATCACACCCTCCGAGAGCGCCAGTACGGAGGCGATCGCCTCGACTGCGCCGGTTGCTCCCATCATGTGTCCGGTCATGGATTTCGTGGAGCTCACATGAAGCTCATACGCCTTCTTTCCGAACACCTTCTTAAGAGCCTTCGTCTCCATGGCATCATTTAAGTGTGTGCCGGTTCCGTGCGCATTGACGTAGATCTCGTCCGCATCGGTGATCCCCGCCTCGGTCACTGCCGAGCGGATGGCCCGAACGGCGCCGTCGCCCTCCGGATCCGGAGCCGTGATGTGGTAGGCATCGGACGTGTTACCGTAGCCGACAACTTCCGCATAGATCTTCGCGCCGCGCTTCTTCGCGTGTTCATATTCTTCCAGAACGACGATCCCCGCGCCCTCGCCCATGACAAATCCGGCTCTGCGCCTGTCAAACGGAAGGCTTCCCTCACTCGGGTCCTCCGCAAGATTGAGGGCCTGGCAGTTGATGAAACCGGCCATCGCCAGCTCGTTGATCGAAGCCTCGCTGCCGCCCGCGATGATCGCGTCCGCATACCCGTGCTTGATCGCGCGGTACGCTTCCCCGATAGTGTGCGTGGAAGTCGCGCAGGCCGTCACGACCGGAAGGGTCGGGCCCTTTGCCCCGAAGCGGATGGAGACCGCTCCGGCCGCCATATTGCTGATCATCATCGGCACGAAGAACGGGGATACCATGTCGGGTCCCTTCTCCGTCAGGCGCCCGGTCTCCCGGAGCGTCGTATTGATCCCTCCGATTCCCGAACCGATGTACACCCCGAGGCGCTCCCGGTCCAGAACCTCCGTCAGGATACCGCTTGCGTCAACCGCCTGCTTTGCGGCGGCCATCGCATACTGCATATACAGATCCGACCGGCGGATCTCCTGCACGGTGTCATACCAGGTCTTCGGATCGAAGCCTTTGACCTCCGCATCCAGATGAACCTTCAGTCTGCTCGCATCGAAGCGGCTGATACGGTCAACGCCGCACACGCCGGTCTTCACATTTTCCCAAAACTCATCGATCGAATTACCCACGGGAGTGATCACTCCCATACCTGTCACCACTACTCTAGACATACATTCCTCCGTCCACTTTGATCACTTCGCCAGTGATATAGTGGGATCCGTCACCCGCCAGAAAAAGCACCGCGTCCGCCACGTCCTCCGGTTCGCCCGGACGGCCGAGGGGAAGGTTTTTCACAAGCATTTCCCGCTGCTCGTCGCCAAGCGCCGCCGTCATCTCGGTGGCGATGTATCCCGGTGCGACTGCGTTACAGCGGATCCCTCTCCCGCCGTACTCCTTCGCGACCGTCTTCGTAAAGCCGATCAATCCGGCCTTGGCTGCCGCATAGTTGGCCTGCCCGCGATTCCCCATCAGACCGACCACCGAACTGATGTTGATGATGCTTCCGCTGCGTTTACGCATCATGCTGCGCACAAATGCCTTCGTCACGAAGATCGCACCCTTGAGATCCACGTCGATCACGTCATCGATGTCCGCCGTACTCAGTCCCGGAAGGACATTGTCCCTCGTGATCCCGGCATTGTTCACCAGAATGTCCACGGCTCCGAAATCCTGCAGGATCGCAGCCGCCGTCTCGTCCACCGCCGCCGAATCGCGGATGTCGCAAAGATACAGTTTTGCGGTGACTCCGGTCTGCCGAAGCGTTTCCGTCGCCCGCTCCGCGGCCTCACCGCCGCGCGTCGCGATGACGGCGATATTCGCCCCCTGCGAGGCCAGTTTCTTCGCTATCGCGAATCCGATCCCTCTCGTGCCGCCGGTCACGACGGCCGTTTTTTGTCGTAACATACTCTCCCTCACTTTTCCGCGCTCAGGCCCGAGCGGCAAGAGCTTCCGTGCATGCCGCAAGCGATGCCGCGTCGCTCACTCCGAAGATTGTTGCTCCCGGCACGGTCCGCTTCACAAATCCCGCCAGCGTCTTGCCCGGTCCGCATTCGATAAATGTGTCCACACCGTCGGCAGCCATCCTTCTGAGCGTATCTTCCCACCGAACCGGATTGCAGATCTGCTCCGCCGCAGTGACGGCGATCCCGGTACTCTCCTCCGGATACGGGAGAGCCGTCCGGTTGGCATACAAAGGAATCCGGGGCGCCCGCAACGGCATCCCGCGAAGAACCTCCCGAAGGCTCTCTGACGCCGGCGCCATGTACGGCGTGTGGAACGGTCCGCCCACCGCAAGCTCGACAAAGCGCACGCCGCGCTCCGCAAGCGCCGCCTTCACGGCCTCCGTCGCCTCTTTCCGCCCGGACACCACGATCTGCCCGGGACAGTTGTAATTGACCGGATACACGTCGTTCTCCGCGCACAGAGCCTCGAGTTCCGCGGCGTCCATGCGCAGGACCGCGATCATGCTTCCGGTCTCCCGCTCCGCGGCCGCCTGCATCAACGAACCTCTCCGGCACACAAGACGGAACGCGTTCTCCGCGCCGAGCACGCCGGCCTGTGCCAGCGCCGCGATCTCCCCGAGAGAGAATCCCGCGGTGACATCCGCCGAGATCCCTGCCGCCTCCAGTGCGACCGCCGCGGCAAGATCCGCCAGGAACAGACACGGCTGCGTGTTGTCCGTGCGCCGCAGCTCGTCCTCCGTGCCGTCGAACATCTGCGCAAGCGTCCCCGGGCGGATCTGCTCCGCCGCGGAGAACAGCTCTCGCACTTCTGCGCGTAATTCGTATAATTCTCTTCCCATGCCCGGATATTGGCTCCCCTGGCCTGCAAAGAGAAACGCCGTCTTTCCCATGTTCACTCCCCGCTTTCTCACAGCAGTAACGCTTTGGCTGCACCCGAGCCCAGCAGCATCTCCGCATCCGCGCAGATCCCGCGGACGATGTCCGCGCAGCTGTCCTCGCTCCTCACAAGGCCGGCGATCTGCCCGCACATGCACGAGCCGTTCTGCACATCGCCCTCGAGTGCCGCTCTCCGAAGCGCACCTGCGCCCATCGCCTCCAGCTCTTCGGGCGTGGTGTTCGGGTCGTGTTCCTTCTCGGCAAATGCTCTTGTCATCCGGTTCTTGAGAGCCCGCACCGGATGCCCTAAGGTCTTGCCCGTCACGATCGTGTCGCGGTCCTTCGCCGCAAGCACTTTCGCTTTATAATTTGCATGAACGTTGCACTCCTTCGCCGTCAGAAAGCGGGTGCCCATCTGCACCGCCTTCGCTCCCAGCAAAAGCGCCGCCGCCATACCGCGGCCGTCGGCAATTCCGCCTGCAGCGATCACGGGAATGCTCACCGCGTCGGCCACCTGCGGCACCAGCGCCATCGTGGTCGTCTCTCCGACATGGCCGCCGGATTCGCAGCCTTCCGCCACCACCGCACACGCGCCCATGCGCTCACACATGACCGCCAGAGTGACGCTCGCCACCACACAGATGACTTTCACCCCTGCAGTCTTCAACTGTTCCATAAACTGTGCCGGATTGCCGGCTCCGGTCGTGACGATCGGGATCTTCTCCTCGCACACCACATTGACCGCCTCGGCAATGTACGGACTCATCAGCATGAGGTTCACGCCGAACGGTCGCGACGTCAGTTCTTTCGCGCGGCGGATCTGCGCACGGAGCTGTTCTCCGTTCGAGTTCATCGCCGCGATCAATCCCAGTCCTCCGGCGTTGGAGACCGCCGCCGCAAGCTCCGCGTCGGCGATCCACGCCATTCCGCCCTGAATCACCGGATAATCGATTCCGAGCATCTCACAAATCGGATTGTTTCCCATGGTACATCCTCCCAAACACAAGCCGTTGTCAGCTTTCCGCCTTCTGCTCCGCAACAACCTCGGCCAGTTTTTCGATCGTCGTGATCTCCTGCGTCAGCTCGATCTTGCAGTCCAGCTCCTCCTGCATCTGCATCACAAGCTCCATGATGTCGAGGGAGTCGAGCCCGATTTCCGTAAAGCGGGCGTCCGCCGAAATCTCCGATGCGTCCTTATCCAGATACTCCGCGATGATGCGGGTGATGGTTGCCTTAATCTCTTCCATGGTGATCTCCTTTAGTCTGATGTTTTTCCGCAAAATGAGCAAACTCCAGTTGCGGTTTCTGTCTTTCGCTGCTATACTACTCTTGGGGGTAACCCCCAGGTCAAGAGGAATTTCCAAAGATTTGAGAATCCGTTTTTTATTCGTGAGGGGAGGTTTTAACATATGATTTCCGAGGATGAACGAAGCACGCGCAGGCAGGAGTACTCGCTCACGGTGGGGCAGTTTGCCAAACTCTGCCTGACGACACGGGACACGCTCCGGCACTACTATGAGCTCGGGATCCTGACGCCGTGGGTGGATCCCTCCAACGGCTACCACTACTACTCCGCGTCGCAGATCAGCTCATTTTTCTTCATCTCCACGATGCGGCAGGCCGGGTGCTCCCTCGCCGAGATCGGCAACATCATCCACAGTCTTTCGAAGGAGGGCATTTTGCGGCTCGTGAACGCCCGTATTCTCGACATGCAGCGCGAACTGTACAGCATCAACAAAAAGATCGCGGCGCTGCACCTTGGGATGTGGATCCTCGGTCAGTTCGAGAAGAAAAAGCCGGGAGTTCCGTTCCTTGCGGACATCCCCGAGATGAGCGTCACATACACCGCCATCCGGAAGAAGAACAGCGCGTACCACACTGCGGACATCGCGAAGGACATCTCCGCGCACCTCGCAAAATCCGCCTCCGACGACGGCCTCTCAACCTTCCTCTCCGGCGTTACCATCGCCTATGAGGATCTTTTAAAGAAGCGCTACGTCTACAACAACGTCATCAGCCTCTCCCTGCTCCCGCCGGACGGCCATTCCGCCGTTTTGCTGCCGACCACACGGGCCGTTTTGTGCTGTCACGACCACAACGCGCCGGACATCGACCGCACGTACGCCCGCATGGTTTCGTACATAAAAAAGAACAGGCTCAAGGCCTGTTCCGATTTATTTTCCGTCAGCATGATCAACCTCTATGACAACGAGACCAACCATACCTACTACAAGTATTTGTTTGTGTGTGTGGAATAGTTACGAGTACGTCCGGATGATGTCCTCCGCCACGACACGCCGCGAGACACAGCGGTCCATTGCCTGCTTTTCGATGTAGCGGTGAGCCTCCGGCTCGGTCATGTTCAACTCGCTGATCAATAGCCATTTGGCGCGGTTGACCACGCGGATCTCCGCCATCTTCTCCTCAAAGGACGACTCCTTCTTCTCCGATTGACGAAGGCGCTCCCTCGACGCTGCCATCCATGCCAACGCGACGGCTGTCGTCGCCTGCGAGAGCGGTTTGGAGAGCACATAGACGCCGAATTCCACCGTCCGGTCGAATACTTCCGGATAGATGTCGCCGCGGACCAGAAGCAGCGGGATCGTGCTGCGTCCTGCCGCCACATCCATGCTGAGCTGCATCCCCGTGCCGTCCGTGAGCGGTGAGTTGACGATCACGAAGTCAAAGGAGCGGTCGGCGAGGATTCGCTTGGCTGCACTCACGCTGTTTGCCGTCTTCACCGGCGAATAGCGATTCTCCGGGAGCAACGTCCGCATCGTATCGCAAAATCCCGCGGAAGATGACACCAACAACACGCTGTAAACCCGCATCTCAAGGCTCATCCTGCGTCCTCCCTTCCTTTTGGTTTCGACATTTCACGGGACTTCTCCCGAACTTAATCCTGACAGTAGATCCGAATCACGGACTCCGGCAAATGCTTCTTCACAAACTCGCTTCCGGCCGTGATGGCTCTCGCCGCCGTAAGGCTTCCCGGCAATTTGCGGAATTTTGCAAGCGTCGCTGCGTCCGCGCGGAAGAGGTTGATGTCCGCTGCCGCGGGAAGCGGAAGCTTGTTCTCAATACCGTCCAGTGCCGCGTAGATCAACAGGGAAAATGCCAGATACGGATTGGCCGTGGGGTCCGCGGACCGAAGCTCTGCTCTGCGATTTCCGCCGGTCACGGCAGGGATCCGGATCAGCTGCGAGCGGTTCTCGCAAGACCACGAAATGTATCCCGGCGCCTTGCGCTGACCGAGTCTTCGGTAGGAATCGTCCGTCGGGTTCAAAAACGCCGTCATCTCCTCGACGTGCGCCAGAATGCCGGCGATCATCCCGTCGAAGGCCTCATTTTCCTCAGAACTCACGGAAATGTTGATGTGGAAACCGTTGCCCGGCTTGTCCGACATCGGCTTGGGCGAAAAATCCGCCAACAGACCGTTTCTCGTGGCCACCGTGCGCACGACGGTCTGGAATGTCATCGTGTTGTCAGCCGCCGTCAACGCGTCCGAATACCGGAAATCAATCTCGTTCTGGCCGGGGCCTTCCTCGTGGTGCGAGCTCTCCGGGCGGATGCCCATCTGCTCGAGCGTGAGGCAGATCTCGCGGCGAATGTTCTCACCGCGGTCCTCCGGCGCAATGTCCATATAACCCGCGCGATCGTACGGGCGGTTGGTCGGCTGTCCGTTCTCGTCGAGCTCGAAGAGATAAAACTCCTGCTCCGCACCGAATTTGAACTTCAGTCCGGCCTCCTTCGCATCCTCGACAGCCCTCTTCAGAATTGCTCTGGAATCGCATTCAAAGGGAGTTCCGTCAGGGTAAGTGATATGGCAGAACATACGAACAACGCGCCCGTGTTCCGGGCGCCACGGAAGGGGCGTCAACGTGTCCGCCTCCGGATGCAGGATCAGGTCCGACCGCTCCTCGTCACCGAAACCGGTGATCGCGGAAGCGTCGAACGCGACTCCGTATTCAAAGGCGCGCGGCAACTCCTCCGCAAGCACGGAAACATTTTTCTGCACGCCGAAGACGTCGCAAAATGCCAGCCGCACGAACTTGACATCTTCCTCCGCGATGTACTGCAACACTTCTTTCTCGGAAAAATTCATACCTTCCTCCCTGACTCAACTCACACTCAATTGGCTACATACAGCTGCTTGTACGGGTTGCGGCTGTCCGGAGTCACCACCGTAAACGGCGCGTTCATAACCTCTGCCTCGTCGCATCCGAACAATTCGCAATACTCCTTCACATACTCCCGGATCTGCGCCAGATCCTCTTCCTCCGCCGGCTTCGCAGTCACCTGCCACGGGAACGCGATGCCCTCGCCGTTCGAACGAAGGTACAGTTTGCCGCCGTGCATACCGGTGCACGGAAAATTCCCGACGATCTTTCGCTCCGGGTCGCCCGGTTTGGTCAATCCCAATACGACGATCACGCCGCCCGCCTGATACTCCCCGAGGAAGCTTCCGCAGGAGCCGCCGATCACCATCACCGGCACTTTTTCCTTGTACGCCTTCATGTGGATACCCGCACGGTATCCGGCGTTACCCTGCACAAAGATCTTGCCGCCGCGCATCGCGTAGCCTGCAGCGTCACCGATGTTGCCGTGAACAACGATCCGTCCGGCGTTCATCGTGTCGCCCACCGCGTCCTGCGCATTGCCGCAGACGTTGATATCGGCGCCGTTTAAGTACGCTCCGAGGGCATTGCCGGGCGTTCCTTCGATCGTGATCTCCCGATCCGCCATGCCGGCTGCGATGAACCGCTGCCCGAGGCATCCCGTGAGCGTGCATTCACTGCCGCACTCGCGGAGTTTCTCATTGACCTCACGATACCCAAGCTTTGTAACATCGACTTTCATTATACCGCACCTCCGAACTTTTTTCTACGCACATCTGCGGAAAATATCGCGCTGCCCGCAATCTTCTTCGCCGCCTCGAAATCGATCTCCGACAGCGGCGTCTGCTCGCGTACGAGCGCCGTGTAGATTCCGGCGCGTCCGGTCTCCCCGATCAGGATGTACCCGCGAAGATGATCGTCCCTGACGAAGAACCGTTTCAAAATGCCGTCCGCCTTCTCCTCGCTCATCTCACCGTCATACGTGCCCGCCGACATGATGTGGAGGCCGAAAAATCCGATGGAGTTCATCGGAATACCGTTGGTGAACTTCTCGTCTCCGCCGGCCATGTTGATGCCGGCCGTGCGTCCCTGCAGATACGCGTTCGGCAGTATCGCAAGCACCCTGTTCGCTCCCAGGGAAGCGTCGTACCCTTCCGCGCAGTCGCCGGCCGCATACACGCCCGGGATCGATGTCTCCATTGCGGTATCCACAACGATACCGCGGTTCACGGTACCGCCCAGATCTTTCACAAGGCCGATGTTCGCACGAACGCCGACCGCCAATACCAATACATCAAACGCAACGCTCGCGCCGCTCTTCATGTATGCCGTGCAGCCGTCGAATTTCGCAACGCTGTCCGAGAGCAGGAAGGAAATCCCGTTGCTCTCCAGATGCTTCTGCACGATCGCCGCGCACTCCGAATCGAGAATACTCGAAAGAACTCTGTCCGCCAGATCGCAGACGATGATGCTTCCGACGCGGTCGCGGATTCCCTCCGCGCATTTCAGACCGATCAAACCGGCGCCGACGATCAGCACCCGCGTCTTAGGAGTCAGCTCCTTCTCGAGGGAAAGTGCATCGTCGAGCGTCATGAATCCGAAGCGCTTCGGCACCGTGTCAAGCCCTTCCATGGGCGGTACAAACGGCGTCGAGCCCGCTGCCACGCACACGTCGTCAAAAGGGATCCTCTCTCCGCTCGAGAGAACACACTCGCCGCTTGCGGTGTCAATTTTGTCCACCGTGACGCCGTAGCGGACGTCGCAGCGATTTTCCGAATAAAAGTTCTCGTCACGGTAGCGCATGCGCTCCGTGTCCGTCTTGCCTTCCAGATAGTAGGAAATCAGGGGACGGCTGTACACCGAATGGTTTTCCTTGGAAACCACGGTGATCGCATCCTCGCGGTTTACGCTGCGGATTCCTTCAATACACCCGACGGCAGCCGTTCCGTTGCCGATGATCACATGTCTCTTCACTCCATGCCTCCTCTCTCCTCATACACGATGGCATGATTCGGGCAGCCCTTCACGCAGGCCGGTTCTCCGAAGGACTTGGTGAGGCAAAGCTCGCACTTCTGCATGATGCCGTCCTCCGCGGGAGACAGCGCGCCGTAGGGACAAACCAGGACGCACGTAAGACAGCCGACGCATTTGTTGCGGTTGATCTTCACCACGCCGTCCTCCTTGCGGATCGCGCCGGCGATACAGCTCTTGATACAAAGCGGATCCTCGCAGTGTCTGCAGGAGACCGCGAACGTGATCTTATCGTCGCCTTCGACGTGAATTCTCGGAAAAATCTTGCGTCCCTTGAGGGCGTCAGTCATAAACCGGATCCCGGAGTTCGCCCACGCACAGTTGTATTCGCAAAGGTGGCACCCGAGGCACCACTCTTCGTTGACATAGACTCGTTTCATACTCAACCTCTGTTTGCCATTGTTATTCGCCGAAGCCTCGCGCGGTCGTTATTCGCCCGCGTGCGAAATGCCCAGGATCTCCAGTTCCTTCTCGTTCAGGCCGACGCCTCGGAGCATCAAACGGTTACCGCGGAGAGCCTCGATGGAGTTGATACCCATGCCGCCCAGGATCTCCATGATCTCATGGCGCCATGCGTTCATCAGGTTCACAAGCCGCTCGCTTCCGATGTCGGGATTGAGCCGTTTTACGAGATCCGGACGCTGCGTTGCGATACCCCAGTTGCATTTTCCGCTCTGGCAGGTCCGGCAGAGGTGACATCCGAGCGCCAGCAAAGCCGCCGTAGCGACGTAGCATGCATCGGCGCCGAGCGCGATTGCCTTAACGACATCCGACGCGCTTCGAATGGAACCGCCGACAACCAGCGAAACGTTCCCGCGGATTCCCTCGTCGCGGAGTCTGCGGTCGACGGACGCGAGAGCAAGCTCGATCGGAATACCGACGTTATCGCGGATCCTGGTAGGCGCCGCCCCGGTACCTCCGCGGAAGCCGTCGATCGCGATGATATCCGCGCCGCTTCGCGCGATACCGCTGGCGATCGCCGCGATGTTATGGACGGCCGCAACCTTGACGATGACCGGCTTGCGGTAATTGGTTGCCTCCTTGAGGGAGTAAACGAGCTGCCGCAGGTCCTCAATGGAATAAATATCATGATGCGGTGCCGGCGAGATCGCATCCGACCCCTCCGGGATCATTCTCGTGCGGGACACATCACCGACAATTTTCGCACCCGGCAAATGACCGCCGATGCCGGGCTTAGCGCCCTGCCCCATCTTAATCTCCACAGCCGCACCGGCTTCCAGATACGCCTCATGGACGCCGAACCGGCCGCTTGCAACCTGCACGATCGTGTTCGGTCCGTATACATAAAAGTCTTCGTGAAGTCCGCCTTCACCGGTGTTGTAAAGGATTCCCAGCTTGGTTGCCGCTCTCGCAAGCGACGCATGCGCATTGTAGCTGATCGAACCGTAGCTCATGGCCGAGAACATCACCGGCATCGAAAGCTCGATCTGCGGATCCATCCTGCAGGTGAGCTTGCCGTCCGCATCGCGCTCCACACGCTGCGGTTTCTTGCCCAGGAACACCTTCGTCTCCATCGGCTCGCGCAGCGGGTCGATGGGCGGGTTGGTCACCTGGGACGCGTTGATCAGGATTTTGTCCCAGTATACCGGCAGCGGTTTCGGGTTGCCCATGGAGGACAGCAGAACGCCGCCGCTGTTTGCCTGTTTATAAATTTCTTTGATGGTATCTTCCTGCCAGTTCGCATTTTCGCGAAGACGGCAGTCGCTCTTGACGATCTTCAGCGCTCTCGTCGGGCAGAGCGATACGCACCGCTGACAATTGACGCATTTGCTCTCGTCGCTGACCATCACCCCGCGCTCGTCGTTGTAGCTGTGCACCTCGTTCGAGCACTGTCGCTCGCAGACGCGGCAGGCGATGCAGCGGTTCTCATTTCTGACCACTTCAAATTCCGGATAGATGAAATCGATTCCCATATCAATATGCCCCTTCCTTGACCGTCACGATGACCGGTTCACCGCCGGCAGGCGCCCAGATGTTCGTGACATCCGGCTCCATGACGCGGATCGCCGCCTCCTCGCTCGCGATGTAGACCTTGTCATCTTTTTCGCCCACAACCATCGAGCGGAGCTTCAATCGGTCGTTCAACGCCATCAGGCCGCCGTCAAAGCCAAGCACGATGGAGAACGGGCCGGTGACCAGAAGGCTAGGGAACACCGTACGCAGATACTGGAGTTTCTTCTTCTCGTACTCGTCGGTCTTTCCCTCGATGGTGCTCCAGAACGGCGCCGCGATGACGTTAGCCGCTTCCGTGAGCGTCAGGCCCTGGACACGGAGGAGATAATCGAGGATGTACGTGATGACCTCCGTATCGGTCTGCAGGTTGCATTTGTATCCGAACATCTCGATGAACCGGCGGTTCGCATCGTAGGACGAGATCTCGCCGTTGTGAACGACCGAGTAGTCAAGGAGCGTGAAGGGATGTGCGCCGCCCCACCAGCCGGGAGTGTTCGTGGGATAACGGCCGTGCGCCGTCCAGCAGTAGCCCTCGTACTCGTCGAGCATGTAGAACCGTCCGACATCCTCGGGGAAACCGACCGCCTTGAATGTCCCCATGTTCTTTCCGCTGGAGAAGACGTACGCTCCGTTCATCTCCGTGTTGATCTTCATGACCGTGCGCGCCACAAACTCTTTCTCATCGAGCTGCAGATCCGCGAGCACCGACCGAAGCGGCGCCACGAAGTACCGCCAGATGATCGGCTCGTCGGTAATCTCCGGAATTTTCCGGGTCGGGATCAATTCGCCTTTGACCACCTCAAACCGTTCCTTCAGAAACGCCTCGCACTCTTTGCGCGTCGCCCGGCAATCGAAAAATAAGTGCAGCGCATAATAATCCTTATACTCCGGATAGATCCCGTACCCGGCGAAACCGCCGCCGAGTCCGTTGGAACGATCATGCATCGGCTTCATCGATTCCATGATCGCCTGTCCGCTCATCTTATTCCCCTCTTTTGAGATTACGGCGGCAATCGCACATCCGGACGGGATCCGGATGTCACCCTCTCGCATCACAGCCATGTTCTTTTACCTCCTAAACAAAAACAAAAAAAAGGCACCCACTTCCGGGTCATCTCCCGACCCGAAAATGAACGCCTTTGCTCATTTGTCCGCATTGTAATGCCGCAAAATGCATTTGTCAAGAAGTTTTTTTCGATTTTATCGGACCGTCATTTTCCGCGATCGCGCAAACCGGTACATTCTCCTCCGGCCGTTTTGAAGGAAGATTTATAACAGTATTACAATAAAAGAAATCTTATACCCGCGCAGTGTGTTACCCGATCGGATCGCGTTCGAACCCTCCGGAAAAATTCGCTCGAAAAATTTTGAAAAAAGGTATTGACAACCGAAAAATCCGGGTGTATAACTGGGCTCATGAAAGGCAACGGCGTCTTTGAGTATTCACTCAGAGGCGCTTTCTCTTTTGTTACCGGTTTTGGTACCGGATTACAAAACCGGGGCTTTCAAAAACATGATTACAACAACACATGGTATCGCAGCGAGAAAGGCAAAGGCGTCTTTCATGTCACAGACATGGAGGCGCCTTCTCTTTTTCCCGAGACCGAAAGGAGACAAACTTATGAAGACAACGACAACGGTTCCCGACTATTTCGGATGTGATGTGTTTGACGACAGGATCATGAAAGCTACCCTGTCCGCCAAAGTATACGCCTCCCTCCGCCGCACCATCGACGAGGGCGCGGAACTCGATGCGAGCGTTGCCAATGCCGTTGCGGAAGCGATGAAGGAATGGGCCGTCGGCAAGGGAGCAACACATTTTACGCACTGGTTCCAGCCGCTCACCGGCATCACCGCAGAGAAGCACGACAGCTTCATCTCCCCGTCTCCGGACGGCGGCGTGATCATGGAGTTTTCCGGCAAAGAGCTCATCAAGGGTGAGCCGGATGCATCTTCCTTCCCGAGCGGCGGCCTTCGCGCTACGTTCGAGGCAAGAGGATACACCGCATGGGATCCGACGAGCTACGCATTTATTAATGGAAACACCCTTTGCATTCCCACCGCGTTCTGCTCCTACGGCGGACACGCACTCGACAAGAAAACCCCGCTGCTTCGCTCCATGGAAGCTTTGAGCAAACAGGCGCTGCGAATCCTTCGCCTGTTCGGCAACACCACGGCAAAGCGCGTTATCTCCTCCGTCGGACCGGAGCAGGAATACTTTCTTATCACTAAGGAAATGTACGAAAAGCGTCCCGACCTTCGCTTCACCGGCCGCACGCTCTTCGGTTCCAAGCCTCCGAAGGGCCAGGAGCTCGACGATCACTACTTTGGCGTGATCAAGCCCGGCGTACAGGCGTACATGAAGGATCTGAACGAGGAACTCTGGAAGCTCGGAATCCTCGCGAAGACGGAGCACAACGAGGTTGCTCCCGCGCAGCACGAGCTCGCTCCGATCTACTCGACCACCAACATCGCAACCGATCACAACCAGTTGACGATGGAGATCATGCAGAAGGTTGCCGCAAAGCACGGTCTTGTGTGCCTGCTTCATGAGAAGCCTTTCGCAGGCGTCAACGGTTCCGGCAAGCACAACAACTGGTCCATCGCAACGGACAGCGGTCAGAACCTTCTCTCCCCGGGAGACACTCCTTATGAAAACGCGCAGTTCCTGTTGTTCCTGTGCGCGGTCATCAAGGCCGTCGACGATTACCAGGATCTGCTTCGCCTCTCCGTAGCCACCGCCGGCAACGATCATCGTCTCGGCGCAAATGAGGCTCCGCCCGCAGTTATCTCGATGTTCCTCGGCGACGAGCTCAACGCCGTTTTGGAAGCCATCGATACGGATACCCCATATGCCGGCACAGAGAAGACCGTGATGAAACTCGGTGTTGACGTTCTTCCGAAGTTCAACCGCGATACGACGGATCGTAACCGTACATCGCCGTTCGCATTCACCGGAAACAAGTTCGAGTTCCGTATGCTCGGCTCCTCGAACAGCATCGCCTGCGCGAACATCATGCTCAACAGTGCGGTTGCCGAGTCTTTGAAGATCTACGCCGATCATTTGGAGGGCGCTGAGAACTTCGAGGACGCACTCCACGCGATGATCAAGAAGACCATCAAGGATCACAAGCGGATCATTTTCAACGGCAACGGTTACGACGATGCCTGGATCAAGGAAGCGACCGAGGTTCGCGGACTTTCCAACTACCGCACCACCGCAGACTGCATGCCTCATCTTCTGGATAAGAAAAATGCGGATATGCTCATCTCCCACGGCGTGTTCACCATGGACGAGCTTCGCTCCCGCGTGGACATCATGCTTGAGAACTATTGCAAGAGCGTTTCCATCGAGGCCAACACGATGGTTGAAATGGCCAAGACGCAGATTGCTCCGGCAGTTGACAAATACGCTTCGGATCTCGCAAGAGACGTCGCTGCGAAGAAGGCAGTGGATGCTTCCCTCGCCTGCCGTCGCGACAGCAGGCTGATCGCACGTCTCTCCGAGCTCACGGACATCATCGACGAGCGCACGGAGACGCTGAGCAAGACGATGATCGACCTCCGCGAAGCCGACAGCATCATCCCCGAGTCCGAGTTCATCCGCGATAAAGTTCTTCCGGCAATGAACGAACTCCGCATCGCCTGCGATGAGGCGGAGACGCTGACGGCGAGAAGCTACTGGCCGTATCCGACCTACGGCGACATCCTCTTCAGCGTAAAATAAGCTGACGGGGCAGGATCATTTTCCGAAACACACCCTGCGGAACCGGCGGCGGCCACGCAACTCCGAAGGAGGGTTGTACAGCCGCAACGCCGATTCCCGCGGGATATGGGCGTACAAAACTGAATACATTGGGATTTTCAAAAATACCTCCGCGTGAGCGGCGGCCGACGGAGCCGCACGACCCGCACGGGGAGTTTACAAAAGGAGGTGCTTGCTATGTCAATCACCGATATCACCCAAATTGTCACAAAAGAAGCTTTTGGTATCTGGTTCCTGATCGGAGCCGCACTCGTCTTCTTCATGCAGGCCGGATTTGCAATGGTCGAGACCGGTTTCACCCGCTCGAAAAATGCCGGCAACATCATCATGAAGAACCTGATGGACTTCTGTATCGGTACCGTAGTATTCGTTCTGCTCGGCTTCTCTCTCATGATGGCCGAGGATTACGTAGCCGGATTCATCGGTGTCCCGAATCTTAAGATCTTCACGGATTTCGGAGGATTCCTCGAAGCCGGAATGGCTCCCTCCTTCGTATTCAACCTTGTGTTCTGCGCGACGGCCGCGACCATCGTATCCGGTTCCATGGCAGAGCGCACAAAGTTCATTTCCTACTGCATCTACTCCGGCGTGATCTCTTTGTTTGTATATCCGATCGAAGCCGGTTGGGTTTGGAACTCACAGGGCTGGTTGGTTAAGCTCGGTTTCCACGATTTCGCAGGTTCCGCTGCGATCCACTCCGTCGGCGGTATCACCGCATTGATCGGTGCGATCCTGGTAGGCCCGCGCCTTGGCAAATACGTCAAGGATAAGAGCGGCAAAGTTACGAAAGTCAACGCGATCCCCGGTCACGCGATCACGTTGGGCGCACTCGGATGCTTCATCCTGTGGTTCGGCTGGTACGGCTTCAACGGTGCAGCTGCATGGGACGGCAACTCTCTTGCTTCCATCTTCGTCACCACGACGATCGCTCCGGCAGTCGCAACCTGCACCACACTGTTGTACACCTGGATCAAGAACGGCAAACCCGATGTTTCGATGTGCCTCAACGCCTCCCTGGCAGGCCTTGTCGGTATCACCGCAGGCTGTGACGCACTGGACGCGCTCGGTGCAAGCATCGTCGGTATCGTATCCGGTATTCTGGTAGTTGTAGTTGTTGAAGTTCTCGATCTGAAATGCCATGTCGACGATCCCGTCGGTGCCGTAGGCGTTCATTTTGCAAACGGCGTCTGGGGAACCCTCGCAGTCGGTCTGTTGGCTAACCCGAAGGCTCCCGCCGGTTTGGACGGTTTGTTCTACACGGGAAGCTTCAAGTTGTTCGGTATTCAGACGCTGGGTATTGCAGCAATCCTTGCATGGACTGCTCTTTGCATGACGATCACCTTCGTGATCATCAAGAAGACCATCGGCCTGCGCGTTTCCGCAGAAGAGGAAATCCGCGGTCTGGACAGCACCGAGCACGGCCTGCCGAGCGCATACGCCGATTTCGCTCCCGCTGTTACCGATCTGAGTTACAGCTTCCCCGAAGCTGCTGAGGCCGTTGCCGTTACCGGTGATACTCCGGTAGCCGAAGCGGTTCCCGTTAAGAAAGTTGCTGCCGTTGTTGACGACGGTACTCCGAAGTTCACCAAGATCGAGATCGTCTGCCGTGAATCGCGTTTCGAAACCCTGAAGAGCGCGATGATGGATATCGGCATCACGGGCATGACCGTCTCCCACGTACTTGGTTGCGGTATCCAGAAAGGAAAGCCGGAATTCTACCGTGGCGTTCCTGTGGAAGCAACGCTTCTTCCTAAGATTCAGGTCGACATCGTCGTTGTGGCCGTTCCGGTCCGCAAAGTCATCGAGACCGCTAAGAAAGTCCTTTACACCGGCCATATCGGCGACGGCAAGATCTTCGTTTACGATGTGGAAAATGTGATCAAGGTTCGTACCGGTGAGGAAGGCTACGATGCATTGCAGGATGTTGAGTAATCCATCTGAAGCTGATTATCAGGGATTCTGAAAAACATAACACCATACTGTCGGCGTGATGCTGCAAAACGGCATGACGCCGACAGTGGGTATTTTACAGGAGCAATTAACTATGTGTTCAATCATTGGATATTGCGGGCCGGTACATGACCCCCAGGCATTTACGGAAGGATTTGCACAGACCGTGTCACGAGGTCCCGACGACACGCGCATCGTGGACACGGGACACGGAGTTCTCGGTTTTCACCGTCTGGCGATCATGGACTTAAGCGACGACGGAATGCAGCCCTTCGAGCTGAACGGCGACTATGTCGTATGCAACGGTGAGCTGTACGGCTTTGCCGCGGAGCGTGATCTTCTGGTGAAAAAGGGATATCAATTCACCAGCGACAGCGATTGTGAGATCCTTCTTCCGATGTACCGCGAGTACGGCACGGACATGTTCGCCCGTCTGGACGCGGAGTTTGCCTGCGTGATCTATGACGGGGCAACCGGCGAGTTCATCGCGGCGCGCGATCCGATCGGCATTCGCCCTCTCTACTACGGTTACGACAAAAACGGCGTGATCGTTTTTGCCAGCGAGCCCAAAAACCTTGTCGGAATGTGCGAACACATCATGCCCTTCCCGCCCGGATGTTATTACAAGGGCGGCGAATTCCACCGCTATGAGGACATTGCGGCTGTCGCAAGCGTGAGCGGCGACGGTCTCGAGGAAGCCTGCAAGAAGATCCGCGAGAAGCTGATCGCAGGCGTTGAGAAGCGCCTCATCGCGGATGCCAAAGTCGGGTTCCTTCTCTCCGGCGGTCTGGATTCCTCTCTCGTGTGTGCGATCGCCGCGAGACAGAGCAAGACGCCGATCCGCACATTTGCCATCGGTATGAGCAAGGACGCCATCGACCTCAAGTACGCCCGTCAGGTTGCCGATTTCATCTGCGCCGATCACACGGAGGTCTTCATGACCCCCGAGGATGTCATCTCCTACCTCCCGGATGTCATCAAACTTCTGGGAACCTTCGATATCACCACGATCCGCGCCAGCATGGGTATGTACCTTGTGTGCAAGGCCATCCATGAGCAGACGGACATCCGGGTGCTTCTCACCGGCGAGATTTCCGATGAGATCTTCGGCTACAAATACACCGACTTCGCTCCGTCCGCGGAAGCTTTCCAGACGGAGGCACAGAAGCGTGTCCGCGAGCTTCACATGTACGATGTCCTCCGCGCGGACCGCTGCATCAGCGTGAACTCCCTCGAGGCCCGCGTTCCCTTCGGCGATCTCGATTTCGTGCGCTACGTCATGAGCCTCGACCCGGAGATGAAACGCAACCACTACAACATGGGAAAATACCTTCTTCGTCACGCGTTCGAAGGCCTTGAATATCTTCCGGATTCCATTCTCTGGCGCCAGAAAGCCGCATTTTCCGATGCGGTCGGACACTCGATGGTGGACATCCTCAAGGAGTATGCCGAGGGTCTTTACACGGACGAGGAGTTTGAGGCAAAGCGGGCGCGCTACACGCACGCTCAGCCGTTTACGAAGGAATCGCTGCTCTACCGCGAGATCTTCGAGCGTTACTACCCCGGTCAGGCAGACATGATCGTCGATTTCTGGATGCCGAACCGCGAGTGGGAAGGTTGCAATGTTAATGATCCGTCGGCGCGTGTTCTCGCGAACTACGGCGCCAGCGGTGTTTGATTAGGAGGGTGGCACTATGACGAAATATATTTTCGTAACCGGCGGTGTTGTTTCCGGACTCGGCAAAGGCATTACGGCCGCGTCCCTCGGGCGTCTTCTCAAGGCCCGGGGGCTTAAGGTGGCTGCGCAGAAACTCGATCCCTACATCAACGTTGACCCCGGCACCATGAGCCCTTACCAGCACGGTGAGGTTTACGTGACCGAGGACGGCGCCGAGACCGACCTTGATCTCGGACACTACGAGCGGTTCATCGACGAGGACCTGAACCGCTACTCGAACCTGACCACCGGCAAGGTTTATTGGAATGTCCTCAACAAAGAGCGCCGCGGCGAGTATCTCGGCTCCACCGTGCAGGTCATCCCGCACATCACCAACGAGATCAAGGAGTTCGTCTACAATGTCGGCCGGCACTCCGGAGCCGATGTGGTCATCACCGAGATCGGCGGTACCATCGGCGATATCGAATCACAACCTTTTATTGAGGCTGTGCGCCAGATTTCCCTGGAAGTCGGGCGCGAGAACAGCCTCTTCATTCATGTTACGCTGGTGCCGTATCTGCACGGTTCCGAGGAGCACAAGACCAAGCCGACGCAGCATTCCGTCAAGGAGCTGCAGGGAATGGGCGTCAATCCCAACATCATCGTGCTTCGCTGCGACGAGCCGCTGGAGGATTCGATTTTCCGCAAGATCTCGCTCTTCTGCAACGTCAAGCCCGACTGTGTGATCGAAAACATCACTCTGCCGAACCTCTACGAGGCGCCGCTGATGCTCGAAAAATCAAATTTCTCCACCGTCGTGTGCCGCGAGCTCGGCATCGAAACCCCCGCGCCCGACCTTAAGGAATGGACGGATATGGTGGAACGCATCAAGACCCGCACGGAAACCGTTGAGATCGGCCTTGTCGGAAAATACGTCGGCCTCCACGACGCGTACCTCTCCGTCGCGGAAGCTCTGCGCCACGCAGGCTATGTCAACAACGCGCATGTGAACATCCGCTGGATCGATTCCGAGGGGATCACGGCGGCCACCGTAGCTGACACTCTTGCGGGGCTCGGCGGGATCATCATCCCCGGCGGTTTCGGAAACCGCGGTATCGAGGGTATGATCCTTGCGGCCAAATACGCCCGCGAAAACCATCTCCCGTGCTTCGGCATCTGCCTCGGCATGCAGATCATGGTGATCGAGTACGCGCGCGATGTCCTGCAGATCGCGGGAGCAAACTCCGGTGAGTTCGACGAACAATGCAAGAACAAAGTCATTGATTTCATGCCCGGTCAGAGCGAAGATATCGACAAGGGCGGCACGCTCCGCCTCGGCGCATATCCCTGCGAGATCAGGGCCGGCACGACGATGGAGCGCTGCTACGGTTCGCAGCACATCAAAGAGCGTCATCGCCATCGCTACGAGTTCAACAACGACTATCGCGAAGCCATGGAGAAGGCGGGCCTCTGCTTGAGCGGTCTCTCGCCCGACGGACTTTTGGTCGAGACCGTGGAACTGACGGAGCGTCCGTTCTATGTGGGCGTGCAGTTCCATCCGGAATTCAAATCCCGTCCGAACCGCCCGCATCCGCTCTTCGCAGGCTTCATCGCAGCATCCCTGCAGCACCGGGAAGCCTGACGCCCCGCACGTGCGGCAGATCCACCCGAATCCTCTCAGTATCCCGAGGTCTTGTTTATGATCACAGCATTTGACAAATTACACGAGGAATGCGGCGTCTTCGGCATCTTTTCCAAAGAGCCTGTGCCGGCTGCGGAGATGGCTTACTACGGCCTCTACGCGCTGCAGCACCGCGGTCAGGAAAGCTACGGTATCGTCGTCAACGACGACGGGATCTTCCGCTCCCACAAGGATGTCGGCCTCGTCTCGGACGTGTTCCCGCGGGAGGTGCTCGCCTCCTTCCCCGCAGCGACCATGGCGGTCGCCCACACCCGGTACGCCACCACCGGCGGCTCCGGGCGAAGCAACGTCCAGCCGATCGAGGTCAACCATCAAAAGGGGAAAATGGCGCTTGCCCACAACGGAAACATCAGCAATGCCGCCGAGCTCCGCTCCGCCCTTGAGCTGACCGGCGCAATCTTCCACACCACAAGCGACACTGAGATCATCGCGTACCTTGTGACCAAGGAACGGCTCTTGAGCCCCTCCATCGAAGATGCGGTGAGCCGGGCTGTCGCGTCGCTTCAGGGTGCATTTTCCCTAATCGTCATGTCGGCACAGAAACTGATCTGCATCCGCGATCCCCACGGTTTCCGGCCCCTGTGCTACGGGCAGACAGCGGACGGCACCTACATCGTCGCCTCCGAGACCTGCGCGCTGCACGCCGTGGGCGCAACGCCGATCCGGGATGTGGAGCCAGGGGAAATGCTTGTCTTCAGCCGTGACGGCGTCATTTCCCGGAAGGAGCACTGCGGAACCGCCCCGGTGCGACACTGTATTTTTGAATATATTTATTTTGCGAGACCGGACTCCGTCATCGACGGTGTCTCCGTGCATGCGGCAAGACTGCGTGCCGGCGAGATTCTCGCTCTTTCCCATCCCGCGGATGCCGACATAGTCATCGGCGTTCCGGACTCGGGCCTCGACGCGGCCATCGGCTACGCCAGAGCGTCCGGCATTCCCTACGGCATCGGGCTCATCAAAAACAAATACATCGGACGCACGTTCATCAAGCCCTCCGGGCGGATGGACGCCGTGAAGATCAAGCTTGCCGTCGTGGAGGAGACCGTAAAAGGCAAGCGCATCGTCCTGATCGACGACTCCATCGTACGCGGCACCACCTGCGCCCACATCGTGCGGATGCTCCGGGAAGCCGGTGCCAGGGAGATACACATGAGAGTCACGGCGCCGCCCTTCCTGCATCCCTGCTACTACGGAACGGACGTGGATTCCGAGGACAATCTGATTGCCTGCCGGCACACCGTCGAGGAGATCGCCGAGATCATCGGCGTGGACACCCTCGGGTATCTGCCCGTTGACGAACTCCCGGGCCTGTGCGGCAGCTCGGATATCTGCAGCGCCTGCTTTGACGGCTCCTATCCGACCCCGGTTCCCTCCGACACTCGTAAGGACCGCTTCGAGCAGCGGTTGTCGGAGCGATAAACTGTTTACAACGAAAACAAGAGAGCGTATAATCGTTTTCGGTTGTGAAAACGACATTGAAACCAAAGAATCTCACTCAGGAAGGGTCGAAACCAAGATGCGTATATTTGACCGAAAAATAATAACGGAGGACGGTGCGGAATACCTCGGCTACGGCTTCGGCGCCGACGGCGACGTTGTGTTGGAACTGGTGTTTAACACTTCGATGGTCGGCTACCAGGAAATCCTCTCCGACCCCTCCTACACCGATCAGGCGGTCGTCATGACCTACCCTCTTATGGGCAACTACGGCATGTGCGATGACGACTACGAAACCGGCCGTCCGACCATCGGTGCGCTCCTTGTCCACGAATACAACGACGAGCCCTCCAACTTCCGAAGCACGCAGTCTCTCGGAAGTGTCATGAAGCGCTACGGAATCCCCGGCGTAAGCGGCTTAGACACCCGAAAGCTGAACCGTTCCATCCGCGATCTTGGCTCCCGGAAGGTGCTGATCACCACCCCGGAGACAACGACGGAGGAAGGACTTGCCATCATAAAAAGCACCTCTCTTCCGAACGATGCCGTGTCGCGTGTGAGCTGCAAAGAGATCGAAACCTACAAGCCTCAGGGAGATGTACGCTTCCGCGTTGCGTTGATCGACTGCGGAATGAAGCGGAACATTCTCCGCTCGCTCCTTGCGCGCGGTTGTGAAGTCACTGTGGTACCGTGGGATACGGACGCCGCTGCCATCCTGAAGTTTGACCCGGACGGCGTGATGCTCTCCAACGGCCCCGGCGACCCGACGGACGTTCCCAAGACCATCTCCACCGTATCCGAGCTGCACGGAAAACTTCCGATCTTCGGCATTTGCCTCGGACATCAGATCCTTTCGCTCTCGTACGGTGCAAAGACCTACAAGTTGAAATTCGGTCATCGCGGCGGCAACCATCCCGTGCGGGATCTCGCAACCGGTCGCATCGAGATCACCTCGCAGAACCACTCCTATGCGGTGGACGAGGCAAGTCTTGCAGGAACTCCCCTCGCGGTCACGCACAAAAATCTCCTGGACAACACCGTGGAGGGCGTCGCCTGCGAAGCGGATCGCGCTTTCAGCGTCCAGTATCATCCGGAGAGTTCCCCGGGTCCGCAGGACAGCGCGTATTTGTTCGACCGATTCCTTCGTTTGATGGAGGCGTACCATGCCGAAAAGAACTGATATCAAAAAAGTATTGATCATCGGCTCCGGTCCGATCGTCATCGGACAGGCCGCCGAGTTTGACTATGCGGGAACTCAGGCCTGCCTCGCCCTCAAGGAGGAGGGCTATGAGGTCATCCTCTGCAACAGTAACCCCGCCACCATAATGACCGACACCGCCATCGCGGACAAGGTCTACATGGAACCTTTGACGCTTGAATTTATCGCGAAGATCATCCGCTACGAGCGCCCGGATGCGCTGCTTCCCGGCATCGGCGGCCAGACCGGTCTTAACCTTGCGATGCAGCTGCAGAAGAAAGGCGTCCTCGCGGAATGCCGCGTGGAACTGCTCGGAACCGACGGCCGTTCCATCGAGCGCGCGGAGGATCGCGAGCTTTTCAAGGAGCTCTGCGAAGAGCTCGGCGAGCCCGTGCTTCCCTCGGACATCGCCACCAACGAGGAAGACGGTGTCCGCATCGCGGCGGAGATCGGCTATCCCGTCGTGCTTCGCCCGGCATTTACCCTCGGCGGAACCGGCGGCGGATTTGCCGACAATGAGGAGGAGTTCCTCCCGATGCTCCGCAACGGTCTCTCCCTCTCCCCTGTTCATCAGGTGCTGATCGAGAAAAGTATCAAGGGCTTTAAGGAGATCGAGTACGAGGTCATCCGTGACAAAAATGACACGGCCATCACCGTCTGCAACATGGAAAACCTCGACCCCGTCGGAATTCACACCGGCGACTCCATCGTCGTGTGCCCGTCCCAGACACTGACCAACAAAGAATATCACATGCTTCGCGACAGCGCACTCAAGATCATCCGCGCTCTCAAGATCGAGGGCGGTTGCAACGTGCAGTTCGCGCTGGATCCGAAGTCGTTCCAATACTACTTAATCGAGGTCAACCCCCGCGTGTCGCGCTCGTCCGCGCTGGCATCCAAAGCCAGCGGCTACCCCATCGCCCGCGTCTCCGCAAAGATCGGAATCGGCATGACGCTTGACGAGATCGCACTCGCGAACACCCCGGCCTCCTTTGAGCCGGCTCTCGACTATGTCGTCACGAAGATGCCGCGCTTCCCCTTCGACAAATTTGCCGACGCCGACAACTCCCTCTCCACCCAGATGAAGGCCACCGGCGAGACCATGAGCGTAGGCCGCACCTTCGAGGAGAGTCTCTTAAAGGGCATCCGCTCCTTAGAGACCGGCGTTTACCATCTGCACATGGTCAAGTTCGACGAGATGCCTGCGGAGCAGCTTTTGTCGTACATCCGCATCGGCACCGACGACCGCATCTATGCCATCGCACAGTTGCTGCGCCTTAACATCGGCATCGACGAGATTGCCGACGCCACCGCCATCGACAGGTTCTTCCTTCGGAAGCTCCGCAACATCATTGCAATGGAGCGCGAGCTGGCTTCCGCCAAGGGTGATCTGCAGGTGCTTCGTGAGGCGAAGCGGCTTGGGTTTTCCGACCGCGCCGTCGGCGATTTCTGGGACATGGCGGAGCGCGAGGTTGCAGACCTTCGCGCCCGGGAAGGCATCCGTCCGGTGTACAAGATGATCGACACCTGCGCATCGGAATTTGCCAGCTATGTTCCGTACTTCTACTCGACCTATGAGACGGAAAATGAATCCGTGGTCTCCGACCGCAGCAAGATCATCGTTCTCGGATCCGGACCGATCCGTATCGGCCAGGGCGTCGAGTTCGACTATTCGACCGTGCACGCGGTGAAGACCATCCGCGCAGCCGGCTACGAAGCCATCATCATCAACAACAATCCGGAGACTGTTTCCACCGACTACACCTGCTCCGATAAACTGTATTTTGAACCGCTGTGCACCGAGGACGTCATGAATATCATCGACCTCGAGAGGCCGGAAGGCGTCATTGCCACGCTGGGCGGTCAGACCGCCATCAACCTGGCGGACTCCCTTGCCGCACGCGGTGTAAAGATCATCGGCACGGACTGTGCCGCCATCGACCGTGCGGAGGACCGCGATCAGTTCGAACATCTGCTGTTATCGCTTGGTATCCCTCAGCCGAAAGGTCAGGCCGTGACCGGCATCGAGGAAGGCGTCGCCGCTGCCGCAGCGATCGGCTATCCCGTTTTGGTTCGCCCGAGTTTCGTCTTAGGCGGCCGCGCGATGCAGATCGTCTCCAAAGAGTCGGCGCTTCGCGAATACCTGCACACTGCCGTGGAAATCGCCCCTGACAAGCCTGTCCTTGTGGACCGCTATATCCGCGGTAAAGAGGTCGAAGTGGACGCCGTCTGCGACGGAAAGAAAGTCTTTGTCCCGGGCATCATGGAGCTTGTGGAGCGCACCGGTGTTCACTCCGGAGACTCCATCAGCGTCTATCCGCCCTACAGTCTCTCCGAGTCCGTGAAGAAGACGATTCTCCACTACACGGAGATGCTTGGCTTAGGCATCGGCATTGTTGGTCTGTTCAACATCCAGTTCATCGTGGACAAGAACGAAAAAGTATATATCATCGAGGTTAACCCCCGCTCTTCGAGAACGGTTCCCTTCCTTTCGAAGGCCACGGGCTACAGCCTTGCGGACATCGGTACGAGAGCCATCCTCGGGCACTCCCTGGAGGAGCAGGGCATCAACTTCCTGTATCCGCCGGAGAAGAAGCGCTACTACGTCAAAGTACCGTCATTTTCCTTCTCGAAGCTTCGCGGCATGGACGCCTACCTTTCCCCGGAGATGAAATCCACCGGCGAGGCCATCGGCTACGACGAGAAGCTGCACCGTGCGGCTTACAAGGCGCTGATCGCCTCCGGGCTTACGCTCAAGAACTACGGTACGGTCTTAGTCAGCGTTGCAGACGAAGACAAGGACGAGGTAGTTCCTCTGATCCGCCGCTTCTACGAGATGGGCTTCAACATCGAGGCAACGTCCTTAACCGGCGAAGTGCTCCGGGAAAACGGAATCCGCACGAGAATCCGCAGAAAGCCCAGTGAAAACAGTGAGGAAGTCCTCGACTCCATCCGCGCCGGATATGTCAGCTATATCATCAACACCCGGGCAATTCTCTCCGGTGTTCATTACGGCGACGGTGTTGCCATCCGCCGCTGTGCAGCAGCACACGGCACCGCAATGTTAACTTCCCTCGACACCGTCCGCATGCTCTTAGACGTTTTAGAGGAAATGACGCTGCGGATCTCCACAATTTAAGACAACCGAAAGGACCAAACACCATGATCACCCCGAACATGAACTACGGCAATCTGAAAGATTCCTACCTCTTTTACAACATCTCGCAGAAGCTGAAGGCGTACCAGAGCGCTCATCCCGGTGAGCACCTCTACCGCATGGGCATCGGCGACGTATCGTTGCCGCTGTGCGACGTCGTCATCAAAGCGCTTCACGAGGCTGTCGACGATCAGTCCGACGCCTCCCGCTTCCACGGCTACATGCCGGAGTGCGGCGCTCCCTTTTTGCGCGAGACGATTGCCGCGCACTATAACGCTCGCGGCGTAGCTCTCACTCCGGAGGACGTCTTCGTCTCCAGCGGCGCCAGCGACGAGCTCGGGGATATCCTTGACCTCTTCGACCGCGGCGGAAGTTCGCTTATCATCGAGCCTGCCTACCCCGCATACGTTGATGCCAACATCATTGCCGGACGCAAGATCATCCATCTTCCCTCCGGCCGCGACAACGGTTTCCTGCCGGAGCCTGACAACTCCGCTGCGGCGGACCTCATTTACCTCTGCTCCCCGAACAACCCCACGGGTGCTGTGTTTGACCGGGAGAAGCTCACCAAATGGGTGAATTTTGCGAACGAGCACGGCTCGATCATCCTCTTTGATGCGGCATATGAGGCATTTATCGAGGCCCCGGCGCTTCCGCGGAGCATCTTTGAGATCCCCGGTGCGCGTACCTGCGCCATCGAGATCTGCTCGCTCTCGAAGACGGCCGGCTTCACAGGAACCAGACTCGGTTACACCGTCATCCCGCGGGAGCTTGTCCGCAACGGAATGAACTTAAACGACATGTGGATCCGCAACCGCACGACCAAGACCAACGGTGTCTCCTACATCATCCAGAAGGGCGGCGCTGCAGTATTCACGGAGGAAGGACAGCGCCAGATTCAGGAGAATCTGCGCGTATACAAAAACAACGCCGCAGTCATTACGCAGGCGTTGGATAAAGCAGGCATCTGGTATTGCGGCGGCAAGAATTCGCCGTACATCTGGCTGCAGTGCCCGAACGGGATCGACAGCTGGTCGTTCTTCGATCTGCTGCTCAACGAGATTCAGGTGATCGGAACTCCCGGCGCCGGCTTCGGTGCCTGCGGAGAAGGCTACTTCCGCTTCTCCATGTTCGGAAGTCCCGAGGACACCAAAGAGGCTGCCAAGCGCCTCGAGGCATTGTTTGCAAAGATCTGACGGTCCGGTGCTCGCCCCAACCAACACCCTTCTCGGGCGACACACACATACCAAAAAAGTCCGTCTGCGGTAACGCAGGCGGACTTTTTTTGCAGCCGAATATTCATTTTCCGTCAGCGGAGCGTTCGCAGATACGCCTTGTGCTCCTCCGACACGCGGTAGCTCTCGATCGCCTTCTGGATCGCCTTTTTGTGCGTCCACGACTCGAGCCTGTGCTCTTCAAAATACATGATCGCGGCGTCATACTGTTTCGCGAGTGCCGTCGCGAAATACCATGCGACCATCATGCGGAGGTAGTAGTCCTCGCCCTGCTTTTCGGCCACCCACGAGAGAAACTCCGGGCGGAAATCCTCGCCCAGGAATTCGTTCATCAACATGCGCATTCCGAACCGCGCCGTGTACACATGCTCGGACGCGATCCACTCCCGGATCAGCGGCAGCAGTTTCGCGTGATTTTTCGAAAAAGCCTTCGGACTGGACTGGTCACACACCGGCCAGCAATCGACGTACGGCAGGAACCGGTTGACCGCCGCCGCGCACTCGACGAAGTCCTTGATCATAGCGATCAGGAAGAAGTGTACGAGATTCTCTTCGTAAAATGAGTGCGGCAGCGTCGCGAGAAACCGCTCCGCCTCCACGGTGCCGTAAACCTGCTTCGCGATTTTCCGCATCTCCGGCGTTCGGACGCCTAGGATCGTGTCTGCAGGAATGTTCGGGACCAGCTTGCTCTGGAACTCCCGATAGTTGTCATCTTTGCACGCCGCAAGGAGTTCGTAAACCGTGTTTTCACCGGAAGCCCCCATGGTTTGCCCTCCTACTCTTCCGCTTTCTTCGGATCGCACAAAAACGTAGCATATCCCATGTTGTAAACGAGGATCTTCATGCCGCGCATTTCCTCTTCCGTCCCCTCTGCCGTTCCCGCGAGAATGGCCTCCGAACCCTCGATCAGCGAATCGATCAGCGCGGGCTTCACGGGGATCGTCGAATGCGACGGCCAGATCTCATCAAAGCTGTTCCGGCGCGTTGCAAGGTGTTTTAGACTACAATTGTAGTCCCGCATATTTCTATTGCTTCCGAACATAAAGATGCGTCCGTCCTGAATCGGGTCGCCGCTGATCAAAACACGTGAGTTCACGTCTAAAACCGCGATGCTTCCCGGCGTGTGACCGGGCAGATCGAAGATTTGCAACGGTCTGCCGCCGAGGTCGATCACGTCTCCCTCGCGGATCGGAAGGATCGTCCCCGTCCCGCCCTTTGCACGGTACACAGGCTCCTCGTCCGGATGCATGTACAACGTTGCAAACTGCGCGTTGCTACCGGTGTGATCACCGTCTGAATGCGTATTCAAAAGCGACACCGGAAGGTCCGTCAGACTCTCCGCAATGTCCTTTGCATCATGCGTCATCATGCCGGAGTCGATCAACAGCGCACGCTCCGTTCCCGCAAGCAGAAAGAACCGGACCATTCCGTCTTCTATCCGCCAGGTATTGTCATTGATTCTGATGATTTCACAGTTCATAATACCCCTCCGTCAATCAGAAATCTTTCCGATGCAAAACCGTAGCGTCGATATCCTCTACGGACGCGGCACCGGTATTGCTCATCACATAGCGAAGCTCCGATGCGATCTGCGCTAAGAATCGCTCAACGCCCGCAACGCCGTCCTTCTCCAAAGACGGCATCATGGAACGGCCGACAGCCGCTGCGTCCGCACCCAGAGCAAGCGCCTTGAACACGTCCGCACCGCTCTCGATCCCGCAGTCCACGATGATCTTCACGCCGCGCCCCGTAAGCGCCTCCCTGATCTGCGGCAGGACCATCATCGGCGGCACTGCGTACGGAAGCCGTCCGTGATGGTGGCTCACGATGATCGCCGAAGCGCCGATCTCCGCAGCCAAAACGGCATCGCGCACACTGAGGACGCCCTTGATGACAAAGGGCAGTTTCGTCGTCTCCACGTAAGAGCGGAGCATGTCCGCCGTCTGCGCCGCCATCAGTTCACCCACGCAGACGTCATAGCCGCCCGGTCCGAAGATATGGTCGATGTCCATGCCGACGCCGACAGCGCCCGCGTCCTCCGCAAAGCGAAGCTGGTCGTACACCTTTGCGCCGTCAGCATACGGTTTCACGATCCGCACCGTGTCCGCGCCGGTCGCCGCGATCTTTGCGAACATCTCATTTTCCATCATACCGCAGAAATTGAGAATGTTTGCGTGCGCGGCGGCTTCCGAGTACTCCTCAAGCCCTGTCTTCGCACGTCCGCCGAATTGTCCAAGATGGGAAAATGCGGGTGTCATGACCGGCATTGCATACGTCTTTCCGAAAAATTCACAATGCAGGTCGGCGACCGTCGAACCGATCAGCCTCTCTTCAATCAACAGCGAGTCCATATACTGTGCCGTGATGATGTTTGCATCCGATACTCTTAGCGTAGCCATACCTTCCTCCTGACTGCGGCCGGAGCCGCTGTTTACTTAATTACTCACTCTGTTTTTTTGCAGCGTGCGCGATCGCCGAGAATGCAGCAAACAGAATGCCCGCGATCGGCCACACCAGCCAGCAGTACTGCCAGCCGTCTGCCAAGAAACCCCACAGCAGGAACCCTGCCGTTACGAAGAGCCAGTATGCCGTGGTGATCGCTCCGAAGACTCCGTTCGTCTGCTTCGCCGCCTTGGTGTAATCATTTTCCTGAAGCAACACCGAATAACTGTTTTTGACGATCCCGACGCGGACGAAGCGGAACACCGCCACCGCGATCAGAACCAGGAGCAGGCAGGTCATTCCGAGGATCAGCGCCTCATTGTTCTCCGCGAGCATAGCCGAAACGGCAACGCCGATAACGCCCGCCAGGATCATGATCACACCCAGAGTGATGTTCATGACAAATGACGGCTGAAACCTTTCTTGACGGCTGCGAACCATACCGTCAACGCCGTACTCCGTGTCAAAAATCTCCCTTCCGAGCCAACTCCATTTTCCGTTAGCGAGACCGGCCGGGATAAAGATGGCCACGGCCGTCGTCACCAACCCCAGGAGCATCAATACGCCGACAGCGATCGCCGTGTTCTGCTTTGCGAACAGGATCCCTGCTCTCTGCAGTGCCAGGCAACCGATCAATATCACCGGGGACGCGACGCACAGGCATGCACCGATCGCGATCTTGCCGGAGAACTTTTCCGTCTCCGCAAGGTACTCGTTGGCTTCCTCCATCGATACTCTGCGTGCGCTGACTCCTTCGTACTCCGAATCCGAATTCGTACGCACGCCTTCTTCATCTTTTAAAAGATAATCCGTACTGACGCCGAAGATCTTACTCATTTCCAGAATTCTCTGAAGATCCGGCACCGACTGCGCGCTCTCCCATTTGCTCACCGACTGGCGCGACACGCCGAGTTTATCCGCAAGCTCTTCCTGAGACCAACCGCACTTTTTTCTTTCATCAATAATCTTATCTGCAAGGATCATTTTGATTCCCTCCTTAAGTTTTGTTTCGACCTAAGCGCTTGTCGTCTTGGCCAAACCATACCAAATTCTGCGGTTTCCTTCTATAAAGCGCGCTTGGAAATCTGTCAACTCACAGTTGCAAATGCCGTAACTACGGGCATTTCCGGCAGATCAATACTCTTTTTTCACGCTTTCCAGATCATACATCCGTAAAAAGCGTTTTTCCTCTTCCGGAGAGTGAATCACCATCACTTCCGTAAAATGACCGTCCTTTTTGTTTTTGAATCCGGCCACCTGTTCCCCGTTGCAGATGGAGCAACGGATAACCGCATACTGCTCTCTGGGGTCGAAAGGAATGTCGTCCTTTAAGTGACGCTCGTAATACGGAACTTCCGCGAAGTCCTGATGCATCTCGATCGCGAACACACCCCCGAACAAAGCGATGATCAATCCTCCGATCAGGATCAATGCCCAGACGATCCGATGCAGCGAAAACCACAGTACCAGCGGGATCACCGCCCCGACGAGAACCCCGATTCCGAGCCACACCAGCCCAAACCGCACCGAGTGAATCTTCGGGATTCGCAGTTTCGGTTTCTTATCCTCACTCATGGTCACTCCCAATGTACCTTCGTAAACATTCCGGGCTGCAACATCACGTCCGCCGTCGTCCCGCCGCCGACGCGGAAGTCCTCCCATCTGCGAACTTCCCTCGAAGGATAGCGCTCGCCGGTCAGATCGTTGACTAAAACGGCGCCCTTGCGCTCGGTATAGAGGCTCACGCGGTCAGGCCGCAGATCACTCTTAACATACCGATACAGCAGGATTCTACCGCTGTCGTACGTAAACGCGGAGAAGTTCCTTCCCGAGAAGTAATCACCACCCGCAAGCGCACGCTTGATCACATCGACGGCCGCCTTCGGCATCTCATACAGACCGCTGTCACCGTCCGGGATCGCCGCGATGTACATCCGGCCTTTGCCGTACGCACGGCGAAGCACCAACGCGCTGTGGGTGTCCCCGTCGCCGCCGTTTAACAGCGACCAGGAATCGTTGGTTCCGTGAATGATCTCCGGAAAATACAACGGCTTCCGATGTTCCGCGAAGCCGGCATAGTCGCTCGTCACCTGGTACCGCGTAACCGGAATGCTCCGGCCCGTCAATCTCGCTTCGGTGAGCCCAGCCGCACGCAGCTTCTCTTCCGCTCCGCGGAAAAAGCCGGAAGTGATGACCGCCGAACCGCCCTCACGGACGTAAGCCTCCAGTTTGTCGATAATATTGCCGTCCGCAAGCGCGCTCTCCGTTAAGAGCATGCTTTTTACCTCGCTCGGGAAGAACGGCGTCGGCTCGATCGGAAGTCCGAGCATGCCGAACCGCATCTCCAGATGGTTTTCCCCGCTCGAAGCAAACGGCACGTACACCGGCACACCGCAGGGCCTGCCGATCCCTTCCATCAGTTCATCGATCTTCGTAAGCTGCAGCCCCATCGGAGCGAGCAGCGGATTCTCGATCAGATCGCTCCACTGAAAATGCATCAATTCCTTTGCCTGCGCGAACGCGGTCAGATACGCCTGCTCGAGATACCGGTCCACCGACCAGCAGGCATACGTGTCAAACCAGCCGCCGCCGTTTCGCCCCGGCCACGCATTTTCCATATAGCGGACGAGCGAGTAGCTCAGATACTCCGGCAAATGCTGATCCGTATACTGCGGGCTTCTCGTCTCCGTGCCCGTGTACGTCGCGTCGAAGATGTCGCGCTGAACCTCCGGCACATACCCCGCAAAATGATACGACTCCCGCCAGTTCGGATACTTGATCACCATCTTCACCTTCGGGTTCACGGCTTTTGCCGGCTTCACGACGAGATCTTCAGACACCTCGCGCATCAGCTCGCGCCTAAACGTCACCCAGTCGCGTTCTCCTTTTTCGCGGATGCACCGCTCACAGGTACAGTTCGTAAAATAGAAATCGTCGAGGATGATCTCATCGAAAAATCCCGCCGTGTATTCCGCGATCTCCCGCAGCCTTTTTCGCATCGCCGGATCCGTATAGCAAAATGTTCCGAACAACCTCTGTTTGCCGGGCTCGGCACCCTCGAAATCATCGATCGTGGTCGTGATCCCGCCGGAGACCTCCACGCCCTTGCTCTCCAAAAAGTCCTTGATCATGCGGAGTTTCTGCGCTCCCACGTCAACGCCGCCTCTGTGCGTCTCCAGGTAGACTTTGTCGAGCCCCACATACTTCTCGATCCACGCCCAGTCGCTCGCAAACTTCGCTTCCGTCAGCCGATCGGCGACCTCCGCAGGAATGTAAACCACCGTCCGGAAATTCTTGTAATGTCCCATATACCATTCTCCTTCATAACCTCAGATCGCGATCCCGGCCGCAGCGGCCGCCGAGGCAACCGCCTCGTACGCAACCCGGTATTCTTCAAACGTTTCCATATGCTCCAGCAAAACCGGCGCATCCGCAGGCAAATGCCGCTCGATGCTCCGAAGTACCTTCGCAAAATTGAGCTCTCCCTCGCCGGGCGAGCACTCGGTAAGCACTGTCGTGAGCCGCATCCGATCCATGTGGGAATCCTTGATGTGCGTGCTCTTGATATACGGCCCGAGTTTCGCGAAGCATTCCTCGATGAACGCGTCCGCGCACAGATAGCGACGCGGAGAGTTGATCATGTTGACGAAGTCCATATGCGCGCCGAACATCGGCCGGTCGACGTCGCGGATCAGCTTAAGATACTCATCCGGTCCGTCCGGAACCATCCACGGCATCGGCTCAAGGCAGTACCATGCCCTCTTCGGGCGCACCTCGTCAAGGATCTCGCGCACCGAGGACACGATCCGGTCGTACGTCTCTTTCGTGTAATTGGACTCGTCGGCGCCGTCCCATCCGGCGCTACCCGCAGTCCCTGCGATATTAACGCAGCAGGCGATCCCCAGATCGTCCGCCAGAGCCAGCTGACCCTTCGCATACGCCATCGCCGCTGCCGCCGCGACAGGATCCGGATCAAAAAGATTCTTCCAGACTCCGACCTCCGCGATCAGAACATCATGTTTCTTTGCGATCTCACAATACGCATCGACCGTATCCCGCGGTGTCCGGCACGAAAAGGGCGCCGTAACCGCCCGGAATTTCGAATCAATCAACAACCGTTCCCACTCCGCGGGACCGGCATAGGCGCCGGCAACCGTTCCTCCCAAACGCATGGCATCATTCCTCCTTCACCCGGCTGTAACAGCCTTCTTTGCGAAAAAGAATAGGGGACTTTGCGCCGAAAGTCCATAGACAAAGTTCCCCTTAGAATGTCACATGATTGCCGATTTTACAACCGCTGTCCGTCCAGCCACACGCCGGTCAGGCGGTCATCTTTCGTGTATACGAGTTTCAGGGAGAAGAACGGCGCATTTTCCGCCATGAGACGGAAGAACACCCTGTCGCCCTCCCAGATCGGCTGGTCGTTCACCCTGTCGATGTCAACCCACTCGAGAACGCCCTCGTCGCACTCGCACATCTCCCCTTCCCACGCGTCCGCCGTGTAAAGGTGCATGTACTCCACCACATCGTCGCCGTACACAAACGTCACAATACCGCGGGCGCGGTACGAAACAAGCGTCAGTCCGGTCTCCTCGTAAACCTCGCGCCGCAGGCACTCATCCGGGCTCTCGCCGTACGCAAAATGCCCCCCGACGCCGATGTATTTGTCGCGGTTGATATCCGCCTCTTTCTTGACGCGGTGCAACATCAGATACTGCCCGTCCCGCTCAAGATAGCACAATGTCGTCAACTCCGGAGTCTTCATGCTTCACCCTCCTGCCCGGCCGTCTCGTCGCCGCTCTTCGCCGTGTCGATGCTTCCGCCGAACACGACAAATCTCTGATACAAAAACTCCGTAATCAGGTTCGTACCCATGGCAAGCGCGTCCGCGAACGCCGCGTTCCACCCGCAGTTCTGTGTCAGGTACCGTACCCCGAGCGTCGAGAGCGGCGTGAACACCGCATAGTACGCGGCAACCTTCAGCATTGCCGTAGGCACATCGGCCGCAGACTGGAACGTAAACTTCCGGTTCAGCGTAAAATTCCACAGCACCGAGAGCACCAGGCCGCACAGATAGCATGCCCAGCTCGGCAGGGGCGTGACATTTTCCGACAGAAGGATCGTCCCCGCCTGGATCAATCCCGCGCTTGCGGAAAATAAGGCAAATTTCACGGCGCGAAGCGCCTCTTTCTTTCCCTGTCCGGAAGGCTGCCCGCTCATACGCTGCCTCCGTCGTCGACGATGATATCCGCGTATTTGCAGCCGGCCGCGGCCGCCAGATCACCGGGCGCCAGCTCAATCTGGATCCCGACTTTTCCGGCGCTCACAAACATCCGCTCAAACTGCTGCGCGGTCTCGTGAACCCACGTGGGAAATGCCTTTTTCATCCCGATGGGCGAGCACCCGCCGTGCACGTAGCCCGTGAGCGGTAGCAGCTCTTTCTGCTTGATCATGGCGACGGCTTTCTCGCCCGCAGCCTTCGCCGCCTTCTTCAGATCGAGTTCCGCGCCGACCGGCACGACAAAGACATAGTACTGCCCGGATTTGCCCTGCGTGACCAGAGTCTTAAAGACCTTTCGCGGGTCCTCTCCCAGGATCGCAGCGATCTCCTCGCCGGTCTTCGTCGGATCCGGCTCGTAGGTGTGGCTCTCATACACCGTCTTCTTCGCATCCAGGATGCGCATCACATTGGTTTTCTCTTCTTTTTTCATGCTTTCCTCTATTGTTCTGCAGTTTTCCGTTCCGCGACCACATCCGCGATCCAACCGGTGATCCCGCGCGGGAACAGCGGATCCATCGGCGTTCCGTCGTCAAACATCAGGTTGGCCTGGATCGCGTTCATCAGGCAATGCTGTCCCATCTCTACGGCGCCGAAGATCGACGCGATCCCGCCGTCGCCGTTGTACACCCACTCCGGCGTAAAGATCACTCTGTGCTTCATCGCCAGAAGACGCGGCAGCCTCGGAACAACGTCCGTCGGAAAATGATTGAACTCATCGCGTTTGCATTCCGCATAGAGCAGATAGATCCCTCTCTCGTCGAACTCCGTGAGCTTCTCGTCCGTCGAGATGTCCGTCGTGCCCACCGGGATCAGCGCGTCATAGCCCTCCGGGTGCGCCTCCGCAATCCGGAATACAAAGCGTGCTCCCGCCGAGTTTCCGAAGGCAAACCGCATTCCGACGCCCTTCGTGCGCGTCGCGATCACGCTCGTGATCAATTCCTGCGTCGCCTCGATATACTCCTCCGACCACGTCCCGGTGACGCGTCCCGTCTCGTCGCGCTTCTCGTTTGCTATCGGAATCAGGATGTACGCACCGCCCATCGTCTTTTGATACGCATCCGAGGCATACATCTCCGCTCCCGTATAGTTGATACACACATCGCCCTCCAAAGCGTTGCTCTTGCCGTGAAAGAAGATAAGGATCGAATAATCCTTCTTCTCCGGCCAGCCGTTCTTCGTCGGGTCGAAGAAATAGTATTTCATCGTCATCCCGTCGGCTGCGGTATACCAATCACATGTGAATCTGTCAAAATATTTTCCGAGGGGATAGGTCGGTCCCTTCGAGATAAAACTACCCTCGGGCATCTCCGCTGCCCAGGGCGGTGTCGGTTTCTCTGCCATGTTATTTCCTTCCTTTCCTGCGGTGTCCGCGCCGCTTCTGCAGCGGAAAAGCCGCTTTCTTCTCCGCCTGTTCCATCATGAGTTCCAGCTTCCTGCCGGGGTCATTTTCCGACTCGATCGCCTTCTGAAGCTCGCCTTTGCGATACTCCCGAAGCGTCTCCTCGACGTTGGTGTAATCGCGCTCAAACAGGATGTCGCTGATCTGCCGGTGAACGTCCTCCTCGGCAATCTTCTCCGGCACCCGCGCAACGATCGCCTCGATGACAAACTCCTTGCTCTTGTCCTTGTACTTCGGCATCGAGTTGGCCTCCTGCAATTGCGCCAGTTCCGGCCGCCACAGGATCTCCAGTTTTCGGGAAAGCTTCCTCTTCGGGTTCAGCCGGGGTTTCCGCAGCATATAAAAGTCAAACGCTCCGTCGACAACCTCCGCCGTGATGATCCCCCAATGAGCCGGAACATGCTCCTCGATGTGCGCCGCATGGCTCGTCCCCACCGCCACGATGTTGTAATCGTAGTATCGGTCATAGTCGCGCACCTGCCGCTCCAGCCTTGCGTACGTGTCGGCGTCGCTCTTGATCTCGATCCCGAAGATGCTCTCCGGCGTCACCATCACAACGTCGGCCCGGGACTTCCCCATGGTCTTCTCCTCGAGGATGCGAACTTTTCCGAACTGCTCTTCAAGGTACTCAAAGAGCGGCTCCCGCATGTCGCGGTCATGCATTCGTTCTTCCACAGTCGGTGCTCTCTTTTCACAAAAAATGCGCGGTCTTCCGCCGCTGCCGGAACGCCTATTCCAACGTCCCGGCTTCGCGGAAGTCCACGCTTCATTATACCACGGAAAATGCCCCCCGACAACTGTTACCGTACCCGCCTGACCCTGTCCGGCCGGCTGACAATACCTCATCGCCGTTAAAATGCCTTCACCGTTCGAAACTCACTCGATTGCGTAGTAATGGCGAACACCGTCGCTGTTAATCAAAAATACCGTATCGCCTCTCCACAGAGCTCTATCACCCTCGAACACGCCCTCTGCCACGACCTTCAGATCCGTGTTAATGATATCGTAGGACTTTCCCTCCGAACACGCCAATGCAAGTCCGAGACGGTTAAACTGGGTCGCGTCCAGATACTCCCCTTCGGCGTACTGGTAGTACTCATTGACAATGTCCACGGTTCCGTCCTTCTTTCTCGCAAGAAGATACTTATCGCAGTAATACATCGAAGCAAGCGAGGTATAAACATTCGTATAAAACAGATCATCCGACGACTTTTCCACATCTCCCTTTGTGACAGACCACGTCAGACAGTCAATATAGAACAGGATAACACGATCCCCCGCATCCGCATCCGAGAAGCACACATACTTTTTTTCCGTGACGTTTTGTGCACGGATACGGTGACCGTCCGGAATATCGACCATCAACTGCATCTTCTTTACCAGCTCACCATGAGGGTCAATTACCAATAACGTACACTTCTTATCCGGATCGACGATCGTATAAACGAAATAGATCTCCGAAAGCGCGAGAGGCGGGATCATTTCATAATCCCACACGGAACCCTCTTTGAGATACTGATTTATGTTAAAGGTCGCAAGCTTCTTCTCACTATCACGATCAAAGAAGTCAACAATCCCTTCTTCTTCTCCTTTGACGCCCATGATCGTGTCCGCGCTGAACATAACATGAATATAATCCGCAGGAACGATCTTTTTGAATTGGAATTCCCTGAACATGATCGGCTCGCCTTCCGTGAGCCCGCACACGGAGCAGGTTTTCGGCTTCTCCATCGTGCGTTCAACCCACTTATGTCCGGCAGCTTCCCCGCTTGTCGCTCCGCACACGGAGCAGGTGCGCGGTTCCGTACACGTTGCCTCTCTCCAGGAATGACCGCGCGCACCGCCGCCGACCTCACCGCATTTTAAGCAGTGCTTCGGCTCCGTGCACGTTGCCTCCGACCACTCGTGGCTCACGCAGCAACCGGACAGCAATCCCATAACAACGATCACAAATACGACGCTGAATACTCTTTTCATGGCACCTCCGTCTTCGCGGCAGTGAGCCGCACGATCACACTTTCAATAATTCCCGACTTTCTCCCCGCCAACCACTACAATCCCGACAGTTCGTGTTTCTTTCTATCGAACTCTTCTCGGGAAATGATCCCGGCTGTCATCAGCCATCGACTACCGATCCCCGTAGGATAGGTAATAATCTCTGTGTTGATCGGGTTTGGACAAAACGATAAGCACTCCGATGAGCCCGAGGAAAAAGCCGCACCAGTAAAACTCATTTTGCCGATAGCCCTTGTTCTCACCGACTTTCGACGCTATCCATCCGAAGAAACACATATACACAAGGAGGATAAACAAATAAATGATCAAGTATTTAGCCATACCGCATTTACCTCTTTTTGAGTGGATGATCGGTTTCGGAAAGACTGACTCTGACACTCTCATTCCCACCAACATTTCATAAAAAGCAGCGGAAAATGATACACTTTTACAGTAGCATTCATTGTACTGATTGTCAATAATAATTACTTTTTCCACAGAGGGAATTCTCACGAAAAAACCTGCAAGCCGCTTCGTCCGCAGTTTGCATGGGGGTAACAAGGGTTGTTGCATTATATTCGTATTTTGTGTAACAAGGTTGTTTCGAAAAGTAAGAAACGAGCTTCCAATTATGGTGTGCTCGTCTCTCACTTTTCATTATTTCGAGCACTACTATACATATGATGATTAAACTGTGATCGTTACTTTGTCTGCAGCGGCACCCATAAATTGGGCGTGCATTATTCGAATATATTTACGCCATCGATTTCAACTGTATTACAATCTTCTTCGTTAAGTTTGAAAGAAACCTTCCAACCATTTTTCTGCATTGTTTCAACAAATTGCTCTGGAAGCTTCAACGCATATTTTCTCACATAATACGACAGATCGCCTGGCCAAAGCCATTCACCATCAGTATAGGCTGTCGCTACTCCGCTAATCCCATTTTCCGGTCGAATAACATCTTGAAGGTTCCCCGGAGAAACGATGAACGCTATCCCTTGATTGAGATAACTGCAAATTTTCTCAATATTGCAGTCTTTCTCTTTGTGAAGACACTCATAAATAGATTTGTCCGTTTCTCTTCCCTGACTCATTTCTTTATAAAACCCTACTGTTTTCAGTTTCATGACTTATCACCTCTTTCTTTTCTGTGGATAATAATCTATCCAGCGACCTGTATTTGTAAAAGCATTCGGACCAATTACCATTTTCCCACCTGGAAAAATATATAACGTATCTGATGGCGCTCGAACAACCACGCCCATCTTATTTGCTAGGTTTTGAGCGAAAGTGCCATTTTCGTTTCCTGTCCGACAAGAAAGCAATCGAATTTTACCGCCCAAGTATCCCTTATCATGTTTCAAAAACTTCGCCAGTCTCCGTTGATCAAGCAAAATCGGAATATCATCACCGCCTCGCGGATTCTTGCGGAAGACAGTCACAGCATTTTCTGACCCGTGAATCGCGACATCTGTGAACCCAGGTACCTTTTCTACTCTTTTGGCGGCTATAGCCAGTTCTTTGCCGTGTCCATCTCCAACCAAAGACGAATCGAGTGTAATGACTCCCTTGCGACTTGACCCTGTCGTTGCGCCAAAGCCTCCATGATATCCAGCTCCCATCTATACCACCTCCTTATGAGAGGCGGCATAATCGCTTTCAAATACAACTATACGAATACCGGCTTCCTTATACTTTTGAAAACACTTCTCTGGTGCTGAACCATAAACAACAATTATCGTTGGTTTTAGGCGTTTTACAACAACATCAAGCCCTTCGAGGAAAATTACCCTATCCTCTATATGCCGAAGCGTCCCATGCGAACCAACTGCAATTACACACCGCTCCGCAATTCCATCACAGCAGATTCGATATGTACGACGATCCCCATAACGCAAATTAGGGATTACCTTAACACCATTTTTCTGTAGCCAATGCCCTATTGCTCTGCTTCGATATATGTTCCAAAGCTGCATCACAAAAGGCATGTCGCGGTACAAGCTAAAGTCTGGAAGTATAACACCATTGAATTGCTTGAGAGTATTAAGGTATTTCTTCGGATTACGCCATAACCGTTCAAAGAGGAAATCATCCTCAAAAAAGTGTACCCACTGATTATAATCCTTACACGAGACTGCTTTCGAGAAAGCAATCAACTTGTTCGGAACATCGTAGGTTGGAAGGATGCACGGAAATTCAAACAGACCGGCATACCTTGCCAGCGTTACTAAAAACGCGTTAAAAACATCCTTGCAGCCCTTTCGCTGCGAGTTAATACTGCTCATAAGAAAGTTCTCCTTTCGTTACGTACAACCGGAGAAAGAGCACACTTCTTCCGGAGGGTAACGCGAGCACTTTCTTATGAATTGTTCAGATTCGAATCAAAGTGCTCGCGATAGGCCATGCGCAACATATGCCGCGCGAGTTACATTTTCCTTGCGATCCTGCAAGATATATGCTAAGATATAGGTGTTCAGATTCGAGTCAAAGTGCTCGAATGGCACCGTGACTGTAGTTCCCGCTACAGACATGGTGCTTTTCTTTTTCACCGATAACTTTACATATGCAAGTAGACACCACTGTTAGGCAGAGTACATATCCCATAATTCCTTTTCGTACTCTGTCAATCGTTGAACAGTGAGATACCCTTCATGCCATGATCTATAATACTTGAAAGCATACCAGGCCTCCTCAAAACTAACGTCAAAGATTCCATAGATCTCTTCCGCACTTCGAGCCCCACTTCTATGTACCAAAACCGGAGGGGCGATTGCGTACTTTGCAAAAAAGTTGGCCTCGTCCTCTTCCTTGTCGGGATTTGCACCCGTATGGTCAAGCGCTATATGCCCTATTTCATGCAGAATAGTATAGTTCTGTCGCTCATAATCCCAGTCAATATCATTATAGTAGATACATTCCCTACCATCGTTAGTTTCTACGACATATCCATCCGGACTCGTTTCCATAGCCGAGTTAAGCTTTCTTTCCGAAAGTGACGAATACGGAATAAGCGTTATTCCCATTTTGCTTGCAATCTCGAACCCACTTATCGGAATACACCGTATATTGTATAGTCTGAAGATATGCACAACTTCACTCTTAATGAACTCATACTCCTCGTTCGTTAACTTCCAGCGATCTCTACCCATCGGCGTCCCCCATAAGAATACTCAAAATCTCCCGCTTATCAGCGGTAGTCATTTTTGAAGCATTTCTGGCAATCAACTTTTTCGCATAGACCAATTCATTTCTCGAGTCCACAGGAACCCCTTCGCTAAGATAGTCCGATGTTGTATCCAATGTTACGGCAATTTTAGCGAGGACACTGGATCGCGGAATTCTATCCCCTTTGATGTAGTGCGAAATCGCTGCCTCTGTACATCCTACTCTTTCCGCCAAATCATGTTGCGTCATTTTCTTTTTTTCTAACAATTCCTTCATTCTTTCGCCTAACGTTGCCATAATCGTCCCTCCTTCATCTGCCACCAATTCAGTACCCCTGAGCCGCCTCTCAACTTTCCTTGCGCTTACATTAACACATTATTATTATTTTGTCAACGTCAAAATTAGCATTATCACATTTTCTTGATTCAACATTTTCTATATGTACAACATTTTGCGGTTGTGAATGGATGTAATTTCAATGTGTTAACACATTTAAACGTTTCATAAATACAAGAACGCCTCTGAACTCATATCAGTTCGGAGGCGTTTTCCAGAAAAACCAAATAAACTTATCACTACTCCAACTTCGGGTTTTTGTGTAACAAGGGTGTAAAATGTCTCAATTAAAAAAAGATTTTCATGAAGAAAAATATAGCTATTAAATGAACCGGATAAAACATGTAATAAAATGCTTTCGGTAGTTGCTTACCCTTCTTCTTACTATAGAAAAATATCAAAATCAAAGCTACCAAAATACCGGGCATAGTCTGGTATAATCTTCTTTCAAAATTTACCTTTGTAATCAGCGACATTTCATTCCATGAGAACAAATATATTCCTGAACCTTTTCTTATCATTTCCTGGTTTATTGTCACAAGGTTATGAACAAGATCATTTACAAGATGACCTATAAAGCATTCTACAAGTATCACTGGATAGAGAATCATCCTCCCCCTTAAGCAGTAAAATGCCACTATAAGGCCAATCCCCATAACTCCATATTCACAGCATATAACCTCAGACAACACCAGCCCCGAAAGAACAACCAGCACTTTTACAAAAATGCTGTTTTCCTTTATTGAGTCTAAGATCCAGATAATACAGAATCCAAGCAGAAGCGTAAAAAAAATATTCTGGGCCCAGATATTGACAATCTCTCCTGATTCCACCAAATCATATGGAATTTCAGAAATAACAGCACCTGCGCAAAGGCGTAACGCATATTTCTTTTTACTTGATGTATAGACAAAACCTTCAGTCAGTAAAAAAGCAAACAATACAAAAGCTATACGACCTATAATACGCATCCACATCGAAACAAAGCCATCTATCCCGATATCTTGAAAGTTTTTTTGCTCAAATTCATATACCAGTGTCGCACCCAAGTGATCGATAACCATTGTAATCACGGCTATATTCTTTAGGGTTCCTGCCGATAATACTTTTTTATTTGTTAGCATCTCTTTGTTACTCTCCCTTGGATACAAAGCCACTCAGTAAAACAAGGACAAATAAGGCCTCCCTTTACAATCAAGACTCATTATGTCTCCTCTTCACAAAGGTAAATGATTATCTTCGCTTTATTAGATATCAGCGTTGTTGGTTTTCTATTCCAAGCAATACTCACTCATCAATTCGATAAGCTTACCATAAAGTTTCTGCTCGGTTTCAGCATTGAACACTCCGAGAATATACTCCGTTCCTTCTCTGTTGCATACGTGCATCAGCATGCAATACCCGGCATAAGACGTCGTTCCGGTCTTGCTTCCAAGAATCGTTACCCCGTCCGGACACTCATATCGGTGTTCCGGTGTGCCAAACAAGAAACAGTTTGTACTCTCTACTGTTCGGGTATGGCTCTCACCGTCTTTATCCGTATAGGAATAAGTGGTTTTCTCCAAGCCCTCCAGCTCGCAAAACGCCGGATACTTTCGACATACCACATAGATTCGATACATATCATAAGGTGTCGCGAAGTGTCTCTCATTATGAAGTCCGCTGGCATTGACGAAATGGGACCCGCTTCCTCCAAGGCGATCCATCTCCCTGTTCATCATATTGGCAAATGCTGCCTCACTCCCTGCCACATAAATTGCGAGCGATCGTGCCGCATTGTTTGCCGACTCCACAAGCATGCAGGAAAGCAAATCCCGCACTGTCAGAATGTCGCCTTCTTCTAATTCCGTAACGGATCCCCTCGTAAATTCTGCAACATCCTTGGAAATCACAACTTCTTCCGACATCTCACAATGTTCCAGAACAATCAATGCCGTCATCAGTTTCGTCACGCTTGCCGGATAACAAGCGTCCAGCATGCGATATCCGAATACCAGCCTGCTCTCCGTCTGATTAATGACAAACACACTACCCAGCCGTTCCGGATTCTGCTCGTCAAAATCATACACCGTCGCCATCATATCGTGGGTCACGGCACATATACTATCACTAAACGACGAAGCAAGATCCGCATCTTCTTGCAAAGTCGCAGCACATTCTGTCGGTTCAGAATCCCCAACCAACTCTCGGCCATCTTTCGTATTTTGCGAATGCACTTCCCTCTTTTGATAGGCTGACGTCTTTCCGCATCCGGCAACTCCCCAGCACAAGGCTGCGAAAACCAACAACATAAGAATTCCTTTTCTCATGTTGATATACCTCGCAAAGAATTTACTTCTCAGGTTTCGGCGTTACAAGTGCCATCCCTGCGGTAAAGCCTTCGAAATCGTCATAGCATTTCATCCGGTGCTCTACGCCCTGCGCATCCGTTACAAAGAGTTGATCTCCTTCCACACGGAACGATATTCCCTGAAGCACCATCGGGTCATAGGTCACCACGGTAAGAGAATTTCCGGTCTTTTCATCCTGGGCATATCCGACATAAACGGTTTTTCCCTGGGAATCTTTCTCTTCTCTAAATGTTATCTCCTGGTTTTCCGAGGAGTTAAATGCAACCAAGATTCGCCCGATCCACCCTGTTCCGGTTGCTGCATAGGCAATCAGATTACTTCCGAAAACAATAACCATAAAGGTAGCAATAACGACAGCAATCTTTCGAATTGCCCCCATCGGTCTTCTGCTTCTTCCCGTATTGCATCTCATATCGGTTACTGCATCATAGAGTTCCTTCGGCGCTCGCACTTCATCACAGGCATTCGAGTATAATCCCATGATACGGATTTCTTCGTTTTCCGTAAATACCTTTTCGTTCATAATTTCATATCTCCCTTCAAGAGGATTTCCTTAAGTTTCTTCCGCCCGCGGCAAAGCCGAACGGAAACATTCTGGTAGGATTGTCCGAGAATTTCAGCAATTTCATCCACGCTGTAACCTTCCTTGTAATGCAGATGCAAAACAACACTGTACTTTGACGGTAGTTTTGTAACGGCTTCCCACACATCATATGCCGGTTCGCTTAAGTAATCGTCCGCTTCCCGGAATTCCGGTTCATCGCCTGTCTCCCGCATCACATCAAGGCTTACAATGTTGCGATGCCAGAACGACCGCCAGAATCCCTTGCATTCATTGATAGTCACACGAATCAGCCACCGATGAATGTGTTCATTATCGGAGAACACCTTCTCCGTCATCATCAGTTTGAGAAACGCATTCTGTACTGCATCCTTTGCATCTTCCGTGTCCTTGCAATAATTCAGGGCAATTCGATACACGGAATCCAGATACCGTACAGCTATGGTTTCCATTTGCTTCTTTTCCATGGCTTTCCTTCCTTGGGTTGAAAGATCTTTCACAAATATAATGCATGAAGCAGGGAAAATATTACAAAAATTTTTCTATGTTGAATACAAGAGTTGAATACAAGGTTGAATTCAAAAGTTGAAAACAAACAATTTTTCCGTTTTCGCGAATTCATACCGAAAAGGGACTGTCATCTCACAGAGATAACACTCCCTTTGTTCTCCGCCTTATTCGTATTTTCTGCAACAATTGCCTACAGCATGTTCATCTTCCAAAACAATGCACTATTCCTTTTCCAAGTAGACAAATACGAGTTCATCCGTAACCTTTTCTTCTTTGAACTTCTTATATCCCATCTTCTCATAAAGCCTAATATTATCTATGCTTCTTGTGCTCGTAAAGAGTTCAAAACGCTTATTGGGATAATACCTTTCTATCTCGCTAAGCATTTTTTTACCATATCCTTTTTTCTGTTGGTCGGGATGTACCATAAGCTTACCGATATATACTGTCTTCTCATCAGACCTGGAGCGTACCGAGCCCATGATCTTTCCGGTAACATCAACCATCTTCAGAATTATTCCTTTTTCGAATTCTGCCTCAAGTTCGGATAGCGTCTCCTTAAGTGGAGGTATGTCTGTATTTCCAAATAGAGCTGCCTCACTTTGATAAGCCAAGTACTGAAGTTCCAGGATCTCCCGAAGATCAGTATTATTTGCTCTCACAATATCCATATGGGTTCTATCCTTTCGTACATAAAACTGTAATATAATCGTTGTTGCACTTAACTTTCATTTTGTGCAACACCATGTGTAGCATCACTCTCTTTGTTAGCTCTTCCGGGAGATAACCGGTTCACTTTATAAAACTTAATAGAAACCCTGTAATGCCGATTACAGTAAAACCGTTTTCATCACGGGCTTCTTTAATCGGCTTATTGACTACAATAACCTTCTGAATCTGGTCATTCAACAGAAGATAAGGTCTTATCTCTCTTTTCTTCGTGCTCTCGTCTGAAATATCAGCCGTAACCTGAATATAGTAGGCTCTTATCCCTTTCGTAGCGTAAAAGTCTACTTCATTGGTCTTTCTTACCGATTTTCCGGTGGAATTCTTTTCGACAGAGTCAAACGACCCCACGCTTACGGAATAACCATTATACCGAAGTTCATTATAAACGATGTTCTCCAGCATCTGACCCTCATCCGGGAATGCAAAATCAAGTCTGGCATTCCGAAGCCCTGTATCCGTGAAATAATACTTTCGAAGCGCGCCGATTTTCTTCCGCCCCTTAATATCATAACGTCTCGCTTCAGATAAAAGGAATGCGTCCTTAAAGAATCCGATATAGCTTTCAACAGTCGCCGGGTCAATGGTCGACTTGCGAACGCTTTTATATGTTGCAGCTATCTTCTCAGCATTCAGCAGTTCACCTGTTAACACGCTCACAATGTTGCAAAGTTCGTCGAGTGCTTCTCCTCTTTTCAGACGATTGTGCTCAACAATATCGCTTAAATATGTTGTCTCAAAAAGGGCCTTCAGATACTCCTTTTTTTCATCAGTTTTTTTCAACACGGCAAGCGGCATACCGCCAAACTGCATATAATCATAGATTGCTTCCGCAGCATATCCCCCGACATACCCATAGTATTCCTCGAACGACAACGGCGCAAGGTGAATAACGGTCGCCTTATCTCTGAACTCTGTGACAATATCCGAGGAAAGCATCTTGGAGTTCGATCCCGTCACATACAAATCAATGTTCTTCTCCCTTGAAAGTCCCAATACAACCTCAACAAATGTGATGGTATCCAGGTCGGTTTTCCTGGCCGGAACATGCTTTCCATTTGTCAAAACAGGATTAATGATCGGGTAAACTTTTTGTATTTCATCGAGAAAGACATAGTATTTTCCGCTTCCCTTACAAACACCTCGAACATACTCCCCTAATACAAGCGGATCCCGATATTGACTACACGTATCATCGTCCAACTCGATTATAAGAATATGATCCTCATCAACTCCCAAAGACAGGAGTTTTTCCCGGTAGATTTCCTTTAACAAGAATGACTTGCCGCACCTTCTGATTCCTGTAATAACCTTGGGAAATCCATTATCTTTGGAATCAATCAATTGATTCAGGTATTTTTCTCTCTTTATCATTTTGCCCCTCTTTTTCGTAGAATTCTACACTTTTCCCGAACACATATTATCATGTTCTACAGTGTATTTCAAGAAAAATGTAGAATTCTACACTTTTCAGGCACGCTCGATAGGTTCTTCCGGAATATAATCGTTGTTACACTTAACTTTTATTTTATCGACTAAAGCATAAGCCCGATAAACGGGAATATGTTCAGCCTTCGGATGACCGCAGTAGTAGCTCATATTGCTCTTTTGAAACTATTTTTTCCAGTTCATCCATGGATTTCCCGTACTCGTTTTCGTAATGTGAGAATGTATCCGTCTTCTGAAGCCTGAAACCGAGCGAAACATACAAAAGAATCGCTTTCCAACTCCATGGCTGTGTATGGATATAAACCGGTAGTTTCCCATGTTCCGCATATATGTTCATAACAGCTGTGCCCAAAGCCCTTCCAAGCCCCATTCTCTGATACTGCTCCTGAACAATAAGCCAATGCAGGGACGAGACACTGTTTTCACCCCGCTTGTCCTGCCATGCGATGCATGAACCTACTATCTCTTGCTCCTTGTTCAGCAGGAAAAGAATGTTCGAAAACAGCTTTGGATTCTGTAGATAAGTCTCAGCGAAATACTGCTCCGCTGCCTCCAACGAATCAAAATCGCCAATGGCATATTCCAGTTTTGCCCATTCTTTTTCATATCCGCGCTGATATGACACGATTGAGAAACCATCCGGCAGTTCTG
>JAFRYE010000066.1 GCA_017441265.1 Lachnospiraceae bacterium | reverse complement strand
ATACTCGTAATAAGCCATGATTTTCAACCGTCAACGGATATGCTCAGAGGTTACGGAATCATCCGTTCCGCCTTTGCCGGACAGGGCAAGACAAGGCAGGCAGAAGAAGGAAAATTCACTGTACAAAGAATTTTCTTTGTTCTAAAATTAGTTTATTAAATCTAATATTGCGGGGTAAATGCCAATGAGAAGAGTAGTCGGTTATCGCTGTACGATCTGCGGAAAGGAATTTCCTTTCGGGCCTGAACTGATGACCTGTCCTTCATGCGGTGAAAAAGGTATTCTCGACATTCTGTACGATTACGATGAGATCCGCAAAACTCTGACGAAAGAAAAACTGAAGAATTGCACGGACAACAGCATGTGGCGCTACAGAGATCTCATGCCTGTGGCGGACGATACGGACGTAAGCAGATTTCTCCGCATCGGGTGGACGCCTCTCTACGAGTCAGCGTCCCTGCGCGACGAGCTCGGAATCAAAAAGCTGTATGTGAAAGACGACGGTCTCAATCCGACCGCTTCCCTGAAAGACCGAGCATCCGGCGTTGCGGTCGCAAAAGCGATTGAGCTCGGATATGACACGATTGCCTGCTCCAGTACTGGAAACGCCGCCTCTTCCTGCGCGGGAAGCGCCGCAAGGATGGGTCTGAAAGCCGTTATTTTCGTCCCTGAACGCGCTCCGGAAGGAAAGGTCGCGCAGCTTATGATCTTCGGTGCGAAAGTCGTTTCCGTACACGGCGATTACAAGGCGACATTCGATCTTTCCAAAGCAGCGATCGCGAAATACGGCTGGTACAACCGCAATGCCGGAATCAATCCTGTTATGACGGAAGGCAAGAAGACCGTGGCGCTCGAAATAGCGGAACAGCTGAACTTTGAGCCGACCGACTGGGTGGCGTGTTCGGTCGGTGACGGCTGCACGATCGGCGGCGTATACAATGGTTTTTATGATCTGTATAAACTCGGTCTGATCGACCGCATACCGAAGATCCTCGGCGTTCAATCCACCGGCTGCTGCCCGTTTGTCGACGCGGCGAACGAGGGCAGAGACCCCGTTCCCACGGAAGAGAACACGATTGCCGATTCGATTGCGGTAGGCGTTCCGAGAAATCCGAGAAAAGCGCTTCGCGCGGTACGTGACAGCAAGGGCGCATGGATCGCCGTAACGGATGAACAGATCCTCGATACGATGCGCGTTCTCGGGAGGCATGAGGGCGTATTCGGCGAACCTGCCGGCGTAACTGCAACCGCAGGCGTAAGGGAAGCCGTCGCACGCGGAATCATAAAACCGAACGAAACCGTAACGGCTATTTCAACCGGCAGCGGGCTGAAGGACGTCAGAAACGCTCTGAAAGCTGCCGGCAAGCCGAAATTGTGCGAGCCGGATCTTGACGCGCTCGAAGCGAGCGGCATCCTCGGGTGATCGGTGGCGATTAGCGCAAATCTTGACAAGATGTTTTTGAACTGACTATAATTTTCTATTATGGAACAGGTTGTTTCGCTCTCCTTCGAAAGCGAAAAAATAACAACAATGATGCAAGGAGGATATCATGAAAAAGGTTTTTGCTTTGTTGATGGTTGTAGCTATGATGTTCGTCGTCGTTGCCTGCTCAGGCGGAAACGTGGAACAGGCTGCAGCTGCAGTTGAATCGGCTGCTACCCAGGTCGCTGAGGCGGTAGAGTCCGCTGCCAGCGAGGCCGCTGCACCCGCCGCTGAACCGGCTGCCAAGAGCGATTTCAAGGTCGGTGTCGTGCTGGTCGGCGATGAGAATGAAGGTTATACCTATTCTCACATCGAGGGCATCAAAGAGGCGATCGCAGAGCTCGGTCTGACCGAGGAAGCGAACGTCATCTGGAAGTACAGCATCCCCGAATCCGAACTGTGCTACGACGCGTGCGTTGACTGCATCGAGCAGGGCTGCACCGTTGTATTCACGAACTCTTACGGCCATCAGACTTATGCGCAGCAGGTTGCCGAAGAGTATCCGGACATTCAGGTTTGCGCTATGACGGGCGATACCGCCAGAGCTTCCGGACTTGATAACTTCCACAACGCGTTCACCAATATCTATGAAGCCCGTTATGTTGCCGGTGTTGTTGCCGGTCTGAAACTGCAGGAGCTCATCGACGCCGGTAAGGTCACTGACAAGAACATGGCAGGCGACAACATTAAGATCGGTTATGTCGGCGCTTTCCCGTACGCGGAGGTTGTTTCCGGTTATACCGCATTCTATCTCGGACTCAAATCCATCGTTCCGAACGTAGTCATGGATGTCCAGTACACCAACTCCTGGTTCGATATCACCGGTGAGAAGGAAGCTGCGCTTGCTCTGATCGACCGCGGCTGCATCATCATCGGACAGCACGCTGACTCCACAGGCGCACCGAAAGCCTGCGAAGACATGCTCAACGCCGGCACGACAGTCTACAGCGTCGGCTACAACGTAGACATGCTGGCAGTTGCCCCGACGGCGGCTCTGACCTCCCCGACGAACCTCTGGTCCAAGTTCTATGCTTATGCCATCGGCGCAGTCATGAACGGCGGCAACTTTGACACGAACTGGGCAAAGGGCTATGCGGACGACGCAGTCAAGATCACTCCTCTCGGCGCATCCTGCGCTGCCGGAACCCAGGAGAAGGTTGACGAAGTTATCGCGGCCATCAAGGACGGTTCTCTCCATGTATTCGACACTTCCACCTTCACGGTAGGCGGTGCTCCGGTAACTTCCGCATTTGCGACCGATACGGACGGCGACTGGGTAAACGACGCGGATGAAGCGGTCTTCGACGGCTACTTCCATGAGTCCTACTTCCAGAGCGCTCCGGCATTCTCTCTGAGAATCGACGGCATCACGGAACTCAACTAATTCACTTGACTGAAAAGATGACTCAATGTCAAATGTTGGGGTTGAGATAAAAGAAATCAAGTAAAATCAAGTTCAAACAGGAGTCTTGCATGAAAGTGTGAGACTCTTGTTGTATTCAGGCATGTAAAGGAAAGGAAACAGCATGCGGCAGGGCAGCTT
>JAFRYE010000065.1 GCA_017441265.1 Lachnospiraceae bacterium | reverse complement strand
TAAGAACCCCGTAGAGAACGGAGTGTTGGAAATTGATCCGACAAAAGCCGTAGAGAATCAGAAGGCCGGCTATGGTGAAGTGGAGCATGTAGCTATCTTTGATGAAGCACAGCGCTCATGGACTCATAAGAGACTGGCTGATTATCTCAAACGAGGCGGAACATATGGCAACAAACTGAAAGTACCGAATTTCCCTGTATCGGAGGCCGCGTTTCTGATCTGGTCACTGGATCAGCGAAAAGACTGGGCGACAATCGTATGTTTGGTTGGAGGCGGTCAGGAGATTAATACCGGGGAAGCGGGAATCGCAGAGTGGATACGTTCCTTGAATGATCATTTTCCGCATTGGAAGATATATATATCACCGCAATTAACCGAACCGGAGTATGCGGAAGGAAAAGTGAATGAATTGCTCGCAGGAAACCCGAATGTGACATATTCGGAGAAGCTGCATTTGGCTGTTTCGCTGCGGTCGTACAGAGCAGAAAAGCTTTCGGCTTTCGTACATTCAATGCTTTCTATTGACGGTAAAGCGGCTGCCATATATGCGGAGATCAAAGAAAATTATCCCATTGTTCTGACAAGGGATATGAACAAGGCGAAAGAATGGCTTCATCAGAAAGTTCGCGGGACAGAGAGAACCGGCGTGCTGATCACAAAGGAATCTGCCAGATATAAGCCGCTGGGGATTCATGTGCTTCCAAGTAATGATGAGAATGCCGTTTACTGGTTTCTGGAGGACAAGAACGACACAAGAGCCTCAAACTATCTCGAGGATGCGGCAACGGAGATTCAGGTGCAAGGGCTGGAATTGGACTACACCTGCCTTCTGTGGGATGCTGATATGCGATATGAAAACGGTTCCTGGCATTTCTACCGGTTCAATGGAAAGACTGCGTGGACGGAACAAAAGGCAGACAGTGAGAGTAAGCAGGAGCTTATGAAGTATATGCTTAATGCATATCGTGTGCTTCTCACACGTGCAAGAGCCGGAATGATCATCTGCGTGCCGGAAGGGAATTCGCAGAAGACAGCAAGTGGCTTCTGGGAGGACAGTACACGACTTCCGGAATACTATGATGGGACTTATAGATACTTAAAGAGTCTGGGACTGGAAGAAATATGATGTAAGGTCGAGACTGAAAAAGGTTGTTTTTTGAAGTGGAGCATGATAGTGGTTTTAAAATGGTTTGAACTACAAAAAGGAGAATTCATATGGAACTGTTATTCATCATTTTGAGTCTTGTTTGTCAGATTATTCTGCTTTCACATGCAAGTGATCATGATTTGGGTGGCCGGGCAGTACTTGCTCTTGGTGGGGTTACTTTTACCGGAAGAGGATTGATGATCCTTTCCGTGATTTTCTTGGCACTTGCCGCTTTCTTCTGTGTCGTTCGCCTTTCAAATGCATTCGCCGAAAAAGAAGAAGTACAGAAAATCAAAGCAGAGAACGATGTAATGAAGGCAGAAAGACAGAAGCAGGAAAACGCAGCGAACAATTCCGATCAGAGTAACCGATAAATCAGCTATGTTGTAGAGCAGACATCGTGGTGACCAGGAGGCATGAGCTATGGCGAATACAAGCGAAGCGAGAAGTAATACGCGTAGATGGCAATTGTTATTATTGAACGTTTTTTTCGTTTTCGGAACAGCATTGCCGGTATATGACTTTGGAACAAGCAGTGTTAACACGTGGGAACTGCGAAGAGGATTTCTGAAACAGTCGACGAATTTGCGGAATGAAGAATTCAGCGAATGATAATAGTTGTACTGTGTGGAAAAACTCGTCCGAAAGGATACTGATACGGAGGTAACGATGCACACCCAATCTTTATACAACTACATCTCCACACACCTCACCAACGGCCAACTCCCGCATGATTTTTCGCTGCCGAAGGTTGAGGGTGAGGCGAAGGTTCGGTTCGCCGACGGGGCGATGGACGGGATCACGTTCTATCATTCGGCGCCCGTGCAGATCGATGAGGCGGAGACGGAGCTGATGAAGAAGGCCGTGGGGCTGGCTTCCGGGGGGAAGGTGGAGGAGGCGGATGCCGCATTTTCCGAATTGGGAGCGGAGTTCCGGGCCATCAGCATCATCGATGTGCTGCAGGAGTACATCCGGGAAAATACGGACAAGCTCTCGGCGGAGAATGTCTATCGGACGGCGATGGAGCTGATACAGCAGTCCGGCAACAGGGAGGCCGTCAAGTTCGGGCTGTGCATGAGGGAGCTGTTCCCGCGCGCGGACGAGGCGACGAAGAAGGTTGTGCGGACCGTCGGGCTGAGCGATGAATTTACGATCTTTGCCGTTTGGAATATGATGAACTGGGAGGACGGCAACGAGGAGATCTTCGGGCTGATCCGGAAGGTGCGCGGCTGGGGAAGGATTCATGCGCTGGAGAGGCTGGAGCCGGAGACGGCGGAGATCGCGGATTGGATTTTGCGAAACGGGGTCGACAATGATGTGATGTCGGCGTACTCGGCGCTCACTGCGTGGGAGAAGGCGGGCGTGGAGAAGCGCCTCGGAGCGAAGCCCTCGCAGGAGGATTTTGAGGCCATCGGGCGCATCGTGCTGGCGCTGCTGGACGAGGGGCCGGTGACGGGGATTTCCGAGGTGGAAAATGCGGATGTGTACCTTGGGTGGTACCTGGATTTGGCGGAGAGTTACGAGCTTTCCGACGATGATCTGGACACGGTTTCGGAGCTTCAGAGCTGGGCTGAGAAGAGGAGAGGCAGCCTTCGGCGGATCGCCGGACGGTGCAAAGCGATCCTTGAGAAAAATGATACTTAGGGACGGGCAACCTGTTATTGTGTTGCCCGTTTTCTTTTGCAAAACCTTGAATTACCATCCTGTCTGCGTTAAAATATAGTATCAACCTGTTTGCGGCCGGATGGTTGTATTCGGTTGGAGATTTGTTCCGGAGGTGTCGTATATGGCTGAGGGTATTACGTTTGTGTGCTGCGCGTTCATATTAGGCTTGGGTGTCTTTTGCTTCTTTGCCCTTCGGGACAGCCGGAGGCGGTTCTCGGAGATCCTGAGGACGGTGAGGGCTGCGCGGCAGGAAGTGAGCGAGGTCGGGCAGGTGCTGGAGCCGGATTTTTCGATCGAGGAGAAGATGACGATCCGGACGACGTTTGACAACGTGAAGCTGGAGTCGGCGCGGACCGAATTTGACAAGATGTATTCGGAGTACGTCTGCTGGTCGCAAATGGTACCGCTGTTCTCGTCGTTAGGGCTTCTGGGGACGGTGCTCGGGTTGATCCTAAGCAGCAGCGGGGATATTCAGATTGACACGCTGATGTCCAGCCTGAGTCTTGCGATGTGGACGACGCTGGTCGGGTTGATCTGCACGATCGTACTGAAGGTCGTGGATGCGGTCGGCCCGGGCAGGGTGATCAATGATATCGACGCGGCGTTTGAGCGCGTCAATGAGAAGATGAGCAGAGAGTTGTACAAGCGGGCCGGCAGCAGCATGCTCCGGTAGATCAGCGAGGTGGTCGAATGAAGAGAAGAAATCCTGCGACCGCGTCATCGCCGAATCCGCAGTTTGAGATGACCTCGTTCATGGATATCATCTTCATTTTCCTGTTTGTGGTCATGATCGGGTACGCGCTCAAGTGCGCGGATCAGACCGATGCAGCGAAAAATGAGATGGCCGAAGCGGATCAAAAACTTGCGGAGGCGAGCCGAATGCTTGCGGAGGCGGAAGGCGCGCGGGCGGACATTCAGATTTATGAGCAGCAGATCAGCGAGCTGAAGGGGTCGGTCATCGGCCGGCGTGTGCTGATCATCTCCATCAGCTGCCGGTACGATGCGGGTGACATCAATCATCCGGAGGAGTGGCAGCGGCATCTCCGCGTCCTGGGGACCGACCGGCAAATGATGCTGGAGCGCGACTTTCAGGACGGCTCCGTGAAGAGTACGTACGACAAGCTTCGGGAGGTGCTCACGGAGTACGTGGAGAGTGTGAAGAAGACGGACCCGAAAAGCGGGGATCCGGCGGATGCAAACAAACAGGACAGAACGGTGATCATATTCTCGATCGACAGAGAAGACGGCGGTATTCTGACGAATGACTATGAAGCCATTATGGGGATAGTCGAGGAATTGGAGAATGCCTATGACGATGTATACTAACCCGGTGGAGTTTTTATCAAGTTCCCCCATGCGGGCGGTGATCCGCAGGGCGTGGGCGCTGCGTAGTCCCGGTTGGTTCTGGGCCGGGATCGGTTTCTTCGTCGTGTTCGCGTTCCTGACGTGGGGACTGCCGATAGCACTGCCGAAGAAGGCGGTGCGAAACGCGCTGTACTCGAGGCTTACGAAGGTATCGCTCGGGATGGGGCTTTTGTGCATTTTCCTAAGCCTCTCCTGGGGAATCGGCTTCGGGTTCGGCTTAGGGCGCGGGTTTGGGATCGGCGACGGCAGCGGTGATGAGGCAATGTCCGTGAGCTCCCAGGAGCGGCCGAAGGCGAAAGCCGAGGGCGAGCTCAACATCACGATCACCGGCAAGACGGTGTACGTGGATGCGGAGCCGGTGCCCATCGAGGAGGTGCGAGACGTCATCGAGAAGAAGGACACGGACCGTCTGTTGGTCATTCTGATCGACGATTACTCGGACTACGCAACGTACTCTAAGGTCGTTGCCATCCTGGATGACGTCCTGGCGAACGGGCAGTACGAGAAGCGCAAAGGGACGTAGTCGGTCGGTTGAACTTTGAGATGTAATGCAGTTTTCAGATAAATCAAAAAAGGAGAATGTAGAACCATGAAAGAGAAAAATGTGAACGGAAATGTAACAAAGAAGTCGAGCAAGAAGCCTTTGGCGGCGATTGCGCTGGTTGCTGTGCTGGCCCTCGGCGGCTATGGTGCGAGCCAGTATCTCGACAAGAATGAGCCCAACACTACGGTGGAGAACACCCAGGAGCAGGAGAAGGAAAAGGTCAACATCAAAGTGTCCGCCAAGTCGGTTTCAGTGAACGGCCAGGAGCAGCAGCTTGCGGACGGTCAGAGCTGGAAGGCATGGCTTGAGGCTTATTTTGCGAAGAAGGATATGAGCAAGACGGAAGTCGTTGTTGACTTCGATTACGGCGATTACGACCTCGTCAAGGAGATCAAGGACGCGATGAGCGAGCTGAAGATCAACACGACGGAGACGAAGAACACGAAATAACGGCGCCCCGTCGGTCGGGGCTTCGCCGAACTCAGTATCGGAGGTTACCTTAGGTGGGAGAGATTACGGACTACGTCCATCGTGTTCAGTACTACGAGACGGACAAGATGGGCATCACGCACCATTCCAACTACATTCGTTGGATGGAGGAGGCGAGAGTTGATTTCCTCGCGAAAGCGGGGTGGGATTACGGCCGGCTGGAGGAGATGGGGATCATCTCCGCGGTGGTGAACGTGACGTGCGATTACAAGAGGCCGACGGCATTTTCCGACGACGTGACCATTCGGGCGTCGATTGTTGAATTCCGCGGATTCTCGTTGAAATTCGCGTACGTGATGACCGGTGCCGACGGGGTTACGGTATGCACCGGCACGACGTCGCATGCGTTCCTAAACGCCGACGGAAGGCCGGTCAATCTCAAGAGAACGAACCCGGAGTTGTTTGAGGCGTTCGGCAAGCTGGTGGCTGAGGAAAGCGACCGATAGTTACTTTGGTCGTTAGCGAAAGCGAGGGCGAGGATATGGATTACGAAGCACAGATGTCGGTTGAAGTCGTTCCGGGCATGATCCTCGGAAGCATTCGCAATTTGGAAGAGATCCTGTACATGAAGCCGGATGTCCTCTTTCCGTTAGACAGCCTTCAGGGCTGGATCTGGGGAACGGGGTTCCGCGGGGACATCGTGTATTACCCGATCACGGACTACAACATCCTGCCCGACGACGTGCTTGACCGGCTGGTCAACACCGTGGTCGAGAAGATGAACGAGGGCAAGAAGGTTGCGATCTTCTGCGTCGGCGGTCACGGGCGCACCGGGTACGTGGCATCCTGCGTTCTTCATATGCTGGGAATTAAAAGGCCGATCTCCTATCTGCGGGAGCACTACAGCTTCGAGGCGGTGGAGACCATCGAGCAGCAGCACGCGATCGAGCGCTTCCAGAAGCGCCATCCGGTGGAATCGAAGGAATGAGGCGAACATGAAGAAATCGTTGCCCATGAGGCAGATTCACCTTGATTTTCATACGTCCCCGTATATCGAAGGCATCGGGGCCCGTTTTGACGCAAAAGAGTTTGTGAAGACGCTGCGGGACGCGCATGTGAATTCCGTCAACCTCTTCGCAAAATGCCACCACGGTATGTACTACTATCCGACCGCCATCGGAACCATGCATCCGAACCTCTCCTTCGATCTGTTCGGCGAGCAGCTCAGGGCCTGCAAGGAGAACGGTATTCGGGCGCTTGCGTACTCCTGCGTTTCGTGGAACGAGGACTGGGCTGACCGGCATCCCGAGTGGCTGACGCTAGGCGCGGACGGCACAGTGGGAACGATTCCTGCCGGAGTGAAACCGACCGACGCCCGGCCGTTTTATACATGGCGGCACATCTGCCATAACAACCGGGAGTATCAGGAGATCCTGAAGGCGGAGTACAGGGAGATTTACGACCGCTATCACCCGGACGGTTTCTGGATCGACATCGTTCAGGGCAAGCGTTGCGTCTGCACGACGTGTTCTGCGGATATGCGCTCGATGGGACTGGACCCGGCCCGGCCGGAGGATGTGGAGCGGTTCGACAGGATCAGCGAGACCGCGTTCTGCAGGACGATGTATTCTTACATCAAATCTCTGGACGGGGAGTTGGAGGTCTATTTCAATTCGTTGCCGTACCGGCTGGACGACGGTGAGGACATCGAGGCGTCATCCGTCGAAAAGAGAAAGTACTTTGACTTTATTGACATTGAGTCGCTGCCGAGCGAGCAGTGGGGATATTCTCATTTTCCGGTGGCGGCAAATTATCTGAATAAATACGATATCGGCCTTTGCATGATGAACGGCAAATTCCACACGGCCTGGGGTGACTTCGGGTCGCTGCGGCATCCCACAGCCCTCGAGTACGAGTGCCTGCGCGGCGTGGCCAACGGAGCTGCCGTCTGCGTGGGAGACCAGCTGCATCCGAGCGGGGCGTTGGACAGGCCCGTGTATGAGCGGATCGGGAAGGTCTTCGAGACGATCGAAGCGCTGGAGCCGTGGCTTCTGAATACGCGGAAAATGAGCGAGATCGGCGTGCTTATTCCCTCAAAGGCCGGCACGGACGACGCCCGGACGCACAGGAGTGAGGAGGGCGTCTACCGCATGCTCTCGGAGCTGCATCTGTTGTTTGATTTCGTGAACATTCATGATCCGTTTGAACCTTACCGCCTGCTGATCCTGCCCGACGAGGTGACGCTGAGTGCGGAGACGGTCGCAAAGATCGATCGTTTTGTCGCGGGCGGAGGGAAACTTCTGACTAGCGGTTCATCGGCTTTGAAGGACGGCAAGTCGCAGATCGCCTCCATGGAGGTCCGGCACCTCGGAAACAGCGGCCACGCGCAGCAGTACCTGCGTTTGGATCCTGAGTTCTTCGAGGGAATCCCCGGGATTGACCACGTCCTCTACGAGGGCGGAGAGCGTCTGCGGGGAGCGGATGTGCTTGCGCGGATCGTGGAACCGTATTTCGAGCGAACCTACGGAGCGTTCTGCTCTCATCGACAGACGCCGCCGACGCTTGCGGTCGGCGAGGACGCAGGCATTGTGCGTTGCGAGGGGGGAATCTGCATGAGCTTCCCCATTTTCCGAATGTACAGCGATTACGGCTACACCGTCTACCGGGATATTCTTGGCCGGTGTCTGGCCGAACTGCTGCCGGAGACGCTGCTTCGGACCGACCTTCCGGCCATCAGCGAGCTGACGCTTCGCAGGCATGAGGAAGGCTTCGTGCTGCATCTTCTGAACTACGTGATCACGCGCAAAGCCAAGCTTCTTGAGACGATCGAGGAGCGGTTCACGGTGTGCGACCGCGCCGTGTCCGTGAAGACCGGAGCGCGGCCGCAGGAGGTTTTCCGGATCCCGCAGCGGAAGAGCGTGCCTTTTTGTTATGATGCGGGATACACGACAATTCGCTTGGACAGGGAAGAAGGGTATTCGGGGTTTTTTATCCGAATGCAGGAACAGGAATAGTGATATAATCTCAGGGAGTCGGAAAGGAGTGTAGCAGCATGGATCTTCAGGCGTTCGTTGACAACATCGACGCGATGACCTGCGTTATCTCGGTGGAGATGCTCGAGGACGGCCATTACGGCGACATTCGACTTGTTGCGGGCAACAAGGCGTACGTGAACTCGATTGAAGCGGCATGGGACGGACCGCAGCTGATGAGCAACAAGTTCGTTCCCGGGAGCCTGTATCAGAATTATTTTCCGCAGGATCTGAATTTCGAGACGATCTGCTACCGCGCCGCGGTTGAGAAGATCCCGGTTCACACGTATGTGCATCCGGACCGGTTTGATTTCTGGTTCAACCTCTTTTTACTGCCTTTGAAAAATGAGGGCAACTTGTACTACTGCACGTACACCCAGGAAGTGACGCAGAAGGCGGACACGCAGAAGATGGCGAACCTTTCGCAGGACACGGCGGCCGAGGTGCTGAACACCTGTATCAAGCTCCACGGCGCGTCGGACTTTGCCGTGACGATGCAGGAAGTGATCAAGGACATCCGCGCGCTCTGCGGTGCGTGGGCCTGCGCGATCATGCTGCTGGACAAGGAGAAGAGGACCTGCGAGCTGCTGGCGGAGGACCTGGAAAATCCTGACCCCAGGGCGTCCATGAAGGCGGTTCTGGAGGCGTATCCGGACTTTTACGAGATCGCCGAGTCCTGGGAGGACACCATCGGCGGAAGCAACTGCCTGATCGTGAAGAACAGTTCCGACATGGAGTATGTGAAGCAGAAAAATCCGCGCTGGTACGCGACGCTCGCAGCCAGCAGAGTCACGAGCATCGTGCTCTTCCCGCTGCGCTCCGGAGGCAATCTTCTCGGCTATGTGTGGGCGACCAACTTCAACACCGAGAGCGCGGATCACATCAAGGAGACATTGGAACTGACCACATTTTTCATCGCATCCTCCGTGGCCAACAACCAGCTGCTCAAGCGACTGAAGATCATGGGATCGGTGGATATGCTCACAGGCGTTTTAAACCGTAACGAGATGAATAACCGGATCGACCGGATCAGCAAGGGCGTGGACCGCGTGAAAAATATCGGCATCGTATTTGCCGACGTCAACGGCCTAAAGATCGTCAACGACGACAAGGGTCACGTCTCGGGTGACCGGCTGCTCAAGAATGCGGCTGACGTGCTCGTGAAGATTTTCGGCCACAGCGATGTCTACCGCGCCGGCGGCGATGAGTTTATGATCATTGTCCCGAACACGACGGAGGAGGAAATCGAGGCAAAGACGTTGATAGTTCGTGAGAGCAGCCTCGGTTTTGAACATACGAGTTTTGCGGCGGGCTGCTGCTTCGCCCGCGATTCAAAGGAAATCTTTACCGCGCTGCATCTCTCGGATGAGAGAATGTACGAGGACAAGGAACAATACTACGAGAAGCATCCGGAACTTCGGAGATAACTCGGGAGGAGATGGGTCGTTATGGAGTTGCTGCAGAAATATCAATTGGATCTGATGCTCGCACTCGGCGGCATCGGCGTGGCGCTCGCCGTGCTGGTTCTTCTCTCGAAAGCTCTTTCGAAGAGACGGCGACTGGTGATCGTCATCATTGAATTGTCTGCCGCGTTCCTGTTGTTTTTCGACCGCATCGCGTATCTTTACGACGGGGATGCGAGCAGCAGGGGCTTTGCAATGACGAGCGTGAGCAACTACTTCGTGTATCTGCTGACGCATTTCATCGTGTTTGTTTTCGTTCACTACGTCATGAACATCATCCACGAGGACCGGAAGATGGAGATCCCGACGAGACTGCGGCAGATCGGCATGTTCTCTTTTGCGGGGATCGTGTTTGTGGCGGTGGGGTCATTTTCCGACTTCTTCTACTATTTCGACGAGAATAATCTGTATCACAGAGGCCCGGGATTTCTGTCGTGCTACATCGTTCCGGGGATCACGACGCTTCTTATGGTGTGGTTCGTGATCCGGTACCGCGAGCATTTCAGCCGGACAATCTGCCTTTCGTTGCTGCTTTTCCTGCTCGGCCCGGTCGCCGCGTCGGTGATCCAGTTTTTCACCTACGGGCTGTCGGTTCTGAACATCACGATCTCCGTCATGTCGATCCTCGCGTACGTGTTTGCGTACCTTGACATCAATGACAAAGTGGAGCGCGCCAACAGCATAAAGATCGAGCATTTGGAGGAGCAGCGGAAGTTATCGCACCGCCTGTTCGAGCAGATTGCGACGGTGCTTGCCAACGCGATCGATGCGAAGGACGAGTACACCCGAGGCCATTCGCGCCGCGTCGCCGAGTATTCGGAGAAGATCGCGCGGGAAATGGGCAAGAGCGACGACGAATGCAAGAAGATTTATTATACGGCGTTGCTGCATGATGTCGGCAAGATCGGCATTCCGGACAGCATCATCACCAAGAACGGCCGGCTGACGGACGAGGAGTACGCCGCGATGAAGCAGCACCCGGTCATCGGCAACCAGATCCTCTCGAGCGTCAAGGACTATCCGTACTTAAGCATCGGCGCGCGGTATCACCACGAGCGCTACGACGGCAAAGGATACCCGGATCACTTAAAGGGAGAGGAAATCCCCGAGATCGCGAGGATCATCTCGGTGGCGGACGCGTACGACGCCATGACGTCGCACCGGAGCTACCGTTCCGCAATCCCGCAGCAGATCGTGCGCGAGGAGATCGTCAAGAACTCCGGGACGCAGTTTGATCCCAATATCGCCAAGATCATGCAGTACCTCATCGACATCGACAACAGCTACCAGATGAAAGAGCGCAAGGCCGTGAAGGAGCTTGGAGGCGACGCCGAGATCACCTGCGACGCGTTCGGCAGCGAGATCTCCGAGGGCATCCTGGTTTCCTCACAGCTGACGACCATCCGCTTCCGCTATGAATCCACGGCGGGAGACGCGAACAGCCATCCGACGTTCATCCTGTTTGACTCGCTGGATGCAAATGCGCACCGCGAGATCACCGCGGCGCGCGATCTGCAGTATCTGGAGTACGCAGCGATCCGCCTCAACGGGGAGACGAAGACGGAGGCCGCGAGAAAGATCGAAGTCCGCAGGCATCCTTCGGACGCGGGCGGTTCCGCGATCAGCGGCGCCCTGAGCGAGAAGGAGTATGAGATCACTGCCGTGAGAGTTCGGGATCATGCGCTCATCACACTCTCACACGCTCAGGAGACGATCGATGTGATCGTTGCGTTCCCTGACAGCACGCGCTTTTCGTACATCGGCCTGACCGGCGAGCACTGCCGGATCTATGACGTGCGGTTCGCGCATGCGGCCGCCGAGACGAAGGCCACCGAGATTCCGCGGATCGTCGAGGAGATCAGCTATATCTCGGAAAATGAGGGCGACATTCCGAACGTTCAGATCGACACGTTCCGCTCGGAGGCGAGCCGGGGCGTCGCGATCACCGACGGTATGAAGCTCACGTTCCATTCCCTGAGTCTTCTGACGGCGAGACTGATCTGGCATTGCCCGTACATTCTTTTGTTCTACTCGGACAACGGTCAGATCCAGGGGCCGAACTACCGCGAGTACGGGCTTGTCCGGCTCGACGGCGAGTACTGGGAAGGCAACGGCGTGAAAAATACGGTCGTCACGACGAAAAAGGATGATTTTGTCGGCTGGGAGGCTTGGAAGAGCGCCCACAAGAGCGGCATCGACGTTGCGGTTTCGTTCGGGCATCAGGGTAACCGGATCACGGTGACCACGGACAATCTCGGGCTTTTGATCGAGAACACCACGGTGATCAACGACGGGCCGGCGGAGGTGTACGTGGCGCTGACCGGCGACCAGTGCGCGCTGACGAACATCCGGATCACGAACGGCCGGGCCGTGTGATCTTCCGGGAAGAACGGTTACATGGGGAGAATGCGACATGCATGAGGAGTTGACGGCGAAGTATCATCTTCCCGGATTGTTTGAATTTTACGAGTTGTACCGATTGTTCCTTCCGCTGTTTCGCGAGCATCGGGAGTACTTTTACGATTGGTGTGAGATCGGTTCAATCTACGGCGCGCCCCGGGATTGTCTCTGGGGCGGCGGCCGTGTCGGCTTCGGTGATGCGGACCCTTCGGAGGTGGCTTCCCTGATGCGGGAGTACGGCGTCTCCGCGCGGCTTACGTTAAGCAATTCGCTGCTCCGGGAGGAGCATCTTGCGGACAGGCGGTGCAACGACCTGTGTGCTTTGTTTGAGCGAAACGGCGCGGCGGACAACGGTGTGATCATCACGTCGGATCTGCTGCTTGGCTACCTTCGGGCGAACTATCCCGGCTTTTATTTTGTGTCTTCGACGACGAAGGTGCTGACGGATTGGTCGCAGTTCGAGCGGGAACTCCGCAGGGAGAAATTCCGCTATGTCGTGCCGGATTTCCGGCTGAATAAGGAACTTGACCGACTGACCGCGCTGCCCGGCGGGCTGAAGCGGAAGGTCGAATTTTTGTGCAATGAATGCTGCTCGTTCGACTGCTTTGACCGGAAGAACTGTTATGAAAATGTCAGCCGGAAGAGCCTGGGGGAGGACTGCGAGGACCATGTGTGCGTCTCGCCGAACGCCGCGCGGGGATACCGTTTTTCCGATGCGATGGCCAATCCGGCGTTCATCGGGACGGAGGACATCCGGAAGGTTTATCTGCCGGCCGGATTCACCGAGTTCAAGATCGAGGGGCGCAGTCTGGGAAGCGCGGTTGTGCTGGAGTTTTTGCTGTATTACATGACAAAACCGGAGTACCGGCTGAAGGTCCGGGAGGAGATCTACCTGGACAGCATGCTGGATCTGTTTTGAGAAGTGGGGGTTACGGATGCAAGGGGAATTCAGTATTTTGCGCCCGGACGGCAACGGCTATGACGCGGAGGAGACGGCGACGTTTTATCAGGACCTGAATCTTCTGCAGGTGATCGACCGCCTGTCGGGCAAGTGGGGAAGAGAGATCCGAAAGTATTTCATGTATCTGCCGGAGGACCCGAAGGAGGGTGATTACCGCCGCGCGGTTTACGGGGATATCAAAAAGGAGCCGGTGTACCGCGCTCTCATGGCCTTTACGGAAGCGATGAACGGGGTCGACAAGCTGCGTGGAGAGCGGACGAGAGTGTCTGATTCGCTGCAGCGCTCGGCCTGGCTGATCCGCGAGGCGGAAGCGTACTGCGGCGCCTATGTTGCGCTGCATCGGGAGCTCTCGCAGGCGGAACTTGAATCGGAGGGGATGCTCAGCCTGCTTGCAATCCTCACGGAGACGATGGACGGCGGTTACCGCGAGATCCACAAGCTGACGGCGGAAGCTTTGACGGAGATCCGGAAAATGCGCTTTGTCGTCACGTACGAGAAAGCCCGGATGCGCGTGGAAATCCGCGAGACGCCGGGCGAGGGAGCCTATGATAAGTGGCTGAACAGCGAGGCGCAGAGCGAGGATGTGACGTTTGTGAATCCGTTCCTGACGGACGCGGCGATCACGGAGCTCGAGCGCGCCTGCCTCACGATCCTCAAGGAGAAGAACAAGGATTTCTTCCGGCGGATACAGACGGCGGCGAAGCAGTGCGAGCGCTATCAAAAGACGGTGCTCCTGCGCTTTGAGCAGGAGGTGCTCTACTATCTCTCCTACGCGACGCTGCAGAGGGAGATGGAAAAGGCGGGGCATCATTTTGCGACGCCTGCCACCGGAGACGGTGTCCGAATGGAGGCGAAGGGGCTGTATGACATCGCGCTTGCGATCGCGACGCTCTCGGACGGGAGGAAGGTGATCGCAAATGATTTTTACTACGGGCCGGGCGAGCGCTTCTTCGTGCTCACGGGGCCGAATCAGGGCGGTAAGACCACCTTCGCGAGAAGCCTCGGGCAGCTGGTGTATCTGACAAGGATGGGCTTGGACGTGCCGGCGGAGTCGGCGAGCGTGCCTTATTTTTCGAATATCCAGACGCATTTTTCGGTGGAGGAGAGCGTCGAGACCGGACGCGGCAAACTGATGGATGAGCTGGTGCGGCTCGCGCCGATGATGGCGGGCAATGAGAGCGAGACGTTCGTCGTCATCAACGAGCTCTTTACGACGGCGGCAAATTACGATGCGCAGATTATGGGCAAGCGTGTGCTGGAGCATTTTATCTCACGCGGCTGCACGGGGATCTACGTCACGCACTTAAAGGAGCTGGCGGAGGATCGGGACGGCGTGGTGAGCCTGCGGGCCATGTTGAACGACCGGGGGATCCAGACGTTTGAGATCCGCAGGGGCGAGGCGGAGGACAGTGCCTGCGCGGCCAATCAAGTCAACAAATACCGACTGAGCTACGAACAGCTGAAGGAGCGCTTATGAAAGTTTGTCTGTTGTATGCCGACCGGGAGGCGCTGGATTCGGAAAATTACTACGATACCGCCAGCATCATTCAGGACCTGGGCCTGAACTCCCTGTTCTCAACCTCGGCCAGAAAGCTGGTGTATGAGGACGGGGCGCTGAAGAAACTGGAGAAGGAAGACCCGTTTCTGACGGACACGCTCCGCAAGGTCATGATGGTTCCGCTGACCTCGGAGGATGAGATTTTGTTCCGTCAGGAGATCGTGGCGGACTGCCTGGAGGCGGGGACCATGATCGGCGAGCTGTACCGCATCTGCGCCGAAACGATCGAAAAATGGAACGAGCTTGGCCGGACCATCTGGGAGAAGATCCGGCAGGGCAATCCGACGCTGCGGCTGATCTCGGAAATCCGGGTTATGCATCTGTTCTGCGATTCCCTCGCGGAGATCCGGGGCGTCCTCGAGAAGCAGGAACACCTTACGTCCCGAGGCCTCACCGCGTTCCGTGACGAGTTTATGAAGGCTTTTTCGAAGGAGCGGGAGGAGTACGTCCGCAAGGGCCTTAACGACATCTCCTTCTACACCAGCGGCCTCGACCAAAAGGACGAGGGCATCGACCAGAATATCCAGCCGCGGATCGTGTTTGAGTGCGGCCTTGAGGACGGCCTTAAGTTCAGCTCCATCCGGATGGAGGACGTGTCGTCCCAGAGCTACAAGTTCGCGAAGCACGGCGGCATCGTGTACAAGTTCCGGAAGTACATCAACTCCCGGATGCCGAACTCATTTTCCGTCGAAGACGACGGCTGGCTCGTGACGCAGTCGCAGCAGCTGGAGTTCGGCGTCGTCAGCTACGTGATCCGGAAGTTGAAGAGCGTTACGGACGAATTCCAGTCCTTCTTCGACCGGCTCCGCTTTCAGGCGGCCTTCTACCAGGCGGCAGTGCAGATGAAGCTGCACATGGACCGCTTCGGTCTGGAGTGGTGCTTCCCGAAGGTGTGCGACCGGCGCGACCTGGAGTTCGAGGAGCTTCGCGAGTTCGTGATGGCGATCGAGCAGCGCGTGAAGGTGATCGGCAACACCTGCTCGCTGCGGCAGAAGGATATGCTCATCGTGACCGGCGCCAACCAGGGCGGCAAATCCACGTTCCTCCGCAGCATCGGGATCGCCCAGGTGATGATGCAGTGCGGCCTGCCGGTGACGGCGAAGAGCTTCCGCAGCGGGATATTCCCGCGGATCTTCGTGCATTTTACGCGGCGCGAGGACAGCGCAATGAACAGCGGCCGCCTGGACGAGGAGCTGCGGCGCATGGACGGCATCGTGGAGCACATCGGCGACGGCTCGCTGATCCTTCTGAACGAGTCGTTCGCGTCGACCACGGAGAAGGAGGGCTCCCTCATCGCGTATGACATCCTGCGCGCGCTTAAGGAGGCCGGCGTCCGGATCCTGACGGTCACGCATCTGCTGTCGTTCGCAAAGCGGGTGTACGGCGAGTCGAAGGATCGGCCGGAGGCCGGTGTGGATTTCTTAAGCGCCGAGCGTCTGCCGGACGGAACCCGCACGTTCCGCATGGTCCGCGGTGAGCCGGAACTCACCAGTTTCGGCCTTGATCTCTATGACGAAATTGTGGAAAAAGGGTTGCAAAATCGCGGAAGGTAAATTATAATTACTCTCCGAGGTGCAACTACTTCGTAAAATGAAGGAGACAAAATGCATGGAAAAGCGAATTGAAGCTGCATTTGCCTGGCTCGGGATTACGATCGGCGCGCTGCTCGCGAGCTTTTCCGTCGTGTGCATCCTGATCCCGAACGACGCCATCGACTACGGTACCGCGGGTATCGCCATCATCACCAGCAAACTGTCGGGGTGGAACCTCTCCGTCTGCGTGGCCGCGATCTTCGCTCCGTTTCTGCTGCTCGGTTTTCTGATCCTCGGTCGGCGCTTCGGCGTGCGGGCAATCTGGGGTTCCGCGGTGTACACCGTCGGTCTGGAGCTCTTCGAGAAGATTCCCTTCGAGCTGAACACGGAGCACTTCCTGGCGGTTGTGTTCGGCGGAGCGATCCTGGGCGCGGGCCTGTCGCTGATCCTGCGAAGCGGCGGCTGTATCGACGGTTCGGAGATCTTCGCGAACATCGTGGTGCGGAAGTTGTCGGACCGGACGGGGCGGAGCTTCAGCATGACCTACCTGCTGATCGCATTTAACGCATGCGTCTACGCGGCGGTCTTTCTGCTGATCAACCGCAACGCCGCGCTGATGAGCCTTCTGGTGTACGTTGTCGCGACGTCGGTCATCAATCATTTTACGGATCGCTTTGAGGCGATCAAGCAGGTGACAATCATCACCAAGGACGCAAAGGGCCTGGCGGATGAGATTCACCGCCAGCTCAACAAGACGTGCACGATCATGAATTCCTTCGGAATGATCTCCGGGGAAAATAAGACTCTGATCTGCTACGTGAACTATTTCGAACTGCCGAAGATGAAAGAGATCATCGCGAAGAGCGGCGGGGCATTTACCACGATCTCGACCATCGATGAGATCGTGAGATAACACACAGGGGGAACTTACTATGGATGGAAACGGCACCAAGAATTCGGTTATGAACGCGGAGGACTCGAAAAAGCCGAACCGCAGAATATTTGTGCGTTTTCTTGCGGGTTGCCTGATCGCGCTGGCAACGGTTCTTTTATCCGGATGTGAGCACTACGCGTCCGAAGAGCGGATGAAAGAGTACGCGGCCGGGTGCGCATACGGCGAGACAGTTGAGTTCGTGAAGAAGATCAGCGACCGCCGCCTGCAGTTTAAGACGAAGGAACGGGGCATTGTCTTTGATGTGTGGACATTTCCCACGGAAATTGATATCGAACGTCCGGATTTAATCCATGAGGAAGGCTATGCATTGGTCAACAACTACCGGGATGCCCTGTACGACACCTACCGGCCGGAGATCGAGAAGCTGATCGAACAATACGGATTGTCGGTCAAGGAGTATTCTCCTGTGTTCGACTGCATCTCAGATTTTTTCTTTGCCGTTGACTTTACCGTCACGGAGGAGCAGATCGATCGGATCAACGGCTTCCTAAGAGGCCTCCGCGATCTCAACAACAAGGTGTGGCTGGCGTTCCCGCCGGTGTCGGCTCAGAGAATTGACTTTTCCTGTAAGATCGCATTTCTCTGGGAGGACGGTCATTACTACTACGGTGTAGACGGCGGAAGAGACTTTACGATCGAACCGTGGACCACGGACGAAAAACTGGACCTCCGGAGATTCAGAAAGGCAACCACAGAACTGACTAATTCGCCTGCCGATGTTCGCGTACCGGTAAACGGCGTGCTGATCGAGGTGAAGGCGGAGCAGTGATCCGCCGGTAATCTCTGGGGATATCGAAATTCGAATGAAATTAATCAAATAACCGCAAAAAATGTGACAAAAACCTCCCGAATAGCCGCAAAAATTGTGACAGTCTACATTCAGGAGGTTTTTTCTATGGGAAAATACGTGATTCAAGAGCACCTCGATCTGGGTGCTCCGGGGGCCGGAAACATCGGAAAAGCAAGAAAGAGGGAATCCCGATGTCATGAGGCGCCGGCTCCGGGGGCCGGAAACATCGGAAAAGCAAGAAAGAGGAAAT
>JAFRYE010000064.1 GCA_017441265.1 Lachnospiraceae bacterium | reverse complement strand
TTAAACGCCAGCGTGACCGTAAACTTGTATGGCGTTACGGAGTGCGTGTACGGGTTCTGTTCTAGGATGCGGATCTGTTCTTCGGTGTAAGCTGCTTTTTTAGTGGTCATGGTTTTACCTCCAGTTTTGATTATATCAGCAACTGACATCCAAATCCATGTCCACACATTGGCTTTTAAGATTGGGGCACAAAAAACCACGGAAATCGTGTCCACACTTTGGGATCTGCACAAGGAACAGAGCAAAATGCCGCCTAAATGGGCAAATGCCGTGTCCACTTTCTGGGGTTCATTTTACACTGGGAAAAACATCGGAATTTCCTGTTTCCTCAATTTTCGATGTCAGCCTCTCAACTCCCCCGCCGGAAAAAGCATCGGAATTCCCTGCTTTCTCAATTTCCGATGTCAAAGCATCAAAAAAAAGGTCAACCGGACCGGCGAAACCGGCGTTTCCGCCGGTTCGGCCTGTCCGGTTGACCTTTTTCTTGTTTTCTTTATGCCGAGGCTTTACGCTCCGGCCACTGCGGAAGCCGCATCCGTTGCAACCGCCGCATCCGCCACGATCGCATTTTCCATGGCCGCGGCTGCGTCCTCGCCCTTGAGAGCCTGCATCTGCAGCTGGGCCGTCACAAGGCCGTAGTAGATGCCCTTCTTCTCCATGAGCTCGTTATGCGTGCCGACCTCCGCGATGTGGTGACCGTCGATGACAACCAGACGGTCCGCATCCTTCAGGGTCGAGAGACGGTGGGCGATGGCAAATGTCGTGCAGCCGGCCGTCAGACGCTCCAATGCCTTCTGGATCAGATACTCGCTCTCCGTGTCGAGAGCCGAGGTCGCCTCGTCGAGGATCAGAAGTCTCGGCTTGTTCAGGATAGCGCGCGCGATGGCAAGACGCTGGCGCTCGCCGCCCGAAAGGCTGTAACCGTGCTCGCCGACATAGGTGTTGTAACCGTCCGGAGTCTTCACGATGAAGTCATGGGCGTTGGCCATCTTGGCCGCCATGATGATCTCCTCCTCGGTGGCATCGGGCTTAGCGAAACGCAAGTTGTTGTAGATCGTGCCTGCGAAGAGGAAGTTCTCCTGGAGCACGACGCCGATCTGCGAGTGATATTTTTCGATGCGCAGATTGTTGATGTCAACGCCGTCGATCAAAAGATGACCGTCGTCAACTTCGTAGAGGCGCATGATCAGGTTGATGAGCGTCGATTTGCCAGTGCCGGAAGCGCCGACAAGGCCGATCATCTCGCCGGGTTTCACCTTCAGGTTGATCTTCTCCAGAACCGGCTCGTAGGAGCGGTATCCGAAGGTCACGTCCTTGAATTCCACCTCGCCCTTGATGTCAAGGTCGACAGCCTCTGCGTTGTCCTTGATGAGCGGCTCCTCGTCCATGACGTCGTAGATACGCTCAAGGCTGGTCATCAGCTGCGTGATCATTCGCGGCAGGAAAGTCATCCAGCCAAGCGGACCGTACAGCATCCATGTGTAATTGATGAACTGCTGCAGCTGACCGACGGTGAAACGGTCCTCCAAAACGCCGACGCCGCCGAAGTATGTCACGACGTAGACGCCCATGCCCATGACAAAGGAGATGATCGGGAACAGCGAAGCCCAGAAGACCTCGTTGCGCTCCTGAACCTTTGCGAAATCATCGGTCAGTTTGCGGAAATGTTCGGTCTCCTGTTTCTCGGTTCCGAAGGATTTGACGACGCGCATGCCCGCAAGGATATCCTGCAGACCGCTGTTCGTCTTGTCAAACCGATGCCACTGCATGTGGAACCGGCGATGAATGTTCTTGCGGAACGAGATCGACAATCCTAAAGCGATCGGCACGAACACGACCGACATGAGCGTGAGTTTCCAGTCCATCGTGAGCATGACGACGACAACCGAGATCATCGAAATGATACACGAGAACATTCCGGCAAACGCTTCCTCCATGAAGCGGCGCACCTGCCTCGTATCGTCCACGATACGGTTCATCAGCTCGCCGGGACGGCGATCCTGAATGAAGGAAAGCGACAGGATCTGCACCTTCTTGTAGAGCATTTGGCGAAGGTCCATGCTCATCTTCGTACCCATCGAGATGCACATCCAGTACCGCAGCACGTGCAGTAAAATGGTGATGATCGTGATACCGATCAGGATTCCGGCGTAAATGAGGATCTCCTTCATTCCGCCGCGTCCGGCCTTCAGGTAGTCATCGATGAACACCTGTTGGATCTTCGGGATGACAAGTTGTACGACCGCAACGCCGAGCATGAGCAGGGCGATGATCGCGAGCCATCCCTTGTAAGCTCCGCAGAGCTTGAAAAACTTCCAAAGGACAGAGGGCTTGTGACTGCACTTCGGGCACTCCTTCGTGCCTCGCAGCGCCCGTCCGCACACCGGACAGGTCTTGTCGTATTCGCGGCTGATCACCTGCTTCGGAACACCGTCGCGCAGCAAAAGCGCTCCCTTTGCGATAAATGCCACTCGAGAAACATGCTTCATCGTAAACCGAGCGAGGATCCTCTCTTCCGGATCCTGTTCGGTCCGAACGATAAGGATTCCGTTGTTCACAAGCGGATCGCACTTGAGGAACGTGATGTCTTTAAGCGCAAGCTCCGTCTCGACCTCGGCTCCCGAGATGATGAGCAGGCGTTGATTGGTCACGACGATGTAGCCGTCGTGCTTGAGCCTGCCGTCCGTCCCGATGTCGTAGGGCGAGCAGTAGCGAATCTCCTCTCCGTCCGCCGGCGTGAATGCGCTTTGCTGCGCCGCCGGCAAATCAAACTTCAAATTCATATATTTTCCTTCCTGCTGCCAAAGCAGCCCCCCAAATTACAGGAAAAGATCCAGCTTCTTCAATTCTCCCGCAGACAGAGTCGTATAGTCCGGGATCTCGAACCGATTGCCGTCGAGATCGGTAATCATCAGTCTCACGTCACTCAGGCTCACGACCGAGCTCGAGTTCATGTAGATGACGAACTTGCAGGGTCCCTCCGTGGTTTCCACATCGAAGTACGCATGACCGTACTCCTCCTTGATGTCGTTGATCTTCGTGATCACCGGTGTAAAATAGCGAAGGTTCATCTGCTCCTCCAGCATTTTCCTCGTCTCCTTCGAGACGTCCTTAGCCAGATCCTTGATGATGCCGATCTCCTTCGACTTCTCCTCCGTCGTGCGGATGGAGATGTATGTTCCCGGCGCGGTGAAAGGGAAACTTCTCACAACTCTCACGCGGTCATAATGCTCCGGCTCGCCGTTCTCGCCCTTTGCAATGTCGAGCGAAACAAAGCCTCCGGCAGTTCGCGTGAAGGTCGCATTGTCCCCGGTAAGGTAGCGAAGACGAAGCATGGCCTCGGTCTCCGCCTCCATCTGCTCGAGGTTGAATTCCTCGTCAGCGCCTTCAAAATTCTTAAAACCCATATGATTCTCCTTTACTCAATGCCCTTCAGCGCAAGCGCCTTGGTCTGCAATTCTTTCAACTTGTAGTACACGCCCTTCTTCGCCAGAAGCTCCTCATGGGTGCCCTGCTCCGCAATCTTGCCCTCGTCGATGACGATCAGGGTATCGGCGTCGCGAAGCGTCGAGAGACGGTGCGCGATGGAGATCGTCGTACGCCCCTTGATGAGCATGTTGATGGACTGCTGGATCGCCTGCTCCGTCTCGGTGTCGACCGCCGCCGTAGCCTCGTCGAGGATGAGGATCTTCGGATTGGCAAGGATGGCGCGAGCGATGGAAATGCGCTGCCTCTCGCCGCCCGAGAGCTCACGCCCCGAGGATCCGATGATCGTGTCGTAGCCGTCCGGCATACGGCAGATAAAATCGTGCGCCGAGGCAAGCACGGCCGCCCGGATGATCTCCGCACGGGAGGCGTCCTTCTTCGCGTAGGCGATATTTTCCGCAACCGTGCCCATGAACATGTAGGTCTCCTGGGACACCATCGCGACATTGCCGCGAAGTGTTGCGAAGGAAAGATCCTTTAAGTTCACTCCGTCCAGCGTGACCGAACCTTCCTGCGGGTCGTAAAGACGCGAGATCAGGTTGACGATCGTGGTCTTGCCCGCGCCGGAACGTCCGACGATACCGAGCATGTGGCCGCCCTCGACCTTCATCGAGATGTTCTTCAGCACAGGCTTGTTCTTCTCGTAGCCGAAGGTGACGTCCTTCATCTCGATCGTGCCTTCGATCGTGTCAAGCGAAACGGCATTTTCCTTCTCCTGAATCTCCGGAACCGCGTCGATGATCTCAAACAGACGCTGCGCGCTGTTCATGCAGTTCGTGAACCAGCGGAAGAAGAAGGACATGAAGTCCATCGGGCCGGTCATCTGTCCGACATAGCCGGCAAATGTGATCAGCACGGCGAAGTCGAACTTCTTCTGGATCAGGATCAGGTACGCACCGACGATGTACACCATCAGCGATGCAAGGTTTTCCGCCGCCGAATACAGCGCGGAAAATTTGTTATCGTAGTTCATGACCGCGAGATCGGCGCTGCGCACCTTCTCGTTGGCCTTGTCAAAACGGCCGACCTCACTGCTCTCCTGTCCGAACGCCTTGACGACGCGTGCGCCGCTTAAGTTATCGTGGATCTTGGAGTTCAGCGATCTCGTGGCGCGGTGTCTGCGACCGTAGCGGTGCCACAGTCTGGGCAGCATGAACCAGCTCACCAGGAAAGTGATCGGCATGAACATAAGAGCAACAATGGCAAGCGGAACGCTCAGCCGGAACATCACCACCGCCATCGCGATGATGGAAAAAACGTTGATCAAAAAGTACGGCAAACCGTCGATGAAAAATCCCGAAACCTCGTCCGAGTCCGACATGACACGGGTCATCAGGGAACCGGTCTGCTTGCTCGTAAAGAAGTTGATGGACAGTTTGCCCATCGCGCCGAACACGTCGTTGCGCATGGTCTTGACAACTCTCGGCACGATCTTCGCTGTCATGACACCCTGCAGGATGCCGACCAGCTGCATCGTGATCTTCGTCATGACCATCGTTACAACCAGCAACAGCAGGATGACCACGTAGCGGTTGCCATCAACGGACAGAAACGATAAGAACTTCTCGTCCTTGCCGAGTACCTTGCGGTACAGCACGACACCGTTTAAATACGGCCAGATGATGTTGAGTGCGGCTGTGGCCAGATAGCACGCAAACATCACCATGATGCGGTACTTGTAAGGCTTCAGGTATGCGAGTGTCCTTCGGAAAATGGACTTTTTGTTCATGCACTTCGGGCACACTTTGCGGTCGGGATTCGGATACATCGTGCCGCAGACCGGGCAGTAATCCTCTTCCTCGTCGTCCTTGAGCGACTCCTCATCAATCTCGCTGCCGTCTGCGAGTTTCTCGCAAAGGCGCTCGATCTTGGTCGCACTGCCCATGCGGCGGTTGGAAACGGCCGCCACGGTCTCCGCGGCTCCTTCCGCCTCCTCATCGTTGGGATCCTTGTGAACGATGACCAAAAAGCCGCCGCTCACCGAGCGCTCCACATACGCCGTCTTGATATCGGAAATGTCGTACTCCGCAAACGTCCATTCGCGATCCTGCGCGACCTTCCCCGTTTTGCGCGTCTCCATCCCCTTAAAATAATGCACCTCACCGAGCAGCGGATCCGCTGTCGCCGTGTACAGGCGCGTCTTCGTCAACACGATCCAGCCGGGCGTGAATGCGCAGGTCAGATCCATGTCCGTGCGGACACTCACCAGCACATCCTCTTCCCTGAGGCCGCGGTCGCGAAGTTCGATCTCAATTTCCTTCGGAAGCTTTCCGGTTGCCTGCATCGGCTCTTCCGAAATCTTCCGGTCTTTCTTACTCATAACTCCCCTCATTTCTCTGCCGGTTCCGGCAGTAATCATAGCTGCATTACCTTATTTTCGACGTCCGTCCGCGAGCCGCCTTCGCTCGACCCGCGAACGGTTGTGCAAAAAATAACGGCACGGCGAAACCGCCGTGCCGATAACACACAATTGCCTTTGATGATCACAGGATAACCATATGCCTCATCAATAATGTCCTTTCATGATTTCACTGTCGAGCGTTGCGAAGTAATCCGCAGGCGTCTCAGCCCGTCGGATCCGCTTCACTGACCCGTCCGGCCGGAGCAGCAGCTCCGCCGATTTCAGCTTACCGTTGTAATTGTAACCCATGGCAAAACCGTGGGCACCGGTATCATGTATGAACAGGTAATCGCCGATATCGATCTTCGGCAGTTTGCGATCAATTGCAAACTTGTCATTATTTTCACACAAAGAACCGACCACATCGTACGTGTGATCACACGGCTCATCTTCCTTCCCGAGAACCGTGATATGATGGTACGCCCCGTACATAGCGGGCCGCATCAGATTAACGGCGCATGCATCTACGCCGATGTACTCCTTATAAATGTGTTTCTCATGGATCGCACGAACGACAAGTCCGCCGTACGGTGCAAGCATGAAACGTCCCAGCTCGGTATAGATCGACACGTCGCCCATACCCGCAGGTACCAAAACCTCGTCGTAGACTTCTTTGACTCCGCGGCCGACAGCTGCGATATCCACAGCGGTCTGCTCCGGACGATACGGCACACCGATCCCGCCGGAAAGGTTGACAAATGCAATGTGCACTCCCGTGGCTTCCTTCAATTCCACTGCGAGCGTGAACAAAGTCTTAGCGAGCGTCGGATAATAATTCTCCGCCGTTGTGTTGCTTACCAAGAAGGAGTGAATACCGAAATGTTTCACTCCGAGCCCCTTGAGCGTATTGAACGCCTCGATCAACTGCTCCTTCGTGCAGCCGTACTTGGCGTCTCCGGGGTTATCCATAATGCCGTTGCCGAGCTCATAGACTCCGCCCGGGTTGTACCGCATGCAGATAGTCTCCGGAATGCCGCACTCCGCCTGTAAGAACGGAATATGCGTGATATCGTCAAGGTTGATGTAAGCCCCCAGCTCCCGTGCTTTCGTAAACTCTCCCGTCGGGGTCTCGTTCGAAGAGAACATGATACTGTCCCCGGTGATACCTGCCGCGTCGGCAAGGCAAAGTTCGGTATAGGAAGAGCAGTCCGCGCCGCAACCTTCCTCACGGAGAATCTGAAGAATATACGGATTGGGAGTGGCTTTGACAGCAAAGAACTCCTTATAACCGGGATTCCACGCAAATGCCTTCAGCAGTTCGCGGGCATTGCGGCGGATCGCAGCTTCGTCATAGATATGGAACGGCGTAGGATACGTCTTCACAATTTCTCTGATCTGAGCTTCGGTTACAAACGGTTCCTTATTCATTGTTGCAGCACTCCTTTCTTCCGTATTTTTTCGGCCGAGTCGCTGTATCCTCGGGCACGAAACTTTTTGCATTATAACACTGTATTCAATAATTGACAATGGCAAATTACGAGTTTTTTTGTGTATTTTTCATCTTGTTGCGGATTTTCTCCGGCAGACTCCTTTTTCTTCGGAAAATGAGCCCTCCGAATGACGCTTCCGCGCACTGTTTTTCCTCATTTTCCTTGCAAAAAACAACAAAATGTGGTATCCTTATTTATGCATGGCACTAAATATCGAAAGCAAGGAAGGTATGCACATGGCGGAATACAATGGCAGTCAGATTGTCGTTCTGGAAGGACTGGAAGCCGTCCGCAAGAGACCCGGTATGTATATCGGCTCGACGGGCACGAAAGGTCTTCACCACCTCGTCTGGGAGATCCTCGATAACGGTATCGACGAGCACCTCGCCGGTTTCTGCAACGAGATCAACATCATTCTCCGGAAGGACGGCGGCATCACGATCATCGACCACGGACGCGGCGTCCCGGTGGACATCCATCCGACGAAGAAGATCCCGACCGCGCGAGTCGTCTACACGATCTTGCACGCGGGCGGCAAATTCGGCAATTCCGTCTACAAGGTTTCCGGCGGTCTTCACGGCGTCGGTGCCTCCGTCGTCAACGCTCTCTCCTCACACATGATCGTGGAGATCAAGCGCGGAGGCAACATTTACCGCGACGAGTATGTGGACGGCGGCCGGCCGGTGACGAAACTCGAGAACGGTCTTCTCCCGGTCATCGGCACCTGCAAAAAGAGCGACACCGGCACCAAGGTCACCTTCTATCCCGACCCGACGATCTTCGAGACGGTCGAGTTCAAGGCCGAGACAATCTGCAAGCGCCTGAAGGAGATCGCGTACCTCAACCGCGGACTGACCATCACATTTTCCGACGAACGCACCGGCGATACCCGCACCTACTTCGAGCAGGACGGCATCAAGAGTTTCGTCTCGTACATCAACCGTGACGCGACTCCTCTGCATCCCGAGCCGGTTTACTTAAGCGGCGAAAAGGGCGACATCGAGGTTGAGGTCGCCTTCCAATATATCAACGACTACACCGAACAGATCAATGCGTATTGCAACCGCATCAACGTCGTCGACGGCGGCACCCTCGTGACCGGCCTGAAGACGGCTCTGACGCGCGTTCTCAACTCCTACGCAAGAGAGCTCGGCTATCTCAAGGACAAGGACGACAACTTCGACGGCAAGGACGTCCGCAACGGTCTTGTCGCCATCGTCTCCATCAAGCATCCCGATCCGCAGTTCGAAGGACAGACCAAGACCAAACTCGGTAACACGGACGCCAAGGTGGCGGTCGACGAAGTCTTCGCGACGGAAGTCACTCGATGGTTCGACAAAAACATCGAAGTGCTTCGCGCCATCCTCGACAACACTGCCCGCTCCTGCCGCGCAAGGCAGGCGAGCGACAAGGCACGCACCGCTGTCTTAAAGCAGCTGAGCGATGTCGACACCAAGAGCAAACTGGCAGCCTGCTCCTCGAAGAAGCCGTCCGAATGCGAAGTTTACATCGTCGAGGGTGATTCCGCAGGCGGCACCGTGAAGACGGCGCGCAACCGCCGGACCCAGGCTGTTCTTCCCCTCCGCGGCAAGATCATCAACGTGGAGAAGGCGACCCTTGAGAAAATCCTGCAGAACAACGAGATCAAGTCGATGATCGCGGCCTTCGGCTGCGGTATCGGCGACGAGTTCGATATCAGTAAACTGCGCTACGACAAGATCATCATCCTGACCGATGCCGATGTCGACGGCGGTCATATCAGCACGTTGCTGCTCACCTTCTTCTACCGCTTCATGCCGGAGCTGATCATGGAAGGCAAAGTCTTCCGCGGTCTCCCGCCGTTGTACAAGGTGGAATACGAGACGACCGGCAAGAAGAAAGGCAAGCACAGCGCCTACCTGATGAACGATTTTGAGCTTGAAAAACTCCGTAAGGAACTGGAGCACGGCGGAAAGATCCTGAACGTGCAGCGATACAAAGGTCTCGGCGAGATGGACGCCAACCAGCTATGGGAGACGACGCTCGACCCCGAACACCGCGTTCTCGCGCAGATCTCCATCGGCGACTCGGTGGAGGCCGACGAGGTCACCACGCTGCTGATGGGCAGCGCCGTTCCGCCCCGCCGCGAATTCATCATGAAAGAAGCTCAATATGCAACGCTGGATCTTCAGGCGTAAGCCGGATTCTTTCTAATTCCCAATACCCGATTCGGAGATAATCATGGACAACGAACGCAACGATACCATACAAATTGATTTTGCGGAGGAGATGCGCAATTCCTTCCGCGACTACGCCGTGAGCGTCATCATCGCCCGCGCCCTTCCGGACGTGCGCGACGGCTTAAAGCCCGTTCAGCGCCGTATTCTCTACGCAATGAACGAGCTCGGTCTGGATCCGAAGAAGCCGCATCGTAAGAGCGCCCGTATCGTCGGTGATACGATGGGTAAATACCATCCGCACGGCGACACCTCGATCTACGATGCCCTTGTGCACATGACCGAGGACTACTCTCTCGCCATTCCGCTTGTGGACGGCCACGGAAACTTCGGTTCCATCGACGGCGACGGCGCCGCAGCAATGCGATACACCGAAGCCCGTCTCTCCGAAGGCGCCATGACGATGTTAGAGCATCTCGACAAGGGCCTTGTGGAATTCATCCCGAACTTCGACGAGAGCGAAAAAGAACCGACGGTTCTGCCCGCGATGCTCCCGAATCTCCTGATCAACGGAACGACCGGCATCGCGGTCGGTATGGCGACCAACATCCCGCCGCACAACCCCGTCGAGGTCATCGACGCGGCGATCGCGGTGATGCACAACCCGACCGTCTCCACGGAGGATCTGATGCAGCTTCTGCCCGGTCCTGATTTTCCGACGGGCGGCACGATCGTCAACGGCGACGAACTGCTCTCCCTCTACGAAACCGGGGAAGGCAAGATCCGCATCCGCGCGAAAGCCCAGGTGGAAGGCGCCGACAACGGCAAACGAAACATCGTCATCACCGAGATTCCCTACACCGTCGCCGGAACGAAGCAAAAGCTTGTGGAAGCCCTTGCGGACGCTCTCCGCAACAAAACCTTCGACGAGATTGCCGATGTCCGTGACGAGTCCTCCAAGGAAGGTATCCGCATCGTCATCGAAGTCAAGAAGGACCGCGACGTGGAAAATCTTCTGAACGGTCTGTACAAAAAGACCCCGTTGGAGGACACATTTTCCGCATACTTCCTCGCTGTCAAGGACAACCAGCCGAGACAGTTCGGACTCCGTGCGATGCTGCAGGAGTTCATCGATTTTCAGGAAGAGCTCTACACAAAGGAATACCGCTATCTCCTCGACAAAGCGGAGAAGCGCCTCGAGATCGTATCCGGTCTCATGCGCGCCGTCGACGTGATCGATTACATCATTGAAGTCATCCGCGGATCGTCCACCGTCAAGCAGGTTAAGGAATGCCTGACCACAGGCAAGATTGAGGATATCCGCTTCAAAACCGAAGAGGCAAAAAAGGCCGCCGCGACATTTGATTTCACGGAGGCGCAGGCCGACGCCATTCTCGCGATGCAGATGCAGAAGCTCGTCGGTCTTGAGATCCTGAAGCTCAAAGACGAGGAGGAGGACCTCACCAAGAAGATCAAACTGTACAACAAGATCCTCGGCAAACGCTCCGAGCTGTACAAGATCATCGAACAGCAACTGCTTCAGTTCCGCGAGCGTTTCGCCCGCGAGCGCCGCACGGTCATCACCACGACCGCTACCAAAGAGTACGTCGTCGAGGAGAAGATTGAGGATCTCATGATCCTCATGGACCGTTTCGGCTACACGAAAGCCGTCGATGTCTCCGCATACCAGAAAGCTGGCGAGGACGTCCTGCGCGAGTTCACGCAGACTGTCCGGATCACCTCCAACGATCGTCTGTGCATCTTTACCGCCGAGGGCAACATGTACCAGCTCAAGGTCGCGCAGATCCCGCGCTGCCGTATCAAAGAAAAAGGCACCCTCTTGCAGGTGCTCACGAAGATCGATCAGGAAACGCCGATCCTCCTTGTCCCGGCGGAAGAGCTCGACAATTCCATGCTTCTCTTCCTCACCAAACACGGCTGGATCAAATGCGTCTCCGGCTCGGAGTTTTTCACAAACCGCGCGGTCATTGCCTCGACCAAGCTCGAGGATGACGACGCGCTCGTCGGTCTGGTCGCACTCTCCAGCGCGGAGTTCGGTTCCGGAAAGCAGAAGGTCATCGTGCTCACAGAAAAGAAGCTCTCTCTCGGTTTCCCTCTCGAGCAGGTCAACGTGCTCGGCAAGACCGCCAAGGGCGTTCGCGCGATCACGCTCGACAAGAAGGACTCCGTCATCTACGGAACGTCTCTGGACGTTTCCACCGAAGAATTCACGTTCGACGGCAAGACTTACAACGCCAAGAAGATCCGCAACCGTGCCCGCGGTGCCAAAGGCCAGAACGCAACGCTGTAGCGGAAAATGAATACACGCAAAAGCGGAATCGTAGCATCGTTCAATCTGCCGATGCTACGGTTCCGTTTTCAAATCTAACGCTCTTTTTTCGACCGGGCTTCGGACAACTCTGACTCCGTTTATGAAACAGCCTCAGTTACCGATTGTCTTCCGATTCTGATGTTGTTCGCACTTCCGACTCCTTATAAAGAGTTCACTTTTTGCGCATGCGTCTACAGTTGAATCCGCGTATAACAAAACGTTAAATCAAAAAGAGCACCGACGAATTCGTCGATGCTCTGATTTTTTATACGTCATATCCCTTCAGTAGCTTCGCTCTGCTCGGATGGCGGAGTTTACGGAGCGCCTTGGCCTCAATCTGGCGGATACGCTCACGAGTGACATTGAACTCCTTGCCGACTTCCTCGAGAGTCCGCTGGCGGCCGTCGATCAAACCGAAACGAAGTTTCAGCACGCGGCGCTCACGGTCGGTCAGCGTGTTCAGGAGCTTCTCGATCTGCTCCTGAAGCATCATGTAGGACGTTGCCTCCTCCGGTCCCGGAGTCTGCTCATCCTTGATGAAATCGCCCAGGTGGCTGTCGTCCTCCTCACCGATCGGCGTGTCCATGGAAATCGGATCGGCACTGATCTTGAGCACTTCACGCACCTTCTCAACCGGCATGTTCATCGCCTCCGCGAGCTCAGCCTCCGTAGGTTCGCGCCCGAGTTCCTGCAGAAGGTTTCTGCTCACGCGGTACGTCTTATTGATGACCTCGGACATGTGAACCGGGATACGGATCGTACGGGACTGATCCGCGATGGAACGCGTGATCGCCTGACGGATCCACCAGGTTGCATATGTCGAGAATTTGTATCCCTTTGTGTAATCGAACTTGTCGACTGCCTTGATCAAACCGAGGTTGCCCTCCTGAATGAGATCCAGGAACGAAAGGCCGCGGCCGACATAGCGCTTCGCGATGCTGACAACGAGACGAAGGTTTGCCTCCGTCAGACGTCTCTTGGCTTCCTTGTCACCGTCCAAGATCTTCGTGGCAAGCTCGATCTCCTCGTCGACACTGAGGAGTCCGAAGTTACCGATCTCGCGGAGATACTGCTTGACCGGATCGTCCGACATCGCATTCGCAATGCTGTTGAGCTCGTCGTTGTCCGCGGGAATGATATCGTCATTGTCCAGCAAAATGTCATCGTCAAAGGGACCGACATCATCGATGTTTTCGAGTCCCGCCTCGAGTTTCTGAAGGACCTGGTCATTCGGGTCGTCCATCTGCTCGCGATCGTTATCGCTGTCATCCTCCAGTTTCAGAAGAACGCTGATCCCGCGTCCCTCCAGATAGTCATATACCTTTTCAAATTGGACTTCCTGTTTACAGTAATCCTTCATGACCTCGTTTACATACACGGCCTCAATGGTATTCTGGTGAGAATACCCGAACTGTACCAGTTCCTCCAACTTATTTTCAAACGTAGCTACCTGTTCACTCATTTTCGTAAAATGCCTCCGACTAACGTCCTTGTACGTTCATTCGTCTTTCGTTTCTGTGTTACCGCTCTCCCGAAGCGCACGGAAACAATATTCCATGATGTCGCTTCGCTTGACAATGCCTATGAAAATATCATTGTCATCGGTGACAGGAACGAAATTCTGCGTCATGGCGACTTTAATTAAGCTCTCCACCTCAGCGTTCACGTTGACTACCGTATAGTGCAGTTTCCGTGGGATCCGCGTGATCGGAATTCGCTCTGCATCATGCATGTTCATATCCGCCACATTCTTGATGCCCCAAAGAAGGTCACCCTCGGTGATCGTTCCGACATACCGACCGTTGCGGTCGAGCATCGGGATCGCCGAGTAGCGATGAAATTCCATCTTCTCCAGGACCTGACGCAGACTGAATTCGTTCGTGACATAGGCCACTTCACTCTTCGGCGTCAGAAAAAACAAGATGTTCAATTCGCCTTCCTGCCTTTCTTCGACTGCGATAAAACAGCCGTCCGCTTATGTTGTTCTTTTTCCTCTGATTACGGCGCACACTGAGAGAGAGTATATCATTGTTCGTTTCCCGGTGTCAACAGATTTCGATATCACTCTCTCCCGGTTTGCAAAAAATTCTTACACTGAAATCAATCGTAATTCCTCTGAAGTTTTGCCCGATTGTTCAACGTAATGTTGTACGGACATTGATAGGAATTCTCATTGTAAATTGTCTGAAGCTGATCGCTGACGATCACCAGATACAAGCGTCTTCCGTTCAGAGAGCCGATCTCCGCATAGATATCCGAATCATCCACCTCGTCCAGGACCAGTTCCAGCGAATCGCCGTTGACAAGGGAACCTTTGGTTATGATCCAGTTCAGACCCTGAACATTGCCGTCCTCGTCCAGCTGCGCCGTTCCGTAAATGCTGATCTCGACCGATCTTGGCTCCACACGGACATTCGGCGGATTGACATGATATTGATACTCGCCGGTCACGTCATTGCCGTTTTCATCGACGATCCGGACATAGTCATCGTAATCAACCTCGTACAGAGTCCGGCAATACCTGTCGTACGGGAACGTCACAACCGCAGGATCCATAACGAGCTTGTGACCTTCCTTCAGCTGTCCTCGGCTGACATACCAATTCAGTTTGATCACCGGTCTGGAATCTCCGTCGTACATCTTGACAAACCGCTCCGTGTCGATGATGATATCGGGGTTGTCATACTGACCGCCGAAGCCGTCTTCCTCAAGATCGCCGCCGGAGCCTGCGCCGCCGTCCATCTGCATGGATCCGGACGCACCGGTAACCTCCACCTGAATCCAGCCTGTGCCGTCGACATAGACCTCCACCCAGGCATGTCCGCGATTGGTCGTAACCGACGTCCATTGATTCGGACGTCCTTTTTCGACGAGCCCCACGGTATATCTGGCCGGAATTCCGTATACACGGTACATCAGTGTCGCCGCGCTCGCGTAATGCTGGCAGATGCCTTCCTTGCTCTCCGTCAGGAACCAGATGACCATATCCACTCCGGCCGGGAACGGCTTGAAATACAGGTTGTATGTCGCCGCATTCTGGATGTAAGTGGCGATCTCATCGATCAGATTCGGCGAATTCGGATCAATTCCGGCATCCTTACCGAGCTGCTCGAGCACTTCCCGCTCCTCGTCCGTGACGTCCATGAAATTCTCATAGACAAACTCCCGATACTCGGCTTCCATGTCCTCATCGGGGTATGTCGGATACTTCGCCAGATAATTCCGGTTGAAGTACGTATCGCATTGATAACTGTTCTTATTCGACAGATTCTTCGCGTCTTCGCTCATGTAATACGGATAGACTCTGTGATCCAGTCTCAGGTTCCGGATACGGACTATGTCCCGCGAACGTGAATCAACATCCTTAAAAGCCTGTCCGGTCATATATTCCGACTCCGGCTGGAACCGGCTCTCCGATGCAGCCGCACGCCAGAACGTACCGTCGAAACTGCCGTAGGAATACTCTTTGAAATAATACACGCGGTCGCTCAGGCCGTAAAACTGGAATACCACCTCGGGATTTAAGCTGAGGCCGCTTCCGGAACCGCTGAGCATGAAACCGTCTCCGCTGGCTCCGCTGAGGGTTCCCCCTCCGCCGGAACCTCCGGCACCGCCGCCAC
>JAFRYE010000063.1 GCA_017441265.1 Lachnospiraceae bacterium | reverse complement strand
GCAGAGAGCGCTTTCCTGAAGACACGCCGCCCGAGCACATCGAGTTCAAGGCGCTGATCGATCTTACCTCACGCGTTCTTCTGTCGTCGGCTCCCGTCTGCGTCTTTCACGCGGTCGCGGTGGACGCCTTCGGGAAGGCGTGGCTTGTCACCGCGCCGAGCGGGGTGGGGAAGACCACTCAGCTGAAGAACTGGCGCCTGATGAAGGACGTTCCCGAGGTCGGTGTGATCTCGGGAGACATGCCGGTGCTGGAGCGTCTTCCCGACGGGCAGGTCCTCGTTCACCCGTCTCCCTGGAACGGCAAGGAGGGCTACCGCGGGGCGCCCGCGGCGCCGCTTTGCGGTATCGTCTGTCTTGAGCGGACCGGTCCGCGCGAGGACAATCTGATCCGTCGTATCGACCCGAAAGAGCGGCTCGACCGCTGCCTCGGGCAGTTCGTATGCAGGCCGGAAACAGAGACGCAGATCAGGAATTTCGCGCGTCTTGCCGACGCGGTTCTGGGCGGCGTTCCCGTCTGGCTGCTCCGCAACCGCGGCGACGCCGAATCGACGGCGCTCATGATAAAAACGATAGAGCAATATGCCGCGGAATGCTCCCACAGGCCCGCAGAAGCCTGTGGAGGCGCTTTTGGCATATCAGCGGTATCAGAACCCGCCGACGCGCAAAACGCGCTCTGCGGGCTCTCAGCGGCCTCAGGCGGGGCACGGTACCGCCGGACGGACGGGATCTTCCTCCATGAGATATGCGGGGAATACCTCCTTCTGGCCGGCGCCGAAGCGCGAAGATGTGTGCCTTTTATGTCGTCGGTAAACGAGCCCAGCGCGATCATCTGGGAGTATATCTCGTCGCCGAGAAGCGCTGCCGAATGCGCCGCCGTGCTTGCCGGCGAATACCCCGGCGTCGACCGCGAACGTCTTTGCGCCGACGCCTCCGCGTTTCTGTCGGAGATGGAGAAGAAGGGATACGTCAGAGCGGTCTGAATGACGTGTCGTGCGCGGCGCACGGCCGGGGAACCGGTACTCCTGTCGCGACGCGTGTCTCATTCTGAAGATGAAGGGAAATCGGGAAAGACAAATGGATGAAGCAAAAGAGAAGAAATACAGATCTCTGCCCGGGATCGTGATGACGTCCTTCGGCAGTGAATATTATCTTGTCAAGGCCAGGAAACTCTCGGCCGACCGCGACAAGTATCTGATCTCGATGAACGAGATCGCCGCGTTCTACTGGAATATGCTGGAGACCCCGGTGACCGAGAGTGAGATGCTCGCGAAACTGGCCGAAGAGTATGACGTCGCCGACGCTGATGCCGCCGCGGCGGATCTGCGCGCGCTCCTTGAGAAATGGGAGGCCGCGGGGTGCGTCGAGGCGTGTGACTGACGCCTGCGTAGCAGCTGATTTTCCGGTTTTTTTGCCACCCGCCAGCTGTTTTTCTTGAAATAGCGACTTTAATAGTGTATAATAATATAATACGCTGATATTTCGCTTATGCACTGCGGTTTCAGGCGTCTTCCGCCTGCCGCAGGCAGATAAAGGTCACTCAATGAGAAAGATCAAAAAAGTATTTTCGGTCCTGCTTGCAGTCCTTCTGGTGCTGCCGTATATCTCCTCCACGGGCATCGCGCTCGATCTGACAGGAGGCGCCTCCGGGAACGGCGGTTCGTTTTATTCGATCGACCCGTCGACGCTGAAGGTTAAAAAGCTCGGGGACATCACCGGCGAAGACGGTTACGGCTCCGCCGTGCCGCTGCCCGCATACAACGAGACCGTCCGTGTGTCTGTCTTCCTCGACGAAAAGTCGACGGCGGACGCGGGATATTCTCTTCAGTCGCTGCAGAAAAACAGGGGCGCTTCTGTCTACCGCGAATCGCTGAAGGCAAAGCAGGACGACATTATAAAGACCGCCGGGAAAAAGCTCGGACACAGCCTGAACGTCAAGTGGAAACTGACGCTTCTCGCGAACGCGATCTCTGCCGAGGTAAAGTATTATGAGATCGTGAAGCTGTCCATGATACCGGGCGTGAAATCGGTCGTGCTTGAGAACCGCTACGATCCAGAAGAGGCCGGGGTCAACACCGCCGGCTCAAGCGCGCAGATGGTCTTTGCGCAGTCTGCGTGGGATGCCGGTTATTCGGGCGCCGGGACTAGGATCGCCGTGATCGACACCGGCATCGACACCGTCCACCAGTCGTTCGATGAGGACGCGTTCCTGCATTCGATAGGCGAACAAACTTCAGGGCTTATGACCTCGTCTCAGGTCTCGGCTCTGGCAGGTGACCTCAACGGGAGCGGGACCTATCTGAGCGCCAAGATCCCGTTCGCATACAATTACGTCGATAATAATACCACGGTCAATCATCTGGAAGACACTCAGGGCGAGCACGGCTCGCACGTCGCAGGGATCGCCGCGGCTAACAAATATATAAAACAGGGCGATGATTACGTTCTTGCCGCATCGGCGGATGCTGTTCACGCCGTCGGCATGGCCCCCGACGCCCAGATCGTCGTCATGAAGGTCTTCGGAGCGAGCGGCGGCGCATACGATTCGGATTATATGGCGGCGATCGAGGACGCGATCGTTCTCGGCTGCGACGCCTGCAACCTCTCGCTCGGTTCGTCGACGCAGGGATTCACATACGACAACGAATATCAGGAGATCCTGAACCGACTGTCGGACGGTGAGGAGAACTCCGGAATGGTCGTATCGGTCTCCGCCGGCAACAGCGGGGCGTTTGCCGATTATCTCGAGGCCGGCGATATCTATCTTGACGACATCGGCATGCACACCGGCGGCTCGCCCGGGACCTATATCAACAGCCTCTGTACGGCATCCGCCGACAACGTTCTCTCGACATCGGACACCTATATTACCGTGTCCGGAACAAATTTCATCTGCTATGAGGACGCCGACGGTCCGGTTCCGCTGATCAAGGATTTCGGCAGCTCGCAGGAGGTGCAGTTCGTATATATAGACGCATACGGAAGCAGCAGCGACTATTCCACGGTCAATGAAAAGGTTTCATTAGACAACAAGCTGGTCATAGTCAACCGCGGAGGAAACATTACTTTTGCCGATAAGGGAAGCAACGCAGCATCCAATTGTTCACCGAAGGCTCTCCTTGTCGCCAACAACGAGTCGGGCGTGATCCAGATGAATATCGACGGGACGAGCGCGGACTTTCCGATGGCGTCGATCACGCTTGCCGCGGCGAATGCCTTAAAGACGGTCGGAACCAGCCATACAGCCGGAAGCGGAAGCAACGCCGTCGTTTACTACACCGGTACGCTTACCCTGAACGGCGGCGCGGCATCGATCCAGCAGCAGAACGGCACGCGCGCCACCGCGACAATATCCGATTTCAGCTCCTGGGGCGTTCCCGGGTCTCTTCTCATGAAGCCCGAGATCACCGCTCCCGGCGGCGATATATGGTCGGTGCTTGGAGCACACAAGACAAAGAACGGCACCGTCGGTCAGAGCGGAAGCGGCCTTAATCATCAGTACGAGAGCATGTCGGGCACGTCGATGGCGGCCCCGCACATCGCGGGTCTCGCCGCGATCGTCGCTCAGTATCTCAAAGAAAACAATATTTCGGTTGACGGATACAGCCGCCGCGCGGTGATACAGTCGCTGCTCATGTCGACTGCGACCCCGATGAAGAACGGAGCCGACTTCATCTCGATCCTCCAGCAGGGCGCGGGACTTGCCGACGTAAATTCCGCTGTCTCGGCGTCGTCGGTGATTTTCATGACCGACGCTGCCGGAAAGACGCTTACAACGGCCACCGGAGCCGCATCCGACGGCAAGGTCAAGGCCGAGATCGGCGCCGATCCCGACAGGACCGGAAGCTATTCCTACTCGTTCAGGATATTCAATCTGTCAGACCGGAGGCTTGAATTCAACGCTCCGTCGACAGATGTATTCACACAGGGGTATTACTCCAAAGGCGGAGAATACTATATGGACAGAGGGACCGTGTCCGCGGGCTCCCAGACCGGCTGCGTCTGGGCGCCGCACGGGGACGGCGTCACGAACCCCTACGACGTCAACCTTGACGGCGTGACCGACGAAAGCGACGCGCAGGCGGTCCTTGACTATCTGACCGGCATCGTTGCCGGTGCGGATATTGATCTTGCCGCGGCAGACACCGACGAAGACGGGGCCGTCACGAGCCACGACGCTCACATCATTCTCGTCTATGCCGGGGATCATCCCGCCGAGTATTACATCCCCGAGGGCGGATACGCCGACGTGACGGTCACCTTCAGCTTTGCCGTCGACGAAGACATCTACACCGCCGGCGCGTACATCGAAGGCTTCACGACGGTCGCCGAGAAGGCAGACGGAGAAGGCGTCGCCGGTGTGACCCACACCATCCCGGTCCTCGGGTTCTTCGGCAGCTTCACCGACCCCGGGATGTTCGACACGAAGTCGTATACCGAAGACCTCTACGGGTCGGAGCAGGAAAACTATTCCGGCATCGACACGACCAACTACATAACGCTGACCTACGGCGGAGTCGAGAAGAAATTCAGCGGCAATCCTTATACCGTTGAGGATTCATTCCCGTCCGGCAGACTCGCGGTCAGAAGCGACAGCCAGTTCAAAAACATTTACTACACCCTTGTCCGCGCCGCGGGCACCACTGGGTTTGCGTTGAGCAGACTGGATGACGAAGGGAATATCTCTGAGATCATCAGCGCCGCGGTGAATAACGCGGACGTGACCGGCATGTGGTTCGACCAGAAAGAAGAAGAATGGAAGAACGCGTCTGAAAAGAAATTCCAGGCCGGTTTCTCGGCCGCGGCATCAGGACTTGACGAGGGAGACAGATTCAGGATAGGTTATTACGCGCTTCCCGAGTATTACGGAATGTACTACCGCATGAAGAACGGCGGCAGTCTGACCGATGCGGCGTCGGGAGTTCTGAACGTCGCGGGATTCCGCTCTCTGCTGGAAGACGGCGGGCAGATCGGCAGCGGGGGATACGTCGGATACGATTTCTTCGTGGACGATACGGCTCCCCGGATACTGTCGGCAGCACGTGACGGTAACAATATTTCGATCAGCGCCGATGACGACAGGAATCTTGCATACGTCGCGGTGCTCTCGCTCGACGGAGAAGTAAAGTATGCTGAGACGGCGCCTGGCGCCGAGGCGTTCGCCGGCTCGTTCGACATCTCGTCTGCGGTCTCCGAGGCCGACGGATACGTCGCCGTGTTCGTCGGCGACTACGCGGGCAATGAGGCAGCGGTAGCGGTCAAGGTCAATGACGGCACGTCCGGATCGGATCCCTACACCGTATCGTCGGTGAGCATCATTCCCGGATCTCTGGATCTTTACAAGGGCAACGGGGCGGACCTCATCGCAAAAGTGAGCCCGCTCACCGCGACCGACAGGACGGTAAGCTGGTCGACGGGCGACGCAGCGGTCGCGACAGTCGATGAATTCGGCCATGTTACCGCCGTCGGGCCGGGGACCTGCCAGATCACCGCGAGGTCCAACTCGAACAGCGCCGTCAGCGCTGTCTGCTCCGTGAAGGTCACAGCGGTGAACAAAACGCTGAACGGGATCATCTGGGACAAACTCGGAAGTACGCACTTTGCTTCGTTCAACGCATCAGATCCTTCGGACTGGGTGTCTCTGAACATGCGCGATGACGGAGACGAAATACCGCTGAACACGGCGTTCATGAACGGAAGCACGCTTTACGCGGCGACGCTTGACGTCGATTCGGAGGAATGGGAGGCGGTTCTTTATACCGTCGACAGAAGCACGTTCGAGCTGAACGAAGCAGGAACATGCTATGTCCCGGCTACCGATATCGCCAGGGCACCGTCAAATTACGGGGACTATATGGTCTATTCATACGGACCGTACCTGATATTCGGCAATCTTCTGCCCGAAGAGGATGAAGAAGAGGGGACATACTGCGGATTCCCGTACGGAATACTTGACGCGAGCAAAACCGATTCATTCGGAGATGCTTACATCGCCGCCGTCGCCGCGAAGTCGGTCAGCGGCTCTTCGGCCGACTATTATTTCCTTGATGACAACGGTAAGATCTGGCAGACGACCCTCACCATTGGGAGTCAGAGTATCGAATTCAGCGCTCCGGCGCCGGTGATCGACACCGGGTTCTCCACGATGTTCGTATGGCAGGATCTCTATTATGACGGGACATACATCTACTGGGGCCATACCGGAGACGAGACCGAAGACTGGGCAAAACTGATCATAATCGATCCCTCGACCGGAGCGGTCTACGATGCCGGTGACTTCGGAGAGAGGGTCTGGCCCGCCGGCGGTTTCTATGTCGACGGACATGACGCTCCGGCGTCATCGGGTGAAACATCCGGGCAGATGAAGCTCGAAGGCCGAGGAGACACTGCCGCAACCAGGGATGAACTGAATACCGCAGGCGTTAAGGAAAGGCTTGCACGGGAAGCGGCAAGGATCGACGCCGCAAGAAAGACGCGTTCGTCCGGGACAGATGATATGCCTGCCGCAGACGGCGTGAACGTCGCGGAATACCCGAAGGGAACCCCGACGGCTTCAGACGTGACCGGCGTCATAACGGCGAGCCGCGAAGCGGAACAGACGGAAGAGATCGTCTACTCCGAAACTGTCGCGGTCACGAACGGTTATCTGACCGTCACATTCGATCCGGACCTGCTTGCGTTCGCAGGATATGCCAGCGGCAACGACGGCGGACGGGTATCGTGTAATTCCGAAACGCCGGGTGAAGTCAGGATCGCTTATGCTTTCTCGGTCGCATCCGGGGCAGGCAGCCCGATCGTGACACTGTTCTTTGAGAGGTCATGCACCGGAGGAGAGGTTACGATCGCTCCTCTTGAGATAAATAATGATTTCTCTGTTGAAACGATAATCGTAGAAACGCTTGCAGGTAGCGGCCATACATATGGCGCACCGGAATGGGTGTGGAACGATAATTATTCGGAAGCAGAATTGATTTTCACATGTGAAAATGATAATTCGCATAAGACGAGAGTACCCGCAACCGTTTCTTCATCTTTTGATGCAACAACCTTTAATGCAGTGTTTACAGCAACTGCTTCCGGCAGTGAATGCCCGGATGGAATCGCTCACTCAGAAACAATCAGTATTTATGTTCCGCATCTAAAATCAGCTAGTTTAACACTGGAAGGCAAGATAAGCGTAAATTACAAGTTTAATTCACCTGATAATGTTTCATACGTTGTTTTGACATTTAATGATTCTCATACTGTAGTCAATGTTGATGATTCAATCATTAATGATCAGGGGTTATATGTTGCATCATTCTCAAATATTGCTGCAAAGCAAATGACTGATAAAGTTATACTTCAGTTCTATGATGCCAATGATAACCTAATGATGTTCAGGGTCGGTAATCGTTTTGCAACCAGTTATGAATATTCAGTAAGTGATTGGGCAAATAATAAAATTGCCAGCAGCAGTTCCGACGAGACAACAAAAAACCTTGCAATGGCATTGTTGAATTATGGGAATGCTGCTCAGAATTACTTCCATTACAAGCAGGATAATCCGGCTAATCCCAATGGTTATCTTTCTGAAGAGATGATTGCAGTTCAAGGAGACAGCGCGTATGCGGCTTATGTATCAGCAGAAGCTAAAAATGCAGCGGGAAGTATATCGGCATCTCTTATTTTGGAGTCGGATACAACACTGAGATTCAAATTTGCCAATGCGGTAACAGTTTATTATGACGGTGTTGAGTTGGAAAAACATTGGAATGAAACTGAAGCGAGGTATTATGTTGATATCAATGGGATTCCGGCAAAAAGACTTAACGAAATGAAAACGATCACCGTCTCCGATGGAATCAATTCCGGTATTGTTTCTTACGGTCCTCTAACATGGGCTACAAATAAACTGTCAGATGAGGAATCTGCAGAATTGGCGAAATCACTTTATCTGTACAACAAGTATGCAAGAGAGTATTTCAATTATTAATTTAAAAACATTATTCAATAAAGAAATGGAGATAGACACGATGGAAAGATACGAAGAACTGGTTATCGAGATTGTTATTTTTGAAGGAGACGATGTCATTACTTCCAGCAACGAAACAGGAGACAACGATCTCACCTAAAAGATAAACAAACTAGCAAATAACCTGAGATCCTTCTGCAGAGTCTCCGGTCTTTTGCGTTGCCACTCTCTTTAAGCGGTTTTCGCTTTTTCCTCCCGGAGATTATCTCCGGGAGGGGCGGTCAAGGTTGCTCTTGTTCGCACACTCTGTCCTGAAAGGACTAAACAAATATGTCAATTAAGAAAATAACAGCACTCCTCGCCTGTTTCGCAGCAGTGCTATCCTTTGCCGCGTGCACCGGCGCCGATCCGGAGCAGTCGACGGCGGATATTACGTCTGCCGTGTCGCCGGAGAATACATCCGCGACGGCCGGGACTGAAACTGATGCCGTCGATGTTACATCGGAAGTGACGACATCCGCCGACGTAACAACGGAATCGATCACCACCGCGGTCGAGATAACGACCGCCGATATCACGACGGATCAATCCGCGGCGACGTCGGCTCCCGCCGACACGACGACCGAGATACCGCAGGTCACCACACAGGCCGTTCCCGGTACTGAAGTGACCGATCCGTCGGAGACGACGGACGCCGGTACCGGACCGGATGTCACAGGACCCTCAGTCCCGGATCCTGACGCGGAAAAAGAGGCATATTACAAGACATACTACTCTTCAGACGATTTCGGATATGCCGGCGATATAAAAACAGTTCATATGGAATCGGACGACCGGACGTTTGACTTTATTTCATCCGGGTCTTTCTTCAGGTTTTCCGGAAAGGCTCCCGGCAGCTATGTCAGCATCGCTGAGAAGGACGGGCGTTTCATACTGACCGTCTCTTCTGCCGGCGAGAACGGCGCCGTGTCGGCGCAGTATTACTGCTCCGAAAAAAAAGAGGGTGAATCCTTCTCGGATTTCACTGCCGATCTGGGATTTGACGATCTCGGGACTGTCAACCGCGACGAACTGACCGCCAGCGAATTCAACGGAGAGGCAAGGATCGGCGGTGTCCTGTACGACAGCGTCGAGATCACCGCGACTCAGAAAATAATCGACGACGACGGAAAAGAGACCGGAGAGTCTTTCAGCGTCCCGTTCCTCGTATATGTTCAGCCCGACACCCACAAGATCTTCCGGTTTTATATGATCGAGGAGTATATGACGATAGGTGCCGACGGCAAGATAGAGACCTCGCGCGAACTTCTGAGCATCGACTATCTCGCGGAGTATTCCGAGGAGATCCCCGCCGGTGCGTCATTCTCCGACGTGACTACATCCGAACTTATCGAAGTATACCAGGCCGCGATGCTGGCTGTGCTTCTGGGAGCGTAAAAACAATCACCCGCCCGGGTTTTCCAGGCGGGATATTTCACCATCGTTTTTATTTATTTACAGTGTGTTATTTTTGAGTTCATTTTGTGAGGTTATAATTATTTATTAAACTGGATGTAACTATTTTTTACATCCTGTTTTGTGATTCTATAAAAAAAGGGGAAAAACAATGGAAAGATCGACACTTCGAGAAGCGTTCCACGACGGAAATCAGAATTCCTTCGATCAGGAAACACAAGCAATTATTACCGGCGAAAGGAAATACGAACAACTTCGCCTTGAGATTGTCGTGTTTGATGAAGATGATGTTATTACCAGTTCCAACGACCTTCCGTGGAGCGAGAAAGAAGAAGAGAGAATATGAAAAAGAAACTGTTTATTGTTGCAGTCTGCATCTTTCTGGTTCTTTCTGGAGTTGGTATTGGTGTACTGATCCATGCGGAGGAATCTGCCCCGGAATTGAACATTGCGAAATGCACGCTGTCTCTGGAAAGTAATACATACATCGTTTATGCGGTGCAGGGAGATATATCTTCCGATGTTAGGCTGCTTATTTGGAATAGACCGCAGAGTTCTTATGAAAAAGGGACTGAAGATACGGTTCTTACCCCTGTAAGCACATTTTCTCTGTTGGGCGTCGATAGTCTTCGCTTTGAGTATACCAAGCTTGCCGCAAAGCAGATGGGCGATGTGGTATATGCAAGGGCGGCCGTGGAAAAAAACGGTCAGTACTACTACAGCGATATAAAGCAGTACAGTATTTTACAGTACATTTATGAAAAGACAGGACGCACAGGAGATGATCCATATCCGGACGACAATTTGATAAAACTTCTTAACAGTATGATTGTATACGGTGCAAACGCTCAAAGCTATTTCAACTACAAAACCGACAGACTGGTTGATGAAGACCATTACTGGGTAAAAGTTGTGGGCGGAACACTGGGTGATCTTTGCACAGACGGGCTGTATCTTCCCGGGGATGAGATTACTCTGATTGCACCGGAGACTGACGCAAGCGGAAAGATTTTTGAGTCCTGGACTGATGGAGACGGGATCGTGATCGGTACGTCTGCAACGACCATCATTACAGTCGGCGAAGCCAACGAAACTTACACGGCTAACTATACCGAACCTGCACCTCAGATCCCAGAATCTCAAGGACTCGCCTATGTCGATAACGGCGACGAAACGTGCACCATCACCGGCATCGGGGAATGTGGGGATTCAGAAATCTATATTCCCAAAACGATCAATGGCCTTACAGTTAAGGCTGTCGGTGAAGAGGCTTTTAAAGAAAATACGTCTGTCACATATGTGTATATGCCGGACAGCATAACACTCATAGATAAAAAGGCGTTTTATGGGTGTACAGGACTTGGCGAAGTGACGCTTCCCGGGGATACCCAGGCTACCGCTGCTTCAGGAATTCAAAACACTTTCCCAACGTTCAATGCTGAGATAAAAGCTATAAAAACAGGAAAGAAGTCCGCTTTGAATACCAAGGCGGGAGGAGCGGGAAACCGCGGTGAAACCGGAGAGGAACTGATCATAGGCGAGGCAGCATTTCAGAACTGCACCAGCCTTGAAAGCATAACAATTCCGGACAACGTTACCTCGATAGGCGACTCCGCATTTCAATTTTGCTCCGGTCTGACAAATGTCAACATTCCGGAAAGTGTTGTAACAATCGGCGAATCTGCATTTCAGGAGTGCACCAATCTTGAAAGCATAATACTTCCCGATGGTTTGACAACAATTGGAGAATCTGCTTTTTACGGTTGTTCCAGTCTAAAATCAATGGAAATACCAGAGGGGACCACAACCATTTGCGGCTATGCTTTCTGGGGTTGTGATTTTGAACGCGTCGTCATACCTTCAACTGTAACTCAAATTGAACATGGCGCTTTTGCTGGCTGCGATAAAATCATTGAATTGGTGGTTTCAGAGAACAACTCTGTATATTACAGTGTTGACAATTGCATTATTCATAAGGACACAAAGAGTCTCATCCTTGGATGCAAAGGAAGCACGATTCCATCTGACGGCAGTATACTCTCTATTTCCGATGCTGCATTTGAGGGAAATAAATATATAACAAATATAATAATTCCTGAAGGGGTAGTTGAAATAGCAGACTCAGCGTTTAGAGGCTGCAAAAATCTTGACAGCATTGAGTTGCCTGAATCTCTCGTTTTAATTGGAGAATTCGCATTTGATTCCATCAATATTACAACTTTAACTATTCCGGATGCTGTAACTCATTTGGGGTCCAGTGCATTTGGATCCTGCGAAAGGCTTGAGACGGTTATTCTGGGCAGCGGACTCCAGGAAATTGGTGCTTCTGCATTTAAGTGGTGCAACTCACTGAGTAGCATCTCAATTCCCGGGAATGTTTATTCTATCGGCGAGGAGGCGTTTGAAGGCTGCGCTAATCTTGCAACCGTTATTCTCGAAGATGGAGTGCAAATCATTGGAGAATCTGCTTTCGCCGAATGTCAGGCATTAACAAGTTTTGCAATTCCTAAAACAGTTGCCAGTATAGGAAAAACTGCATTTGGCAGATGTGATGGAATTGAAACGATCATTATTGATACGGATAATCCATATTATGTATTCACCAACAATTGTCTGATAGAGATCGCTTCCAAAAAGGTGCTTCAGGGGTTCGGGGGTTTTGTTATACCGGATGACGGCTCCGTTGAAAATATAGAAGATGGAGCATTTGAAGGCAACAGTGCTGTTGTTGAAATTATCATTCCTTCAGATGTGGTTTCAATAGGTGAAAGGGCCTTTGCTGATTGTAATAACCTGGCTTATATAAACGTTCCGGATTCCGTTACGGTTATTGGTCCTGATGCTTTCAGCGGGTGTTCAGCTCTTGAATCCATTAACATACCTTGTTCGCTCAGTTCTATTATGAACGGAACGTTTTGCGGATGTGAATCTCTCACGGTAATCAGTATTCCTGAAGGAGTAACAACTATAGGCGATCAATCGTTTAGAAATTGCATTAATCTTGCTGAGATTCAACTGCCGCAAAGCGTAACGGCCCTTGGTTCTCAGTCATTCAGTGAATGCCGGAAACTTGTGAAAATTTATTATAGCGGTACTGTTGAGGGATGGGATGCAATAGAAAAAGGGCGCGATTTTGACAGTGGATCGGGGTACTATACCGTTTATGCCACCGATGGAGAATCCCACAAGCAAAATCTGTTCGCATATCGTGATAACGGAGACGGAACATGTGCCATTATTGATGTGATTTCCGTTATCGAAACTGATTCTTCTTTTGAAATACCTTCTCAGATTAAAGGCCTTACTGTCGTCAGTATTGACAGTATGGGAGGATTGAGATTCGACTGTACCGCCGGTGTTATTATTCCCGATACTGTTCAGAGAATAGGTGAAGGGGCTTTTGATCACTTGGTAGGGCTTGCCAGCATTGTTATTCCTGATTCGGTTTCTTATATCGGAGGAGGGGCATTCAACATGTGTAACCTGTCCGATGTTTATATAGGGAAAGGCGTAACGTATATCGGGCCGGGAGCATTTACAAATTGCCCGTTGGAGAGCATCGCCGTTTCTGACGATAATCCTTGTTATTTCAGCAGCGGCAATTGCATTGTGGAAACGAATACAAAGAAACTGATCGTCGCAGGCGCGAACTGTGTTATTCCGGATGACGGAAGTGTCACGACGATATGCGAGGACGCCTTCTCCGGTGTTATGAGGCGCCGCAGGGAAGAAATCACCATCGTTATTCCTTCTTGTGTTACAACAATTGAAAAAGGGGCGTTCCATGGGTGCGAGGTGGCCAACATAGTCATTTCAAACGGAGTGACCAATATTGGAAAAGAAGCGTTTGACTGGACCGAACTCCACAGAATAATCATTCCTTCCAGCGTGACTCAATTGGGAGATGGCGCTTTTTCAGGGAACGGTAACCTTTATTCAGCTGTTCTGTGCGAAGGTATTACAGAAAAAGGCATCAATATTTTTGGCGGATGTGATGAACTAAAGAAGATTTATTATTCGGGTTCAATTGAGAATTGGAACGAGTTTGCTAGAACAGAAGAATTCTCGTCTGACTCTCCGGAAGTGATCTGCGGAATAACAGAATACAATGATTCATTCTTCGTTTTAAAAGATAATAGATACAGCTTTATTGCAGCTAATGGCAATGCCACTGAATTTGAAATAGCCTCGACAGTAAACGGTTTTTCTGTAAGCGGCATTGAGGATTATGCATTTATTAATAATATTGATTTGCGTTCTTTGACCATTCCGGAGAGTGTTGAATCCATCGGCTGTTTAGCATTTAAAGGCTGCGTTCAGCTTGAGGATATTTATTTTACCGGGACCGCAAAGCAGTGGTGCTCAATTGCGTTCGGAGACGGTTGGGATGATGATACGGGAGGATACCGTGTGTATTGCTCTGATATGGTCTTAAACAAAGGCGATGAATGCGGACTAACGTATATAATTAACAATGATTTTGAAGAAAATCCTGGAATCAAGATAACCGGATCATTGTTCAGCGACATTTCTCAACTTGTCATTCCAAAATCAATTGCCGGAATAACCGTAACGGAAATTGCCGAAGGCTCGTTTGAGGGGTATGCAGATCTAACAACTGTTTTTATTCCGGACACTGTTGTGTTGATCGGAAACAGCGCCTTTGAAGGGTGCGCTGCCTTGACCAGCGTTACTATGGCTGGAAGTTCTTCACATTTTCTTTCTATCGGAGAGAATGCTTTTAAAGGATGTGGATCTCTTTCAAATATAACTCTTCCGGGGAGTGTGAACTCGATCGGTAATAGTGCCTTTGAAAACTGTATCGGCCTTTCTGAGATTGTCTTGCCATATAGAATCAACCTTATAAGCGGAAATGCTTTCGCGGGCTGTTCGGGACTCCAATCAATTACAGTATACAGCTTGGTTAAATCGATATCCGAAAACGCATTTAACGGATGTGACAACCTTTCGAGTGTGCATTACGATGGTAATGAAACTGAATGGGAGCAAATAACAGTTGAAAGCGGAAACGACCCGCTCAATTCAGCATTTCTGTCCTTCGGGCGTTTTTACGGATCTCCGATTGCTTCCGCAGAAGAGTTTTACTCTATAACAAATGACGTTTATTATTTGGTTAATGATATATCATTGACCGAATCTAAAGAATCATTTGGCGGAATTCTTAACGGAAACGGACATGCCATTTATTTGGAAAATGGGCCTGCCTTCAATTTGCTGGAAAACGCGATAATCAGTAATTTGACAATCCGGGGGACGATTTCGAGTTATGAGTTAAGACTTGGGGCACTTGCATGTCGTGCATACAATGTAATAATCTATAATGTTATTAATTATGCCAACATAACTAATGACTCTTGTGACGGTAATCTGTATATTGGAGGAATCATTGGCAGCATCGAGACCAACAATGCTACAGAAAACAATCGTCAAACCGATTATTTCATAAACTGCATAAACTACGGAAACATTATGTTGAATATGTTGGAGGGGACGCCCCGTATAGGCGGAATCGTCGGCAACGCAGCAAGATGGCAGTGGTGTGTGTACGATAATTGCAAGAACTATGGACGCCTTGAAGTAAATGTTAACGATGATTCGGTCTCTCCTTATGTTGGAGGGATAGCCGGCTCAGCTTTTGGTGCCGATTTCATAAACTGTGAAAACGGCGGGGAACTGAGATCACAAAATTCAGCGTATATGGGTGGAATAATTGCCAGACCGACCCCGTCGTGCAACGGTGGATCTCAGACAGTAACTTGTACCGGGTGCATCAATAACGGTGACATATACTGTTCGACCGATGATTCGATCGGCAGCGGGACCGCAGGTGGTATAATTGGACATGCAGGAGCAAAAGACAACAACAGAAATACTTTTGCAGTCTATGCCTGCATTAACTGTGTAAACAACGGAAGTATTATCTGTGGCGGTAACTATGTTGGCGGAATAATAGGCTATGCTTATGGAATCGACAAGGTTGACGACGCTCAGGAAACATATTATCAATATGCATACATAGAGGGATGCACAAACAACGGTAATATTACTGGTACAAAAACAGTAGAACAAAACGAGAACGGAAGCAACTGGGAAGCGACGTTCGTCTCACAATTCCTTGGATTCGCTAATACATGCTCAAATGTTATTATTAACAGTAAAGGCTACGGAAGTCTGGTAAACACTAACAATAATTACAATGTGATTTTCGGGATCAGCTCAGACCCTGACTGCGTTTCCAATTCTGTTATTTATGGAATAACTCTCCTTGAAAACGAAGGAACCACCAACTTCAATTGGTGCTCTGATAATAAGGCCCTTGGCGATAGAGAGGCTAACAGAGTTTCTTTGGAAGACTATCTTGCAATTGAGGGTAATGGAGAAAAGATTGTATTTGTTGATGTTCCTGAGGAATGAAAGCGTTTCTTCGGTTTGACTCAAATTAATAGCTAAACAGTTCTTTCAATCACAACCCTGGGTCATGCCGCCCGGCTGAATGCCGGGCGGCATCTTTTCAACTATTTCGAAATGAACAGAATTTGATATTCATAAGAATCTGCATCTTACAAGAGTAATATGCTCTTCAATTGCCTGCTTTTGATAAGAGAAGCATCACGCCCGTCATTCCGAGGAGATCCCCGCCGGTGCGTCGTTCTCCGACGTGACTACATCCGAACTTACCGAAGTATACCAGGCCGCGATGCTGGCTGTGCTTCTGGGAGCGTAAAATCAATCACCCGCCCGGGTTTTCCGGGCGGGAAATTTTTACTTATTATCCGGTTTCACATCTCCACTCCCCGTTTCCGCAGTAGCGCGCGGAGCTCTTCGGGGGGCAGTTCGGACGGCTGACGGCCGGATGCCGCGCAGAGCGCGGCCGCGGCGCCGGCGGCCTCTCCGGTGGCCATGCAGATGACCATGACGCGGTAGCTGGCGTGGGCCCTGTGGGTGCCCGAGATGCACCGGCCGGCGACGAGCATATCCGGCACGCCGGCGGGCACGAGGGCGCCGTAGGGGATGTCGTAGGGCTGCGCCTCGTGGGCGAAGCCCTCGGCCTGGCCGCCTCCCGCGGGATTGTGGATGTCGATGAGGAACCAGGCCGAGTGCACGGCGGCGTCGGGACGGGCTCTGCCCGTCCCGACGTCTTCGTCGGTGACGGCGTCGATGCCGTGTATCCTGCGCGACTCGCGCACGCCGATCGCGTCGGACGAGCTCTTTATCACGCTGTTCTCAAAGCCGGGTATGTATTTCCGCAGGAAGTCGTGGCAGGCCGCGATCTGCGGGATGAGGTCGCTGCCGGCCCCGGTGAGCGACTCGGGATCGAGCGGGTCGCGGCCGTTCGTCTGCGTGGCGTTGACCGACCTCTCGCCCGGCCTCGTTCCGCCGTGCAGGCGCACTATCGTGACGTTCCGCGGCAGTTCGCCCTCGCGGTTCTTCGCTTTGCACAGCTCCCTGTATTCCATCCCCGCGTAGGGGCCTGACGGTATCTTCACCGGGTCGGACCCGCCCCAGGCGGTGATGGCGCGCGATTCGTCGACGCCGGTCAGCGTGAACTCGAGCGACATCGGCTGGATCCCGCCGTCGCTCTCGCGGCCGACCGAATACTCCGCACCCGCCGCCGCGGCGGCGCAGCCGTCGCCGGTGCAGTCGACGGTGATCTTCGATTCGACGCCGAACAGCCCCGACTGCGACGAGAAGATCCCGCCGCAGACGTGTTCTCCACGCTTCATCACCGACACGAAGGCGGTGCTGCCGAGGAAGGTGATGTTCTTTTCGCTGTGTATGAGCCTGTCTGTTACCCGCTTGGCCGTCTCTCTGTCGACCGGTATCTCGCGGCCGTTGCGCGTCCTGTATTCGGGGCATCCGCTGTCCTCTTCGCGCAGCAGGCCGATGAACTCGTCGGCGAACGTCCCGGGACAAACAGATCCGAGTATCGGACTTATCTGCCCGAGGGTCAGCATCCCGCCGGCGAACGCGTATCTCTCGCACAGCACGACGGTCTGCCCGGCGCGCGCGGCCGATACCGCCGCCGCGATGCCGGAGGGGCCGGCGCCAATGACCAGCACGCCGCAGGAATACCTCACCGGCACGCTCTCAGAGAACGAATAGCTGCCGTATCCTGCCATGTCTTTGCTGTTATCCGTAACTTTCATATCGACGTCTCCGTGTTCTTTTCAGTCAGTGGATCATCTGCCGTTTTGCCTTCCGTCGTCCGGTCAGTCTTCCGCCGTCCGGCCCATGAGACCTTTCAGCGACTCGTATATCTCGAGATATTTTTCGTAATTCTTCATATATGCCGGCCGCACCGACGGGTCGGGCAGATGGCGCCGCTTTTCCTTTACGACGGCCTTCGCGCCGGCTTCCGGCGAACTGTATACGCCGGCCGCGGTGCCGGCGAGGATCGCCGCGCCGAGGTTCGTCGCGTTGTCGGAGCCCGGTACCGACACCGGCAGGCCGGTCATGTCCGACTTCATCTGCGTCCAGAAGAGCGAATTCGCAGCTCCCCCCGTCGAGCGGAGCAGAGTCGGTCTCGCGCCGGCCGCCGCGGCGGTGTCGAGGTTGTGGAGCAGGGAATAGCCCACTCCCTCCATGAGCGCGCGTATGAAATCTGCGCGTGTCTTGCGGAAGTCCATGCCGTAGAACACGCCGGTGGCATAGGGGTCCCAGACCGGGGTACGCTCGCCCGCCATATAGGGCAGGAATATCAGCCCTCCGCAGCCAGGAGCGGCGTCCCGCGCCTCGATATCGAACATCGCGGGCACTGAGAGCCCCGACGTCTTCGACATCTCCTCTTCGTACCGGCCGAATTCGGATGCGGCCCATTTTATCACGCCGCCTCCGCCCGTCGTTCCGCCCTGGATCAGCCATCTGCCGGGCACGACGTGCGCGCAGAAGATGAGCCGCGTGTCGGCCGCGAACCGGTCGGTGCATATGCTCATGCCTCCCGACTGTCCGCCCTGCTCCTGCGTCTGTCCGGGGTCGGTCACCCCGGCGCCGAGCGCGGTGCACGCCGAATCGACGCCTCCAGCCGCGACGGGTATTCCGGGGCACAGGCCGCAGGCTTCAGCCGCATCACGAGTCAGCCTGCCGACCGTCTCGTGGCCGTCGAAGAGCGGCGGGACGATATCGGTGCGTATCCCGAGCGCCCGCGCGGCTCCTTCGTCGAGGCGGCCTTTCATTATGTCGTAGAAGTGGAACCCGTATCCTTCGCTCCGGCAGAGCGAGAGGGCGCCTGTGAGCCGGAAGACGAGATATC
>JAFRYE010000062.1 GCA_017441265.1 Lachnospiraceae bacterium | reverse complement strand
TCTCGGGATCCTTAATCCCTTCCGGCGTCTCAGGCCACTGACCTTGACGATACAACTCAACACATTTTCTTTTAAACTCGTAGCTATAACGCATGAAAATACCCTCCTTACTGGTTTGTCCAGTAAAGAGGGTACATATCATTATGGTTCAGCCCTTTATCGGTATTCCGATTAAGCTTCCTGCGGAATGATCTCTCTCTTGTTGTAAGATCCGCAAGCCTTGCAAACTCTGTGAGGCATCATAAGCGCGCCGCACTTGCTGCACTTAACAAGATTCGGAGCAGTCATCTTCCAGTTTGCTCTGCGACTGTCTCTTCTTGCTTTGGAATGTTTATTCTTAGGACAAATAGCACCCATCGTCTCCACCTCCTTGACTACTATTCGGCCGAACCGTCAGTGCTCGGCACACGCATAGCAGTATTATATCGAACCACCGGGAGTTTGTCAACGACTATTTTTCGAAATTTGCAGTGAATTTTCCGCCCGCGCTTCATCGTCATTCTTCATTCCAATAATCGAAATCCTGCACTTCCTTACCGCTCTCCGAAAAATAAGCCCTGCAGACTCCGGCTTCGTCTACGCGCGCCTCAATCTGCCGGTTGGACCTGTCGAAATGACGCACATCCGCGGCACTTGTGACAGCCTCCGGGTCATCTCCCCGAAAAACCGACCAGTGCTTTCCCCAGATCTTACCTGCGCCGTCCGTCGTCTGCAAAATGTAGGATTTCACGATGGTCAGACAATCCGTGCCGTCCTTCCCCCGGATAACCGCAGCGGCAATCTCCTCATCCTGCACCCAATCGAGCAACTGCTTCAGACATTCTGACGGATTTATCTCGGTCAACATGATCTCAACCGTATAATTCTCCCGCCAGGAAGACTTCGCATATGTGTTAAGTTCCCTCCTACGGAGCTCTGCACTTCCTTTCGCCTTCTTGTTGTCACTGACTCCCGCAGAAGGGACCTGCTGATCTATCAGTGTACAATCGATCCACGCCGGAAACAGCTTCCGCTTGATCTTCTTCACTGAGGTTAGGTTCCCATGGTCTTCGTTCACGGAAATGTATATCTCACGCGCCATCGAAAGACCGATTTCCTCATGCGCCGGCGGACAGTCCGCACATAGTTTCCGCAAAATCTCCTTTTCCTGCCAACTCGGGAGCGAGCTCACAAAGATCGCATAGTCCGTCTTCAACTCCGAAGGTTTGTTAGGCATTTTTTCCACATATACGAAATCAACTGTCTCTGCACCTCTTGTGAACTTGCCTTCCGCCGCACTCGTCCCGTAGTTATCGATCCGGATCTGCGACAGGGAGTAATCCCACTTGGAGCTGGGTTCATTTTCCGAAAGCCACGCCTTAACATTCCTCTCGCCGTTTGTGATCGTGGTTTCCTTAATGGACGGTTTCTTTTGACCCCTTCTGGAAAGGAAAAAGAATTCTATTGCCACTACCGCTATGACCAGAAGACCGATCGCAGCGATCAGGGTTTTTACGACAACTCCGACGATCCCGAGCCGGGTCAACCCCTCTGCCGATTTTTTGCTGCTCATACCTCTCCTTCCGCTTCAACTGAGATCACTCCGCATTTCGGATGACGATCATACCGCAGATTGCCTTGCCGGTGATCTGCAAAACCGGTGCGTTCTCGTCCTCCGGTGCCTCGGTATGGTTGCTCACCATACCGCCGACGGACTTGACGTCGCACACAACACGCAGGTTCGAAGGCACGATGACGCTCAGCATGCTGAACGCACTGCACAGATCAAGGTCAAAAGCATGATCCGGAGCCTCTTCCCACGATACACTCAGGCAGCCGAGCAGGCTGGAAAATGCACCGACCTCGATGTCCTTCCCGATCGTCGCCGAGCTGCAGGAAATCGCGGTACAAGTCATGGCATTTTGATTGCTGCCCTTCTTCTTGAGGAACGAAAGCCCACGGCGAACCTGGAGCGCCGTTCCGCCCGCGATCACGGCGAAGAACGCCCCCAACACCTTCAAAACCGTAAACAAAACTCTCTTTTTCTTCTTTTCCATCAGTCTTCCTCCCCGGGGATTACCCCACGAAATTTTGATATTCTATTTTACCACCCGCCGAGCGTTCATTGCAATCCTTTCACGGAAGAAAAATACCGAACAACCGAAAAATAATCCTTGACAAATCAAAAACGGCGGAGTAACATAGCCACAATATTTCGGAAAGGAACAACGATCATGAATCTGTTTGTGACCCGAACTGAATTCACCGCCACTAAGACCATGACTCATAAGAGCCATCATGGTTTTGTTGTCGTACACTTCAATTCGGACCACAGAGCAGAATAGATTCCCGGAATATCATACTTGTTTATGGTTGCCGCCTATCCTGTTTTGGGTAGGCGGCTATTTTTTAGCGTTAAGCGAGAGCACTCACGCCGCCGGCGGGCGGCGGGTCAGCGACAACGACCTCGCGGAAGCATCGCTTTCAGCGAGTCGGAGGCGCCTGACCCGGTAGCGTGCAAGGCACGCGTCGTGAGCGCCGAGCGCGCGGAAAGTGAGTGGGCAAAGCCCACGAACCTGCGGCCGCCGAAAGTCGATGGGCGACACCGGAATAAAGGAGGTAAAAATCATGGATCTGCACGATTACAAGGATGTAGCGGAAAATTACGACCGTTATCTCGACGTGATGTACGCAAACGGTCAGGACAACCACGAAGGTTTTCAGGAGTTTTATTACGAGCTGGCGAAGAAGTACGGCGACGACGGTGTCGTCGATGTCGCCTGCGGCACGGGCGCGGTTTTGCTGTATCTCGCGGAGCGCGGAATTGCGGCGGACGGCACGGATCTCTCGGAGGAAATGTGCAAAGTCGCCGACGCCAAGGCGCGGAAAATGGGTCTTTCCCTCAACATTTTCCCCGCGGACATGACGAAGTTCACCTCCGGCCGCAAATACTCGCTGGCGATCATCGCGCGGAGCGGCTTTATGCACCTTCCGACGCAGCAGCTGCAGAAGGACGCCCTGCGGAATCTGCGGGAGCAGCTTCTTCCCGGTGGGATCCTTACGCTCAACACGTTTGACCCCTGGCCGCCGATGCAGGCGCAGCAGATGATGACGACGCCGGACGACTACACGTTCCGTCTGGAGTACGTCAACGCGGACGGAAACCGCGAGAAGATCTACAACGCGATCACGTACAATCCCTACACGCAGCAAATGTACGGCAACTGGAAATTCGAGGAATACAACGACGCCGGTGAAGTCATCGCTACGCGCATCCGCCCGCTTCTGATGCGCCAGACGAACCGCCATGAGATGTTCCTGCTCGCGGAACTCTGCGGGTTCGAGGTTTTGGACATCTACCGCGGGTACAAGGGCGACAAAGAGGATCAGAACGACCCTTCGACGGCGGCAATATACCGCAGCAATCTGATCTGGATCCTGCGAAGAAAAGACTGAGCGATGCGCTCGGCGAACAATGCGAGGTGGAATTATGAAACTACGACTGGTGAAAGCGGATGACCGCAACAAAGACCTGATCTGCGACATGCTGGACGAATGGTATGCAACCGGGGAAAAGATCGTCCCCTACGCGATCCGTCGGCTCGATTACCATGATTACGAAACCTATTACCGCAACATCGACACGGACAACAACCATGGGCATGTGGCGACCTCGACCTGGTTTGCCCTCGACGAGGAGCGGAACATCATGGTCGGCGCGGTCAACATCCGCCACTACCTGAACGAACAACTGCTCCTTGACGGCGGCCACATCGGCGACGGTATCCGCCCCTCCGAGCGCCGCAAGGGATACGCTACGGAGATGATCCGCCTCGCGCTCGAAAAATGCCGGCTGCTGGGCATTTTCCGTATATTGATGGTATGTGACAAGGACAACATCGGCAGCGCCCGAAGCATTCGGAACAACGGCGGTGTGCTCGAGGACGAGCCGGTCGTCGACGGCGTGCAGATACAGCGGTACTGGATCACTCTCGAGCCTTCCAAGCAGCCGCAACAGTTGATCCGCCGCATGTCCATTGAGGAGATTCCGAAGTGCGTGGAGGTGATCCGTGCTTCATTTCAAACCGTCGCCGATGAGTTCGGATTCACGGCGGACAACGCCCCGCGCTTCACAGCATTTGCCACGGACAAAAGCCGGCTTCTGTACCAGTTCTGCGTGGAGCGGCGCCCGATGTATGTATACAGTGTCGACGAAACGATCGTCGGTTATTACTCTCTCCAATTTGCCGATGAAGCAAACGCAGAGCTAGGGAACCTTTCGGTCCTTCCGGAGTGGCGCCACAAAGGGATCGGAGCAAAGCTCCTTACCGACGCACTGCTGCAGACGCGCTCAGCAGGCCGGAGCAAACTGAAGCTCGCAATCGTGGAAGAAAACCGTCGGCTGCGAAACTGGTACGAATCATTCGGCTTCGTGCACACGGAGACGAAGAAATTCGACTTTTTCCCGTTCACCTGCGGGTACCTCGAGCGAAGCGTTCCTTCAACGGTCTATTACCGCGTTCACTCCGCAGACATCGCGTGGATCACGAAACAGCCGCGCGGCGTCTTCACCGCAGTCTGGAGGATCATCGACTCCGGAGTAACGACGGAAGCCGAGACGGCGGAGTATTGGAAAAACCGGGAATATTTCGAGAAGGCACTGCCGCTGCCGCCATTTTACGCGGACGGAAACCCCGATTGCGCCGTCACCTGGTTTAAGGACACGCCGGACGGAAACCGCATCTGGGAAGAGATGTCATTTTACCGGGCCATAGCAGAGAAATACGGCCCGCAGCTCTACGTGTCCACCGCCGCAGAGCTTCCCGGAGACCTCGTCTACGAGGACGATTTTCAGGTTGCCGTAAAGGGACAGAATGATGGCGTCACGGTCATCACGAAGCCTTTGGTTTAACCGGACACGATCAAAAAGGGTGCATTCCCTGATTCTTAGGAGAATGCACCCATTTTTTCGTTCCGTACTCTCGCAGTTACGCCTCAAGCACCGCAGCGGTTTTGCTGATGAGCCGTACGAAAATGACCTCGCGCAGCACAAAGAACACGGTGCCTGCGCAGATAAGGCCAAGGCGAACCGGTTCCGAGCTGCCTGTCATAGCCGCACCGGCGATGGAGAAAATAAAACCGACGGCTGCCAGAAACACACGTCTGATGAACATGGTCGACCAACTGTTCGCCACTTCAAAGTTGATACCGGTGGCGATCTCACCGAAGCCGGCGCACAGATAGTAATCCTTCACCATCGTGTTTTTGCTCCAGCGAATAAGCGTGCGCGCTTTTTCAAATTCCCGCGAAAACGGCTCCAGGTCTCCCACCGTAAAATACAACACGATCAGGAGGATCGCCGCGATCACAAGCGCACCGATCCCGAGCCACTTAAGAACCGTGATCTCCGTCACAACCCAGGTGAGCATCAGGACGAACGCGACGATCAAAACGATTGCAAAGAAAATATACCGCAAATTAAACACGCGAAGCGGCAAGACCGCATGGCGCTTGCGCGCGATAGGATTTTCCTCCGTCTCGTTCACCTCGTTGAGAGCATTACGCAGTGCGCCGAAATCATTGTTATTTGCCATACTGACCCCCAATACTGTATTCTGCGAAAGCTCGCATTTGCGCGAAGCCTTCCGTAAAGTGATACCATCATGATACTACATAAAACCGTTGGTGTCAATATCATTTACCTCTCATTTTGCAAAAAAGTGCATTTACCACTTCTTCGGAAAATGCACTCTTTCTACTCAGACATCCTTCTTACTTTTTCTTCCACACCGCGTACACGTAGAATTGAACCGTTCTTTCTTGTGGTTTCTGCGAATGGATTTGCACATTGAAAAATGTTACCCTAAATGCAGGTGTTGTCAGCCTTGTTGGCGGCGGTCGTCCTTTGGCTTTTGGTTATGATTCCGACGAAAGGAGGTTTCCAGAATCAAAAGAAAGGAGGCTTCTGCTTATGATAGTAACTGATCTCATTCAGGTCCTTGAGTTTATGATTACCTGTGTGATGCTCGGAATCGGGCTCCACGGTATTCTGACAAAAGATCATGATGACCAAAGTTCCAAACATAAGAAGAAGTGACCCCCACCTACCCAAGGTCCAGGTCACTTCTGACTCCAAAAGCCAGAGGTCGCCGAATGGCAACACCTCTTTTGATGTTTTCATTTTACTACAGGAAACCATTACATGTCAAGGGTTTGAGAAATCAAAGAGTGCATTCTCCGGGTCTTCGGAAAATGCACTCTGCTCCATTCTTTTAATCTGTGCCTAGCCTTAGATCAGCGCAACCGTCTCTCGGCAGATCGCAAGCTCCTCGTTGGTCGGGATCACGAGAACCTTAACCTTCGAGTCAGGCGTGGAAATGATGACTTCCTCGCCGCGGATCGCATTTTTCGCATCATCGATGGTGATACCGAGGAAACCGAGGCGATCGCAGATCTTCTTGCGAACCTTGCCGTCGTTCTCGCCGATACCGGCCGTGAACGCGATGGCGTCAACGCCGTTCATCGCAGCCGTGTAAGCACCGACATACTTTGCTACTCTGTAGGCAAATGCCTCAACAGCGACCTGTGCTCTCTCGTTGCCGTCCTTGGCTGCCGCATCAAGATCACGGAAATCGGAGCCGACGCCCGAAAGACCGTCAACACCGGACTTCTTGTTGAGAACGGTCATCATCTCGGAGAGGGACTTATTTTCCTTCTTCGCAACGAACTCGATAACTGCGGGATCGATGTCGCCGGAGCGGGTGCCCATGATGAGACCCTCGAGAGGCGTGAGACCCATGGAGGTGTCTACCGAGCAACCGTTCAAAACTGCCGAGCAGGATGCGCCGTTGCCGAGGTGGCAAACAACAACCTTCGAATTGTCCTTGTCAAGCCCCGCAACCGCGATGGCACGCTTGGAAACGTAGCTGTGGCTGGTGCCGTGGAAACCGTAACGGCGAACGCCGTAATTGGTGTAGTACTCGTAAGGAACCGCATACAGATATGCCTCTTTGGGCATGGTCTGATGGAATGCGGTGTCAAATACGGCTACCTCCGGAACACCGGGCATGAGTTTCATGCATGCGTCGATACCGATCAGGTTTGCCGGGTTGTGAAGAGGCGCAAGATCGCAGCACTCTTTGATGCCTGCGATAACCGCGTCATCGATCACTACGGACTTGGTGAACTTCTCGCCGCCGTGGACTACACGATGTCCTACCGCACCGATCTCGGAGAGGTCCTTGATCACGCCGTAGGTCGGGTTCGTGAGAGCCGCCAGAACGTTTTTGATCGCTACTTCATGATTCGGAAGCGCATCCTCCAGAACGACCTTATCGCCGCCTGCCGGGGTGTGCTTCAGACGTCCGTCAATGCCGATACGCTCGCAGAGGCCGACAGCCAAAGCCTGCTCGGTCTCGGAATCGATCAGCTGATATTTCAAAGAACTGCTTCCGCAGTTAACTACCAATACTTTCATGGGAATCCTCCGTTAATCAGTCATTTGCCTGAGCCTGAACAGCCGTGATGGCAACAACACCTACGATATCCTCAGCGATACAGCCTCTGGAGAGGTCGTTAACCGGAGCAGCGATACCCTGCGTAACCGGGCCGTAAGCCTCAGCCTTCGCAAGACGCTGAACCAGCTTGTAACCGATGTTACCTGCGTCGAGATCGGGGAATACCAATACGTTAGCTTGGCCTGCAACACTGCTGCCCGGAGCCTTGGAAGCTGCTACGGAAGGAACCATAGCGGCGTCTGCCTGAAGCTCGCCGTCCAACGCGATGTCAGGACGAAGCTCTTTTGCGATCGCCGTAGCTGCCAAAACCTTGTCAACATCGGCGTGCTTAGCGCTACCCTTCGTGGAGTGGGAAAGCATGGCAACCTTAGCCTGCTTCTGAACCAGGAGCTCGAAGGACTCTGCGGAAGAAATCGCGATAGCCGCAAGCTTCTCCGGATCGGGATTCTGCTCAAGACCGGAATCTGCGAAGAGGAACGTGCCGTTAGCACCGTACTCGCAGTTCGGAACTACCATCATGAAAAATGCGGAAACAAGCTTGGTGCCGGGCTTCGTCTTGATGATCTGAAGGGAAGGACGAAGCGTGTTCGCCGTCGAGTGGCATGCACCGGAAACAACACCGTCTGCCGCACCCATCTTCACCATCATGCAGGCATAGTACATATAGTCGGTCGTAAGAAGTTTCTTAGCCTCCTCAGGGGTCATACCCTTTGCCTGACGAAGCTCAACAAGCTTGTCAATGTATGCCGGAAGCTCTGCAGCGGTGTTCGGGTCGATCACCTTAGCGCCTGCAACGTCAAGGCCCTTGCTGTTGGCCTCGCACTCCTCGGGCGTACCGAGAACGATAACGTCCGCGATGCCTTCCTTGAGGATAATCTCAACTGCCTCCCAAGTTCTTCTGTCCATGGACTCCGGAAGAACGATCGTCTTCTTGTTCTGCTTAGCTCTCTCTTTGATGCTGTCAATAAATCCCATCGTAAGGACTCCTTTCTATTCTCTGTCACACGATTTGTGCAACTGTTTTTCCAAAATAGTATTCTAAAACAATCCCCTGCAAGTGTCAAGAAAAAAGAATCCGGGGCAGGCCGCCCCGGACTCGGAAAATACTCTGTATTGCAATTGATCACTCTGCCGCTTCCTCGGGAAGTTCGGACGTGCAGTGCGGGCAACGCGTTGCCTCGATGCTGATCTCGGATTTGCAGAACGGGCAGGTCTTCGTGGTCGGAGCTGCCTCTTCCTCTTCCTTCTTGCGCATGTCCTTAGCCTTATTGAACGCCTTGATCACCAGGAACAGGCAAAGAGCGATAATAAGGAAGCTGATGATCGCGGAGATAAACGCACCGTAACCAAGGCAGGTGAAACCTGCTTCCTGTGCTTCCGCAAGCGTTTCCGGAACCTCCGGAGCCACGCCGTCCACTTCCGGAGCATCCTTGAGCACGATGAACGCATTCGAAAAATCAGCGTTCCCGCCCAGGGCAAGACCGATCAACGGCATCAGGATGTTGTTTACGAGGGAAGTGATGATCGCGCCGAACGCGCCGCCGATGATAACGCCGACAGCCAGGTCAAGCATGTTCCCACGCATAATAAATTCTTTAAATTCCTTAAACATGGTACTCTCCTTTGCGTTTTATTATTATTCAAGATTCACGCGCGCTCGAGGCCGGTCAGACCGGTACGAACCAACTCGAGAATCTCAAATTCGTAGAACATCTTGATGAAGGCGTCAATCTTCGCCGTCTCGCCGGTAAGCTGCATCATCAGCGAATCCACGGCAACATCGACAACCTTCGCGCGGAACACATCCGCGATGCTGATCGCACTCTGGCGCTTCGCATCCGTACCGGTGCGGACTTTGAGCAAAATGAGCTCGCTGCACACCGACTGTTCCGGTTTCAGCTCCTTGACGGAAATGACTTCCTGCAGTTTCTGCAGTTGCTTGCCGATCTGCGTGAGCGTCTGCTCGTCGCCGAGGGCCACCACTGTCATGCGGCTGATGTCCGGCCGCTCCGTCTCCCCCACTGTCAAACTCGCGATGTTATAACCTCGGCGCCCGAACAATCCGGAAATACGCGCCAGTACACCCGCGGAGTTGTTGACAAGTATGGATAATACAATTTTTCGCATACGCATTTCCCCTCTCTGAGCGCATTTACACCATAGGATTATTGTACCGCGCAAATCATTCCGTGTCAATCGGCCCGAGTATTAATTTTCCGGGAAATGAGCCCCGAACAAGCGCAAAAAAACCGCTCCTCGGATAATCGTGGAGCGGTTCTCGGATTTCGGTTTATTAACGCCGGATTACAGGTTTACCTTGCCGGTGATGTCGCCGTTAGCTACGTAGTAAGCAGCGCCGTCCTCAGGCTTAACATAGAGTTTGATGCTCTTGAGCTCTGCCTTGTTGTTAGCTGCGAAATCCTTCTTAGCTGCCTCAAGGATATCCTTCATCTCGATCTCCTTGCCCGCGAACTGAAGAACTACATCCGCCTTAACATCCTTAGCTGCGGCTTTCTTAACCGGAGCCTTCTTAGCAACTGCTGCAACAGCGGACTCAGCCTTCTTTACAGCCTTCTTAGCTGCGGTAGCAACCTTCTTCTCAGCTGCTGCAACTTTCTTCTCAGCAACCTTCTTCTCTGCTGCGGGCTTCTCAGCTGCCTTCTCGGCCTTCTTCTCAACCTTCTTCTCAGCTTCCTTAACTACTGCAGCAGCATCGATCTTAACATCAATTACATCCTTAGCTTTCTTGATAGCCATGACTATATCCTCCTTATTCACTGCGAAGGCCTGTCCTCTCTCATTGTGAAGCCCTTCGCAACATCCGTTTGTTCACGATGCCATCATACTACAAAACGAAAAATATGCAATACTTACCCCGCATTTTCTACGTTTTAGCGACAATGAGCGCGGTTTGAACGCTGCTTTTGTTCATTTTTCCCCGTTTTCCGGAGCAGTTTTGCGCTTTGCATCTTTATGCCGGCGCCTCAGGAAAATGATCAGCCACACGATCGCGATGCCCACCATCGCACCGCCCGTGTCGATCCCGACGTCCAGGAATTTTCCGGATCGACCGCTCACCGACAGCTGGTGATACTCATCCGTCGCCGCATACGCAGCCGCAACGCCTAAAGCGATCCCGCACCGAAGCAGCAGGCTTTTCACGCCCCATGCCGTTAGCGCCAGCATCAACAATACGCCAAGCACGGCGTACTCCGTAACATGGCCGCCTTTTCGCACCAGTAGCGCCAGCCTGTCCCGCTTCTTCGGCGTGATGTCCTTCGGCTTTACCAGATGCACGTCTTCCGCAACCACGATCACCGCATCGACTACCTTGTCCGACTTACTCGTTGATTTCTCAACGTCATCCTCGGAAAATAAGAATATGACCGTCATCCACGCAACCACTGCTGCCGTCGACACAATCCGCAGCAGCCACTTCATTTTCCGCGAAGCCGTATGTTTCTCGTCCATTACTGTCTCTTCCATCCCCCTTGTTTACCGCTCCCGGAATGACCAGATGATATCCTCTAACAGTTGCTGTCCATCGTCCTCAAATTCCGTATAACGCATCAGCATAATGAGCCACATACCGCCGTCGGATGCCATTGTGAGGTATACGTCCTCGGTGTAGTCATCCCCGGCATCACGGTACGTGAGCACATAGTGCCCGAACTCCTCTCTGCCGTAGCTTTTCTCTATCTCCGTATAATGGAATTTCTCGTCGCTGTACTTCGCTTTCTTAGCTTCGTAGTAATCCTGCGGCGTCTTGATCGTATCGGTCGTATCCACATGCTCAATGACAATGTACTCCGCAATTCCCGGGTTAAAATAGATGTACGCGCCGGCAGTATCTTCCTCCGGCTCAATCCGGTCGATCTCGTCGACATCGCATGCGAACTCGATCTTGCCGCTGTTCGGGATCTCCACAACGCGTCGCTCCATCTGATACCGCGTCGGCCGATCCAGCTGCTTAAGCGAAGATGCGCAGGCGAACAGTTTTGCATCCAGCTCCGCGTACTGCTCCTCCACCGTCGAGTAATCCGTGTTGTAGATAATGTACATCGTCACAAACAAACCGACATCCTGCGTACACTCGTAAACGACATACCGGCAGCATCCTTTGGCCATATTGCCGTTGCTGCTCTCGATGGTCACATTTGTGTACGGTCCGATCAGGCACGGCACGCCGTCGATCGTCTTCTTTTCGATCATGCCTTTGCTTGCCAGCGAATCCACATACAGAACATCCATGATGTTGTCCTGGTCCTGCAGCAACTCCGCGGCGTCTTCTACATCATACACAATACCTTCATTGATCGTGTTGATGTACCATGCATCCAGATAGAAGTCGTCCGTATACGTAATGACTCCGCAGTCATCCGGCTCAACTTCTGCTTCCTCGGGAACCGACATGGACAGAACTTCGAGATTGTCCGTCACTTCCTTCACATGGTCCAAAGCCGCCGGCGTCACAAGCGGCGTAGGTGTTGCTTCAGGCGTTGGCGTTGCCTCAGGCGTCGGGGTCGCTTCCGGTGTCGGCGTTGCCTCCGGCGTGGGCGTTGCTTCCGGTGTCGGAGTTGCCTCCGGCGTTGGAGTCGCTTCCGGCGTCGGCGTTATTTCAGGCGTCAGCGTTGCTTCAGGAGTCGGCGTATTCACCGGCTTCGTCGGTTCTCCACTCACATTTTCCGCACTGTTCGGTTTCTTTTCGCGCTTGCCGATATTGTCCTCGCATGCGGTCAGCAAACAAGCCCCTAACAGGCACATACCAAGCACCAGGTACAAAACTCGCTTTCTCATGTTATTTTCCTCGCTCTCCTCATTTTGGCGGCGAACGTCACAACCGCCGGCACATACAGTCTCCTACAGTTCGATAATAATATAGTTTTCGGCAAATGTAAAGAAAACGCTATTTCACCGAAGACATGCCAATCATTTTTCGTCATTTTGCAAAAAAGTTCTTGACATCCCACAATTGTTATCGTATATTCTTGTCAAATGCAATGACTGGGAACCAGTACGAAATCGTCTTCCCTCACAGCGAGCCGGGCATGGTGCAAGCCGGCATCGAAGATCTTCCGAATTCCTCCCAAGAGCAGCATGTTGAACGACTTGTCAAGTAGGCATCGCCGGTTGCGTCCGTTATCGCGATAGGGTATATTTTCCGTACCCGAATGAGGGTATGCGTTTCGCATACTGAATTGAGGTGGTACCACGGGTTTTGCGCTCGTCCTCTACTTGTAGCAGAGGACGGGCTTTTTTAGTGAAAGCTAAGCGAGCAGATCTGCGAATTGAAAGCCGAAGGATTTCGTATTCGCAGGGATGCGAACGGGCTACGGAAACGAGCAAAAAAGCTACGCGAACAAGTGAGCGGAGCGATTTGCGAGTGACGTAGCAGCATTGCGAGAGTTCAAGCGTAGCGCAGAACGAAGCAATGCGTACTTTCACCTACACTCGTCCTCAGGTTTATCACTCATTTTTCACCTGGGAGGCACCTATGAAACAGCCGAAAGTACACAAGATCTACAACCCCATCGTGGAGTGCATGGAGCGCTCCAAACTGCGCGAGCTCCAGAGTGAGCGCCTTCGCGAAACCGTTAAACTTGAGTATGAGCGCGTCCCGCTCTACCGCAAGCGCATGGACGAGAAGGGCGTAAAGCCCGAGGACATTCAGACCGTAGATGACCTCAAGAAGCTCCCGTTCATGGAGAAGACCGACCTTCGCGACGAGTTCCCGTACGGTCTGTTCGCACAACCGCTTAAGGACATCGTTCGTATCCAGGGTTCGTCGGGAACGACCGGCAAGCCCATCGTCGCAGGATACACGGAAAATGATATCGAAGTCTGGACCGAGATGGTCGCCCGCGCTCTCACCGCTGCCGGCGGTGACGCTGACGACGTCATTCAGGTCTGCTACGGCTACGGCCTTTTCACCGGTGGTCTGGGCGCACATCAGGGTGCACAGCGCATCGGCGCTACCGTTATCCCGATGTCTGCAGGAAACACCGAACGCCAAATGATGATGATGACGGAGCTCGGTGCAACCATGCTCTGCTGCACACCTTCTTACGCTACCTATCTTGCTGAGACGCTCCGCGACCGCGGACTTCTTGATAAAGTAAAACTGAAGGCCGGCATTTTCGGCGCCGAGCCCTGGACCGAGGAAATGCGCACGCACCTCGAGGAAATCCTTGATTTCGACGCCTGCGACATCTATGGTCTCACCGAGATCGGCGGCCCCGGCGTTGCATTCGAATGCCTCGAGAAGAAGGGAATGCACGTCAACGAGGATCACGTCATCGTCGAGATCATCGATCCCGAAACCGGGGAACCTCTGCCCTACGGCGAGTCCGGTGAACTTGTCTTCACGACCATCACCAAAACCGGTATGCCGATGCTTCGCTACCGCACGCACGACATCACCCGCCTCATCGCAGAGCCCTGTGCCTGCGGCCGTACGCTCATCCGCATGAGCCGTCTCACCGGCCGTACCGACGACATGCTTGTCATCCGCGGCGTCAACGTATTCCCGAGCCAGATTGAGGCTTGCCTCGTCGGTCTCGAGGGCGTCGCTCCGTTCTACATGCTCATCGTTGACCGTGTCAACTCGACCGACAAGCTTGAAGTTCAGATTGAAATGTCCGAAGAGATGTTCACCGATACCGTCAGTGAGATTGAGAAACTCCGCAACACGATCGCCGAGCGCATCAAGTCCGTCGTCGGCATCGCTGCAAAGGTTACGCTCGTTCCGCCGAAGTCTCTTCCTCGTTCCGAGGGCAAGGCTAAGCGTATCATCGACAACCGTGGCCTGACCAACAAATAATTCGCTGACACGCACCTTTCGCTGTGTTATAATAGCAAAAAGGGGTTACACTTCGTTCTGTCAACCTGATATGTAATGACCTTTGTCAAGGGCAACTTAACAAAAACCACCACAAACTTATTCTGTTGTAACCGAAGGCATCGTGAAAGAGCTTTAGGGTATCAGTTCCCGGCATTGGCCACTCTGATATACGTGGATTCAGGGATTGCTCCCCTTACCGACAGGTCAATGGTCCGCCGTGAGCTCTA
>JAFRYE010000061.1 GCA_017441265.1 Lachnospiraceae bacterium | reverse complement strand
TTCTCTTCGTCGCCGAGTCCTTCAACCGTATAATCTTCTTCGGTTGTCCAGCCACGGAAGACCTTATTCGCAGGGATATCACCCACGCCGGGATCGTAAATCACCTGATCGAACAGCGAATTGCCTTCGGTCGTTGTAGCAGTAATATCGCTCTTCTTGACGATCATGGATGCGACCGTCGTCTCGCCATTTACGAAGTTCACCGTCAGACGGGCGTTTTCGCCGGTCGTCGTGACCGCATAGACGGAGAAGTGCTCCGCCGGGAAGGTGACCGTATTGTTTTTGGAAACGACAATGCTGCGTTCCGGACGGTTGCCGTCTTCGTCGACATAGTAAACCGTCAGGATCTCGCCGTCGCCGAATGCGTCATCCGTGATGGTGACGTCGACCGGCTCTGCCGGCTGCCAGGCATCGCCGTTCTCGTCGAGAATGGTGATGTCATAGCGCGCAAGCTCGGTTTCCGTCTCCGCTTCCTCCGCTTCGGGTGCGCTGCGAAGGGCCTTGGCGCCTCTGAGCATGACGGAGGGCTGCGGCATCTGGTTGACAGCGGTTACTGTCGCGCCCACCGGCAGCTTACCGCTGACAACGACGGGACTGTAATCCTCTGCCGCAATGACCTGTTCTTCGGTTTCGACCGCGTCAACAGGTTCCTGCTCGAACTCATCGCCGATTGTTTCCGCTTCTTCGATGAATTCCCGTTCCACGTCCGCGTCATCGTATGCAAACACCGAGACGGGGCACAGACCGAGAACCATCACCAGAGCGAGAAGCGTTGCGAGAGTGCGCTTCATGGATGTGATTTTCATGCGTGTTTCCTCCTGGAATTCTGCGGCGCTGTTGCGTCGCTCATCGGAAAATGGTGAATCATGTGTCGCCGGACCGAAATATCCCGCGCGCGGAAGTCGTGCGGGCCGCGGAAGGAATCGGGTTCCTTCGCAGACCGATCCGGGTTCCGTCATTCTGACGCGGAAAGCGCCGGCTGACATGCCCGTGCTTACCGAATCAGAAGGACGGAAAAACCTGTGAAGATAGAAAATCGGATAGTCGCCCATGATTTCGCTTTATTATACACTGAACCTTGTCTGTTTGCAAGTAGTTTATCGATATTTTTTGGTTTATCACACGGTTGTTAACGAAATATTTACAATTTCGACGGCCCGAAATGAATAGATTCTCTGTCGCTCAAACGCAAATACTCATGTTTTGTTTCGTGCCATTAAAATTTGCTCACACAGCTCTCTTCTCCTTCGGCACCGCCGCGTCCGAAGCACTCTTCCTTCCCCAAACCGGCCGAAAAGCGGTTTGCTATTTGCCTGATATCTTGTAAGGCATCTGCAAATCTCCGGCTTTTCCGGGCGCCGCAGCCCCGTTTTCCGGCCCGCACACGGCCTCTTTCCTCAAAAATGAATGCCGGTTTTCCCTCTCCTCCCCCTCCAACCCCTTATCCGTCAAGGCTTTACGCAGGCGCGCGCCGGGAGAATGCGTCAAAATCCAAAGAAATGTTCCCTTTTGTTCACAAAAGCCCCCGCCGATGGACA
>JAFRYE010000060.1 GCA_017441265.1 Lachnospiraceae bacterium | reverse complement strand
CCCTGAAAGAATACATAGATTACTACAACAACGAGCGGATCCAGGCGAAAACAAAATGGATGCCCCCTGCAAGATACAGGGAAGCATCCATGTGTTTCGGTTGATCATAGATAATGTGTCCAGGATTCTGGGTACATATCACGCTGCGGCAGCCTTTTTCGGTAAAGAACGATCAGTCAAGTTTGGAAGCAATCTCTGCAGCAAGTGCAGCGGCTTCGCCGTCCGCATACGAACCCTGAGGCCATACGGGAAGAATACCGTCGCCTTCGTAGCGGGGAACGATGTGGATGTGCAGGTGGAAAACGGTCTGGCCTGCGGCAGGCTCGTTGTTTTGCAGGATGTTGATGCCGTCGCAGCCGGTAGCAGCCTTGAGGGCTTTGGCGAGGCGCTTGACAAGAGGAAGAGCTTTAGCGGCTACCTCGTCGTCGAGGGAGTACAGATTGTCGGTGTGCGACTTCGGAAGCACGATGATGTGCCCCTTGTGAGCCGGGGCAATGTCGAGAATGGCGCGGAAATCATCGTCCTCGTAAACGGTTGCGGACGGGATGATGCCGTTCGCGATCTTGCAGAAAATGCAGTTATCCATGTTCGGATACTCCTTTCGTGTGATGAAAATGATATGGTTTCGACGGGGGTCGGAAAATGACCCCGTAGTCGTTACTTTTTCTTCCAGACTGCGTACAGACGAACGCTGCCGTTAAGCGTCAGCGTGCTTCCGCTCTTGTAGGTTGCGGTCGTAGCGCCCTGGGTTTTCGACCAGCCGAGGAAGTAGTAACCATCCCGGGAGACGGAGCATTTTGCGACTGTTACGGTTGAGCCGTAGGTCGTGGTGATTTTGGCGGGGGCGTTGCCGCTTCCGCCGTTGCGGTCAAAGGAGAGAGTAACAGTCTGTTTCTTCCAGACGGCGTACAGAACCGTAGTCTTTGTGACTGTCAGGACGTCGCCGCTCTTGTACTGCGGGCTCGTTGCGGAGCGTGTGGTCGCCCAGCCGAGGAAGTAGTGGCCTGTGCGGCTGACAGAGGCTTTGGGAATCGTTACTTTCGTGCCGGAGTTCACCTCGACAGCTGTCGGCGCATTGCCGCCTCCGCCGTTGCGGTCGTAGGAGAGGCGGCATTTGGCGGTGCTGTCGCTCTTCCAGACGGCGTACAGGACGGTGTCCTTGGTGACGGTGATCACGCTGCCGCTCTTGTAGGTCGCCTTCGCGGCATTTTTGTCGGTCGACCAGCCGAGGAACCAGTAACCGCTTCTCGTCAGGGAGGCGGAAGGGATGGTCTCGTCAATGGCCGTATATGTGACGATGGGTTTTGGAAGCATCCCCGCACCGCCGTTTGCATTGAAAGAGATCTTGTTCTTGCGGGGAGACCAGACTGCATACAGAATGTAATCACAGTAGCAATAATCCCAGTCACCGCTTACATAATCCGGTTGCGTCGCTTCATCGGAGATCGCCCAACCGAGGAAATAGTAGCCTTCCCGTACGGGGGAGGACTTCGGAATGACAAACCGTTCCGTGCAGAGTTTGCCGGTAATCTTGGCGGGAGCTCCGCTTGTGCCGCCGTTTAAGTCAAATGTCACGCTGAGGCGTTTCGGTTTCCAGACCGCGAACAGGACGACGTCTTTTGTGAGCGTCAGCGTGTCTCCGGTTTTATAGGTTGCGGTTGTTGTCGTCGGGGAATGGGACCAGCCCATAAAGTATGCGGTATAGCTGCTTACCGATGAACTCGGAATGGTAACCGTCGAACCGAGTTTTGCCGTGATCGTATCCGGAGCGCCTTCGTCACCGGTGTTAAGACAGAAATAGACGTGGGCATTGCCGCCGGAGGCGACTGCGGCGTCGACGGTGATTAGGAAGTCGCCGGAAGCGAATTCCGCGACATTGGTAACTATGCCGTCAACCCAGACGTCATAGAATTCATCACCGTACTTGGAAACGGTACAGAGTCTGCGGGTGCAGGCGTCCTTTTGGCTTTTGACGGCGGAGGCCAGAAGCAGGTCATTTTCCGTGATGCAGGTGAACTCGCACCGAAGCACCGTCAAATCGGGTTGCGAACGCAGATCCAATTGCGTCAGCGGGTTTCGGCTGCAGTCAAGGGATTCCAGTTTGGTACAGCGGCTGAGATTGAGTGTGGACAAGTTGCAACCGTAGCATCCTAAATCGACAAGTTCTGTGTTGTAATACAGGTTCAGCGAAGTGAGGGGGTTGAATGCACAACCGAGCGAAGTCAGGTCCGTGTTCTTCGTTACGTCGAGAGAGGTGAGGGAACAGTAACCGCAATCCAGATAATCGAGTTTTGTGTTCGCGTTGAGGTTCAGGGAAGTCAGCAGCGGACAATTGTAGCAGGTTAAGGAGAGAAGCTCGGTCTGGCGGGAGAGGTCAAGACTGCGGACATCCGTCGTAAAACAGACCAGCTCACGCAGCTTTGTGTTGGCGCTTAAGTCGAGTGTTTCGATGTATGTGTTTCCGCAGTACAGCTCCTCGAGCTTGGTGTTCGCGTGCAGATCGAGCGTCTCAATCCTGGTGTAGGAGCAGTTCAGGATCTTGAGTGACATGAAGAATTCGATTCCCTTAAGGCTCCATACGTCTTCAACGTACGCCACGGTGTCTTCGTCGATGCTGATCTCCGTCACGGCAGAACGCTCCGACGAGCTCAGGAAACCGTTCTTGTCCAGGTCAAAACCCCGGACATAAGTTCGAAACTGCGGATCCGGAAAATTCGTCTCGTTGATCTCAATGTCGGCTGCGGCCGATGCCGTCTGCGCCGAAAATGCGGCAAAGAAAACAAACAAAAGTACAGTGACAGCCGCAAAAACAGTGTTTTTTCGTAGTTTCATCCGTTGCCTCCTTTGATGTGGAACGCGCACTGAATACTAACGGTATCAGATCAAGTATAGCATGAAACGCGGGGCGAAACAAGAAGCGCGTTATGCTTGCGCACACTCGGAAAATGCGGTACAATACAAACTGTGGTAATATTCGCAAAAAGCTCCCGCATGTTATGTGCGGGCAATTCGGGTATCGGAGTGAGAGATGAAACTTCGCAATCGCATTTTGATCTTGCTCGGGATTTTTGTTGTGGCGCTCACCCTGTTCTACACCAGAGTCCCGATGCATACATACAGCAATGAACTGAAGACGGTGACCGCCTCCAAGGCAACGTTGCCGGTAGTCAGCTTTTCCATCGGCGGCGTCGAGATCAATCCGACGCTGGGATACACGTTTGAACCGCAGGCGCAGCTGCTGCACGAGAGTCTGACGCCGGTCGGTAAAAATCTGGATTTTGATGTTTTGATCGATGAAAATGAGAGCGTCGTGCGCCGTCTGGTCTGCAAGGTCTACGAGGTCGAGACGGAGACGCTTTTGGAAACCAAAGAAGTTAAGGCGCTGAGAAGACTGGAGAACGGAAGACTGTCGATCAATGTCGTGCTCAACGGGAATTACGCCGACGACACGGAGTATATATGCCAGTTGATACTCACGACGAACGACGGCCGCGATGTTTTTTACTATACGCGGCTCGTGCGAGTCTCATATGGAAATCTGCAGAGAGACATGGATTTCATCCGTGATTTTCATGATTCCCTGCTCGACGACGACCGCAAGGCCGGCATGGAAAAATACCTCGATACGCTGGATTCGTCGTCGGGCGCCGATTTTTCACATGTGACGATCAACGACAATATCGAGACTGTCGGGTACGGAACGATGGCGCCGAAACAGCTGTCCGTCAGCATCCCGACGATCACGGAATACAACCAAACGTATGTGAGCGCGACGCTGGACTCGCGCCTTCAGATATTCACGAACGAGGCGGAGGAGACGTACTCCTGCCACGAGGAATTCCGATTCCGCAGCCACGTGAAAAACAGTGTTCTGTTCAACTATGACCGCACGATGCAGTCGGAGTTTGACGGGACGATCGTGAGCATCAACCGGAATCAGGTGAAACTCGGATTGACGCCGGACACGAACGTGAAAAACCGGCTCAGCGCGAACGGCAAGTACCTGCTGTTCGAGTATGACGGGAATCTGTGGGAATACGATATGACCCACAACCTCATGGTGAAGGTGTTTACCTTCGAGAAGGACGATGCCGACGACCTGCGCTATACCAACCGTCGGCACGGCTTTCAGCTGATCGCCGTCGAGGACAACGGCAATGCGGATTTCGTGTTCTACGGCTACATTTCGCGCGGACAGTACGAGGGGCGCGTAGGCCTGCTGTACTACCGTTATTTTGCGGATGCAGGCCGGATCGAAGAGATGATGTTCGTGCCGGTTACGGTGTCGTACGAAGTCCTCAAGGAGGAGTTCGGGCGGCTGTGCTACATGAATGACTATGACGAGTTTTATTTTTCGCTGTACGACACGCTGTATCTGTACCGAACGCTGGTGCATGATTTTACCGTGGTCGTGGAGCATTTGCCGGAGAACTGCGTGCTCTATGAGAACGAGGGACTCCTGGTGTACCAGAAGGAATACTCGGACGCGGCCAATACGACGATCGAGTATTACGATCTCGAGAACCGGACGCCGAGGGAAGTTTCGGTTGCGGATTCCGAGCGCATCCGGCTGCTCGGAGCAATCGACGGGGATCTGGTTTTCGGCATTGCGCATGCGGCGGACGTGACGTTCCGGGACACGGGAGAAGATCACGTGCCGATGTACAAGATCACTATCCAGACCCTCGAGGGCGAGAACGTCAAGGATTATTACCGGTCAAATGAGTTTTTTTCGTCGGCGGAGGTCGTCGACAACGCCATCAACATCGAACTGTGCAAAAAGACGGGCGAGGCGACGGTGCTGCAGGAGGACGGCTCAGAGACGTACCGGCCGCTCTATGAATCCTCCGGAAAATACAACATTCTCAAGAGTTCCCGCGCCGCGACGCCGAAGATTACGGTGACAGGGCGCTCGACCAACCTGATGAAGAGAGAGTACTACCTCAATCTGCCGTCGGGATTTAAGCTGGAGGCGATCCCGAGGAAGGAGTCTACCGTGTTTACGGTGCTCACCGGAAACACGTCGGTGCGCGTCGGAACGTGGATCGAGCCGAGATACTATGTCGCGTCCTACGGACGGATCATCGCGGTCAGCGGAAACTTGGGCGAATGCATCCGCCTTGCGGACGATTCGGTGGGAGCGGTCTACGATGAGAAGGGCGTCTCTCTGTGGAAGCGAGGCACCAAGCCCGAATCCGCGAAGGTAAAGAATATCACGGCGGTCTATGCGGAAGAGGAAGGCCGCACGGAGATGCAGGCAATCCTGCAGATGTTTTTGACGTACAAAGGCTCGACGGCGGACGCCGCGACCTTTGATCTGAACCGCAAGCCGTTCTTTACGTGGCTGTCCGAGCACATTCCCGGCAGCGCCGTGGACATCTCGGGTGTGACGCTTGCGGAGGCGCTGCAGTTCGTGGCGGAAGGACGCCCGGTGGCGGCGCGCTATAAGGATTCGTGGGTGATGATCGTCGGGTATGAACCTGACCGGCTGACGGTCATCTCGCCGACCAAGGGAAAGAAATATACAATGATGTTGAGCGAGGCGAAGGCTACCATCGCCAAGACAGCGGTTTATTACAGTTATGTGGATTGAGTGCGCGGGAAAGGAGATACGGTATGGCCAGAGTGTTTTTGATCGTTTTGGACAGTTGCGGTGTCGGTGAGATGCCTGACGCTGCGGATTTCGGTGACGAAGGCAGCTTTACGCTGCGAAGCGCCGCGAGATCGCCTTATTTTTCGATGCCGAACGCGGAGCGCCTGGGACTGTTCCACATCAACGGCGTGCGCGGAGTCGTGTGCGGAAGCGGTGAGGGCGCAGTGAGCACGGATTCCTTCGACGGCGTCGTATGCCGGCTTGCGGAGGTTTCCAAAGGCAAGGACACGACGACCGGCCACTGGGAGATCGCGGGTCTTCCGCTTCAGAAACCGTTCCCGACATTTCCGAAAGGCTTTCCGAAGCGTCTGATCAACGCGCTTTCGAAGGCGACGGGGCGCGGGATTTTGTGCAACAAGCCGTACTCCGGCACGGACGTGATCCGCGATTACGGCAAGGAGCAGTTGGAGACCGGAGCTCTCATCGTGTACACGTCGGCGGACAGCGTTCTGCAGATTGCGGCGCACGACGCGCTGATCCCGACCGAGCAGTTGTATGAGTACTGTGAAATCGCGAGAAAGCTGTGCACCGGAGCGTACGGAGTCGGGCGTGTGATCGCCCGGCCGTTCACGGGAGAATGGCCGTATACGAGAACGGCGCTGCGGCATGATTTTTCGCTGGAACCCACGGGCGACACGCTGTTGGACGTGCTGAGCCGCGCGGGAGTCGAGGTTCGTTCCGTCGGCAAGATCGTGGACATTTTCGCGGGCCGCGGGATCGGAAGTTTTCAAAGAACTTCTTGCAATGAAGAGGGCATTGATGTTACACTGAAACAGATGAGCGAAGACTTCACGGGACTGTGTTTTACCAACCTCGTGGATTTTGATATGAAATACGGTCACCGCAACGATGTTGACGGATACGCGAAGGCATTGACGTATTTCGACACGAAGCTTCCGGAACTGATGGCGGGACTTCGTGAGGATGACTGGCTGATGATCACGGCGGATCACGGCTGCGATCCTGCCACGGCTTCGACGGACCATTCGCGGGAATACATTCCGCTGGTTGCCTGGGGACCGGGCATGCGCGGCGGCGTGAATGCCGGAACACGCATAGGATTTTCGGACATCGGAAAGACCATCGCGGCGAAGTTCGGCGTGGACAATGAGCTTGCCGGGACGGTGATCCGTGAGATCGCGGAGAGTTAACAGGAGGCGGATATGGATATTAAACTGGATTTTTCAAACAAAACCTGGATGATCATCGCCGGTTGTGTGTTGGCGCTTGCATTGGTTATTTTGGCACTTCGGCCGGGCGCAAAATCGGGGGATATCTCGCTGACGAGCTATGACGGTCAGGCGACGATCCGATTTGCCGAGATCTCCGAGGAAAATGCGGGCAAAGGCCATCGGCATCAGGCTCGCTGCCGGATCGACAGCAAGCTGAATTTCTATGCGGAGTGCATTCGCGACAACGAGGACTTCATCGGTTCCGTGGATGTGGACGGCACGTTCTATGACATTACCCAGAAGCAGGACACGGGCATGTTTTTGATGTTAGTCAATCAGCATTATTTCTATGTGACCTGCATCGATGACTATGTTACGATCAGTGAGTTGACGGCGCTGATCGAGGACAACGGAACCAAGTATTATTTTCCGTTCCCTGCGGATACGGAGTTTTTGAACTCCGGCACGGGCGCGATGGATTACGCCAGCCTCGCCGGCGTCAACAATTATGATGAACTTCGGAATTTCTATGCCCGTCTCGGCGAAGATTATTTTATGGCCAACGATAACGATCAGACGATCCAGGTGTTCCTCACGGTGAACGGGAAACTTTCCGACCGCCGCGTGAGCATTCGTGCGACGGAGGAGACCGTGGAGGTTCAGTTGCTCGCACCTGCGTCCGCGGTGGCCGAATAGTGCTTCGAAAAAGTGCTTGACTTTCCCCAGGTTGGATGGTATCATAACCGTTGCTTGCAGTTGTGGCGGAATTGGCATACGCGCATGATTCAGGTTCATGTCCATGTACTTGGGTGTGGGTTCAAGTCCCATCAACTGCACAAAAAGGAGCTGTCGGATATCCGGCAGCTCTTATTTTTCGCTTATTGATCGATCACATCTTGCGGAGCAGGAGCATGCCGCTTCCGAACTTGAGCAGACCGTCTGCGTTTAACTCCAGCTTGTCCCAGGAGGACTGCATCTCGCCGAACATCTCGCGGTGCTCGCCGGTGTCGTAGAAAAACTCGCCGTTCTCTTCCTTCCACGGCTTCTCCTCAAGACAGAAGAAGCCGTCGCGGAACGCCTTGATCTCGCCGCTCGCCAAAGCTTCGTCGATCGCCTCCTGCGGAACGCCCTCCGGCGCTTTCATCCAAGTTAGGACTTTGCCGTCCCCGGTAAACTCCGTGCGGGAGCTGAAACCGCTCATCATTTCCGCCGGGTCGCTGTCCAGTTCGCCGCTCGATCTCATGCGATCAAGCTCTGCGGCAACTTCCTCCGCGGTGAAGAAGTCAAACCGGTCGCCCACGACGGAGCGAGCCTTGGCGACTTCCCAAACGCCGATCAGATCGGCGGAACCATTTTCCCAAGCCATCGTAAATTCCTCCTTAAGGTTGCGCGACGCGCCGGTCGGAAAGCGCGTCCGGGCGCGTGTTTTACGCGTTTTTCACGAAGTAATTATATCTCAGAAAAAAGTGATTGACAAGGAAAAACCTTCGTGGTAATATAATCAAGCGTGTTGAGAGACACTCTGCGGACTTGCTGGAATTGGCAGACAGGCATGACTAAGGATCATGTGCGCTAAGCGCGTTCGGGTTCAAGTCCCGTAGTCCGCAATAAAGCCTACAGACCGAATGACGGTCCGGTAGGCTTTTTTTCTTTGTAAAATGAGATCCCGCAGGAAACCGTGTCCGGAAAACTGGACGAATCGGTGCTCGCGTGCTATACTGAGGGCGGTTTCGGACGCCCCGGGCGTCCGGCAGGGAGTGCAGAAGACAGAACAGGACAGACGGTTCGGGAAGGAAAATCCGTATGAAAATAAAAAAGACGGCAATCGTGCTGCTTCTCACGGCGTCGATGGCGCTTGCGGGATGCGAGAACGGGGCCAATCAGAATAATACAAGCGAGCCAACGCCGTCAGTGACCGAAGAGCCGATGACGGATGTCACGCCGATGATGACACCGACGGATGCGCCGAGCGAGAAGCCGACGGAAGCGCTGCCCGGAAGTGTGGACCTCTCCGTGAAGAAAGAGGAGGACGGAACGCTGTACGCCGGCGAGATCACGGCGTCGACGGGCAAAAGCAGCGTGAATACCAAGGCGTACGCAGGCGTCGCGGGGAAGGATTACACGGATCCCGAGGTGTATACGTACCGCGATTATATCACCGAGGCCTCGTCGCTTCACGCGTCGACATTTGCCCCGGAGAGCGAGAGCGACCGCACGATCCTTTCGTATACCGGCAGCGGCTACTATGATTTTGTGCCAAATGAGACGAAAGACGGCTGGAGTGTTCTGTGCGAGATGGCGCAGGAGCTTCCTGCGGATGTGACGAAGGACTATGTCGGCCGCTACGGGATCGAGGAGGGAGACACCGCGAAGGCCTGGAAGATCGTGCTTCGCAAGGGGCTGTGTTGGGACGACGGAACCGCGATCGACGCGTCGACCGTGATCTACTCGGCGATGGAGCTGCTCAATCCCAAGATGCAAAACCAAAAGGCGGAGGCGCTCACTTCGGGCACGTTTGAGATTTACAACGCGAGATCGTATTACCATTCGGGAAGAACCTCGCGGGAACAGAACTCCCCGGACGGCCGGAACGCGGCGTTCGCTTGGGAGGCGAAGATCGCCGGCAAGGACGGCGTATACACGACGCCCGGCGGGGCGAAGCTGTACTTCGGGCTGAAGACGGGCTACGCATGGCTCGGCGGCATGAGCATCGAGCAGTTTAAAGACCGGGGGCAGTTCCCAGAGGAGGTGTACAACCAGCTCGCGGCTAAGGCCGACAGGGAAGGGTATGTCCCGGTGTCGGACAAGACGATCGAGCTCCTCTTTGCGTTCACGGGCTCGGACTACTGGGGAAACGAGAAGGAGAGCGACTTGGCGTACTATGTCTCCTTTGACGCGGACAACTCCGTGAAGGACTGGACGGAAGTCGGGTTCTTTATGGTTGACACATATACGTTTGTGTTTGTGACGGCGCGGCCGGTGGCCGACGCGGAGATCGCGGTGCCGGAGTTTCTGACGACCGCGTATCTGGTGAAACCGGAACTCTGGGAGTCCTGTAAGACGTATTACAATGCGAAAAATAAGCAGGTCGACAAGGACAGTGACGGCATTGTCGCGATCACTACCGACTACGGCACGAGCCTTGAGAAGACGGCCGGCTTCGGACCGTACAAACTCACACTCTTCAAGGCGAACCGCCAGATTGAGTTCGAGAGAAATGAGCAGTGGTTCGGCTATACCGATGGCCTTCACAAGGGACAGTATCAGGCTGACCGGATCAGCCTGCAGGTTCTTGCGGAGCATCGCAAGCAGACGGAAGCGTTCCGCAAGGGCGAGCTCGACCGGATGGATCTGATCGCCGACGATCTGAAGACCTACGGAAACAGCGAGTATCTGCGGTTTACTCCGCTGCCGTACACGACGAAGATCACATTCAACACGAATGCGGAGTCCCTCGGGGAGAGAAAAGGGAAGATCCTGGCCAACGAAACGTTCCGCAAGGCATTTTCCGCGGCGCTCAACCGCGCGAAGTTCGCTACGTATTATACTGCGGCGGGCAATGCATCCCTCGGACTGCTGGGACGGAGCTACATCTGCGATGCAACGGGCGGAGCCGTGTACCGCGAGACGGACGGGGCAAAGAAGGCTCTGGTCGGATTGTACGGCGTCAAATACGGCAACGACGAAGAGTATAAGACCCTCGACGAGGCGTATGCGGCGGTCACCGGATACGATATCGAGGCGGCGAGAGCATATATGCAACAGGCGTATCGGGAGTGTGTCCTGGGTGGATTGTACAACGGGTATTCCGAGGTCGAGATCGAGCTTCTGCTCGCCGGTTCGGAAGACATCTACAACGCGATCGCGGAGTTTTTGAGCGACGCGCTTGAGACGGCCTGCGAAGGTACCGATTTTGCGGGGAAGATCCGGATCAAGACGACCGTGGATCCGAATTTCTATCAGACCATGCGCTCCGGCGGAGCGGACATGATCCTCTCGACGTGGGGCGGCTCGGTCTATGAGACGTACGGCGTTCTGTTTGAATGCTATTGCGATGATGCAACGGGAGCCGGCAACCAGTTGGAATACGGCTATGACACCGCGCAGATAAACGTGAAACTCCGCGTGAACGGCATCGATTACACGGCGCCGTTACGACAGTGGGCGCTCTGGATGGACGGCACGGACGAGACCTGCGTGATCGCGGCGGAGGACGGCTCAAACGCGCTGGCGACATTTTCCGAATACGACGCGGCGACCCGGGCGGAAATCTTCGGCTTGATGGAGAAAGTCTACTTAAGCGGCTTCGCTGCGATCCCTCTGTATGACCGGAACGATGTGATGATCGTGTCGCAGAAAGGGGATTTTGCGACGTCCCGGTACATCGACAGAGCAGGCTTCGGCGGACTCCGCTACTACACGTTCCGCCACACGGACGAGGAGTGGAAGAAGGCGGCCAAAGAGGCGGTCTACTGATTGAAAAAAAGAGTGCGGATTGTGTGAAATCGCTTGATTTGATATTCGCGTTCCGTTATAATGATAGCGGATTCGGGCTGCGGCCCGGGAACCCGAAGTCATGGTAACGGAGGATGTGTCATGAAGATGCAGTCATTGAAGGAAGTATTACAGAACAATGCGTATCCCGGACGCGGGATTGTTATAGGCAGATCATCGGATGGTAAAAGCGCCGTGACTGCCTATTTTATTATGGGCAGAAGCGTGAACAGCCGCAACCGCGTGTTCGTCACGGACGGCGAGGGCATCCGCACCCAGGCGTTTGATCCGTCGAAACTCTCGGATCCGAGCCTCATCATTTACGCGCCGGTGCGCGTGCTCGGAAACAAGACGATCGTCACCAACGGCGACCAGACCGACACGATCTACGAGCTGATGGACAAGCAGCAGACGTTCGAGCAGTCACTCCGCGGCAGAGAGTTCGAGCCTGATGCTCCGAATTACACACCCCGTATCAGCGGCATCATGCACGTTGAGAACGGAAATTACAACTTCGCAATGTCGATCCTGAAGAGCGACAACGGCGATCCCGATTCCTGCAACCGCTTCACGTTCGCATACACGAACCCGAAGGCCGGATACGGACGTTTCATCCACACCTACATGGGCGACGGCAATCCGCTTCCGAGCTTTGAGGGCGAGCCTGAGCTTGTGGATATCGACGGCGGCATCGACGAGTTCACCGATCTCGTGTGGAACGCGCTGAACGAAGACAACAAGGTTTCCCTGTTCGTGCGTTACATCGACATCGCGACCGGCAAGTACGAGACGAGGATCGTCAACAAGAACGTTTGATCAATACCGGCAACGGACCGGAATACGAAAAATGAGGCAAGAAGACAATGAACGAACTGGAACTCAAGTACGGATGTAACCCCAATCAGAAGCCTTCCCGCATCTTCATGGCGGACGGAAGCGAACTGCCGATCACGGTTCTGAACGGCAAGCCGGGCTACATCAATTTCATGGACGCATTTAACGGCTGGCAGCTTGTGAAGGAGCTCAAGAAGGCGACGGGCCTTCCGGCAGCGACGTCCTTCAAGCACGTATCGCCCGCGGGCGCTGCGGTAGGTCTTCCTTTGACCGACACGCTCCGCAAGATCTACTGGGTGGACGATCTCGGCGAGCTGACTCCTCTGGCGAGCGCATACGCGCGCGCGCGAGGCGCGGACCGTATGTCCTCCTTCGGCGATTTCATCGCTCTTTCGGATGTCTGCGACGTCTGCACCGCGAACATGATCAAGAGAGAGGTGAGCGACGGTATCATCGCTCCCGGATATGAGCCCGAGGCTCTGGAGATCCTCAAGAGCAAGAAGAAGGGCAACTACAACGTGATCCGGATTGACGAGTCGTATGTCCCCGCGGCGCTGGAGCGCAAGCAGGTGTACGGCATCACCTTCGAGCAGGGCCGCAACGAGCTCAACATTAATGACGAGCTTTTCGCGAACATCCCTACGAAGAATAAAAATCTTCCGGAACTTGCGAAGATCGACCTGATCATTTCCCTGATCACCCTCAAGTATACGCAGTCCAACTCCGTATGCTACTGCAAGGGCGGCCAGGCGATCGGTATCGGCGCGGGACAGCAGTCCCGTATCCACTGCACGCGTCTCGCCGGCTCGAAGGCGGACAACTGGTGGCTGCGCCAGTCCGACAAAGTATTGAACCTGCCGTTCCTGGATTCCATCGGCCGCGCCGATCGCGACAACGCCATCGACCTCTACATCGGCGAGGATTACATGGACGTTCTGGCGGAGGGCAAATGGCAGAACATCTTCAAGACAAAGCCGTCGGTATTTACCGCGGAAGAGAAGCGCGCATGGCTTGACAAGAACACCGACGTTGCACTTGGTTCCGACGCTTTCTTCCCCTTCGGCGACAACATCGAGCGCGCTTTTAGAAGCGGCGTGAAGTATGTTGCCGAGCCCGGCGGATCCATCCGCGACGACCTTGTGATCCAGGCAGCGGACGACCACGATATGGTTATGGCATTTACCGGAATCCGTCTGTTCCATCATTGATCGGTTCCGACAACGGAAAATGAGCCAAAAAGAGCCCTCGGGGGCTGTCGGCGTGAGCAAGGAACTCGCGAAGACAGTTTGCCGGGGGCTTGCCTATTGTCGGCGGTTTTGTTTACCAGGTCAGGATCTGTTTCTCTATTTTCCGAAGCTCGTTCCTGCGCTCGCGATAGTCGGGCAGCACGCTCTCGACGCGCGCCCAGAAGGCGGCGCTGTGGTTGAGCTCAAAGCGGTGGCACAGCTCGTGAACCAGAACGTAGTCGCTCAGGGACTCCGGGATCATCAGCAGCTTCCAGTGAAGATTGATGTTGCCGAGGGCGCTGCAGCTGCCCCATCGCGTCTTCGTCTCCTTGATCGACATGGCATTGTAGGAGACGCGCAGCACGGCGGCCCAGTGGTTCAGCCGGTTCCGGAGAACTTCGCCGGCGTAGCGGCGGCCCCAGCGGGAGACGAGGATCTTGCAGGTGGCGGCGGGAAGTTCGGCGCCGCGGAGCAGCAGCTCCGGCTTTCCGTCCTGTTCGTGCAGAGTGACGGTGTAGCGTTTGGCGTCGGGGTCTTCCTCGATGCGAATGCGAAGACTGCCGTTTCCGAACGGAAGCAGGGCGCCGTCGAAGAAATGCGTCTCCGGCCGGTCGGACTCTTCGCGGGCCTTCGCGATGTCCGCCAGCTTCGTGCGGATCCAGTCGCGGTGGGAAGCCAGGACGGCTTCGACTTCTTTTACGGAGCAAAATAACGGCGCGCGCACGACGAGCTCGCCGGTCTCTTTGCACTGAAGACTGATCGTCTTGCGGCTGCTCCGGTAGAGCGTGTACGTAAGCCCTTCAAAGCGGGCGATTTCCTTTCGGACGGGGCGCGGGAACAGTTTCATGGCATTTCCTTTCCTTGGGAAGAGGGGCCTGTAAGATTGACGAAAAGCCCCCTATGGCATATAATTATAGCGACTTTTCAGGAAAATGAACAGAAGTATTAATTTGATTTTAATCTTTTTCCCCTTTTTATTTAAACTTCGGGCGGTATGATGGGCACATAAACAAGAGAGACGCGCTTGTGTGGTGCGGAGGGAATCAAAACCCATCAGAAAACTAACCGGCAGACGACCGGGGCCCGGGAGGGGCAGAAAGGTAAGAGATATGGAAAGAGCAGAAAAGATTCAGAAACTGTGTGCGAAAATGAACGTAAGCGAGCAGGAGGCGGATGCGGCGCTCCGCGCATGCAACGAGGATATCCTCGACGCGGCGCTGTACCTCGAGGCGCTCGGCCGAGTGAGAATGCCGAGCGGCGGTTACTATACCGAGACGCCCAACATGGACCGCGGGATGAACAACGAGCCGCAGAAGCACGCGAGCGAGTCCTTCGGCGAGGCGGTTCGCCGCTTCGGTCGCTGGTTCGGCGGTGTGCTTCGCAAGGGCATGAACAACTTCATGGAAGTTCGCAAGAACGGCGAGACAAGCTTCCGGATCCCACTGACGATCTTCGTGATCCTTCTGGTGACGCCTTTGCTTCCCGTGATCGTGGCATTGCTGGTAGTAGGATTGTTCTTCGATTACGGATATCATTTTACGGGTCCGGACATGAAGGAAAACGGCGCCTGCAACCGCGCAGCAAACGGCTGCAGCAACGTAGCGCGTGACATTAAGAGCAGCTTCGCAGAAGGCGCACAGGGCGCACAGGGTGCTCCCGCAGGTTGCGACGGACAGAACGGTGCCGACGGTTTCGGCGGCAACGGCGGAGAGGGCGGCAACGGCGGTTGCTGCTAAAGAAAAACAGGACGGCGCGGCGCCCCACGGTGGTGAGCACAGGGCGCAGCCGAATCCGGGCGATTACGGCGGGCAGCCTCGGCGGCCCGCCTGTGGTGCAATAAAACGATGACACGGAGGAAGCATGGCAACAAAAGTATTGATCGTTGAGGATGAAGAGCAGATCGCACGATTTGTCGAGCTGGAGCTGCGGCATGAGGGGTATTCGACAGGCAAGGCAGCGGACGGCCGCACCGGCCTTTCGATGGCGGAGAGCGGGGAGTATGACATCGTTCTTCTGGACATCATGCTGCCGGAGCTGAACGGGCTCGAGGTGCTGCGGAGACTGCGCAAGACGTCGGAGATCCCGGTCATTTTACTGACGGCCAGAGACTCCGTGATGGACAAGGTGTCGGGGCTTGACCTCGGCGCGGACGACTATGTGACCAAACCCTTCGCGATCGAGGAGCTTTTGGCGAGGATCCGCGTTGCGATGAAGAAAAAAGGCACGGCGGCGAAGGACGACGCCGGCAAATTAGTCTGGCGCGATCTGACGGTTGACCCTGCGGCGTATTCCGCCGTGTGGGACAACGTGCCGATCGAACTGTCGAAGAGAGAGTTTGACTTGCTTGCATTGCTGCTGACGAACCGGAATATCGTGCTCGGGCGCGATACGCTGCTGCAGAAAGTGTGCGGCTACGATTACGTCGGCGAGACCAATGTCATCGATGTGTACATCCGTTATCTGCGGGCGAAGATCGACGAGCGCTTCGGCGTTCATATGATCCAGACCGTCCGCGGTGTCGGGTATGTGATTAAGGATGAGTGAACATGAGTAACCAAAATATGGGAATGCCGCAACAGCCGATGCTGTGGCAGGACGAGACGGGAAATCCCGTTCCGCCGGGACCGGAGATGAACAGCAAGGCTGTGAAGGAACCGAAGAAGCGGGCCGGATCGATCGCGGGAAAACTGCATCGGATGGTGATCAGCCGAAGATTTTTCGGATATCTCTGGCTGAACATAATCCTGGTCGTGACGACATTCGGGGCGTGGATCCATCAGGCCGCGAAAAATGCGAATTTTTCGCTGAGCCGCATCAAGGACATTTCTTTCACCGGCGATTCGCTGGATACGTTCGGCGTGATCATTACAAACAAAACCGAATCCCTCACGGTGCAGCCGGGCGAATCCCTGGAGATCTTTTTTCAGGTGATGTGTGTGCTTCTCGGATTCGAGATCCTCTCGGTGCTCCGGGTCGTATTCTTTGACCGCTTCCCGATCCGCCGTCGTCTGAAACCGCTTCGGGAAATGGCCGAAACCGCGCAGTACATCAGCAACTCGCAGTGGAACGAGGAGAAGCTGCAGAACCTGACATACGCGATCAGCCATGTCGATGCGGAATCGCCGTCGGACCACGTTCGCACGAACGACCGCGAGCTGACCGGCATGGAGAAGGCCGTCAACGATCTGATCGACCGTATGAGAGAGGCCGCGCGCCAGCAGACACGCTTCGTGAGCGACGCTTCCCACGAGCTGCGCACGCCGATCGCGGTCATCAAGGGCTACGCGGACATGCTGGACCGCTGGGGCAAGGAGGACCGCGAGATCCTCGAGGAGGCCATCTCGGCGATCCGCACCGAGTCCGACCATATGAATACTCTGGTGGAGCAACTTCTGTTCCTCGCCAGAGGCGATGCCGGACGGCAGAAACTGACGCTTCAGTCCATGTCCCTCTCGGCAACGATGAAGGAAGTATACGAGGAGTCGGTGATGATCGACAAAAACCACTCCTACGAGTTGTTGCAGGATGAGTCCGCCGGCGAAGTGTTCTGCTACGGCGACCCGGCGATGCTCAAACAGTCGATCCGCATCTTGGTGGACAACGCCGCCAAATACACGACCGTCGGCGACACCATCACGCTCCGCGTGGGCCTCAACCCGGAACTCCGCCCGTACTACTCGGTACAGGACAACGGAATCGGCATGAGCTCCCACGATGTGGAACACATTTTCGAGCGCTTCTACCGCTCGGATACGGCGCGCAACTCGAAGACCGGAGGCACCGGACTGGGCCTCGCCATCGCAAAATGGATCATCAACCGCCATCACGGGACGATCATGGTCCAGAGCAGGCCGGAGATCGGAACGAGATTTACCATTTTCCTGCACGCACAGGAGCACGGATACAACGAAGCGGTTGTCATCGAATAGAACCGATATGCAACGCAATATACAATAATGCATTACAGAATGCCGCAGATTCTGCGGCATTCATTTTTTTATTTTCATAATGCGGACATCGACAAATAAAACGTCAAATAGAAAAGCATATTTACAAAAATTGCTTCACCTTTACAAAATATTTTTGCTGGTTTACAATATTTCTGTAATTCAAATTGAGAATTATGCCCAATTCCCTGCGCGAGGGTGTTGAGCATTCTCTGACAGTGTTACAGAAAGGATGATTGTATGAAGAACAGAAAGAAGATTCTTTCACTCCTGCTGGCCCTTGTAATGGCTTTTTCCATGATAGGCTGCGAGGATAAAAAGAACAATACTACGAATGAGTCGACCGTAACGACAACCCCGGGTGAGACCACCCCCGGTGAGCAGCCGACTCCGGTACCGGAAGCGAAGACATATACATTCAAGACGTATGTGAATGCGCTCGGTTCTACCTGGAACCCTCATACCTGGGAGACCAGTGCCGACAGTGATATTATGGGCTATTTGGAAACTCCGTTTGTCAACCTCACGATTGACAACTCGGAGGAGGGTAAGTATCAGTGGATCTACGAGATGGCAACCGCTGTTACCGATGTTACCAAGGATCACAAGGATGACCTTACGAAGTATGGCTGTGTCCTTCCGGATGGAACCACGCTTGACACTGTAGAGGGTGGATTTATCTTTGATATTGCCCTGCGTAAGGATGCAAAGTGGGAAGACGGTACTCCGATCAATGCCGATACCTATATTTACTCCATGAAGCAGCTTTTGGACCCCGAGATGCAGAATTATCGCGCGAACAATTACTGGTCCGGTGAGTCGGCAATTGCAGGTGCGAGAGGATACTACTTCGGCGGTTCCACGTCTCCTCAGGAGAACTATGATGCGACGACAAAGGTAGCAGTATTCGACAGCCTCGATAAGTTCACGAAGAATGCGGACGGTGTGTACTGCAACCCTGCTGACAACAACAAGATCTATATCGCGCTCGCTAAATCGCTGTCGTACTGCAGCGGCTACACGTTCAAAGAATTTGTTGAAAAGGCCAATGATTTCTTCGGTATGCCTGCAGAGGAACTCTTCAACATGGAGAACTGGGATTCGTTGGTTGCCCTTATGGACACGAAGACCGGTCTTGTTCCTTTGACGGACGAGTCTTTGCAGATGTTCGTTTCGGTCATTTCCACCGAAAACTGGGGTGAGTCGGAAGCGGATGTTCCGTGCTATCTGTACTACGATAAGACCTTTGAAAAGCAGGATTTCTCCACAGTAGGTCTTTACAAGGTTGACGACTACACGATCCGTTATGTCAACCAGAACTATATCGACCGCAATTATTTCCTGACCTCGCTGACCAGCAACTGGATCGTTAACGAGAAGCTGTATGAGGCGAGCAAGGAGACGAAGGACGGCCTTGTAACCACGAAGTACGGTACTTCGATGGAGACATCGTGCTCTTACGGTCCTTACAAGATCTCTTCGCTTCAGAAGGGCAAGCAGATCATCTTCGTTCAGAACGAGAACTGGTTCGGTTACACGAAGGCTGAAGACGGTTCCCTCGTTTCCATGACGAGCAACGAGAACTTTAAGGTTGACGGCAAGGATGTTCAGCAGTACAAGGCAACGTCCGTTGTTATCAACGTTTTGGATGACAATGCTGCCGAGCAGGCATTCCTCAAGGGTGAGCTTTCCACCTGGTCGCCTACGGCAGAAAAACTTGTGAACTATTCCACTTCGGATCAGCTTTACAAGATGGATGAGACCTATACGCAGAGCTTCTTCTTCAACACGAATCTCGAGGCGCTGCAGAAGATGGATGCCGCTAAGGGCAATATCAACTCGGTAGTTCTTTCCAACGATAATTTCCGCAAGGGTATGTCCCTTGCGATCAACCGTCAGGAGTTCGTTACGGCGACGGCAGGTTACAAGCCGGCATGCTACATCCTGAACGGTCTGTACTACTACAATGTTTACGAGGATCCTACGTCCATTTACCGCGATTCGGATGAGGCTATGCAGGCAATCTGCGACCTCTACGGTATCGAGTACGGTGAGGGCAAGGCCTACAAGACGTTGAAGGAAGCTTATAAGTCTGTCAACGGTTACAACGTTACTCTTGCGAAGGAGTATATGAAGAAGGCTTGCGACGAGCTTGTTGCGGCAGGCCTCTACAAAGCCGGCGACGAGATCAAGATCCGCATCGGTTGGAAGAAGGGTGCTCTTGAGGCTTCCGATCAGGCACAGGTTGCGTTGATCAACAAGCATGTTAACGCAGCACTGGAAGGCACCGGATTCGGAAAGATCACGTTCGAAGCGATCGGCAATATTGAGGATCGTTACGGCGCTGTTCCGGACGGTGAGTTCGCTATTGGTTATGGTGCTTGGGGTGGTGCAGCGTTCTATCCGTTCACCATTTTCCAGGTATACTGCGATCCGGATTATGTAGGTAAGATCAACGAGGGTGCTTGCTGGGATCCTACGCAGGAGACTCTGACGATCAACATTAACGGAACTGACGATACGATGACCTGGCAGCAGTGGTCGAGCACGATGGAGAAAGGCAAGTATGCATCTGCCGACTTCAAGACGAAGCTGACGATCCTTGCTGCGATGGAAAAGAATTTCCTTACCAAGTACTATCGTATTCCTCTCTGCGGAACAACCGACTGTACGCTTCTTTCGTTCCAGGTGAAGTACTACACCGACGAGTACAATATCATGTACGATTTCGGTGGCCTTCGTCTCATGGAATTCAACTATGATGATGCTGCATGGACGAAAGCTGTAGCGGATCAGGGCGGCGTTCTCAATTACGAGTAAACCGTTAGTCTTGTTTCAAACACGAAAGGCGGGAATCCGACGGTTCCCGCCTTTTTTGCCGCGATTTCGGTCAAATGATCCGCGGCGCTCATTTTTCGAAAAAGAGTGCAATTGTTTCTCGCATGTGCTATAATAACTGCGAATTTCCGATAACAAGGCTAAGGAGTCGTCGTTATGCTGAAGTATGTTATCAAGCGAATCGTGTTGATGTTCGTCACGCTGTTTATCATTGTGACGATGTGTTTCTTTTTGATCAAGCTGCTTCCGCAGGAATACCCGCAGGAAGCTGCGCAGAAGGAGGCCATGATGGCCCGCCTCGAAGCGCAGGGATACAACAAGCCGCTGATCGTTCAATACATTCGGTATCTCAAGAATATCTTTACCAAATGGGATTTCGGTACGTCGTGGAAGATTGACAAGATGAAGCCGGTGTGGCAGGTGTTTACCGACCGCTTCCCGCCGACGATCCTGATCAATCTGTATTCCATGCTTCTTGCTACGCCGATCGGTATCCTTTTGGGAATCTATGCGGCAATCAAGAAAAATAAGTGGCAGGATCAGCTGATCAGTACCTCAGTCATGATCTTTGTGTCTGTGCCGAGTTATGTCTATGGCTTTCTGGTGCAGTACTATCTCTATTTCAAATGGGACCTTCTCCCTCTGACCGTGTATTCCCTCGCCGATGCGGGAGGATCCTGGTTCACGTGGAAGATGTTTGTCAGTATGCTCGCGCCTGTGATCGCATTGTCATTCGGAACCATCGCCCAGCTTTGCCGTTTTACGCGTGCGGAGCTTACGGAGACGCTCACTTCCGACTATATGCTGCTCGCGCGCACGAAAGGTCTGACCAGATCTCAGGCAACCGCGCGCCATGCGATGAAAAATGCGATGGTACCAATCCTTCCGATGCTTCTCGGAAGCGTCGTCGATATTCTGGCCGGCTCCTTTGTCATTGAGCAGATCTTCTCGGTTCCCGGCGTCGGACAGCTCTACCTGAATTCCATCACGCTGCTGGACTATGATGTCTTCATGATGGATACGGTATTCTATACGTTCATCGGTCTGGCTGCGGGCATCGTCACCGACATCAGTTACGGATTTATCGATCCGAGAATTCGAATGGGGGAGAGATGATATGAGCAAGACATCATTGGAAAACAGATCAATCCCCGTTGAGAAATTCGCTTTTGTCAATCGGGACGAGAAACTGACCGACACGAAGTTCGTGGATAAGCCGGTAGGATACCTGAAAGACGCGTGGATCCGTTTCTGCAAGAACAAAGGATCCATCGTGGCTGCGATAATCATTGCAGCGATCCTGATGTTCGCGTTTTTGACGCCGGCATTTTTCACGCGATACGACCTGACATTTATGGATGTGTATTACTCGAAGAAGGCGCCCCGCAACATCTGGCTTCGCGACCATCTCGGAATCTGCGATGGTACGGTGGAGCGTGACTTCAACGAGAAAAACCTGATCCTTATGCTCGGGATCGGCGTCGGCGCGGAAGATTATGAAGGCAGCGGTAAGCTGTCGATTGCCGACGGTAAGAAGAGCTACTATCAGCCGATGCGGGAAATCGGTGATCCCAAGGAAGTGACCGGCATGATCGGTTCCAAGGACAAGACGATCTATACCTGTCGGTTGGACACGTATTTGGAATACGGTTTCCAGTATCGGAGCATCGAACAGTCGGAATACAGTAAAATTCGGGAATACGAGGAAGCAACCGGCATTCATGTGCTTTATCCTCTGGTAGAGGATAATGAGTGGAACTTCGATCCGGCGAATGCCAATTACTGGTACAAGTCCAAAAAGGGAACACCGGTGAAGCTGAACAAGAGCGGCAAGGGCAAGGAAATCCCGTATTCCGAGGACATGGTTCTCGAAGACAACTATATGCGCGACGAGGAGGGCAATCCGCTCTACTACATTTACACCGGCGGCGGTGACATTGATTCCGCGCAGTACAAGGTTCGCGTGTTGTATTACAATTACTATCGTTATGTAAACGGTTTTGAACCGGAGTATCTGTTCGGCACGGACAGCCAGGGATATGATCTGATGCTTCGTTTGGCATCCGGTATCAAACTGAGTTTCCTGGTGGCGCTTGCCGTGTCTGCGATCAACCTGACGATCGGGGCGATCTACGGAGCGATCGAGGGTTATTACGGCGGGACGACGGACCTTGTGATGGAGCGTATCTCGGATATCATCAACAACGTGCCGTTCATCGTTGTGGCGACCTTGTTCCAGCTGCATCTGGCGGTTAAGGTCGGGCCGATCGTGTGTCTGTTGTTCGCGTATGTGACGACGGGCTGGATCGGTATGGCGTACCGCGTCAGAACGCAGTTCTACCGCTTTAAAAACCAGGAGTATGTCATGGCTGCGAGAACGCTGGGTGCCAGCGACAGCCGCATTATCTGGAAACACATTTTCCCGAACTCCCTCGGAACGATCATCACCAGCAGCGTGCTGGTAATCCCCGGCGTTATCTCCGGCGAGAGTATGCTGAGTTTCCTGGGAATCGTTAAACTCGGCAATGAGACGACAACGTCTCTGGGAACATTGCTTGCGGATTCGAGTTCGATCTGGACCACGTACCCGCATCTGATGATCTTCCCGGCGCTTGTCATTTCCCTGCTGATGATCTGCTTTAACCTGTTCGGCAACGGTCTGCGCGACGCGTTCAACCCGTCGTTACGAGGCGTGGAGGAATAATTCATGGCTAACATTTTGGAAGTGAAAAACCTGAAAGTTTCTTTCCGCACGACGGGCGGAACACTGAAGGCCGTGCGGGATATCTCGTTCAATCTCGAGAGGGGCAAGACGCTCGCCATCGTAGGCGAGTCCGGCTCCGGCAAATCCGTCACGTCCCGGTCCATTCTCGGCATCCTGGCCGGCAATGCGATCGTCGACGGCGGTGAGATTCTCTATGACGGCAAAGACCTTTTGAAGATCTCCGAGGAGGAGATGTGTAAGATCCGAGGCGACAGGATTTCCATGGTGTTCCAGGATCCGCTGTCCTCGCTCAACCCGATCGTGAAGATCGGTCGCCAGATCACGGAAGCCATGCTCCTGAAAAATAAGGGCAACCGCCGCCGCGCGCGCAGGGAGTTCAACGCGACGCTCGCAAAGCTTCGCAACAGCATGATCGAGGCCAACCCGGCGGAGCAGGCGAAGATCACGGAGATGACGAAGGCATTTGACCGGTATACGATCTCCGCCCTCAAGATGGAGACCGAATATAACGCGGCCAATTCCTACGTCGACGAGATTCATGAGAGTGCGGGAGATTTCCTTTTCCTGCTCGAGAAGAATCAGAACGTCAATGTAAAACAGGAACTGAAGGAACTGATCGGTCAGCTCGGCAAGATAAAGAACCGCTTCCTGACGCATGGCGAGGATGCTGCGATCGATCAGCTCGCTGCGGATGCGGCGAAGGTTCGGAGCGAGTATTCGGCTACGGCCAAGACGCAGAGGGACACGGTGAAGCCCAAGGTCGAGGAAATCCTGCGCAGAGCACAGGAGATCACCGGTCGTATCGAGAAAAAGGAAAAGCCGGATTTCCTGAGCATCGGCTACTATGAGTTCAGCCATTCCGAGCAGGATCTGAACGGAATGGATGTGTCGGAGATCAACGCAAAGACGGTTCCGTGCCTCAATGAAGAGTTCATGAAACAGTTCCTTGAGTTTGTCGAGGCCGGCGTGAAACTCTCCCACGACAAGGCGATGGCGAAGAAGAAGGAAGCTCTCGGGGAGCTTGCGGCGGCGCATACGTTCTACAGCGGAACGTACACGAAGTCGGAGGCGCATGCGCTCGGCAAGAAACTGTCGAAAGTCATCGAGGCGTCCATCGATCCGCTTGAGGTCGTGAAGGACAGTTACGCATACACGTTCCGCACGAGCATTGCTCATGCGATCGATCAGTATTATTATTTTTCGAAGCATAATCCGAAGGAAGAAGCCCGGTTCGCGAGACAGACGAAGAAGCGCGAAGCGCTGATCGCCAGAGGCAAGAACGTTGACTGGAAGGTCGTTCCGAAGCGCGTGCTCGATCTTGATGAGCTCAAGGCGGAGATCCTGAAGATCGTCGATACGATGGAATCCCGCTACAAGACGTACGTTGCGGAGGACACGAACGGTGATGTGGCGCAGAGAAGCCGCAACCTGATCGCGTGGTTCGGCGAGCAGGCGTCGCAGGTGGTCTACAAAGTCAGCAAGCGAATGGCCAGAGAGAAGGCCATCAAGCTGATGAAGGAAGTCGGTATCGCAGAACCGAGAATCCGGTTCAACCAGTATCCGTTTGAATTTTCCGGCGGTATGCGGCAGCGTATCGTTATCGCGATCGCGCTTGCGGCGGATCCGGATATTTTGATCTGTGACGAGCCGACGACGGCGCTCGATGTGACCATTCAGGCGCAGATCCTGGAGTTGATCAACAAGCTGAAGGAAGAGCGTCATCTCTCGGTTGTCTTCATCACGCACGACCTCGGCGTCGTGGCCAACATGGCCGACGATATCGCGGTAATGTACGCCGGCAAGATCGTCGAGTACGGCACGGCGGACGACATTTTCTACAATCCGCGCCATCCGTACACATGGGCGCTCCTGTCGTCCATGCCGGACCTGGATACTAAGGAGAAGCTTGATGCGATCCCCGGCACGCCGCCGAACATGATCTATCCGCCGGAGGGCGATGCGTTTGCGGCGCGCAACAAGTACGCGATGAAGATCGACTACGAGGAGGAACCGCCGAAGTTTGCGGTCTCCGATACGCACTGGGCGGCTACGTGGCTGCTGCATCCGGACGCGCCGAAGGTGGATATCCCCGAGGCAATCGCGGAGCGCATTGAGCGCATGAATAAGAAAAACGGGACGACTGCGTAGGCGGTCGCTGACATAACAAAGGTTCCCGGAGGTTAGCATGGGAGTTGAGAACAAGGAAGTTCTGCTGAAAGTCGACCATTTGACGCAGTGTTTCAAAATGGGCAGAGGCGAGCTGAAGGCCGTCGACGATGTCAGCTTTGAGATCAAAAAGGGCGAGGTCTTCGGCCTCGTAGGAGAGTCCGGCTGCGGAAAGACGACGACGGGACGCTCCATCCTGAAGATTTACGACATCACCGGCGGAAGCATCTATTTTAAGGGGCAGCGTATCTGCGCCGGCACGCGGACGTACAAAGACGCCTGCAAGGCGGCCCGCAAGGAGCTTAGGACCTGCACGGATGCGGCGCGCAGAAGCGAACTGGAAAAGATTATCGAGGACAATCGCAAGGAGATCGAAAAAGCCGCATATGACCACAAAATGTGCGACAAACTCTACGCGAAAAAGCTCGTTGCAGAGACGGATGAGCGGTACAAAAAGCTGATCGCGGAGGCGAAGACTCCCGAGGAGGCATCCAAGCTTCGCAAGGAGTACGCCAAGGAGCGCCGGATCGCTGCCAAGACGCGCCTGATCACGAAGATCCAGATGATTTTCCAGGATCCGATCGCATCGCTGGATCCGCGTATGACGGTGCGGGAGATCATTTCCGAGGGAATGATCATCAACGGCATCAAGGACCGCGAATACATCGACAACAAGGTGTATGAGATTCTGGAGCTGGTCGGTCTGGTGCGGGAGCATGCCGGCCGGTATCCGCACGAATTTTCCGGCGGGCAGCGTCAGCGTATCGGCATCGCCCGGAGCGTTGTGATGCAGCCGGAGATGATCATCGCCGACGAGCCGGTATCCGCCCTCGACGTTTCGATGCAGGCGCAGGTGATCAACCTGCTCAACGAACTGCGCGACCAGTTCGACCTGACGATCCTGTTCATCGCGCACGATCTGTCGGTAGTGAAGTATTTCTCGGACCGCATCGGTGTTATGTATTTCGGTAAAATGGTGGAGCTTACGACTTCGGATGAGTTGTTCGCACACCCGCTGCATCCGTACACGAAGTCGCTGCTTTCGGCGATCCCGCTGCCGGATCCCCGCTCGGAGAAGAAGCGCAAGAGGATCGTTTACAACGCGCTGGCGGAACACGATTACGAGACGGACAAACCTTCCATGCGCGAGATCGTGCCGGGTCATTTCGTGTACTGTAACAACGCCGAGGAAGAGAAGTATAAGAAGGAGTTGGGAGTTTGAAAGCAATCTTTCGTTCGAAAGCCACCCCTTACGTCGTCGCTTTTGTGATCGCGGCGCTCATTGCCGTCGGCATTTACGTGAGCCGCGGGTTGAGCGCGGAATCCACGGCGGAGGAGCAATACCGCGCGCTGTGTGACGCCTTTACGGTGCCGGGCGTGATCATGCTCGCCTTCGGTGTACTGCTGTGGGTCAGCGGCGAGGGAGCGCTTACCGGTGTGACCTGGCTGTTGCACAATGCGATCTATATGCTGATCCCCGGCAAAGGATTGCAGGTCGTTTCGTACCGCGAATATCTGGAGGAGCGGCGGACGAGGGAGAAGAAAACGCATCCCTGTTTCTTCGCCGTCGGCGGCATTTTCCTTGTCGTGGCGCTGGTGTTTCTGATCATTTACAGTAACGTTGCATAGAAAAATGAGATCACTCGTCAGGCGGGCAGCCGGTTTGCCCGCTTTTTGATTTGTTAGAAAATCGTAAGTGTTTTGTAACCTACATGTAACAATTATGTGTTACGATATAACCATAGTCGGTGAGAACAAAAGCCGCGGAAAGGTCAAAACATCGGAAAGGCAGTGTGCATCGCAGAGGATGACGGTTCTTGATGCTCGAATGGGGGACGGGCCGCGGGAATGAACTGTCGGAAAACAGAAACCTTTTCGCGGCGGCACCGGCGAAGCCGAAAGGCATAGGATTTTATTGACACGTGGGGGAAAGAGTGCGATAATGCGGATGACTCAACGAAAGTGGAAGGGAGTCATCCGCATTTCTGTGTTGTTGAGGGCTTTCGTTCGGGGAAGATCGGAGAATTGGGGAATAACCTTAGGAGGATGACCGACGGCTGTATGGCGGAGCCGGAGTGTCGTCATTGACAGTATGGTCTGGATTTCGTGTGTGCTCCTCTACGGAGTTTTGAAGGGAGCACGGGAGATTTTTAAGAAGAAAGCGATGGTGAAAAGCACGGTCATCGAGGTTCTCATCCTCTACACCGTGCTTTCGCTCGTTTGCGTGATTGCGACGTCCGCGGCGGAGATCGCCTTCGGGGAAATGAGCACCCGCGGGTATCTGTTCGGGCTGCGGCCGGCGCAGTACGGCGCCATCGCCATAAAATCCTTCGTCATTTTCGTGGCGTGGATATGCGGATTCCGCGCGCTGCACCGGATGCCGGTGAGCCTGTACGGGATCCTGGATATGGCGCGGGTCGTATTTTCCGCACTGCTGGGAATCCTGGTGCTCGGCGAGAGACCGTCGCTGTTCCAGGGCGCGGGACTTGTGCTGGTGTGCATCGGACTGTTTTTGCTTCGGTTTGTGAAGGAAGACAGCGCGCAGGAGGCGTCCGAAGAAGAGTCGCAAAACCCCGACGAAGCGCCGAAGCAGCCGGAGGAAGCACCGCAGAGGCCGCACAGAATGCGGTTTTATGTGCTGCTTGCGATGATTTCGTGCTTTCTGAATGCGGTCAGCGGCAACATGGACAAGGTGCTGATGCGCGACGGGGATCTGACGAGCGGGCAGCTGCAGCTGTGGTATATGTTCTTTATGGTCGTATTTTACGTGGTTTACGCAGTCGTGCGCCGCGTTCCGCTGAATGTGGCGAGGACGCTTAAGAATCCCTGGATCTGGGGACTTAGCATCCTGTTCGTCATCGCGGACCGCGCGCTGTTCATCGCCAACGGGTATCCGGAGAGCCGCGTGATCGTGATGACGGTGCTGAAACAGTCATGCACCATCGTGACGATCCTGGGCGGCTGGCTTGTGTTCCGGGAGAAGCGGATCCTGCGGAAAATGCTGTGTGCCGCGGTGGTCATCGCCGGCATTGTGCTGTCGGTGTGCTGACGGAGCGGCCGTCACAGAAAATTCTTTTGACCGCATAGTTTTTCTATGGTATGATTAGACAGGTCGCGAGACGATGACGCGGCTGTGCGGTCATTTTCCGCATGAGAAGAAAGGCTGGAACTATGAACAAGCGATTGACATTGATTTTGATCCTGGCGCTGTGTATGGGTGCGCTGGCCGGATGTCAAAAGAAACAGATCACAGATGCAGAGTATGAAGAAATCGCAAAGCAGAAAGCGGCTGACAATTCGAAGAAAGTCGTGATGACCGTCACGAAGGGCGGGATCAAGCACGATGTGACGATGGACATGCTGACATATCACCTTGCGTACGAGGAAGCCGAAGGAAACGGGGCTTTCGAGTCCAACAAGGAATACTACCAGGTGATGTACGGCGATGACGTAAACTACTGGGATATCAAAGTGAATGATACCGAGACCGTCGGGGACCAGTATAAGGACGTTGCGTATGCCTCGGCGTATTATGCGCTGCTGATGTACTATGAGGCGTGTGACGCGAACATGACGCTGACGGATGTGCGCAGGAATGCGCTGGATTCGTACACTAAGAAGTTCCTGGATAAGTTCACGCCCGAGCAGCGCGCCAAGTGCGGTATGACGGAGGAAGTCATCCGTGCGACGTATGAGCGCCTGTTCATGGCGGATCAGTTCAAGGAAGTCATGGCTTCGAACATCGTGGTCGACCGCGAGGAAGTGATGCTGACCATCGACCGCGAGGATTACCGCGAGTATCAGACGAACTATCTGTTCCTGACGAAGAGCAACGACAACGCGGATCTTGCGCTGATCGCGGGCGATACGGACAAGCGCCGTGAACTGATGAAGCAGTGCTTTGAAGAGGCGAAGAGCGGAAAATCACTGCAGACGATCCAGATGGAGCACAACCAGATCCTGACGCTTGCCACACGTGATTTCCAGAAGGCCGATCCGAACTCGACGGCTATCGACCCGGACTACCTGAGCACGGCGTACGAGATGCTCAAGGGCGAGTGCCGGTTCCTGGAATGCAACTACGGATTCTATGTCATTCAGATGGTGGACAACCTGACATTCTACGGCTACGAGGACGCAGTCACGGAGGCCGTTGAGAAGAAGAAAACAGAGGAGATCAACGAGATCTTCAAGAAGGTTGAGAAGCTCTACAAGGTCGAGACCAACGATGCCTGGGACGACATCAAGATGGGCACGATCTTACAGTCGGCAAAGTAATCGAATACAGAATACAAAAACGGCCTCCCGCAAGGGAGGCCATTGTTATGTCGGAAAATGATCAGTTCCAGTTCTCGGTAGGCACCGGCACCTTCGCCAGGATGTCCTTCATGAGCGGCAGCGTCTGCGAAGCGCTGTGGGAAGCGCCGCGGCCGATACACAGACGGTGAGCAAGCACCGGGCAGGCAAGGTGGACGATGTCCTCGGGTGTCACGTAGCTGCGGCCCTGGATGAAGGCGTAGGCCTTGGCGACATTTTGCAGAGCAAGGGAAGCACGCGGGCTTGCGCCGATTGGTACCTTCGGGTTGTTGCGCGTTGCGGCAACGATATCGAGAATGTACTTTTGCAGGATCGGATGGATAGAAACCTTGACGTACGCCTGCTGCATCGCGACGATGTCCTCCTGCGTGTAAACGGGAGTCAGTGTATCCAGCGGGTTCGAGGTCTTGAAGCGGTTCAGGATGTTCATCTCCTCTTCCTGCGAGGGATAGCCCATGGGCAGACGCATGAGGAAACGGTCCAACTGCGCCTCAGGAAGCGGGAACGTGCCGGCGGTCTCGATCGGATTTTCCGTGGCGATAACGAAGAACGGAGCCGCCAGGGAGTAGGTCACGCCGTCGATGGTGACTTGTTTTTCCTCCATACACTCCAGAAGAGCGGACTGTGTACGAGGCGTAGCACGGTTGAGCTCGTCGGCGAGAAGGATGTTGGTGAAGACGGGTCCGTAGCGGAGCACGAAATCATCCTTCTTGCGGTTGAAGTAGTTGATGCCGGTGATGTCCGAAGGGAGCAGGTCCGGCGTGAACTGGATTCGCGCGAAGGCTCCGGAAATCGACGCGGCAAGCGCCTTGGCAAGCGTGGTCTTGCCGGTGCCGGGGACGTCCTCGATAAGAACGTGGCCGCCGACGAGAAGGGCAGCGAAGAGCTCGTCGATGACGTCGTCTTTGCCGATGATGACTTTCTGAATGTTGGTCTTCAGAGCGGTTAAGGGTTTACTCATGCGTGTTTTACCTCCTGATCAGTCAAATAAAAAGAGAGTGTTGCTATCATTTGCCGGCGAAACCGGCGTGAATTCTTCGGAAAATGATCACTTGTCAGCGGCGAGCATCGCCTTCAGTGCTTCGGCCGCCGGCGTCAGCGGGCGCGCGTCGTCGTAGGCGAGAAGAAGCTGGCGGGCGGGAAGCGGCTCAGCCAAGGAGAGTTCGCGAAGCTCGCTGTCCTCGCGGAAGCAGTAGTCCGGGATGCAGGCGATGCCGAGCCCGATGCGCGCGAGGTCCAAAAGCAGATCGTTGCTGTTGAGCTCGATGGAGGGCGCGAGGTCCAGGGACTGGCGCCGGAACTGCTCATGCAGGAATTCGCTGGTGGCGGAGCGCTTGCTTAGCATCATCAGAGGATAGTGCAGAAGCTCCGAGAGCGTCAGTTGCCTGCGATGGCCTGCGGCCGTGCGGAAGCACGACGGAAATGAGGCTGGGTTGCCGACGAATACGTCGTGGAACGTCTTGACCGGCGTCACATTGCGATCCCCGCCGAGCGCGGCGTTGGGCGAGTTCGTCAGGATCAGGTCGACTTCGCCGGAATCCAGCAAGTGCGCGCATTGCGGCGAGGTCCCGTTGATGATATTGATATGGACGTCGGGAAATTGCTCGTGAAGTTTCTTAAAATACGGCACGAGCACATACCGGCAGATCGTGTCGCTGGCACCGATGCGCAGCTGCGAGGATAATTTGCCGGAGTTGAGCACCTGCTGCTCGCCGCGCAGGATCAGCAGTACGGCAGGCTCGATGTGCTTGAAGAGCATCTCGCCCTCCTTCGTGAGCGTGACCCGCTTGGTCTTGCGCACGAAGAGCGTCTGCCCGAGACGGCGCTCCAGCGACCGGATGGACTGGCTCACCGCGGACTGCGAGATGAACAGCTTCGTCCCGGCCTCGGAGAAACTCCGCGACGTGGCGACGTAATAGAAGACTTTGTACAATTCGTAACTGATATCCATAGAGTCAACCTTATGGTGCGATAGAAGCCCCGCGGGCGGGGCAGTTGCTTATCGGAACAACGCGAAGGTCAGGAAAATGATCCCCGCCTGAACGATCACGAACCGAAACACCGTCTTCGCATCGGCCCACTGCAGGTTCTTGCGGGCGTGGTCGTGAAGCGGTGTGCGGGTATTTTTCAGAATATGAATCTTCACGGAGCGGAGCAGAGCCAGCTTCAGCAGGCCCAGACCGCCGTCAAGAATAAAGACAAGACAGAACGGAATGTAGCACAGCACGTGGCCGGAGCGGAGCGCGAGCATCGCTAAGAACAGGCCGATGGCGCGGGAACCGGCGTCACCCATCAGCATGGTGCTGGGGGAGGCGTTGAACCACAGGTACGGGATGAGGCACAGGGCGAATCCGACAGCGAGCTGACTGGAAAATACGCCGCTCGCATATCCGCCGAGGAATGCGAATCCCGTGAGCGTTACCAGCGTGAGCGAGGTGCACAGGCCGTCCACACCGTCGGTGCAGTTGACGACGTTGATGGAGCCCCATACAAGCGCTGCCGCGAGAATAATGTAGATCGGAGCCGGAATGTCTAAAGTGTGCGGCGTAAGACCGCTTCCGAAGATCCGATACACGCTCACCGTGCTGCCGTAAAAGCCCCATGCGGCAAATCCTGCGCCAAGCGAGATCACCAGATCCAGCAGGCCCTTCTTCAGCCCGCTCCACGGCGTGGAGCCTGCGTCATCGAGAAAGCCCGTCAGCATCGAGGCCAGTAGGAGGATCAGCACGACGGCGACTTCCCACGAGAGCGGCACAAAGAGAAACGTCGCGATGACGAAACCCATGATGAAGAGAAGACCGACTCCGCGGGTCTTGCCCTTGGAGAGCGCACCGTTGACGGCAAATGCACGTCCCTGGTCCGCAGGCATGCGGTTTCTGAGTGCCAACAGGAAAAACAGCGTAAGTCCGGCGCATGCGATGCAGTACAGCGTGTCCATAATCGGATAGAACGCCGAAGTCGCATCCGGACTCGACAAATGCTCAATCAATTGCGTGATCATGTATGATACCTCCGCAGGGGATACGCAAAGTATACCACACAACAAACGTGAAAACAATAAGCAGTGCTTATAAAATCAATGATGGATATTCACTTTATTTATGATTTTTGCGGTGCTATACTGAAACCGATCAGAGACGCGCAGGAGTTGCGGTCTCCATGCGGAAAATGCCCCGGAAATCGCATTTTCCGACTATTCACCGGCGTGACGCCGCCGGAGACGGAGGGTTGATTATGAGTCTGGTCAGACGAATTTATGTTGAGAAGAAAGCGCCGTTCGCCGTTCGTGCGAAGGAGCTTGCGAGCGAGATCCGCGAGTATCTCGGACTTAAGACGATCACGAACGTGCGCGTGTTCGTGCGCTATGATGTGGAAAATATCAGCGAGGACACGTATAAGAAGGCGCTCGGCACCGTATTTTCCGAGCCGCCGATCGACGATGTATATGAGGAAGTGCTGCCGGCAGCGGCAGGGGACCGCGTGTTCTCCGTAGAGTATCTGCCCGGACAGTTCGACCAGCGCGCCGACTCCGCGGAGCAGTGCGTGAAGCTTCTTAACGACGCGGAGGAGCCGATCATCCGCAGCGCCACGACGTACGTGCTCACCGGCGAGATCACCGACGAGGAGTTCGCCGGCATCCGCGCGTATTGCATCAACCCCGTCGACTCAAGAGAGACCGACGAGACGAAGCCCGAGACGCTGGTGCAGAATTTTGCGGTTCCCGAGGATGTGAAGATCTTCGACGGCTTCCGTGAAATGCCGGAAGGCGAGCTCAAGGCGCTCTATGATTCCCTCAATCTTGCGATGACCTTCCGCGACTTTTTGTTCATTCAGGACTACTTCCGCGGCGAGGAGAAGCGCGATCCGTCCGTGACGGAGATCCGCGTGCTGGATACGTACTGGTCGGATCACTGCCGCCACACGACGTTCCAGACCGAGCTCACCGACGTGAAGATCGATGACGGTGATTACAGCGCGCCGATCAAGGCCGCATTTGACGCATACAAAGCAGAGCGCGAGGTTCTCTACAAGGGACGCGACGACAAATTCATCTGCCTTATGGACGTAGCGCTTCTCGCAATGAAGAAGCTGCGTGCCGAGGGCAAGCTTGAGGACATGGAGGTCTCCGACGAGATCAATGCCTGCTCCGTGGTAGTTCCGGTTGAAGTTGAGAGAAACGGAAAGACCGAGACCGAGGAGTGGCTCGTGTTCTTTAAAAACGAGACGCACAACCATCCGACGGAGATCGAACCGTTCGGTGGCGCTGCGACCTGCCTCGGCGGCGCGATCCGCGATCCGCTCTCGGGCCGCGGCTATGTATACCAGGCGATGCGTGTGACCGGTGCCGCCGATCCCACCGCTTCTCTGAAGGCTACCCTGCCCGGTAAACTTCCCCAGAGAAAGCTCACGACCGGCGCTGCGAAGGGTTACAGCTCCTACGGAAACCAGATCGGTCTTGCGACCGGCCTTGTGGATGAGATCTATCATCCGAACTATGTTGCAAAGCGCATGGAGATCGGTGCCGTCATGGGCGCCGCACCCCGCGCGAACGTGAAGAGAGAGAACAGCGATCCCGGCGACGTCATCATTTTGATGGGCGGACGCACCGGCCGCGACGGCTGCGGCGGCGCTACGGGATCTTCCAAGAAGCATACCACCGAATCCATCCACACCTGCGGTGCCGAGGTTCAGAAGGGTAACGCTCCCACCGAGCGCAAACTCCAGAGACTGTTCCGTCGTCCCGAGGTCAGCAGCCTCATCAAGAAATGCAACGACTTCGGTGCGGGCGGTGTTTCCGTGGCGATCGGCGAGCTGGCTCCCGGCCTTCGCGTCGACCTCGACAAGGTTCCGAAGAAGTACGCAGGCCTTGACGGCACAGAGCTTGCGATCTCCGAGTCCCAGGAGCGTATGGCGATCGTTGTGGACAAGAAGGACGTACCGGCGATGCTTGCATTTGCCGACGAGGAGAACCTCGAGGCCGTGACGGTTGCGGAGGTTACCGCAGAGCCCAGACTTGTGCTCGTATGGAGAGGCAAGGAGATCGTCAACATCTCCCGCGCGTTCCTCGATACCAACGGCGCTCACCAGGAGACGACGGCCGAGGTAACGGTACCGTCGAAGAAGGATTCTTATTTTACGAAAACAAGCGCTTACACGGCGCATTCCACCGACAAGAAGGGCGGTTTCGGAGCTGCTTCCGACACGGCTGAGGGCCGCAAGGCAGCTTGGCTTTCCATGCTCGCAGACCTCAACGTCTGCTCGAAGAAGGGCCTTGTGGAGATGTTCGACTCCTCCATCGGTGCGGCGACGGTGACGATGCCTTACGGCGGTGTGTACCAGGCGACGCCCACACAGACGATGATCGCGAAGCTGCCCGTTCTGGACGGCGCGAGCGACACCGTGACGATGATGAGCTACGGCTTCGATCCGTACCTCTCGTCCTGGAGCCCGTTCCACGGCTCCGCATACGCGGTGATCAGCTCGGTTGCGAAGATCGTGGCGGCCGGCGGTGACTTCCGCAAGATCCGCTTCACCTTCCAGGAGTATTTCCGCAGACTCGGCACCGACCCGAAGCGCTGGGGCGAGCCTCTCGCGGCACTGCTCGGTGCATACGATGCGCAGACGAAACTCGGCCTTCCGTCCATCGGCGGCAAGGACTCGATGTCCGGTTCCTTCAACGAGATCGATGTTCCGCCGACCCTCGTTTCGTTCGCGGTAGACATCGCGAAGCTCTCCGATGTCGTGACCGACGAGTTCAAGAAGGCCGGAAGCCGCGTTGTGGTATTTGACATGGCGAAGGACGCTTATGACCTGCCGGATTATGACAAGGCCATGGCGATGTACGATGCGATCCACGAGCTGTCCGGAAAGGGCGCATTCCTCTCGATGTACGCACTCGGCAAGAACGGTATCGCGGAGGCGATGAGCAAGATGGCCTTCGGTAACGGCCTCGGCTTCAAACTCTGCGGCAAGGTTTCCTACGAGGAAGCGATGGCTCCGGCATACGGCAGCATCCTCGCCGAAATCGATGAGGACAAGCTTGCGATGCTCGACGCGGCAGGCATTGCGTACCGCAAGGTCGGCAAGGTGACCGGCGACGGCAACATCGTTTGGAAAATGGGCGGCGGCTGCTGCGAGGATGAGAAGAAGGCAGAGTGCGGTCAGGCCGACGCAATGGTGCTTCCGCTTGCGGATGCTCTTGCAGCATACACCGGAACGCTTGAGCAGGTGTTCCCGACCCGCTCGAACATGGCCGATGCAATCGAGCCCACGGCGGTTCCGACGCAGCTCTTCGACGCGAAGACGATCTATGTGGCGAAGAACAAGGTTGCGGTTCCGAAGGTATTTATCCCGGTATTCCCGGGCACGAACTGCGAGTATGATTCGATGCTCGCATGGCAGCGCGCAGGCGCAGAGGTCAACACGGTGGTATTCCGCAATATGACCGGCGCAGGCATCCAGGAGTCCGTTGAGGCTTTTGTGAAGGCGATCGACGATGCACAGATTTTGATGTTCCCCGGCGGATTTTCCGCAGGCGACGAGCCCGACGGCTCCGGCAAATTCATCGCCACCGCATTCCGCAACCCTCGCATCAGCGACGCAGTCAACCGTCTCCTCAAGGAGCGCGACGGTCTGGCTTTGGGTATCTGCAACGGCTTCCAGGCGCTCATCAAACTGGGCTTGGTGCCGTACGGTGAGATCCGCCCGCAGACCGCGGACAGCCCGACGCTTGCGATGAACAACATCGGTCGCCACATCAGCAAGAGCGTGTACACGAAGGTCGTGACCAACAAGAGCCCCTGGCTTATGAAGGCTACGCTCGGCGGCGTGTACAGCATTCCGGCTTCCCACGGCGAGGGACGCTTCGTCGCGAACGACGAGTGGCTCAAGAAGCTCTACGACAACGGCCAGATCGCGACGCAGTACGTCGACGCGCAGGGCAACCCGACCATGGTGGAGCAGTTCAACCCGAACGGTTCCTATTGGGCAATCGAGGGTATCACCTCCCCGGACGGTCGCGTGCTCGGCAAGATGGCGCACAGCGAGCGCCGCGGAACCGGCGTTGCGATGAACATCACCGGCGAGCAGAACCAGCTGATCTTCGAGAGCGGTGTTGCGTACTTCAAGTAATCATTCATAGGACAAACAAAAGGAGCGGTCACCGGGGTGGCCGCTTTTTGAATGCTCATGAAAAGTGTATCTGCAAACAAAAATCCCCTGAAGCACCTTGGCTTCAAGGGATTTTGTGATCAGACGATCGTATCGTCAAGCAGAAAATCCAGAATACCGATATTCAGCACCCCATGGTCATCGTACCACCGCTTGCGGATATCGTGACGAACAATGATCTTCGGAAAGAAATCTCCGGTAAGTGAAAGGGGTTTATTTTCCGCGCGGGTTTTCTCTTCGGTCTCCAATGCATATGCAGACTGAATATACGTTTTTTTCGAACCTTTGGCAGCTATGAAGTCTATCTCTCTCGGAACCTGAACAGTCTGTCCTGATTTGCTCTTATCGGTGCCGTATACGATACCTATGTCGACTTCACAGCCGCGGATGCGAAGGTCATTATAAATGATATTTTCCATGATATGGGTCATTTCCTGCTGACGGAATCCGATGCGTGCATTCCTCAGGCCGAGGTCGTCACAGTAGTACTTATTCGGATAGTCAAAGTAGTCTTTGCCTTTCACATCATACCGCCGGCACTCTTCGAACAGATAGGCGTCTGCCAAATGACCGATATACGACTTCACCGTGTTCGGGGCAACCGTGTCTTCCCCGCTGAGCTTTTGCTTTGTGTTCAGAGCGTTCGCTATATTGTTCGGATTTGTGAGGGATCCGATGGAGGAACACAACAGATCCAGCGTGGCAGAGAGAACATCTTCCCGCTTAATCTTCTTGCGCTCAACAATGTCTCTGAGATATACTTCGGAAAAGAGGGACTTAAGATATTCCATTCTGGCAGTATCATCCGGCCTTGAGAGGATCAGCGGGAGACCTCCGTAAAAAGCATAATTGTCAAATGCGTCTTCCTTATCCCCTCCGATATAAGTGTAGTACTCAGCGAAACTGAGAGGATGGACACGGATTTCATCACTGCGCCCCCGAAATTCTGTCAGAATGTCGCTGGAAAGCATGCGGGAATTGCTTCCGGTCACGTAGATGTCCAGATTCGGGAGCGAATTCAGATCATTGAGAGCATCATAGAAGGTGATCGCCTTCCCTGTCGGGTTGTACGGATTGGGAACTTCGTCTGACATTTGTATTTCGTCAACGAACAGATAGAAAAGTTCCGGTTGACCGTCAACCTGTTCACGCACGGTTCTTGCTAACTCGAGGGGATTTCGGTATCGGATATCCTTTGCAAGATCCAATTCATAAGAAAGGATGCAATCTGCGGGAACGCCTTGATCAAGGAGATAGTTTCGGAAAATGGTGTGAAGCAGATAGGATTTTCCGCAGCGCCGGATACCGGTGATGACTTTGACCTGTCCGCTCCCCATAAAGGCAACAAGTTTCTTTAAATATGTATCGCGTTGGATTTCCATAGCGGCCCCCATTGATAACTTGGATAATATATTAGGCAACTTCGCAATTGAATTATATCAGAAGCGGTGATAAAAAGTCAAGAAGCCTGTTGAGAACTTGCCTGATTTCTTAGCCAAGTTCTCAATGGAACTGTCGATATGGTATCGATAAGGTTCATTTTATTTCAAGACATTTTGCAAAAAAGAGCGTCTGTATAGGTGAAGGGGCGATGCGGTGCCGGGATCATCCGGAGGATCCGGAGGTTGCCCGTCGGAAAATACCCTTTGTGAGGAGTCGGAAGTGAAACAGAGATCAACAGTAGAAGAGACACAGATCCTTTCACTGCTTCAGGAAGATCGGGAAGAGGCGATACGCAGGATCCATGCGCAGTATGAGCGCTATCTTGCATCGATTGCCTATGGGATCCTTCGGGACGAACAGGATGCCGAGGAATGCGTGAACGACGTGATGATGCAGCTGTGGGATCATGCGCTTCCGACGGAGATCACGAACCTGAAAGCATATCTTTCGAAGGCGACGCGCAATCAGGCGATCACGGTCCTGCGCAGCAGGCAGCGCAAGAAGCGCGGCGGCGGGATCACGATGGTTTCGTATGAGGAACTGTCCGATTGCTTGCCTGACCCGGGTGTCGATCTTTCGGAAAATGAGGACGAGACGCTCAGGAAAAAGATTGATTCGTTTCTCGACAGCCTTCCCGGGGAGAAGAGGCTCATTTTCCTGAAACGATACTGGCGCTCCTATACGGTTGCGGAGATTGCGAAGCAGATCGGTCGGAACGAGAGATATGTCACAAACCAGCTTTATACGATGCGGCAGAAACTCAAGCGGCATCTGGACGGAAAGGATGAGTAAAATGAAAGAGATCGATTTGTTCTCGGCGTTCACGGACGTGGATGATCGATTTGTTTTGGAAGTCATGGAAGCGGACGAGCAGGCTCCGCGTCGGCCAATCCTGCGCCGTGCGGCAGCAGCGGCTGCCGCGGTCATTTTGATCGCGGTTGTCGGAGTTGCGGCGAATGGTCTGCTGAAGAAGGAAACGCCTGCCGGGGAGAGCGGGACGCCCGCAAAAAAAGGCGAGAGCGTGGAACCCGCGAAAGAGAAGACGAGTGTGACAAAGCGCTGGGCAGACGCACCGAACTACGAAAAATACTCGGAACTGCTCTACGGCGGAGCAAGGTATTTCGGGTCTCCGGGAATATGTGAGGAAGCGGTCGGCAAACATCTCGGAAAGCTTACGGTGATCGGCCTGGATTACGGCGAGCGGACGGTAGGCGAGAAGACCGCAGGATCCGATGGGAAGACGTCCGGAGACGGACGCAACGAAGAAATTACCGAAGGAGCCTGGATTGCGGTTGAAAACCGGGATGTTCCGGCGGAAGTTCAGCGGGAAACCGAAGTGGATGTTTATGAGATAACGGATGTGGATACTTCCTTTGCGGTCGCGGTGAAATTTCCGGATGAGGATCGGTATTGGGTGTACGGAAACGATCTGTTTGGGGCGAAAACCTATGCGGAGTTTGCGGAGGGAACGCAGCTGTTGCGATATACCGATCTGCGAGCGATCGTGCTGCACGAACAAGGTGGCGAGCGAAGGACAGAGGACGGAAGCAAGACAATTCCGTTGCTTCTTGAGGAACTGTTCGCCGCAGAAGCGGTTCCTGCATTCTTTACGGAGGAACTTCCCGGGGACTTCGGCGGTGTTGCATATTTGCCGGATGACCCTATGCCACAGTCTGTATGGACGGCTCCGAATCCCGGAACCGGCACAACGCGGTTGATCGTTTCCGAGGAAGTTTCAGAGTTTCTTCAGGACAAGGAGCTCGGAGAGTGTTGCGTCGAACTCGGCGTTGATTACCGGCTACTCGGCCAGCAGAACGTTGTGATCAAAGTGTACAGCGGTGGATTTGTCACGACGAACATCGGATGGAGCGGCAGGACGTTCTATGTCGGACCGGAGCGTGTGGAGAGTTTTGTTCGGAAAATGAGATAAGGACGACGTGTTTTTGCAGCATAGCGTAGCTTGCCTAGCCCGGGGACGTGAGCCCCGGGCTTTTTGATGGCAAAAACTGGGATTTTGTGGTATGGTAAATAAGCGGTTTCAGAAGATTATTAGCAATTTGTGTTATGTTACAAGGATTTAGCGATGAAAGACAAGATAACCAAACTGATGAAGCGCTGCGGCCTCGGTGAGGTCACGGCGGAGATCAAGCCCGTGTCCGGCGGGCTGATGCATCGCATGTACAAGGTGCAGACGGGCAGCGGTGTTTACGCCGTCAAATGCCTGAATCCGGAGATCATGAAGCGCCCGACCGCGCGGGAGAACTATGCGACGGCGGAAGCGCTGGAGGTGCGGCTTGAGGAAGCGCGCGTTCCGATGGTGGCTGCGATGACTCTTAACGGTCGGAAAATGCAGGAGCTCGACGGGGAGTTCTTCTACATTTTCCGCTGGCAGAAGGGCAAGATCACCGATGCGAACACGGTGACGGCGGAGCAGTGCCGCAAGGCGGGCGAGCTGCTCGGCAGAATTCATGCGATCGATTCGAAGACGAAGGAGACGGGGAGCGACGTGGCAGATCATTCGGCTGCGGAGGGCGGTGCACTCGAGCGGAGCGAGATTGATTTTGCGAAATATGCGCATTTGGCGCAGAAGGCGGGGAGCCCGGTGGCAGAGCTTCTTGCGGAGAATACGAAGTTGCTTGAGGCTGCGCAGAAGCGGCTCAACGAGGCTCGGGAGGCGCTCCCTGCGATCGTGAGCATCTGCGACGACGATATGGATCCGAAAAATGTGATGTGGTTTCGGGGCAAGCCCTTCGTCATCGACTTAGAGTGCCTTTCGTACGGCAATCCGGTGGGGGCTTTTGTCGACCTTGCACTGCAGTGGGCGGGCATGGTGAACGGAGCGTACAAGAAGGAGAATCTGGTCGCATTTTACGAGGGATACCGGAGTGCTTACGACAACGGTTTCCTCGCGTACGACGCGCTGTACGGGATCGCGTATACGTGGGTCGAGTGGCTTGAGTACAACATCCGCCGCGCCCTCGGTTTGGAGGGCGGCGAGGATGAGCGCCGGCTTGGCGAGTGGGAAGTGAGAAACACGATCGCGCGGATCAGGGCGCTCGGTGAGGCCGAGGAGGAGATCTGCGGGACGTTCCGGGAGCTGCGAGTCCGCGAGATGGAGGGCGTCTTCGACAAGGCGATCGCGCTGATGAGGGCGGCAAAATCTCGGACCAAGGCGCTTCGGGCGACGATCGGTAAACTTGCGGCGTACTATGAAAGTCCGCTGTGGAAAGCGGATTTTGCGGCCGACGAGGAAGGCAAATTCCCGGCCGGAATGAAGTGGGGCGTGCTCTCCGAGGACGGCGTGTATGATCTGCTGGAGCAGTACGACGAACTGTGATTCACAAACGACAACGGCGGTTTCGGTTTTCATCGCGCACCTGATGTGGTACAATGCGAAGAAGAGTCGGAACGAAAATGGGAATGGTGCGGGAGAAATGATCACGAGATACACAATTTAGAAAACTACACGGAACCGGCCGAACGGCATGATGGTGCAGATCGACACGGACGATGCAGCGGAGATCGCGCTGTACGAGTCGGTCGGGTTTGAGGCGATCGAGCGCTCGGAGAGCGTCTATGCGACGTATCGGAGCGGCGGACAATAATACAACAGGCGGGAACGGGACTATGGACGGGAACAAGAAACAAGGGATCTTATTTATCATCGGGGCGGGCTTCTGCTTTGCGCTGATGACGTTCTTTGTCCGGAAATCGGGGGATCTGCCGACAATCCAGAAGGCGTTCTTCCGCAACGTGGTCGCGGTTTTTGTCGCATTTGTCCTGCTTCTTAGGAGCAAGCAGGGCTTCCGCATTCAGAAGGGGAGCATCCCGGGGCTTCTGGCGCGGAGTTTCTTCGGAACCTGCGGAATACTGTGTAATTTCTCGGCGGCGGATCATCTGAATATTGCGGACGCGAGCATGCTCAACAAGCTCTCGCCGTTTTTCGCGATCGCCGTGTCGTACGTTATTCTGAAAGAGCGGGCCAATGCGGTAGAGTGGCTGTCGGTCGTGCTCGCGTTGGTGGGCGCGGCATTTGTCGTCAAGCCGACCGGCGGAGTGGCGACGGTCTACGGCCTGGTGGGCCTCGCGGGCGGCCTTGCGGCGGGGCTTGGGTACACCTTCATCCGGTATCTGGGCAAGCGCGGCGAGCGCGGGCCTGTGATCGTGCTGTGGTTTTCGCTGTTTTCGTGCCTGGCGACGGCGCCGGCGCTGATCTTTGATTATCATCCGATGAGCGGAAAGCAGCTGGCGTTTCTGTTGTTGACGGGTCTTTCCGCCACCGGCGGCCAGCTGTGCATCACAAAGGCGTACACCAAGGCGGCGGCGCGCGACATTTCGGTGTTCGATTACTCCCAGATCTTCTTCGCGGCGATCCTCGGGTGGATCTTCCTTGCGCAGATCCCGGATGTCTACAGCTGGATCGGCTACGTTATCATCATCGGTACGGCAGTCGCAAAATGGCGCTACATGATTTGGAAGAGCGAGTGCAAAGAGGCGCAGGCAACACCGCAAACATAGCATTTTTCGATAAGTACATAGCATGGAAACGCTTGTTTCGCCCTTTTGATTGCGCTACAATGACAGAAAGGCTGCCTGCTGACACGGGCTGTCGGAATATGCGTTAGCGAAACAAGGAGGGTTTACACATGGCTAAAGTATGGCCGCTTGACACCGCGCTTTCGTTCGACCCGATCTTCGGCGAACCGAACCGCGACGGCAATCAGGGGTATGAGATTCTGCCCGACGGCAGAGTGACGATGCGCATCATCGCGCCGAACGCGAAAGAGGTTTTAGTGGATCAGTTCGGCAAGACGCAGGCGTTTGAGAAGAAGGAAGACGGCTATTGGGAAGGGACGTTCGACCTCGGAAGAGGATTCCAGTATTTCTTCCTCAAGATCGACGGGGCGGACGTGCTTAATCCGTATCTGCCCATCGGCTACGGCTGCTGCCGCCCGATGAATTTCATGGATATTCCGGTGGAAGACATCACCTGGGACGGACTTACGGACATCCCGCACGGCGCTGTTGCCCGCCATTATGTTAAATCTTCGGTGACCGGTAAATTCGAGATCTGCCTCGTTTACACGCCGCCGAAGTATGATCCCGCCAAGAAGTATCCGGTGCTCTATCTGCAGCATGGTTACGGGGAAAATGAGATCGGCTGGACGTTCCAGGGTCATGTCGGCCGCATCGCCGATCAGCTCCTCGACAAGGGCGAGATGAAAGAGATGATCATAGTTATGTGCTGCGGTATGACGCAGCTCATGGAGCCCGCCGACAAGTCTGCGATGACCCGCATGGCGTTCCTCGACGTGCTTCTCAAGGACGTCATCCCTTACATTGAAGGACATTACAACGTTCTGACCGACAAATGGAACCGCGCGATGGCCGGCCTCTCGATGGGAAGTTTCCAGACGAGCATCACGACGCTGTCGCATCCGGAACTCTTCGGTTATGCCGGATTGTTCAGCGGATTCCTCCGCGCTCCTTGGGGCAATGTGCCCGAGCCGCATCTTGCGATCCTCGAAGACGCCGAGAAATTCAAGGAAAACTACCGCGTATTCTATCGCGCGATGGGCACCGAAGATCAGTTCTTCGGCTCATTTTCCTCGGATGACGCTTTCCTTGAGGGCAAGAACCTGAACATGATCCGTAACACGTTCCCCGGTGGCCATGACTGGACCGTCTGGAGACGTTGCATCCACGAGTTCCTTCCGCTTCTGTTCCGTTAGGAATCCGTGCAAAATGACAGGGAATCGGCCGATCGTCTCAACGCTTTTGTAAGGTTGAGAGAATACCGCTTCCGAGAGTGAAAAAATCTTGTATTCTGAAAATGCCTGTGTTACAATGTCGTCAGCGGCTGTCCACAGGCGTTTTCTTTTGCGTGTCTTCATACGGGGAAGGGAAAGTCTTGCTGCGAGTTAGAGATGGAATTGGTTTTTTTGTGGGCAGCGGAAAAATACAGAGGAGGTCATAAGACAATATGGCTAATAAGTGGGTATACGCATTTACCGAGGGCAATGCCGGCATGAGAAATCTGTTGGGCGGCAAAGGTGCGAACCTCGCGGAGATGACAAACATCGGTCTCCCGGTACCGCAGGGCTTTACGATCACGACGGAGGCCTGCACGCAGTACTACGAAGACGGTCGTAAGATTAATGATGAGATCATGGCGCAGGCTATGGAAGGCGTACGCAAGATGGAGGAGATCAACGGCAAGAAGTTCGGTGATCTCAAGAACCCGTTGCTTGTTTCCGTTCGCTCCGGTGCGAGAGCTTCCATGCCCGGTATGATGGACACGATCCTGAACCTCGGTCTGAACGACGAGGTTGTTGCTGCGATGATCGCCGGCAACCCGGATCCGAAGTTCGAGCGTTTCGTATATGACTCGTATCGCCGTTTCATCCAGATGTTCTCCGACGTCGTAATGGAAGTCGGCAAGAAGTACTTCGAGGAACTGATCGACAAGATGAAGGCAGAGAAAGGCGTGAAGTTCGATATCGAACTCGACGCCGCAGACCTGAAGAAGCTTGCCGAGCAGTTCAAGGCAGAGTACAAGAAGCAGTTGGGCAAGGATTTCCCGTCCGATCCCGTTGAGCAGCTCAAGCTCGCGATCGAGGCAGTGTTCCGTTCCTGGGACAACCCTCGTGCAAACGTATATCGCCGCGACAACGATATCCCGTACAGCTGGGGTACCGCAGTCAACGTAATGCCGATGGTATTCGGTAACCTGAACGAAGAGTCCGGCACCGGCGTAGCATTTACCCGTGACCCCGCTACCGGCGAGAAGAAGCTGATGGGCGAGTTCCTCAAGAACGCTCAGGGCGAGGACGTAGTTGCAGGTGTTCGTACTCCTATGCCGATCACGCAGATGGAGCAGGAGTTCCCGGAGGCTTACGCAGAGTTCGTTAAGGTTTGCGGCATCCTCGAGAACCACTACCATGACATGCAGGATATGGAGTTCACCGTTGAGAACAAGAAGCTCTACATGCTACAGTGCCGTAACGGCAAGCGTACCGCGCAGGCTGCTCTCCAGATCGCATGCGACCTCGTTGACGAAGGTCACAAGACCGAGGCCGAGGCCGTAGCAATGATCGACCCGAGAAACCTCGACACGCTTCTCCATCCTCAGTTCGACACCAAGGCATTGAAGGCCGCTACGCCTCTTGGCAAAGGCCTCGGCGCTTCGCCCGGAGCTGCCTGCGGTAAGGTTGTATTTACCGCTGACGACGCAGAGGCTTGGAATGCAAGAGGCGAGAAAGTCGTTCTTGTTCGTCTTGAGACCTCTCCTGAGGACATCACCGGTATGAAGGCCGCTCAGGGTATCCTGACCGTCCGCGGCGGTATGACCAGCCATGCGGCGGTTGTTGCCCGCGGTATGGGAACCTGCTGTGTATCCGGTTGCGACGCCATCATCATGGATGAGGCTAACAAGACCTTCACGCTGGCAGGCAAGAAGTTCGTTGAGGGCTCCGAGATTTCCATCGACGGAACCACCGGTAACATTTACGAAGGAATCATCCCTACCGTTGACGCGAAGATCGCCGGCACGTTCGGCCGCGTTATGGCATGGGCAGACAAATATCGCAAGCTCAGCGTTCGCACGAACGCAGACACCCCTCGCGACGCTAAGAAGGCTCGTGAGCTCGGTGCCGAGGGTATCGGTCTCTGCCGTACCGAGCACATGTTCTTCGACCCGGAGAGAATCGCCATTTTCCGTGAGATGATCTGCTCCGACACCTGCGAAGAGCGCGAGGAAGCACTCGAGAAGATCCTGCCGTTCCAGCAGAGCGACTTCAAGGCTCTCTACGAGGCTCTTGAGGGCAACCCGGTTACGATCCGTTTCCTGGATCCGCCGCTCCACGAGTTCGTTCCTACCGAGGAAGCGGACATCAAGAAGCTTGCTGACGCGAAGGGCAAGACCGTTGAGGAGATCAAGGCTATCTGTGATTCCCTCCACGAGTTCAACCCGATGATGGGCCACAGAGGCTGCCGCCTTGCCGTCACCTACCCGGAGATCGTCAAGATGCAGACCAAGGCAGTCATCCGCGCTGCTATCGAAGTTAAGAATGCTCATCCCGACTGGGCAATCGAGCCGGAGATCATGATCCCGCTCATCTGCGAAGTCAAGGAGCTTAAGAACGTTAAGAAGGTTGTCGTTGAGACCGCTGACGAGGAGATCAAGGCTGCGGGCGCAGACATCAAGTACCACGTAGGCACCATGATCGAGATTCCTCGTGCGGCCCTCACCGCTGACGAGATCGCAACCGAGGCTGAGTTCTTCTGCTTCGGTACCAACGACCTCACCCAGATGACCTTCGGCTTCTCCCGTGACGACGCCGGCAAATTCCTCGGCGGCTACTACGACCAAAAGATCTTTGAGAGCGATCCTTTCGCGAAGCTCGACCAGGACGGCGTAGGCAAGCTCATGAAGATGGCTGTCAAACTCGGCAAGGAAGTCAACCCGAACCTGCACGTCGGCATCTGCGGCGAGCACGGCGGTGACCCCACCTCCGTTGAGTTCTGTCACCGGATTGGTCTTGACTATGTATCCTGCTCACCCTTCAGAGTCCCGATCGCTCGCCTCGCGGCCGCGCAGGCTGCGATCGCTGATCAATAATTATTCACGCATAGTCAGCTTCTGCATATAAATATTCATTTGATTTCTTTGATGCGAATAGCACCCCGTTTGTTGTACAGTGTGGTATGCCGGACAACAACGGGGTGCTGCTTTTTGCGGAAAGGGATACCGAACAAACGGTGAAAATAGGAATTTATGCAAAGCGGCGGCAACGATGGAAAAGCCGGTAGTGTCAAGGAATTATTGTAAATTCTTGTTTGACCGACCGGTTCCCGGCCGCAACCCGTCCTGCCCGACATTCGCACTTTTCTTATAGATTTATCGATGTTATTATTATCATAGATAAATGCGATGAGAGATTTGTCCGAACTGGGGTGCACTATGCGCGGCAGCAAGGGAGACCTAGGTTGGGTGGATGAGATGGAAGCGATTGATGCATTTTTCGAAGATTGATCGAAGAAGGCCGAATACGGTAATTGGGTCTGATAATTACAGAGAAAACGCCGCCTGCAGTGACAAGGAGTCTTCCGCATTGCCGGCGGTTTTTCTTGACCGAAATAATGCTTTATAGTATAATTGTTTAACGCGCAAAATGCGCGAATTCAAAAGGGGGATTATTTCTATGTTACAATCATGTTTCACAAAAAGGCGTCTGTGTCTTGTTCTCGTTGTTCTGTTGGTTTCGTGCTGCTGTTTGAGTACGATTGCCTTCGCCGCGACGGAAAAAACGCCCCGACTCTCTGCTTCATCCCATACCTTTGAGTACGGCGGAGGTGCTGGAAGGGTTAACGTGTATGACGCAAATAAAGTAACCGTGGCTTGCCCGGTTTCTTGGGTGAGCGTCAGAACCGATACCACTCAGAAATACATTCAGGTTGTTATGAACGTAGGGGTTAACAAAGGTAAAGCCAGAGATGCTACCATTACGGTTTATACGGAAAAAGGAACGCTGAAATTCAAAGTGTATCAAAAAGCGAGTGGCTTTAGCGTCTTCACGCCGGATGGTTCGGTTTGCACAAATTTCCATATTGTCGGCGGGACTCCAACCGGAGAAAAACTCTCATACACATTCAATACTAATGCCTACGGGGCTGTGCGTGTGACCAGCCAGGCATCATGGCTCAGTGCCTCTATTGAGATACCATCCAAGATAATCCATATCACTGCGGATCTCAATCTCACCGGCGCCGTTCGGACAACCACGTTTATCGTGTATGATCAACTGAATCAATCGAGAGCGGTGACAGTCAAGCAAGAACCATGGGACTTTGATATTAATAATTCCAAGGTAGTCTTATCGAAGTCCGGAGCAACAATACCCGCGACCTTCAAGGTCAGTACGATAGTCTATTACAAGACACTTTGTTCTCTATCCATCGACAAACTCACGGAAAAAGCTTGTCAGGATTTCGCAAACGCGCTTGCCGCTGAATTCGGCGTTACTGCACCGAAGATTTATGTCAGGGACACCATCGGCAATTTCCAGGTTTCCGAAAACTGTCATAACAGACCGAACAATTATCACACCTGTCCTGTGTATCTTTCGGATGGCGGTGTATTGTTTGACAAAGAATACTTGAAGAAGACCTTTACAGATAAGGAAGCCGCAGAAAATGTTGCCAGCGATATAATCTACACTCTTCGTAAGGCTTGGCAGAAAAAGAACGCAAAATTTAACGGAACCAAGAATCAGTACATACTTCAGTACAGTCTCAACCATTACATAAAGTTTAGGCTTAACGGCAACTTTGCTACCTTCAAAAGTCAGTTCATCGAACGCGATGCGCATGATATGACAGTGTTTATTATTTCCCGTCTTAAATATCAAGACTGATTTCCGGCGGAACAATGCTGCCTGGGAACACAGGAGCGGATCGAAGAAAACCTGCGGGTGTTTGACTTTGAGCTTGAGGAGACGGACGTCGAGCTGATCGCGTCGCTCACGGGCTGCGTCGGATTGTCCGGCGATCCGGACACGAGACCGTTCTGACCGTCCGAGCGGAGCGTCGGTAATGGGCGCCGTCAAAGAGGGCGCCGACAAAAAGTGCGACTGTATGTGAAAAACAGGAAGGTGACCGCATGGGAAAGAAGATTGCTGTTGTAAACGCAGGACCGCGCAAGGGATGGAACACGGACACGTTGCTCGCGGAAGCCGCCAAGGGAGCGGAGGCCGCAGGAGCGACTGTGGAGTATTTTGATCTCTTCCGGTTAGAGAAATATACGGGCTGCATCTCCTGCTTCGGATGCAAGAAAGAAGCCAACAAGGGGCATTGCATGTGCAAGGACGGTTTGACCCCGGTGTTGGACGCCATCCGGAAATCGGACGGCCTGATCATCGGCTCTCCGAACTACCTCAGCCAGGTGACGGCGTCCTTCCGGGCGCTGTATGAGAGGCTCATTTTCCAAAGCCTTACCTACAATGCGGAAAATCCCTGCTGCAGGCAGAGGACGGTTCCGGTTCTGTTCATCATGACAAGCAACGCTCCGGACACTGCCTACGTGAATCTTTTGAACGACTATCAGCGGACGTTTGAGACATTTGTCTGACCGACCAAAACCTTCGTAAGCGGCGATACGCTCCAGCTGAAGGACTACGCCAAGACCGACTGGCCGTGGTCATTCTTCAATCCGGAGGCGAAGCAGCTAAGGCACGAGACGGTATTCCCGAAAGAGCGCGAGGCGGTCTATGAACTCGGAAAAGCGCTGGTGGGTGGGAATTGAAACGAAGCGGCTTGGCTGCACGAAGTTTGTGAGACGACGAAGACAAAAGAGATTAACCTGATTTCAAAAGCGTTTCCGGGAGACCGGAAGCGCTTTTTCGTATGCTTACTTATACAGTCAGTCGTTTTTATGCTGGCGATCTCACTACACAACGAATTACAGTATGGTGCTTGCAAGCTGGCGCACACTCAGCCGCGCCAAAGCCGGCACCATCGCGCAGGCGATGAAGATCCCGGAGCAGGACCTGCAGTGGTACGCCGCCTCCCGCAGAAGGGCAAGCTCAAATATGGCTACATGACCAAGGACGTGAAGAACCTCGTGGACGAGGTTGTGAACCGTTTGGAGAAGCATCCGAAGGTCGCAGAACTGTATGAACTTTGGTATCAACAGAAGTGCGCGATTATTGCGACATATACGAGCAGTTTTCCACCTAAGGAGCCGTTGTCGGAAAATGAGGTGTTTCGGCCGATCAAGAATGCAGTGCTGGAGGCGGCGGTGGGGATGGATTTGCCCGAAAAGATGGAAGGGCAAGGGGGAGTTGGTGCGTTGAGTGACCAAAATCGACACCATGGGCCCGAATCGTCGGGTGTATTTATTGGACACGAAAAAGATTACAATGAGGCCAATAGAAAGGGAGGAGGCTTTTCGGGCTATCAGGAGTTGGAGGAGACGCTCGCAAGGATCGAGCGGGAGCATGCTGCATCGGCTGAAATGATGCTACCAGCATACAGCAATACTGACGCAAATGATGTATCATTTAGGAGTATCGAGAGCTTTTTGTACCGCGTGAGCAAGGTGTTCGAGGAGAAGAGACCGATTGGCGACCGGGGGCAGGTGACGAATCGGAAGATGTATGTGAGGGAGGCGGAACGTAAAGGGAGTTGGGGATGCAATGAAATGTTACATTGTTTTGCTATTTTGATTTTATAAGCAGGCCAATATGCCATCTGCGCGGTAAATAGAATTGAACAATTGGATCCGCGTAGGATATAATTAAGATATAAAGCTTATGAGGAGGTGGTATTATGAGACGGTTCATAGCGATGCTTCTGTGTTTTGCACTTTTATTACCAGGGTTCGCGATAAATGCAAGAGCTGATGGCGAAGTAACAATACCTACACCGCCAGAGACGGATCAAGGCATTGAAGAGTCTTCCGCTATAACGGTAGCCAATTTGCGTGGCGTACAGGAGTTAATAGCCCAGCGGAAGTTCAGTTTGGCCCAAGGGAAAGGCTTTGCTGCAGAGTATGGGAACAATCTTGTTGATCGTATCAAGGGAACAAATGCTCGGGTAATTGGAGATAGCAATGTTAAAAATGGTGCTGATAGAATAATACTCGGGCGTGATGGCAGTAATGTTCTGATCCAAACAAAATACTATAATTCGGCAAAAGCAACATTTGCGTCTGGTTTTGATTCCAATGGGGTATATAAGTATCTTGATAAAAATGGTTACCCAATGCAGTTTGAGGTTCCGAAGAATCAGTATGATGATATTGTCGTGTTAATGCGGGAAAAGATAACAAATGGAAAAGTTCCCGGAGTGACTGATCCAGAGGAGGCAACCAATATTGTACGGAAAGGAAATCTGACGTTCAAACAAGCGGAAAACCTTGCAAAGGCAGGAACGTTCGAATCCTTGAAATACGATTCGGTTAATGGAATTGTGGTAGGATTGTATGCCTTTGGGTTGGACACTGCAATTAATTACATTCTGTATCGTTTGGGCGGGGAAGACCGCAAGGATGCTATAGCACAAGCGTCAAAAGGTGGGCTTCAGGCTGGTGGCATAATGTTTGGCGCATATGTTCTTGCGTCACAGTTTACTAAAACCGGAATAGCGAAAGATCTCTTTAAGCCCACGGCTGAGATATTAACACAAAAACTCGGACCACAGTTTGCGGAAAGATTTTTGAGCGTCTTTGGAAAGCAAGTTGTAGTTGAAGGTGGCGAAACAGTAGCTGAAGCAGCAAAAACTCAAGTTGCAAATACAATGCGTTTTCAGGCCTTTTTGGCAGTTGCTATAGTAGTGGTATCTGAAATCCCAGATTTTGTAAACTTGTTTAGAGGACGGATATCAAAGACACAGTTTGTTAAGAATCTGGCGGTTGCTGTTGCTACAGCAGGAGCAGCAACAGCCGGAGGCGTTTTGGGAGGCATGCTTGGGTCACTAATTCCTGGGCCAGGCACTGCGATAGGAGCAGTTGTTGGAGGTGGAGCTTTTGGATTTGCAGGACACTTGGCGGCAGATTGGTTGGCAGATTATATAGCTCCGGATGATTCAGACAAAATGTATAACATTGTCCAAGATGAATTTGCAGAACTATGTGACGAATATCTAGTGAACGAAGATGAAGCAAAAGTAATCGCGGATAAGATTGGACAGATGTTGGATTCGGATACACTTATGGATATGTATCAAAGTAAGGACAGGGAAGAATTCATCAGAAATAGAATAGAACCAGTTTTCGCGGAGAAAGCGACTGAAAGAGATTTCGTTGAGATGCCTACTGAAGAAGAAATGAGGCTGTCATTATTGGACACAATGGAAGGGTTGATCTTTATACACTGAGAGGTGATAAGCATGACAAGTTATATTGATGTAAACAAGCTGTTGACTGCGACAACCATATGTGATTCATCAAGGATTGTAAATGAAAGCTTTTTGATGTCTGGAGTAACTCCGCTGAAAATACGTGATTCGCTATATCGTATGGGGCGGATAGTTAATGATGCTTCAGACAAAAATGCGTATGTTGCAATTGTAAAAGCAGGATTTCTAAAGATGGATGCGGTCTCTGTAGCAGTTCAGGTTGCAGAGGAAACGGTGATAGTTGCAGCATACATGCGAAGAAGTTTGTGTAGCAAGCGGATATGTAAGGGGGCTATAAATGAACTCAAACGAGAACTTGAACGATAACTCCAATCAAGAAACAAAGAAGCGGATTCCCATTAGGCTGATTATTTCTGTAGTGGCTTTTAGCATATTAGTTGTTGGCATAATTGTAATAAATAACAAGAACAACAAGAAGAGTACTTCGGATGAACAGTCACCAGTGGAGGAATTAACGAGTACGGTTTCGGTTGAGCCCCCATCTCCAACAGCCGATCCCTTTTCCGAAACAGATAAAAAACAATACCTAGATTTTATCTCGGATTATAATCGTGTAGTGAGAGACTATAATGAAGATATACATGGATATAACAGTCTTGTTAGTCAGTTTTCTGAATATACATTTTTAGACCTGCCAGATTTGTATCCGGAAGAGAAACCAATTGCGGAGACGTTTAATCCAGATTTGTTTCTGGGCATGTCTGAATTGAAAACGAAAATGCAATCTATAGAGGAGAAGGGAAGGCACGCCGTCAGCAACTATCCTCTACTATGTGTCAGTCTGTATAATTGTGCTGTTGACGAATATAACCAGCTTGTTGAGGAGTATAACCTGCTTGCGGACAGAGGTGTTATATCCTATCTACGTGATCTGCCTCAAAAAGCAGAAGTGAAAGAGCGTATTTCGGAATTGGATGAAGATATGCAAAGAGGGCTTTTTTTCTTTAAATACGCATTTGATCGACAATTGAAGGAAAACGAGGAACTTGCAACACATTGCGTAATGGTTCAACAAATTCTTAATCCGTCTGAAGAATGGGTAATCAATCGATTAAAAAATATTGAGGAGATTACTGGATTTCAGGCAGTAACACCTAATAATGATCTGAACCAGTTACTGGGAAAAACAGGCGGATATACATGTTGTGTTTACTTTTCCGATGCCAATATTGAGCAAAGTACTGTTCGAGGGTCTGATATTGTTACAAAAGGAACAGACTGTGGTGGAGCAATCGAAGTATATGAGAATCGGGAATATGCACTCAATCGATGTGAATATCTTTCGCAGTTTGATGGGACATTATTGTATTCTGGATCTTATACTGTAATTGGAACAATTGTAATAAGAACATCGTACAAGCTTAATAGTCAAGGACAGGTAAAATTAACAAATTCCATTGCTGAAGCATTTACACATATTGATAATTCAACTACACAGGACACCGATACTAAGCAAGGTTGATTCATGTATTTGAGGGAAGGCTTGGATGTTTTATGTTTGAGGAAATGTTACGGACATTCGACGAACTAAGCAAGGGGACAACATATAAGATGGATATCCTTCCAGACGAAGATGGATATTATGACAAAGAGTGCCCTAATGAGGACTGTATGTCTAAGTTTAAGGTTTACGCTGAAGACTGGCAAACAAAGTTTTCTGAAGAAACAGTTTACTGTCCTTTTTGTGGATATGTCTCACCGGCTAGAAGTTGGTGGACGACCGAGCAAGTCGAACAAGCGATGAAACAGGCAAAAGGGCAGTTGGTAGCAACTATTAATCAAGCAATTAGTGAGGATGTAAAGAGATTCAATCGCTCCCAGTCCCGAAAGAGTCTTGTTAGGTTTTCGATGAAGTTCTCTGGAATCACATCTTTTGTGAATTTACCCGCTTTAGCGCTCGAGAAGATGGAGCAGAAAATAGAATGTGATAGTTGCGGCGCTCATTATGCTGTGGTTGGTTCTGCTTTTTATTGCCCTTGTTGTGGAAAGAATTCTGCAAAACTGACATTCAACAATACGATAAACAAAGTTCGCGCAAAGATAAAGAACTTGCCACTAATTCATAATGCGATTGCAGCGCAAAGTAGAGATGAGGCGGAAAGGACATGTAATTCGTTAATCGAATCCTCAGCCTCTGATTTGGTTGTAGCATTTCAGAGGGTATGCGAGTGTATATATCCTCAGATTGACGGGGCCTTGCCGCTGCGAAAGAATGTATTTCAACGGCTTGATGAGGGCAATGGATTGTGGGTTGGACTTATTGGTGAAGGCTATCATGATTGGGTCACTCCGCAGCAATACTCCAAATTGAAGAAATGTTTTCAACAAAGACATTTACTACAACACCAAGATGGCATTGTGAATCAAGACTATATTACGAAAAGTGGAGATACATCATATTGCATAGGCCAACGCGTGATAATCAAGGAACAGGATATATCCGAATATGCAGATATTATTGAGACTATTGGAAACCATGTATTAGCTCTAAAATATGGATAGGCAGTTCAATGAAATGTTATAGAAAGCACCCTTGGTCATGCGAGAAAACATAGTAATGAGTTAGTTGTTTTGGGAGCTTTATGGATACGAGAAAAATTGGTAATCTGGAAAACCTAGATGCGATGTTTGAATTCTATTTCAAACATGAAAAGCAAATCATGGAGGAATCACTCGAGGGATATAAGTGGTCAATCCTTGACAAAGTTCATGCTACATTGGAAGATTATTGGGGAAGGCATTACAAAGAAGGGAAATGGGACGACAATTATCAGGATTTCCCTGACTTAGTAAAAACAAGTGCATATGATGGGGGTAATCTCCTTTATTCAAATGCTAAATCCGTGATCAGATATGTTGCGGATTTTTACCCGCGTGAGCTGAGGGAGATGTTCATAAATCTCTACAATGAGAGCATAAACATCGATGACAGAATTAACACCTTCATCGATAAGTTGGAAACGATTTCAAAAAAAGACTCACGGATCAGTAAGACAGGGCGATCATTTCATACCGACAAAAGATCAGTCGCTTATTATCTCTTCATGAAATATCCCGAGAAATACTATCTTTTTAAACAGGACGTCTTTTTCGATTTTGCCGGCTTTATTCAGCTCGAGCAAACTCCGAAAAGCAGCAGTCCAAAGCTGTATTCTGAATACTTGAAAGTATGCGAGTTCCTTCGTGAAAGAATGCAAAAACTGTATCCTGAGAAGATCGAACAGTACCTGGAGCAGCAAAAAGAGTTCGGATTCGATTCCCAAGCTCATCTGCTGGTGCAGAACATAATGTTCTGTTATCAGTATTATAAGGACCCAAGTGACTGGGCTCTGATCGAGGGTGATCCGTTCGTGAAGCTTCAAGGCAAAGCAGTCCCTATTTCGTTTGCGCTGAACGGTGGCAGCAAGAAGGACTATATTGCCGAAGCAATAAAAGCAAAAAAGTTGGGAGATTACGGTGAGGGATTTGTTCTCGAAGAAGAAAAAAGAAGAATTCAAAAAGAATACGGAAAAACTGAAGCGGAAGCAGAAGTAATTGTAAAGCATATATCAAAGACGGCAGGAGACGGCACGGGCTATGATATTCAGTCCGTAGACGAGACGGAAAAACCCATTTTCATCGAAGTAAAATCCACAAAAGGATCTTGCGAAACGGACTTCTTCATCACCGCGACGGAGTTGGAGGCAAGTCGTTTTTATGGTGACCAATACAGGTTATATCGAGTGTTTGAATTGCATCAGGTCGGTCTGGAGATAAAAGGGAAGATTGCCGTATGGAAAGGCCCGCTTGATAGGTTGTGTATCAGCCCGGCGAATTATATAGTACGTCTAAGGAATGAGACTTGATAGAGTAAATAATTTATCGGAAATGAATTCTGTCTTTTTGCGGAGGTACATTTTTTAACCTTAATTTCTGTAGGGCAAAGCGACATTGTGATTGCTTTTATTGTGCAGTGCAGAACCTGTCAAGTAACTAAGGAGTCAGAGCTAATTGATGAACCTATTGTCCATGGGAAAGTTAAACCAGAAGGAAATCAGCCAACGGGAGGCCTTATGTCACAATTTCAGATGCCAATAACTATTTATCAAGCAATGAATTACATCGATGGAAATCACTATTTACTGCCGGCATTTCAAAGAGAGTTTGTTTGGAAAAGTGAACAGATTGAAAAACTCTTTGATTCATTGATGCGAGGATACCCAACTAGCTCTATGCTTTTTTGGAAGGTAAAAGGGGATACAAAAACAAAATGGAAGTTCTATAGGTTCATTAACACATTTGTTCTTGACGCTAAAGGTTATTCGAATATTAATGAGTTGTACAATACGGCGTCTTCTACAGATTTTTATGCTATATTGGATGGGCAACAAAGACTGACGGCAATGAGAATAGGTCTATTTGGGACATATTCATATCATGAACCACGTAAATCATGGGAGTACTCAGACGTGTCTTTTCCTAAACGTCATATGTACCTTAATCTTACGCGTCTTGGTGGTGTTGATGATGATTGCAAGTACTTTTTTGAATTCAAGAAGGATTCTGAAACCAATGTAGAAGACTTTTATAAGGATGGCGATGAAGTTTGGTTTAGAGCAGGAGCAGTTGTTCCCTTTCACTCAAGTGGCGAAGAAATATCTGACTACTTCGAGGGAATACAATTAAAAAAAGAAGAGCGGCAAGTTATAAAGAGACTCGAGAACACGGTTTTTACTGAAAACTCCATTACGTTTTATGAAGAGGATGAACAGAAACCGGATAAAGCTGTGAAGATATTTACTCGCATAAACTCGGGTGGAACTTTTTTGAGCTTTTCTGACATTGTCTTTTCTTTAATGGTATCGAATTGGGATAAAAAAGATGCGAAGACAGAGATAGGAGATTTGATAGCATCCGTTGAAGAGAAGGGGTTCTCTATTAGTAAAGACTATATCGTTAAGGCTTTCCTTTATCTTCATCATAAAAACGTAAAAACAGAGATTAATTCATTCAATAAAGAGTTTTGCGCGGTTATCGAAGACCACTGGGATTCAATAAAGGGAGCGATTCTTTCGTTGTTTGATCTGCTTAGAAGTTTTGGATTGACAGCATTTTCGTTGACATCCAATAATGCTACACTTCCCATACTGTACTATATATATCACAAGAATGTATTTGCTGATTTTACAAATAGAGTTGGATATGTTGAAGAAAGAAAAGAAATAAAACGGTGGATATTGTCTGCTATACTGCGGAAAACTTTTGGTGGACAGTCAGACTCAACGTTGCAACAAACAAGAAAAGTCTTTACGGATGATATCGACGTGTTGAGTATTTCCCCTGCGTTCATATTTGATGGAAAAGTAATTGATGCAAGTATTAAGAACATGAACGCAGTAGATGAAGAGTTTTTGGATTCTATTCTTGGTACACAGAAAGACAATTGCTATGCGTTCCCTATTCTTTCCCTCTTATACCCACATTTGGATTATAAAAACAATGATTTTCACAAGGATCACTTGCATGCAGAAGATTTATATGGGAACCTAAGTGAAGAGTTGAGGGAGAAGTATCCGTTTAGAGTCTACAATTCTATCCTTAACCTTCAAATGTTGGATAAGAATGAGAATGAGTCGAAAGGAAAATCTCTCCTGAGTGATTGGGTAGAAAAGAGTTGTACGTCTGCAGATGATAGAAAGAGATTTTTGAAAGCGCATCTTATACCAGATGTTGACTTATCGTTAGAAAACTTTGAAGAGTTTGTTGAAATGAGAAGAGAAATGCTTAAGGAAATACTTAGAAAAGTATTTGCAGATTCTAATGCAAATGAGTAGCTTCGATGGAGTGATAGATGAATCAATCAACCTTGGATTATTACAATCATAATGCCACTGCCTTCACCGAAGGCACAGTAAATGTTGAATTCACCGGCACGCAAGACCGTTTTCTTACACTCTTGCCTCCGGGGGCTCATATCCTCGATTTTGGCTGCGGCTCCGGTCGTGATACAAAGTATTTCAAGAGTAAATGTTTTTCGGTCGATGCAACGGATGGCTCCGAAGAACTCTGCCGTATCGCAAGCGAAATAACTGGGATTTCAGTCCGTCAGATGTTGTTTTCGGAGTTGGATGCAGTTGATGTATACGATGGCATCTGGGCTTGTTCCTCTATATTGCACTGTCCGAAAGAAGATCTCAGGGATGTGATTCGAAAGATGATCCGTGCCGTAAAGGATGGTGGCGCCATCTACACTTCGTTCAAGTACGGAGACTTTGAGGGTGAGCGGAACGGACGTTATTATACGAACTTTACGACTGAGTCGTTCCACGAGTTTATGAGAGAGTTTCCGGAACTCAGTGTTGAGCAGGAATGGGTATCGGCAGATGTGCGGCCCGGGAGGGGCGATGAGCGATGGCTGAATTTGATCTTAAGAAAGAAGGCTACAACCTGACAATTGTCGGCGATTACTCGAATACGCTCGATATGGAGGGGTTCTCGCGGATGATGAAGGATCCTTCGTATTGCTATAAGTTTTACTGGTTGGAGGCGATTGTACAAGTGGTCTCCCGAGGTGTTACAGAAACAACATTTGACGAGATTATCAACGAGATGATCTGTAATGCATGGTATTCCGTGCGGGAGTTCCATGTGCATCTGAGCGGACTTCCTGCGGACGGTATTGTGAAGGATGCGCTTGAACGTGCGGTGTTGCGTCTGTCAGAATTGAGCATGCGCCGGCAAATGCATCCAAGGACGAAATACGTAAAGCCATCAGCGAGTACAATTGTGATTCACAACTTAATGCGGCGAAGGAACAGCTTACTAACATGGTGCCGTACCGGGCGCTTGCGGGGTTCTTTGCGAAGGCGGATACGGTGGCTGACTGGGAGAGCACAAAGCGCATGGTCGCGTATATCGAGATGATCAATCGCGAGGTTGTGAAGCTTCCGTACACGCTCGGTATCTCAAGCAAATTGAAGAGAGAAGTGCATCTGAATCCTACCTGGATGCAGATGATTCAGGACAACACTGTGGCCATCCTCGGTTGGATTCAATACGAGAAAGTTCGATGGTTGCAGAACAACAATCCCGAGGTGCCGGGGCTTGTTTACAAGCTTGCGCCGATGGACGAAAAGATGCGTAAACTCGGCAATGTTCGCAAGCTTTGGGAGGGTATTCTCGAGCTTACCGAAGTGCGGGATGTATTTACCGAAGATCCGGTTGTTGCGAGTAAATATGATGTCGATCATTTTATTCCATGGTCGTTTGTGATGAATGATGAGCTGTGGAACTTAAGTCCGATGGACCCGTCGCTGAACGGGCAGAAGAGCAATAAACTGCCGAAGTGGGAGCCGTTTTTCGAGCGGTTCGCGGAGAATCAGTACTTGATGTACGGATACGTCAACGAGCTTCCGGGAATCCATAAGCTTTTCGAAGCTTGTTATCGCGACAACTTACATTCTATCTGGGCCGGACAGGAGTTGTACCGCGCGGGGAATTCCAAAGAGGAATTCTACGGTATCCTGCAGAAGAATATGAGGCCGGTGTATGACTCGGCGAGACTGCAGGGGTATGAGGTGTGGAATAGATAGAGAAAAAGCAAAGAATGGGGTCAAAGAAGTGGTCTAGTTGTGTAGTGCTATTATGGTGTTGGGGAGGCAATTATATGATTAAGCAAGATTCAATAAACAAGGAGTACAGTGATTACTATTTCGCATTTATTGACATTTTGGGGTTTAAGGAAATTGTAAAAACAAAGACCTGCGCAGAAATAATAGAGATTTTTGAAGAGGCCAAAAAAGAATACATTGTCAGTGAAAGGAAGGAAGAAATGGACACTCCAGTAATCCCATCTGAGGAAATCCAT
>JAFRYE010000059.1 GCA_017441265.1 Lachnospiraceae bacterium | reverse complement strand
CGAACTTCGCTTCGCTCGTTCGCTCGGTGTACGTGCGCTCGGTTCTCACGACGCGAACTTCGTTCGCTTCCGTCCGGTCAATCCGCCTCTCATCGAAAACGTTGTTTTCGTGAGCAGGCGTCTCTCCCGGCCGCCGGCCGTCCGCCGGCGTGAGAACTCTCGCTTAGCGCGCAAACTAAAATAGCGCCTCTGTCCAATCGAAAAGGACGAGGGCGCGCTCGTGTTACCACCTTTCTTCGCCGCGGGCTCACACCCGTGACCTTTGTGAGTATCGCGGAAAAGAAACTCCGATAATACTCTGCCGAGTAACGGCGGCAAGCCGTCGCAGCCTACTGGACGAGCGTTCGGTGCGATGCTCGGGGATGTATTCCCGTCCCTGTTCCCTGCGCCTCTCATCAGCCGGCAGCTTTCTGTAGGTTCGTGAAAACGGTACTCTTTCCCGTTAAAGCATTTGTCATGGCGCCATTATAACCGCAACGCGGGAGGTTTGTCAATGCGCAATCGAAAAATAAACGGACTTCGGCGCGAAAGCGGCAAATCCGTCGCAAATCGGTTGTCTTTTCGGCGGGAAATTGGTATACTGGGAGAGTCATGTACCAAACGTTGTGCGGCCGGGAGAAGCGGCCGGACGGCGAGACTGTTTTGGGGGTAATGCGCATGATTGATAAAGAGAGAGATGAGCAGGAGGCGTACGAGCGCGGGTACGATATCGAGGAACTGGTGCTTCAGACGCAGTCCGGAAAACAGACATTCCGGGAGATGGAGCAGGAGCGCGACAGCCTGGAGGAGCAAAACCAGAAGTTGCGGTCGCGCAAGCAGTTGTGGATGATCTTAACGTTTGTGACGGCGACGATCCTTCTGACGTTATGCATCGTATTTTTCATTTCCTCGAGAAACCGCAACAACGGTGGCAAGGAGCCGGAGAACGGAACGACGGAGACGGGCACGAAGTATCGTCTCTGCGAGGACGTCGAGTCGAAGATCGCGGAGTTCAACTCCAAAAACGGGACGTATGTCGCAACCAAACGGACGATCCTGGACGCGGAATACGTGGCATTTTCCTACGGCGGAAGCTCCAATCCGGAGTTCACGCTGTTGTACCGGAACGAGTACTCCTCGGTCAATGAAGCCACGAAGAGCGAGTACAGCTGCTGGATGGAAGCGTCGCAGACGATCAGCTACAGCGTGCCGTACACGCTGCAGGACGACTGGTCGCTGCTCACGCCGGAGCCCACGATGATCAACGGTACAAAGTACATTTTCTTCGTGCAGACGAAAAATGACGGGACAACTTCCGTCGTGGTCCTGGAGCCCGGCATGATGAACGCCGGGCGCGAGCAGAATGTGTACGATGCGGTCCGCAACTGGTTCGGACTGTCCATCGGCAACAACGTCAACCCGCTGGCGGAGAATTCCAACGAGACGATCATTCTGACGACCGGTCACGGAAATCAGTATACATTTTCCGCATCGGAGGAGGTGCGTGAGCTCGTGCGAAACATGGGCGGACACGCGCTGGCTTGCGGGCAGCATTTTTCGTGTGAATTCACGGACGACGGGATCGTGGTGACGTCGCTTCTGTACGTCAAGGAAGGCGAGTACTACGGCGTCGTGACGGCCACGCTGGCGCCGGTTCAGGCGACTTTGAAGGTTGTGGACGCGACGGTGGGAGCGTACGTGAGCTTCAACTACAATGACATGGATTTCAACGGGATCAACACCCCGTCGATCGACTATATCGAGAATCCGGTTTCCATCGGCAACGGCAGCGGCGAGAAGCTGTTCCTGCCGGAGTACAAGCGTGTCGCGAAGCAGACGCTCAACTTTGACGACGACCATTACTGGAAGGACTCCGCAGGGTTCCGCTATTTCGGCAACGACGAGAGGCAGATCATTTCCCGCATGGGTGTCGATGTCTCGGAGCACGACGGCAAGATCGACTGGAAGAAGATGAAGGATGCGGGCATCTCGTTCGCGATCGTCCGCGTCGGTTACCGCGGCCCCGGCGAAGGAACGTTGGAGGCGGACAAGAACGCAAGGGACAACATCGAGGGTGCTCTTGAGAACGGGCTGGATGTCGGCGTGTACTTCTGCACGCAGGCGATCACCGAGGCGGAAGGCATCGCCGAGGCGGAGTTCGTGCTGGATTTCATCAAGGACTACGACATCAACTGGCCCATCGTCTTCGACACCGAAAAATGGGACCCGAAGAACTATCCTTCCCTGGCGGACGGTCCTCGCGGCAACCGCATCAGCAGGGATCAGCGCACCGCGGTCACGAAGGCATTTCTCGACCGGATCGCGGCGGCGGGCTACCAGGCAATGGTCTACACGAGCATCAACTGGTCAATCCTCAACATCAACCGCGACGAGCTTGCGGAGTATCCGTTCTGGCTCGCAAGTTATACCGATAAAGTGACGTACCGCTATGATTTCAACATCTGGCAGTACACGAGCGAAGGCAAGGTGAACGGTCTCACATGCAAGTTCGACCTCAACGTGCTGGTGAAACCCTGGAACTGACCCCGAAATGAACGGAACTGTGTCGTTCATCAAAATAATCTGTCGTTCATCCAAAAGTAATTGTATTTCCCGCAGAATGTTGTAGAGTTAGAATTAACCCAACCAAAGGAGAACATGTACTATGAATGACAAAGATTATTTGCAGCACGTCAATGATTCCGGGTTGTCTGTTTCCGAGGAATGCGAGCAGAAGAATGACAATTGCTTCATCAAATTCGCATCGCATCTCGCAGGAGACGAGGCGGTGAAACTGTTGCAGGATGAACAGGTTAAACTGTTCGACGGTTCCATGCTTGTAATCTACAATTCGAAGGAGAGTATTTCGGATATTATTCGCCTTTTGGACAAGTATGACATTCTTGAAGTGGGTTCGTATGTAGAGCGTCTTGAGCCGACCGTAAGAGAAGCGTTTGGCTGAAAACGCAGGATCGAAGCTTGTTGTGGGATGGAATAGCTTGTTGAATTGCTAAGGAATCAAAAAAGTACGGTCGTCAAAAGTCGGAATGACTTTTGACGACCGTTTTCTTTGTAGTATCGATCTCGGTTAAGAGTATCAGCCGAGGGTTACGACAACCTCGTGAGCACCGGAAGCAAGTGCCGGGATGATGTTGCCGTCCACAGCTTTGCCGTCCACTGTGAGGGATTTCACACCCTTGCAAACGTGGTTCGGATTCTTGATCGTGATGTTGTAGGTTGCGCCGCGGAACTGTCTCGTTGCGGTGAAGCCGTCCCATTCCGCAGGGATCGAAGGATCTACCTTCAGACCGTCGAAGTCGGGCATGATGCCGAGAATGTACTGCGAGATGGCAACCATGTTCCATGCAGCGGTACCGGTCAGCCAGGAGTTCTTGCCCTGACCGAAGTTCTTGCCGGGACGTCCGATGTCGGAACCGGCATCCTTGCCGCCGATCATCTGTCCGTAAACGAACGGCTCGGTCTTGTGGATATCACTGGTCTCCTCGGTAAATGCCGGAGCGATCTCGGAATAGTACTTGAACGCGAGGTCACCCTGTCCTGCGTAAGCAGCCGCGCAGATGATCCATGCGTTGTTGTGGGTGAAGATACCTGCATTTTCCTTATAACCGCCCGGGTAGGTGGAAATCTCACCGTACTGGATGTAATACTTGGAGTACGCGGGGTTGTTGAGTACGAGACCGAACTTCGTGTTGAGTCTCTCGTCGATCGCGGCGAGGGTCTTCTGAGCGGTGCCTTGCTCCTTGCCGACGTCGGACATGATCGCGAAGCCCTGCGGCTCGATGAAGATCTGGCCTTCCTCGCATTCCTTGGAGCCCATCTTCTCGCCGTTGGCGTCGTATGCACGAAGGAACCAGTCGCCGTCCCACGCGGAATCCATGATGGCCTTCTTCATCGCGTCGATGGCGTCCTGAGCGGCCTTGGCCTCATCGTCCCTGCCGAGATGCTTGAGGATCGCGACGTAGTTCGGACCGGTGTAGGTGAAGAGCGCAGCAACCATGACGGACTCGGCAACCTTGGAGTAGCCGCCCTCAGCCTTGAACTTCGGGTTCGTGTAGGTCTGGAAGCTCTCACCCGGCGTATCGGAGTAGCAGGAGAGGTTGATGCAGTCGTTCCAGTCGGCGCGCATCGCAAGCGGAAGCTTGTGCGGTCCGAGGTTGTTAACGATGTGATAGAAGGAAACCTTCAGATGCTCGAGCATCGTCTGCGCCTTGCTCATGTCGTTGTCGTAAGGAACCATCTCGTCGAGGATGGACCAGTCGCCGGTCTCCTTGATGTAAGCGGAGACGGAGAGGATCAGCCACAACGGATCGTCGGAGAAGTCACCGCCGATGTCGGCATTGCCCTTCTTGGTGAGCGGCTGGTACTGATGGTAGCATCCGCCGTCCGGGAACTGCGTGGAAGCGATATCGATGATACGCTCCTTTGCGCGGTCCGGAATCTGATGAACGAAACCTAAGATATCCTGGTTGGAATCGCGGAAGCCCATGCCGCGGCCGATGCCGGACTCGAAGTACGACGCGGAGCGGGACAGGTTGAAGGTGACCATGCACTGATACTGGTTCCAGATGTTGACCATGCGGTCGACCTTGTCATTGGGTGTCTCGACGCTCAAGATGCCGAGGAGCTTGTCCCAGGCTGCGCGGAGTTCCGCCATGCCTGCGGCAACCTTTTCCGGAGTATTGTATTTCTCCATCATGGCAAGAGCCTTGGTCTTGTTGATCGTCTTGCCGTCGGCCTCAAACTTCTGATCGGCCGGCATCTCAACATAACCGAGGATGAAGACAAGCGTCTTCGTCTCGCCGGGAGCAAGGGTGATCTTCTTGTAGTGCGAAGCGATCGGAGCCCAGCCGTCGGCGAAGGAATTGTTCGCCTCTCCGGCAAGAACGGCCTGCGGATCGCCGAAACCGTTGTAAAGTCCGATAAAGGAATCGCGGTCGGTGTCATAGCCGTCGATGTCGGCGTTGACCGTGTAGAACGCAAAATGATCGCGGCGGTCACGGTACTCCGTCTTATGGTAGATCGTGGAGCCGACAACCTCGACGCGTCCGGTGGAGAAGTTGCGCTGGAAGTTGTTGCTGTCGTCCTGAGCGTCCCAGAGGCACCACTCGGCGAAGGAGAAGAGGCTGAAGGACTTGGCAGCGTCGCTCTCGTTGGTCAGAACAACCTGCTGAACCTCTCCGTCGTAATTTTGCGGCACGAAGAAGGTAACCTCAGCCTTGAGACCGTTCTTCTTGCCGGTGATGATCGTGTAGCCCATACCGTGACGGCACTCGTAGCTGTCCAACTCGGTCTTGACCGGAGACCAGCCGGGGTTCCATACGGTATCACCGTCCTTGATGTAGAAGTAGCGACCACCCATATCGATCGGTACGTTGTTGTAGCGATAGCGGGTGATGCGGCGCAGGCGGGCATCCTTATAGAAGGAATAACCGCCGGCGGTATTCGAGATAAGGGAGAAGAATCCCTCCATACCGAGGTAGTTGATCCACGGATACGGTGTCCGCGGCGTGGTGATGACGTACTCTCTGCGTGCGTCGTCGAAATAGCCGTATTTCATTCCGAGTCCTCCTTAATGATTAACTTTGGCTGTATTCTTGCTTACGGGAAAAAACCCATCGGCTTATTATAGCCTACTTAGAGTGGGTTGTCACGCAGAATCTACGGGATGGGTAAAAATCGGACAGGTAATTTGTCATTTTTTTTCATTATTTCGTTCAGCGAAGAAAAATGCTTATCTTTGTGACTAAGTCACACTGAATATTAAATTTCTGTGATATACTGCATTTGCAAGGTTGAGAGATGTATACTCGAAAACAATAATACAAGCTGATTCATTACTTCTCAGAAGTAATTTCTCCCCCACACAAGCTGCGTTTCATAACTTCGGTTATGAAACGCAGTAACACTTTTCAGAGGGTTTTTCAAGCGCGGGGAACAGGACAAAGGAAATGCATAAAAATCGGGCGGAGTCTGATGATTCCACCCGTTATTTTTCGTATTCGGAGATTTTTGCTATTCGCCGGAAAGTTGTATTAATACATTCAGGTCGCAGATCTTGACACATCCTCGGGAGAGTTTGACGATGCCGAGGCGCTCCCACTGTTTCAGCATGCGCGATACGACCTCGCGGGAGGACGCGATGCTGTTGGCGATCCGTTGGTGCGTTGTGACGAGGGAGAACGACCCCTGCTGGCGATGCTCAAAGAGCAGATGACCGGCCAGGCGCTGGTCGAGATCCTGAAAGAGGAAGTTCTGCATGTCGAAGATGATCCGGTTGAACTGCCCTAAAACGGCGCGGAGCACGGTGTTCTCGATGCGGCAGTCCGAGCGCAGCAAAGCCTCGCAGTCGGATGCCTGAATGATGACGGTGCGGGAATCGACTTCGGATTCGATCTCGTAGCTGTTGAGAACGTGGGGCGAAGGGTTGCCGCTGACGTAGATGACGCCGCCCCGCTTGCACACGCTGATGGTGACTTCACGGGCGTTCGCGGACACCAGGGAGACGCGGATGCGCCCCGAGAGCACCGCAACAAGACCGATGTTGGAACTGCTGACATCGGAAACTTTTTCGCCGGCACAGAAATCCCGGACATAGGAATGAGTCCGAACCGACGCAGCCAATGGTTCGGATACATGCTCCCAGAACGGAAGCAAGGCAGTCATAGCGGAAAAATCCTTATCGTTCAGCATATGCCCCTCCAGTGAGCTACCATTGAGTTAAAAGTAGCATATTTGACATGAAATATCAATATGCTACCGTTGTGATAAAACGGAAAATGGGCTATAATGAGAAAGTACGAACAAAAAAGGCGCGTAGGGCGCCGGTGAGGGGATGAAAGTTGATGAAGATCGGAATTGTCATCGCAATTGCCCGCGAACTGCAGGCATTTCTCGAGAGTGAATACACGGTGGAGGCACTTTCTGTCCGGGGGCGTGAAGCCTACCGCACGGAAATTGCCGGCAATGAGGTCTACGCCGTAAAATCCGGCTGCGGTCAGATTGACGCCGCATCGGCGACGCAGCTGCTGATCTCGGAGTTTGACTGCGAAGTGATCTTAAACTTCGGCGTGACCGGAGCACTCCGGGAGGAACTGGCGGTTGCCGACCTGTTCGTGGCGACGGGAGCCGTGAACTACGATTACGATGTCTCGCCGATCGATCCGGTGGTGAAAAATCAGTATGAAGAATTTGCGGACACGAAGATACCTTTTGACGAGGGGCTGATCGCGCTTGCGAAGCAGATCCGCCCGGATCTGCGGGAGGCGGTCGTGGCCAGCGGCGAGAAGTTCGTTGAGCTGCAGGAGGCGAAGATCGCGCTTCGGGAGCTCGGATGCGACATCTGCGATATGGAGGCGGCCGCGATCGCGCGCACCGCGTTTCTCAACGGGGTTCGGGCGCTGTCCATCAAGTGCATCAGCGATACCTTCGACGGCGACGGCAGCGACTTTGTGGCCAACGTGACGGCCAGCGCAGCCAAGGCGTTCGCGCTGCTTCGGGAGATCCTCCATCGAATTTGACGGGGCCTCGGGAGTGTGGTAAAATGAGAGCCGCGCGGGGTGTTTTAAGACCTACCGAGGGAGGATGCTATGGGATATATCATTTTGCTTTTGGCGGCGATCGGCCTGTCCACGGACTCGCTGGGAGTTGCCGCGCAGAAGAGTCTGCTTCGTCAATACCGCGGTAAGCGGATCGCCATTGTGTGCGCGCTGTGGTTCGGCTGCGCTCAGGCGGCGCTGACGGTCGGCGGACGGGTGTTCGGAGGATTGATCTCCAAGATTTACGACTACGGTTCGTTCCGCTGGCTGACGTGCTCGATGCTGGCGCTGGCGGGATTGTTTATGATCATGGAATCGCTGGTGATGCCGGTTCCGCAGGAGACGGACGACATCGACGCGATCAACATGTTCACGCCGGCGGTGCTGACAGGTGTGGATTCGTTCCTGATCGGTCTGTTGTTTGTCAAGGAAAGCATCGGCGTGGCTGTGATCGCGGCTTTGATCATCGGCTGCGTGACGGCTCTGGCGTCGTTCGCAGGCGTGTGGATCGGACGCAAAAAAGGAACGCGCTACAGCGCGACGATTCAGGTGCTCGGCGGAGTTCTGCTGATCGTTCTGGGCGTCGTGAAACTGTTGGAAGAGCTGGGGACGATCCCGCATTTGCCGTAAGACAAGGGAATTTTGAAAACAGGCCGGACATCGGCAGATGCCCGGCATTTTTACTACATTTTCCGGGAAAAACCGGGAAGGAGGGGTTTATGAAACTGGATTACAAGGTCTACGAACAGTTGGCCGAGCGAGTGATCTCCGAGGGTGTTGTACTTTTGAAAAATGACGGCGCACTGCCGTTGCAAAAGCCCTGCCGCGTTGCGGTTTACGGGCGGATCCAGAGCAAGGAATACATCGCCGGCATCGGTTCGGGCGGTCTGGTGAACATCCCCAAGCGCGTGAGGCTTTTGGATGCTCTCGCCGCGGAGGACGGCGTCACCGTGGATGAGGATCTCGCGAAGATCTACCGCGAATGGGAAGCGGCAAATCCCCGCGAAGTCGGCATCGGCTGGGGCAAAGAACCATGGTCGCAGGCGGAGATGCCTGTGGACAGAGAACTTGCGGAAGCGGTGGCTGAGCGGACGGACGCGGCGCTCGTGATCATCGGCAGAAGCGCCGGCGAGGACCAGGACAACAAAAATCTTTCCGGCTCGTACCTTCTCACGGACGAGGAGACGGCGATGATCCGGACGGTGTGCGAGGCCTGCCCGAGAACCGTCATTTTACTGAATACGGGCAATATCGTCGACATGAGTTTTATGGATGAGTGCAACCCGGCGGCGGTGATGTACATCTGGCAGGGCGGCGTGATGACGGGAGCCGGCGTTGCGGATGTGCTTCTGGGGCGCGTCAGCCCGAGCGGTCATCTCGCGGACACCATCGCGTATGATGCGGCAGACTATCCTGCCGACGCGAACTTCGGAAGCCCGGTGCGCAACATCTATGCGGAAGATATCTATGTCGGTTACCGGCATTTTGAGACGGCGGCGAAGGAGCGCGTGCGCTTCCCCTTCGGTTTCGGCCTGTCTTACACGACATTTGCGATTGAGTCCGGGCAGTCGCAGTACGACGGCGAGTATCTCTATGTCTCGGCGACGGTGAAGAACACGGGGGCATACGCCGGAAAATGCGTCCTCCAATGTTACATGCAGGCTCCCCAAGGAGCTCTCGGCAAACCCGCGCGCGTGCTGGCGGGATTCCTTAAGACCGGCGAGATCGCGCCGGGAGAGAGCGAGACGGCGGTGCTGACGATCGAGCGCAGAAACCTCTCGTCCTACGACGATTCCGGCGCGAGCGGCTACGAGAGCTGCTTTGTGATGGAAGCCGGAGAGTATGTCATTTTCCTCGGGGAAAATGTGCGCGACGCGGCGGAAGTGTACCGCTTTACGCTGGAGCAGACCGAGGTTGTCGAGGAGTGCGAGTCAGCGATGAAACCGGCGGTGCCGTATGAGCGGCGCAAGGCGGTCCGGGACGGCGACCGGTATATGTATGTGAGCGAGCCGACACCGCTTCGGACGAATTCCTTCGGCTGCGGCGAGGGGGCGAAACCGGAACTCCCCGAGGCGCCTGCGTACACGGGCGATCGGGGCTGGATGCTCCGCGACGTGCGCGACGGCAAGGTGACGATGGATGCGTTCTTAGCGCAGTTTACGGACGAGGAGCTGTTGCCGTTTGTTCGCGGTGAGGGCATGGGAAGCCCGAAGGTCACGCCCGGAACGGCGTCCGCGTACGGCGGAACGAGCGAGGTTTTGAAGGCGCACGGAGTGCCCTGCGGATGCTGCTCGGACGGCCCCAGCGGTCTGCGCCTCGACTGCGGCGACAAGGCGATGGCCATTCCGATCGGAACGCTGATCGCATGTTCCTTCAACCGCGAGCTCGCCGCCGATCTGATGGAGATGGTCGGCCGGGAAATGCGCATCAACAAGGTGGACTGCCTTTTAGGACCCGGCATGAACCTGCACAGACATCCGTTCAACGGACGGAATTTCGAATATTTCAGCGAGGATCCTCTCCTCACCGGAGCGATGGCGGCAGCGGAGCTTGAGGGTCTGCAGCGCGCCGGCGTGACCGGAACGATCAAGCATTTCTGCTGCAACAACCAGGAGTGGAACCGCTATGCATCCGACTCGGTCGTCTCGGAACGGGCTCTGCGCGAGCTCTACCTTCGCGGCTTTGAGATTGCGATCCGGGAGGGCGGGGCTTGCACCGTCATGACGACCTACGGCCGCGTGAACGGCATGTGGACGTCGTGCGACGCGGAACTTAACACGAAGATTCTCCGCGAGCAGTGGGGCTTCGACGGTTTCGTCATGACCGACTGGTGGGCGGCGATCAACGAGGACGCGGCTACCGGGCGTGCGGAAACCGCGGGCGGCAGCCACACGAACTTCGCGGACATGGTTCTTGCGCAAAATGATACCTACATGATCTGCCCGGACGGCTCGAAGAACAACCACGGCGACAATCTGCCGGAGGCGATCGCTTCGGGCAAGGTGACCAGAGCGTGTCTCCTTCGCACGGCGGCAAATGTGTGCGGTGTACTGATGCGCCTGCCCACGATGCTTCGCATGTGCGGCGAGGACGAAGCGGTTGAGATCCTAGGGCGCGGACCGGAGTGGGAGACCACCGCGGACAGCAACATCGAGTACTTCACCGTCACCCGCGACACGACCATCGATCTGTCGCATGTTCGAGCGGTGCGCGGCGCCGACTATTCCTACGGTCTGGACATCGATGAGATGGGCGGCTACGAGATCGAGCTGACCGTCATCGGCGAGGGCACTGAGGCGGCTCAGCTGCCGGTAACCTGGTTCTTCGCGGGGATTCCCGTATTTTCCTTCGTGTTTCACGGAACCAACGGACAGGAAGTGACGGAGAAGGGCACGCTGTTCTTCAACTCGAACCACGCGGTGCAGCGGATGCATTTTTCGCAGGAAGGATTGAAACTGGTTCGCATGAGACTGAAATATATCGGCACGCTTGAGGAAGTCATGGGAATTCCCGGAATTGTGCACGGTAATTAAGGAGGAAGGAAAATGGTTTTAAAAGAGGTTTACAAGGATCTGTTCAAGATCGGAACGGCTGTAGAGAGTATACACGACCGGTTCGAGAACAATGAGATCGGTAACCCGGACAAGGAGGCGCTGATCGCCCGGGAGTTCTCGAGCATGACGTGCGCCAATGAGATGAAGCCCGTGTACAACATGGGCTGGAACAGCCCCGATGCGAGGGAGGATTACCTGCCGTACGTGATCAATCCGAACGCAAAGAGGATGCTCGACTGGGGACGTGAGCACGGCATGAAGATGCGCGCTCACGTGATGGTATGGCACAGCCAGTGCGCTCAGGAGGCATTTTGTAAGGAGTACAAGCCGGTATTTGTTCCGGTGGATCCGGAGAAGTTGAAGGAGAATCCGCGCCTTCGGTTCTTCCAGAAGCTCGATCCGGTCTGCTTCGTTGATCGCGACACGATGCTCAAGCGTCTCGAGAGCTACATCGATTCGATGCTCGACTATCTCTACCGCGAGGGCTACGCGGAGCAGATTTATGCGTGGGACGTTGTCAATGAGGCAATCGAGCTTGCGGACAAGACGGAGACCGGTCTTCGCAACAGCTACTGGTACCAGGTCATCGGCGACGATTTCATTTACTGGGCGTTCCGCTTCGCGAAGGCGGCGGTTATGAAGCATTCCGTGAAGTACGCCGGAGTGTACGGCATTGATGCGGCGGATGAGGCTGCGCTTGCGCGCATTCGCCCGACGCTGGTCTACAATGATTACAACGAGTGGCAGCCCGACAAGAAGGCGGCCATCATCGCGGCTCTCAAGCGTGAGGGTCACGGCCACGGAAGCATCCTCGGTGAGGGGCTGATCGACGGCATCGGTATGCAGGGCCATATTTCGGACAATAACGACATCGACGAATACATCGATGCTCTCAACGAGTACGCGAGCCTTGTCCGCGAGGTTCAGATCACCGAGCTCGACGTAAAATGCACCTGCACCAACCAAAACCGCGAGTACTATCAGGCCGTATTTTACAAGGAGTTCTTCGAGCGCCTGATCGCGGCGAAGAAGGCCGGCGCAAACCTCACGTCCGTGACGGTCTGGGGCTTGACGGACGACAACTCCTGGATCCGCGGCGCCGATCCGCTTTTGTTCCGCAAGGACCTTTCGGCGAAGAAGTCGCATGAGGCGCTTGTGTATGCGGTGACCGGCGGCGATCTGGGCGAGCCGGAGTACGTGGCGAGAGACCTCGGCAAGCATGTGTACGACTTCGAGACGCCCGAGGGCGAGGAGCCGAAGAAGCCCGAGGAGTATGGCTTCAAGATGCGCGGCTTCGGCGAGTGTATCCTCTCGGAGGAGAAGGCGCACAGCGGCCGCTATTCGCTCACGACGACACCGCGATTTGCCGACTGGATGGGCATCACATGCGACGTGTCCGACTTCATCGGTCAGACGATCCAGATCGACGCGTGGGTGTACAGCGAGGCGAAGGAGATTACCCTCGGCGCAGACATCGAAGGCATTTTCCCGCAGATCGCGAAGGTAGACGGCGGCACGGAGTGGAAGAAAATCAGTGCGTCCTACAAGGTGCCGGGCGGCCAGCATTCGCTGCGGCTGTTCTTCGGGACGAAGGAGGAGCACGAAGGACCTTGCAGTCCGCTGTTCCTCGATGACCTTGAGATCTCGCTGATCGGCCAGGAGGAGAGCTTCGAGGAGGAGACCAACATCGCGGCAATCCGCGGAGCAGGCCACCTGCCGTTCATCTTCGTTACGGATCAGGAATCCGTGGACGGCAAGGGCAAATCTCTTTGCGTAACCCGCCAGGAGAAGGATGCGACGATCTCGCTGGATGTGTCCGCGTACATCGGCAAGACCATCGACGTCACGATGTTTGTCAAGACGTCCGACAGTGTGATCCGCGTCGGTATCGACGGCTCCGAGCCCGTGCTCTGCGCGGAGGTCGCTTCGAAGATCGGCGAGTGGACCGAAGTTCACACGACAGCGACGCTTCCGGACGGCGTTCTCTCGGCGAAACTGTACGTGGAGACCGACGGCCGCGCAGACTTCTTCGTGGACGATGTGTTTGTGAAACTGGCCTGATTTTTCGAAAAATAAGACCCGGAGCGTCGTTGGCATGCGGCGCTCCGTTTTTTGTCGTCACGACAAAAGAGTGCATGAGAAGTATAATATTGACTATTCTTTCGGGGAATCCGGTATGATACGATGATCATACAATCCATATGCAACGCAGGGAAGGAGAGGACAGAATGTTTGGATTTCGTTATTTTACGCCCACCAAGGTGGTTTTCGGAAAAGAGACGGAGTATCAGGTGGCTGACCTGATCAGGGAATTCGGAGGAACGAAGGTTCTCATTCATTACGGCGGAGGCAGCGTGGTGCGCTCGGGGCTTCTGGCGCGCGTCACGAAGGTGCTCGACGACGCGGGGATCGCGTATATCACCCTCGGCGGTGCGGTGCCGAACCCGCATCTTTCGCTTGTGTACGAGGGCATCGAGCTGTGCCGTAATGAAGGCGTAGACTTCCTTCTGGCAGTCGGCGGCGGCAGTGCCATCGACTCGGCAAAGGCCATAGGATACGGCCTTGCGAACGAAGGCGATGTCTGGGATTTCTATGATTACAAGAGAAAGGCCAAGGGAAGCATGCCTCTGGGCGTCATTCTCACAATCGCCGCGACGGGCAGCGAGATGAGCGATTCCTCCGTTATCACGAAGGAGGAGGGACTTGTGAAGCGCGGCTACAGCAGTGATTACGGCAGACCGAAGTTCGCGATCCTCAACCCCGAACTCACGATGACGCTGCCGGATTACCAGACGGCGTGCGGGTGCACCGATATCATGATGCACACAATGGAGAGGTATTTTACGAACGGCGGCAACATGGAGATCACGGACGCGCTGGCAGAAGGGCTTCTGCGGACCGTGAAAGAGCAGGCGAAGATCCTTGCTAAGGATCCGAACAACTACGATGCCCGCGCCGAAGTGATGTGGGCCGGAAGCCTCGCGCACAACGGGCTCACCGGCTGCGGCAACGACGGCGGCGACTGGATGACGCACAAGCTCGAGCATGAGCTGGGCGGCCTCTACGATGTGGCGCACGGCGCCGGCCTCGCGGCGATCTGGGGCAGCTGGGCGCGCTATGTATACAGGAATTGTTTGCCTCGCTTCAAGCGCTTTGCGATCAACGTGATGGGCGTTGCGGCCGAGGGGACCGACGAGGAGGTCGCACTTCGCGGAATCGAGGCCATGGAGGAGTTCTACCGCGAGATCAAGATGCCGACGAACCTGCGCGAACTCGACGTAAAGGCGACCGAGGAGGATCTTAGGCTCATGGCGCACAAGTGCGCGGTGGGCGTGAACGGAGGCATGGGTTCCGCGCGCTTCCTTCGCGAGGAGGATATGCTGGCGATCTTCCGCATGAGCATGTAGCAATCGAAAAATGAAATATCCCCGTTGCAGTGCGGAGTCGGTTACCGCACTGCAACTTTTTTGTAAAATTTGCAAAATAGTACTTGCAAGATGAAAAAGTGTGTGATATAATCCGCATCAGTTAGCCGAGGGTAACTGAAAGAGAGAAAGAAACTTGCGGCACCGGAACGGAACGCGAAAAGCGCAGCCGAGGGTGCACGGAGAGGAGAACCGGGTGCCTGAGGATATGACGATGGTTCGCCTGTGCGCCCCGACATTAGCGGGGATGAAGACCGGCAGCCTTTACAACTACAGTTATTCAAACCGCGAGGCGATGATGAAATCCGTCCGCGGATGGAACCGGAGGCTGCGGCAAAAAGGAGTATGTCTGATACCGCTGCGGTTCTCCGCCGGCACGGCGCTTCTGTATCTCTTCCGACCGGCCTTGCTTCGGGGGGATCTGCAGTGCGAGAGAGCTTCCTGCATTTTGCGGGAACTCGGGTACGGCTCCGCCGAATGCGGAAGATGTCTTTCGAGACTGATCGAGCGGATACGGGACATGGAGTCGTTTCCTCATGAGATCGGTCTGTTCCTGGGATATCCGCCGGAGGATGTCGAAGGCTTCATACAAAACCGGGCGGCAGGCTTTAAGACGGTGGGGTACTGGAAGGTGTACGGTGATGCCGGAAAAGCGGAACGGACATTTCGAAAGTACCGCAAATGTACGGATCTGTATTGCCGCCGGTTGCGGAACGGGGAGTCCGTGGAACGGCTTACGGTCAATCGGTAGGCCCGAGGCAACTACATAAACGGAAAGGTTGGTAACAACGATGAACAAAGTAGCAATCGTATATTGGAGCGGAACCGGCAACACGGAAGCGATGGCCGGTGCGGTTTTGGAAGGTGTTCAAAGAGCCGGGGCCGAGGGAGCATTGTACACGGCCGCGGAGTTTGATCCGAATATTCTCGGAAGCTTTGATACGGTAGCGTTCGGCTGCCCGTCCATGGGTTCCGAGCAGCTGGAGGAAGGCGAGTTTGAACCGATGTTCTCTCGCTGTGAGCCGATGCTCTCGGCCAAGAAGATCGGCCTGTTCGGTTCCTACGGCTGGGGCGACGGCGAGTGGATGAGAAACTGGCAGGATCAGTGCTTGAAGGATGGCGCGATCATGGCGGCAGAGCCTGTGATCTGCAATGATTGCCCGAACGATACGGCGCTTGAGGAATGCCGCAATCTGGGCGAGGCACTCGCGTAAAAAGCGTCCGCGTGACACCGCGAAAGCGGTCAAGGGAAGTGTTGATTTTCGGCCATTGGAATCCTGGGCTGCGTACGTTCGTACGCACGCAGCCCTTCCTGTCTTCCCGGAAAGGGTTTCAATGAAATGGCACCCGTTACTATGTCGGTCAGGCGTGTTGTTTTCTTGCCATTGTTATACCATTCCGACGGGAGCCTTCCTGAGGCTCCCGTCAGTGTTTTTTCGCAAAATGATAGGAGGATTCGAATGCCGAGGATGAAAACGGTCAGCCACGGAAAGATCGTGGAGGCGGCCAAGAAAGAGTTCGGAAGATACGGTTTTAAGGAGGCTTCGATGCGCAATATCGCCGTGGAGGCGGGGATGAGTGCGTCCGGGCTGTATAAGCATTTTCCGAGTAAGGAAGAGATGTTTGCAAGCCTTGTGGAACCTGTGAAAGAGGAGTTCGAGCGGGAGTACAGGGATCGGGAGCGCAGAGAGTACGCGGAACTCGGAAGCGGGGACGCGAAGATCCTGGCGGAGCAGACCGGCGGAAACCGGTGGGCGATGGGATTTATCTACGATCATATCGATGAGTTCCGGCTTCTGGTCAACAAGTCCGGCGGTACCATGTACGAGAATTATATCCACGACACGGCGATGATCGAAGAGGCGTCGACGCTTGCGTTTATCAGCGAGCTTCGCAAGAGGGGAGAGAACACGATCGACCTTCCGAGAAAGGAAGTGCATCTTTTAGTGACGGCGCAGGTGAATGCAGTGTTTGAGGCTGTGAAGCATGATTTTACGAGAGAGGAAGCCATGCACTATGCGGATACGCTGGATGCTTTTTTCATGCCCGGCTGGCTCAATGTGATGGGCGTTCCGGCGGAAAATGCCGGGGAGCGCAAACCGTAGTTTGACAACGCGGATGTCGGTTAGTACAATAAAGGTGCGCGAAGCGATCGGGCTTCGGCGGCCTGTTGATTTCGGAGGGAACTATGTACAAATTGGTATTGATTCGCCACGGCGAGAGCGAGTGGAACAAACTGAACCTGTTCACCGGGTGGACGGACGTGGATCTGAGTGACAAGGGGCGCGAGGAGGCGGCACAAGCAGGTGAGACGCTTGCGAAGGAAGGCTACGATTTCGACGTATGCTACACGTCGTACTTAAAGCGCGCCATTCACACATTGCAGATCGCGCTTGATCGGATGGATCGCGCATGGCTTCCGGTCGTCAAGTCGTGGAAGCTGAACGAGCGTCATTACGGCGCACTGCAGGGCCTTAACAAGGCGGAGACAGCCGCAAAATACGGCGAGGACCAGGTGAAGATCTGGCGTCGCTCGTACGACGTGAAGCCGCCGGCATTGACCGATGACGACGAGCGGAGCGCGAAGAAGCAGGAGATGTACCGCGACGTGGATCCGGCGCTTCTGCCTGCGAACGAAAGCCTCGAGACGACCATCGAGCGCGTGATCCCGTACTATGAGGAAGTGATCAAAAAGGACATGGAGGCCGGCAGGCGCGTGATCATTGCGGCGCACGGAAACTCCCTCCGCGCCCTCGTGAAATACCTGGACAACCTTACGCCGGAGGAGATCCTCGGCGTGAACATCCCCACGGCGGTGCCGTTGGTGTATGAGCTCGACGATGATTTCAAGGTGATCCGCCACTATTATCTGGGTGATCAGGAGGCTCTCAAGGCAAAGATGGAGGCTGTTGCGAACCAGGGAAAAAAAGCCGCAAAGTGACGGCGTTTTTCGGCGAACAAAAAGACAGAAGTGTGTCTTGACTCCCTGCGGCGAACGGTGTACCCTTGGTAACGCAAGCGAACATCGTTCGCCGTTTTTGCGTCTGTGAGGCTGCGGTAGGCAGCCTTAAAATATGCAATGCGGTTAGCTGAGGCTAACCGCGGAAAGGAATTCCGTATGGAACAATCTAAGAAGGACGGGAAAAGCAGATCGACGCTGTCTTGGGTGGCGGAGTTTGCGGGCATTCACCGCATTCACTACCTTGCGAGCATTTTCCTCGCGTTCGGAAGCGTAGTCTGCGGCTTTGTCCCGTATCTCTATCTGGGCGACATGGTTAAGGGGCTTGTGGAGCATACCGCTGACGAATCGTACTGCATGAACCGGATTGCATGGATGGCGTTGTTCTGGATCCTGCACCGGCTGTTTCACTGCTTTTCCACGACACTGTCCCACAAGGCGACATTTTCAGTATTGGCGGAGATCCGCCGGCGCCTGACGTCAAAACTTGCGCGCATGCCTCTCGGGGATGTGTTGGAACAGTCGTCCGGAACGTACAAGAATATCATCATCGAGCGCGTGGACTCTATCGAGACGACGCTCGCGCATATGATCCCCGAGGTGCTTTCCAACGCGGTGGTTCCGCTCGGTATCTTCATCCTCATGCTGATCGTCGACTGGCGGCTGGCGCTTCTATCGCTGCTGAGCCTTCCGGTGGGGATGATCTTCTTCATGCATATGATGGTCGGCTCGAAGAAGGATTTCGACAATGCGATCCAGAAGACCAAGGCGCTCAATGACACGGCTGTCGAGTACATCAACGGCATCGAAGTCATCAAGGCCTTCGGCAAATCCAAAACCTCCTACGAGAAGTTCGTTCGTGCCGCAAAGGAAGGCGCCGACTGCTTCGTCGAGTGGATGCGCCGTTGCAACATCGACCAGAATGTGGGCATGACGCTGATGCCCGCGCAGCTTCTTTCGCTGCTTCCCTTCTCAGCATGGTTTTATATAACCGGGCGGACTTCCGGGCCGGACGTTTTGATGATCATCATCCTTGCGCTCGGCCTGGTGGGACCGTTCGTTCGCGTCGCGAGCTACATGGACGACGCCAACAAAATGGGCGTCATCATCGGCGAGGCGACGGCAATCCTCACGATGCGCGATCTGGAGAGACCCGAGCGCTCGCTTGTCAAACCCGAGGGAAATGCGATCGTCCTCAGGGACGTGCACTTCGGCTACAAGGAGCAGGAAGTTCTGCACGGAGTGAATCTCACCATCGAAGAGGGGTCGGTCACGGCGCTTGTGGGACCGTCCGGCGCCGGAAAATCGACGGTTGCAAAGCTGATCGCGTCGTTCTGGGACGTCGACGGCGGTTCCATCACCTACGGCGGCGCGGATATTCGGAAAATGGCTCTTTCGGAGTACAACAAATGCATCGCGTACGTCTCGCAGGACAACTACCTCTTTGACGTTTCCGTGATGGAAAACATTCGCATGGGACGCCCGGGAGCGACCGATGAGGAAGTGATTGCCGCGGCGAAGGCGTGCGGCTGCCATGACTTTATCATGAACTTAGAGAGCGGTTACCAGACGATCGCCGGCGGCTCGGGAGCCCATCTCTCGGGCGGCGAGCGCCAGCGGATCGCCATTGCCCGCGCGATGCTCAAGGATGCGCCGGTCGTTATCCTCGATGAGGCGACCGCCTACACCGATCCGGAAAATGAGGCTCTCGTCCAGAAGTCGGTCGCAAAACTCGTAAAAGGCAAGACGCTGATCGTCATTGCGCATCGCCTGTCCACGATCGCAACGGCCGATCACATCGTTTTGATCAACGACGGCTGCGTGGAGGCGGAAGGCACGCAGGAGGAACTGCTTGCCGGGAGCAAACTGTACCGTGAGATGTGGGAAGCCCACACCAGCACGAAGGATTCGGAGGTGGCGTGATGCTTGCGATTTTACGAAAATTCTTTCATTTCTGCAATGAGGAAGACCGCCGCAAACTGCGGTTGTCCATGATCTTAGGCGTGCTCCGGGCAATGTTTACGGCGCTTCGCATCCCGGCGATCGGCGTGGTCGCCATGGGCATCGTGAACGGCGATATGAGTGCGAAACATATCTGGGGTTCCTTCGGGATCATGTGTCTGTCCGTCATCGGCCAGATCCTGGTATCCCTGAAGACAACCATGCTACAGTGCGAAGCCGGATACCACAGCAGCTGCAACAAGCGAATGGAGTTCGCGGAGCATCTGCGATATCTTCCGATGGGCTTTTTCAATCAAAACAGCTTGGGGCGCATTACCAACATCACTACCAACACGATGGAGGGGCTTGCGGACGTTGCGGCCCGGGTTGTCATGATGACGACGCAGGGAATTCTCACAACGGCGGTCATCGTCGTCATGATCTTCTTCTTTGACTGGCGGATCGGTATCATTCTCGTGATCGGTGTGGCGTTGTTTGGTCTCTTCAACGCTTTGATGCAGGCGTCCGCAAAACGCTCGGCACCGCGCAAAGCGGCAGCCGACGAGGCGCTGGTGTCCGCCGTCATTGAGTATGTACAGGGCATCGCCGAGGTGAAGAACTTCAACCTTACCGGCAAGGAGGCCAAAAAGCTCTCCAAAGCCATCAAAAACAAATGCAAGGGCGATACGCTTCTGGAGTACTCCGTCATCCCGTTCATGACGCTGCAGAACATCACGACGAAGATCATGGGCATCGCGATGGCGATCGCCTCGGTGAAGTTTTATTTTGCGGGGACGATGGATCTTTTGTATACGATCATGATGACCGTCTCATCGTTTTTGATCTACGAGAGTCTCGATCTGATGGGCAACTTCTCGGCACTTCTGCGCACGATCGACATTGCGGTCACGCAGGCGCAGAGCGTTCTCGACGAGCCCGCCATGGACACCGAGGGCGAAGATATCACGCCGAAGCGCTGCGATATCGAGCTTAAGAATGTCGGCTTCGCGTACGAATCGCGGCGGATCATCGACAACGTTTCGCTGCGGATCCCGGAGAAGACGACCACGGCGATCGTCGGACCTTCCGGCGGCGGAAAGACAACGCTCACCAGTCTGATCGCGCGGTTCTGGGACGTTCAGGAGGGCGAGGTTCTCCTCGGGGGCAGAAATGTGAAAGAGTACAGTTTCGATTCCCTGATGCGGAACTTCAGCTTTGTCTTCCAGCGCGTGTACCTTTTTGAGGACACGATCGCCAACAACATCCGCTTCGGAGAGCCGGAGGCCTCGATGGAACGCGTGATCGAAGCGGCCAAGAAGGCGCGCTGCCACGACTTTATCATGCAGCTGCCGGAAGGCTACGAGACGGTGATCGGCGAGGGCGGAGCATCGCTCTCGGGAGGCGAGAAGCAGCGCATTTCCATCGCCCGGGCAATTCTTAAGGACAGTCCGATCATTATTCTCGATGAGGCGACCGCCAACGTCGATCCGGAAAATGAGGCGGAGCTCGTCAAGGCCGTGCAGGAGCTCACCCGCGACAAGACGATCCTGATGATCGCACATCGCCTGAAGACGGTACGGAACGCCGATCAGATCCTTGTCATCGATCAGGGGCGCATCGCGCAGCAGGGAACTCATGAGCAATTGATGAAGCAGGACGGTATCTATCGGCGGTTTGTCTCCGAGCGAAGCGAGGCTGCTTCCTGGAAGATCGCGTAGTTGAGTTGTCGTAGGGTTACGACATTGAGAAATTGTTAAAAAGCGGTTGACACCGCTGCTAAAGCATGATAGTATCGTTTTCGAGTTAGCATAGACTAACCAAAGAGATTATATCATACGCATCATACACATCCCTCCCCTGCCGAAGCGGTCACACCGCCGGCTTCCGGGGGAGGGATCGGTATGTTGAAAGGAGATTGTATATGAACGAGATGAAGATTATCGAAGTGTACGGTCGCGAGATCCTGGATTCCCGCGGAAATCCCACCGTGGAGGCCGAGGTTACGCTTGCGGACGGCACGGTAGCGAGAGGAACCGCGCCCAGCGGCGCTTCCACCGGCGAGTTTGAGGCTCTGGAGCTCCGCGACGGCGACAAGGGACGGTATCTCGGCAAGGGCGTGACCAAGGCTGTGGAGAACATCAATACCGTGATCCGCGAGGCGGTTTGCGGCATCGACGCTTCGGACACGTACGCGGTAGACGCGGCGATGATCGCGGCGGACGGCACGAAGGATAAGTCCAAACTCGGAGCCAACGCCATCCTGGCGGTTTCCATCGCGGCGGCCCGCGCGGCTGCGCAGTCGCTGGGAATTCCGCTGTATCGATTCTTAGGCGGCGCTGCGGGAAATCGTCTTCCCGTTCCCATGATGAATATCTTAAACGGCGGCGCACATGCGACCAACACCGTGGATGTGCAGGAGTTTATGATCATGCCGGTCGGCGCTCCGTCCTTCAAGGAAGCTCTCCGCTGGTGTGCGGAAGTGTTCCACGCGCTTGCTAAGCTTTTGAAGAGCAGGGGACTCGCGACGTCCGTCGGCGACGAGGGCGGTTTCGCTCCGAATCTGTCCTCCGACGAGGAGACGATCGAGACGATCCTCGAGGCTGTCAAAGCCGCTGGCTACGAGCCCGGCAAGGATTTCATGATCGCGATGGATGCGGCATCCTCCGAGTGGAAGAGCGAGAAGGGCAAGGGTTTTTACAAGCAGCCGAAGTCCGGTAAGGAGTTCACCTCCGATGAGCTGATCGCTCACTGGGAGAGCCTGATCGACAAATATCCGATCATCTCCATCGAAGACGGTCTGGACGAGGAGGACTGGGAAGGCTGGCAAAAGATGACCGCAAAGATCGGCGGCAAGGTTCAGCTGGTCGGTGACGATCTCTTCGTGACCAACACCGAGCGCCTTGCAAAGGGCATCGCTCTGGGCGCCGGCAATTCCATTTTGATCAAACTCAATCAGATCGGTTCGGTCTCCGAGACCCTCGAAGCGATCAAGATGGCGCACAATGCGGGCTACACCGCAATCTCTTCGCACCGCTCCGGCGAGACGGCCGACACCACCATCGCCGACCTGGCGGTAGCGCTCAACACCTGCCAGATCAAGACCGGCGCTCCCAGCAGAAGCGAGCGCGTCGCCAAATACAACCAGCTCCTCCGCATCGAGGAGCAGCTCGGCGCTTCGGCGGTTTATCCGCAGATGGCCGCATTTCACGTGAAGAAGTAATACCGGAGTTTATGTCTCGGTCGATTCCCAACACATTGTTTTCAACTCAAGGCTCCGCGGCGGAATCGTTGCGGAGCGCTTGCCGTTGAGAGAACATTTTGCGGCTCAGGACAGTTGCGGCCGCAGTCACGCAGAGGAAAGGAGTTTCCAATGTTCAAGCGAGTTGCCCCGTACATCGGGGAATACCGCAAATACACGATACTGGCCGTAGTATTTATGACTGTCGGGATCGTGGCCAATGTGGTACCGTATTTCTTTCTCTATCAGATCATCGCGCCGCTCACTCGCGGGGAGAGCATCGACGCGAAGTATATCGTGATCCGCGTGATCGCGGTCGCGGTGTGCGAGATCCTCTTCGCCGTACTGTATACGCAGGGACTTGTATTTTCCCACATCAGTGCGTACAACACGCTGAAAAACCTCCGTGTGTCGCTGCAGGGGAAACTGGAGCGGCAGCCTCTCGGGAACATCCGCGAGATGGGCACCGGACGCATCAAGAAGATCTTCACGGACGATATCGACCAGATCGAGTTGCTACTGGCACATGCGATCCCGGAGGGCATCGCCAACATCTTCATACCGGCGCTGATCATCATCCTGATGTTCGTCGTGAACTGGCGTCTCGGACTGCTGTCGCTGGTGCCTCTGGTGGCGGGAATGTATGCCATGGGGCAGATGATGAAGTCCGGTATGTCAAAAATGGGCGCTTACTACGAGGCGGCCGCCGGCATGAACAACACGATCATCGAGTACGTCAACGGCATGGAGGTCGTCAAGGTCTTCAACAAGGACGGCGATTCGTACCGCAGATTCGGCGATATGGTGCGAAAGTACCGGGATTTCACGCTCGACTGGTATCGTGTCTGCTGGCCGTGGATGGCATCGTACACGAGCATCCTGCCGTGTCTCGCGATGCTGATGTTGCCCATAGGATCGCTGTGGGTGATCAAAGGAACGATCTCCTTAAGCGAGCTGGTTTTGGTATTGTGCATGTCTTTCGCGGTGGGACCGTCCGTCCTGAAGGCGCTCAACTTTGCCGGCAAATTCCCGCAGCTTGATTACAAGATCGCGGAGCTCGAAAAATACATGGAGCATGCCCCGCTGAAAGTCGGAACGTCGCAGTTCCGCGGCGAGAACCGCGATGTTTTGTTTGAGGACGTTCATTTTGCGTATGAGGACAAGAAGGTTTTGCACGGCGTGAGTCTTAAGTTGCGGCAGGGCACGACGACGGCGTTGGTCGGAGAGTCCGGCAGCGGCAAATCAACCCTCGCCAAGTTGCTTGTCCATTACTATGACCTCGACGGCGGCGCGATCCGCATCGGAGGTCAGGATATCACCGACATGACGCTGGAGGCGCTGAACGATCAGGTGGCGTACGTGTCGCAGGAGCAATTCCTGTTCAACACGACGCTGTATGAGAACATCCTGATCGGTAAGCCGGATGCCACCCGCGAGCAGGTGCTCGAGGCGGCCCGCCGGGCACAGTGCGACGAGTTCCTCGCGCGTCTTCCGAAGGGTATCGAGACGCAGGCCGGTGACGGCGGAAAGCAGCTTTCCGGAGGCGAGCGCCAGCGGATTTCCCTCGCCCGCGCGATCCTGAAGAACGCTCCGATCATCGTTCTCGACGAGGCAACCGCCTTCATGGATCCGGAAAATGAGGAGAAGATGAATGCGGCGATCGATGAGATCATCAAGGACAAGACGGTTCTTGTGATCGCGCATCGTCTTGCAACGATCAAGAATGCCGATCAGATCTGTGTCATGAAAGACGGCGAGTGCATTGCCATCGGAAAACACGCGCAGCTGCTGCAGGGTTGCGAGGAATACAGCAAACTCTGGAAAGCTTCGGTCGGCGCCAGCACATGGCGGATCAAGGAAGCCGTTAACGGGGAGGTGCAGCCGATATGATCAAAATCCTACATCGTCTGGTCAACGTCACCGGACAGTACAAAAAGCGCATCCGCGCATCGTATGTGACCGCATTTTTCAAGGGCATCATGATGAAGGTGCCGTTGATCCTATGTTTCCTTACGGTCAGCTGGTTTATGGAGGGCTCCATGACCCGCACCAAATGTCTGTACATCGGCATCGCGATGGTTGCGAGCGTCATCCTTCAGGCTATTCTCGAGCACACCAACAACGTCCTGCAGTCGGCGGCAGGGTACCTTGTGTTCGCAGACATGCGCATGCGGCTCGGAGACCATCTCCGCAAACTGCCGATGGGTTATTTTACAGAGGGAAATATCGGCAAGATCAGCTCCGTGCTCGCGACGGACATGGTGTTCATCGAGGAGAACTGCATGGGCGTTCTTTCGGAGCTCGTGACGTTTCTGATCTCCCAGGGACTCATGGTCGTGATGATGTTCGTGATGGACTGGCGGATCGGTCTTCTGGCTCTACTGTTCACGGGGGCGTTCGTGCTGGTCGGCAACCTGATGCTCAAGACAACGCTTGCGCATTCAAAGAGCAAGCAGGAGTGCAGCGAGTCCCTGACGGAGGAGGTGCTTGATTTCGCCGAGGGCATCGGCATCATCAAGTCCTACAACATGCTCGGTGACCGCTCGAAGCGCCTGACGGATGAGTTTGCGAAGAGCTGCCGCGACAGCATTTCCTTCGAGCAGGATTTCACGCCCTGGTCCCGCGCTCTGAACCTGTGCTTCGGTATCGGAACGGCCGCAGTCCTGGCGCTCACGGCGTTTCTGTTCCGCCGCGGTACGATCACCGACGTGTACATGGTCGGCATGTCTCTGTTTCTGTTTGATGTGTTCGTCTCCATCAAGAATTACTACGCGCAGATGGCGCGGCTTACGGTCACCTCTGCGAGCCTCGACCGGATCGAGGAGGTGTTCCGGGCGAAGGAACTCGAGGACAAGGGGTCATTTTCCTTTGAGGAGAGCGCGGAAAATGCCGGTTCCCCGGTGCCCGAGATCGAGTACGAGCACGTTTCCTTCGGCTATACCGATAAAACCGTTCTTCATGACGTTTCCTTCCGGGTGGACAGGGGCAGCATGACTGCCCTTGTCGGACCATCCGGCGGCGGCAAATCCACCATCGCTTCGCTCCTTGCGCGATTCTGGGACATTCACTCCGGAAGCATCCGGGTGAAAGGAAAGGATATCCGCAACGTGCCGCTCGGCGCGTTGATGGAGCAGATCAGCATGGTGTTCCAGCGGGTTTATCTGTTTCAGGATACAGTGTACAACAACATTGCGATGGCGCGTCCGGACGCGAGCCGCGAGGACGTCATGGAGGCGGCGAAGAAGGCGCGTTGCTACGACTTTATCATGCAGCTGCCGCAGGGCTTTGACACCGTGATCGGCGAGGGCGGAGCATCGCTCTCGGGAGGTGAGCAGCAGCGCATCTCCATCGCGCGCTGCATCCTCAAAGATTCACCGATCGTCATCCTCGACGAGGCGACAGCCAGCGTGGACGCGGACAATGAGCGTGCCATCCAGGAGGCAATCTCTGAGCTGTGCCGTGACAAGACACTTCTGGTCATCGCGCACCGTCTCAAGACGATCCGCGACGCGGATCAGATCCTCGTCATCACGGACGGTCGGATCAGGGAGAGCGGTACACACGATTCCCTGATAGCCGCGAACGGCACGTATGCACATCTGGTGGAGTTGCAGATGTCGTGAACGGAGGATCTTCGGACTGTGTTCTCATAACAGTGGAACTGTGATAGAGAAAGACGGGAAGCATCGAACCCGGTATTCTACTTCAGGGTAGCATATCGATTTTCGGTGCTTCTTTTGTTACGCACTTGACGCACGTCAAATAAGATGATATCATATCGAGAAGAATGTATTTGACGAGCGTCAAATAGAAAGGAGAAGGTATGAGTGGAACGGTACGGAGAGAAAAGCAGGATCTGACCTATCTGAGATGGTCTCATATGCGCAATTCCAGTGGCACAGCAGGGACGTTCCTGAAGGCGGAGTCGTCACTGTCCGGCGAGAAAATCTACTATAAGTTGTCTAACTTCGATCCGGTGCGGGGTGTGGTGGGACACGAATGTGTCAATGAGATCATCGTTGACCGGTTGCTGACAATCCTGCGGGTAGAGCATCTGCCCTATGAACTGCTCCATGCGGATATCCTCGTGGAGGGGAAAACGTACGAGACGTATCTGTGCGCATCAAAAGATTTTAAGGAGCGCGGTGAGAGCAAAGTCGCGTTGGACGATTATTATCGCAACAATGCGTTGCAGGGGGAGTCGCATTACGATTTCTGCGTGCGGAACGGTTGGAAAGATTATATCGATACGATGATCGCGATCGATTATATTATTCAGAACCGTGATCGTCACGGGGCAAATATCGAGATTCTGCGTAATTCACGCGCACACACTGTGAGGATCGCGCCGCTGTTCGATCACGGGTTGTCACTTCTGTATTCCTGTGCGACTGATGAAGAAGCGTTGAAGTTCGATGTTATGGCGGATCGAAAATGCCAGAATTTTGTGGGCAGTTTCTCCTGCAGGGATAATTTAAAACTGATAGACGGCCGTAAAGAGCTGTTCCCGGGCAAACTGCGTAAGAAGGATAAGGAGAACCTTTTGGCCGGACTGGATGGTGTATTGTCGGAGACGTTCCTCGATGCCATCTGGCGAATGATTTACACGCGATACATATCGTTGGAGAGTGAAGTATATGAAAACATTTGAAATCTATGATCAGGAAATCGAGCTGTCGGTCGGTGTGCTGCTTTACTATGAGAAGGAAAAAAGCTTCATCATCGAGCTCGCGCCTAATCTGGACGAGTGGACAGCTCCGCTTCTTCTGACAGCGCAGGTTAAACGGGGAGTATACACAATTCCCCGTGACATCAGTTTTCTCTGGGTAAAGGGGCGCGTTGTTCCGAGCGAGAGACAGAATATTCAGGCGATTTTACGAGCGCATAAGCTGAAAGAATATGACGAGATGAAGCTGCTGGAGATCACCGAGGGGCGATGTCCTCAGGACAGCATGATCATCCGCAGAATTGACGCTTTGCCGGCGTATGTGACGGAGCGTCGCAGGAAGAACCTGACGGACTGTCTGGTGTCGGAGCATGGTTACTGGATATGCTTTTTCGCGGATGACACCGTCCGCAAAGTGAGCTATCTGAAACTCTGGGCCAACGAAGACCTGCATATTCCGGATAAGCCGGAGCTGCTCCGATCCGCTAAAATCGGTACGGACGGCTATTTTGTGACGCTGGACGATGCCTATGATATCCCGGCTTCCGTGCTGTACGATGCAGGAACGCTGATCCCGCTCCGTCCGGATGATTTCACCTCCTATGTTGCGAAAAATGCCCTCGACACCTCGCAGAGCTGCGAACTACTCGAGTGCTCCCGGCAGAATCTGTCCTACCTGATCAAACAGGGCCAGCTGCAGCCGATCCGCGAGGAAGTGAAGGGCAGTCTGTTCCGAAAGGGAGATATTCTTCGGAAAATGTGGTGATCATTTTTCAAAAAAGTACTTGACAAATGAACTCGCGCGGCGTAAGATAACGGCGTTACGTAACGCTGTTATGTGAGGAGGCGGGGATTCGATCCCGGTTTCCCGTACGCCGCGCTTTTTGCGTCTTAGGTGCCCGGAGGTGGATGCCATGGGAATTGAAACCGATACAAAAGAACGATTGCTTGCCTGCGCGAAAGAGGAATTTTTGGCCAACGGGTTTCAGAAGGCATCCCTTCGCACGATCTGCGCGAAGGCCGACGTGACGACGGGCGCGGTGTATTTTCTGTTCCATGACAAGGAGGGACTGTTCTCCGCGTTGGTGGAACCAGCCTACCGGGGGCTTATGGCCGCGCTTGCGAAGCATTTTGCGGAGGATGCGGAGGAGGATTTTACGACGTATGTGCATACGCCCGGGGATCACGACGATTTCGCGGAGATGCTCATCAACGCGCTCTACGCGGACTATGATGCGGTGACGCTTCTTTTGACGTGTGCCGCCGGGTCGAAGTACGAGAATATCGTGGATCAGATAATAGCTCTCTTGGAGCAGAACTTCGGCGCGATGGCGGTTCGCTACGCAGCGTCGACGGGGCGTGAGGTCAATCCTTTTATGACGCATTGGCTCTCGCACATGTCGGTCATGGCGTATGTGCATCTGATCACGCATGAGCGTGACCGGGAGCAGGCGCTTCGTGATATCAAGCCCGTGATGGAGCACATCATCGTGGGCTGGCTTCAGTATGCCGTGAGGTGACTGCAGGGAGCGTTTAGGGGGAGCGGAACAATCTCATAATGGTTCGGGCTGTTTATTTTTTATCGCATGGTTAGCCGAAGCTAACCGGCGGGTAGAACGAAATCAAGCGTATAATAGGAGGAAAATGATGTATCTTCAGATTGAAAATTTGCAGAAGAGCTACGGTAAGGACGAGAGCTTTATCCGTGTGCTGAAGGGCGTCTCCACGGGGGTGGAGCGCGGGCAGATGTGCGTGATCCAGGGCACCAGCGGCTCCGGCAAATCCACGCTTCTCAACTGTGTCGGCGGGCTGGACACCATCGACAGCGGGTCGGTCAAGGTCGACGGGAAGGAGATCTTCGGATTGAAGCCGGCGCAGCTGTCGGACTACCGCCGCGACAATCTCGGGTTCATTTTCCAGTTCTATAATCTGGTTCCGAACCTTACGGTGAAGGAAAATATCCTGATCTGCAAGCACATTGCGGAAAATCCTCTGGATCTCGACGATCTTTTAGAGACTCTGGGGCTTACGGAGCATCAGAACAAGTTTCCGGCGCAGCTCTCGGGCGGCCAGCAGCAGCGATGCGCGATCGCGAGGGCGCTGATCAAGAACCCGAAGCTTCTGCTGTGCGACGAGCCCACCGGCGCTCTGGATTCCTCGACTTCGCGGGACATCCTCGTCCTTTTGGAGGAGATCAACCGCAAGTACAACACGACGATGCTGATCGTCACGCACAACAATTCCATCAAAAACATGGTTCACAAGGTCATCCGCCTCAAGGACGGTATGATCCGAGAGGAGTATGAAAATGCGGTCCGCGTGCCCGCGGCGGAATTGGAGGATCTGTGATGGAACGCACATTGAACAGGCGCCTTCTGCGTGACCTGAAGGCCAATTTCGGGCGCTATCTTGCGCTGTTTCTGATGATCGTCCTGGGCGTTTATCTGGTGGTCGGTATTGTCGGAGCATCGGAGCTCGTCATCATCGGAACGGAAAATATGAAGAAAGTAAACAAGGCCGAGGACGGGGAATTTTCCGTGTTCGCGCCGCTGTCCGATGAGACGGTCGGCAGGCTGACCGCGGACGGAACGTACATCGAGAAACTGTTCTCGACTGACCTTGTCGGAGAGGATAACTCGACGGTCCGTGTTTTCGCGGCCCGAAAGGACATCGACCTGATCGTGTTGGACTCCGGACGTGTTCCGGAGGGCGCGCGGGAGGCAGTCTTTGAGAAAAACTATGCGAAAGCCCATAGTCTGGCGGTCGGCGACAGTTTCAACGTGAGCGGCCGAACCTATACGGTCTGCGGGCTCGGTTCGGTGCCGGATTACGACCAGGTGCTGAAGACCTTTGCAAGTCCTGCGGTGGACGTGGATACCTTCGGCGTGATGTTCGTCTCCGAGGAGGAGTATGCCGGCATTCGCGCCGATCTGTCGGAGAAGGTTGAAACCTACACCTATGCGTACCGCCTCGGTGATACGACCGACGATGACCTCAAGGATGCTCTTTCAAAATCGGAAAATGTTGTCCTGCTCTCCTTCACGACCTATGCGGACAATCTTCGCATCGAGGGCGCCGCGGGGGATGTCATCATGGACAAGAGAGTCGGACTGGTCGCAGGGATCATCGTGCTGATCCTGTTTGCATACGTTATCTCCGTGTTCGTCCTGCACCAGATCGAGCGGGAGCAGAGCGTGATCGGTGCGTTGTATGCGCTCGGCGTGAAGAAGCGGCAGCTCATGGCGCACTATATCGTCCTGCCGACGGCGGTGGCGCTTCTGGCGGGCGTTGCCGGCACCGCACTGGGATTCTCGCCGCTGGGGATCGGAGTGATGAAACAGAGCACGTATGATTATTTTTCGATCCCCGAGTATGAGATGGTGTACCCCGCGTATCTGGTGGTGTACGGGATCGTTATCCCGCCGGTCATCTGCGCTCTCGTCAATCTGCTGACGATCAATAAGAAACTGTCGCGCACGGCGTTGTCGCTGTTGCGAAACGAACAGAGCGCTTCCAATTACCGGCGCGTCAACCTGAAGATCAAAAACTTCAGCGTGCTTTTTGCGGTCCGTCAGCTGATCCGCGAGATGCGTTCGTCGGTCACGCTGGTGCTCGGAATGGTGATCACGCTCATGGTCATCGTGCTGGGGGTCAACACGTATGTGCTGTGTTCGCGGGTGCGGGATTACAACACTGAGGACACGAAGTACAATTACATGTATCTCTACAAATTTCCGGACAGTGAAGTACCCGCCGGCGGTGAGGGAACCTTCGTGGAGACCCTCGGCATCGATTGCGAGGGGTACATGCTCGACGTGACCGTGATCGGTATCGACCGAAACAAGGGCAGCCGGTATTTTGACGCTGTGCCTGAGACCGGCAAGAGCCGTGCGGTGATCAACCGCTCCATGGTGGAGCGCTTCGGCTATGATGTCGGGGATAAGATCGTTCTGACCGACTCAGCAGCGGACATGGACTACTGCTTTACCGCAACGGACATCAGTGAGTACCGTGTCGGCTTCACGATTTTCATGGACATCGTCAGTATGCGCGAGCTTTTCGGGAAAAATGACGGTTACATCAACGCGGTGTACTCCGACGAGAAACTTGCGATCGACGAGGCGAGACTGTATTCCGTGACGACGAAGGAAGAGATCAAACACAGTTCCGCCGTGTTCCTGACGATGATGGTGCCGATGACCGTTACACTGATCTCTGCAGGGATCGTGATCTTCTGTGTCGTGATGTTTTTGATGCTGGCCGTCATGATCGACCGCTCGACAATGGGCATTTCCCTGATCAAGATCTTCGGCTACCGGCCCGGTGAGATCCGGAGTCTGTACTTAAACGGCAACCTTCTGGTAATCGCCGTCGGAGGTTTGCTCACGATACCTCTTGCGAAGGGGATCATCGATAAACTGTATCCGTCCTTTATCGCAAATGTCGCGTGCTCGATGGATCTGGCGTATCCGTGGTATTACTATCTCGGCATCTACGGATGCATCCTGCTTGTGTATCTCGCGGTCAACCGGATTTTGGTGAGCAAGATCAACCGAATCACGCCCGCGGAGATCCTGAAGGACAGAGAGTGAACGATCGGGCGGAATAATTCCCCAAATGCGGAAAATACCTGTTGACGCATAGTAAAAACGGTGCTATGATTGCTGCGTTAGCGAAGGGTAACTGTGTTTAAAAAGGCTGCCATGCAACGGCAGCCTTTCCTTATGTTGTACAGTTAGCCGAAGCTAACGAAAACGCGACTGCTACGGCCGCGGAGAAAGAAAAATGATTGGAGAATCTAACATGGAATCAAATCGTCTGAATGCAAAAGACCTGATCAATGTAGGCATTTACACCGCCATTTGCGCGGTTTTGTGCTGTGCCATCGCCATGACCGGCGTGATCCCGATCATGATGGTACTGCTGGTGGTATTTGTTCCGATCCTCACCGGAATTCCGTACATGATGTTCTTGACTAAGGTCAAGAAGTTCGGAATGATCCTGATCCTGAATATCCTCATGGGTCTGTTGATGTGGGTTACGGGCATGAGTTACTATGCGCTGATCGTCGGAACGATCGCTGGTCTCCTCGCGGAGCTGATCTTCCGCGCAGGCAAGTACAACAGCAAATGGCACGGGATCATCGCTTATGCGGTTTCGGGGCTTTACTGCTGGGCCAACTATTTCGGCATCTTCTTCAATGCGGACGCTTATTTTTCGACGAGACAGAACTTCGGACAGGAATATATCGACGCTGTCACGAAGATGCTGCCGACCTGGATGTGCCCGGTGCTGTTCGTGGTTGACCTGGTCTGCGGTATCATCGGCGGATGGATCGGCACGAAGGTTTTGAAGAAGCATTTTACGAAGGCAGGGATTGCCTGATCATGGAATACAGACTTGACAGAAATGTTCATTCGCTGCTGGATCCGCGGACGAAGCTGTTGCTTCTCTTCACCAGCTCGGTGTTTGTCGTCGGCAACGCCGGGGAACGGTGGATGGTTGTTTTCTACTGGATCCTGGTTTATCTTCCGGTGCTGCTGTTGCTGGTCGAGAAGGAGTGGGTTACTGCCGCGGTTGCCGGAGCAATCTACGTCGGATGTTACTTCGCCCAGAGGGCGTTGCAGCACGACCTGACGGCGGTGGAATCCGCGCTTGCACTGCTTTTGTATGTCATCACCAAGATATTGCCGACGGTCATCCTGGCGAGATACATTGTGAGGACGACGAAGGTGTCCGAGTTTCTCACGGCGATGCGCCGGATGCATGTGACCGACAAGTTGACTATACCGATCAGCGTGATCTTCCGATTCTTCCCCACGGTGGCGGAGGAATCGAGGTCGATCAATGACGCGATGCGCATGCGCGGGATTGAGATGGGAGCCAAGAAGGCGACTGAGGCGGTTGAATACCGGCTGGTGCCGCTCATCGCATCCTGCTCGATCATCGGAGAGGAACTGTCGGCCGCCGCGATGACACGTGGACTGGACGTCGGCAAGAAGAGAAGCTGCATCTGGAACATCCGGTTCGGATGGTTCGACCGGATCATCATGGCACTCTGCGCGGCCTGCTTCATCTGGTGGGGGATCGGAAGGTTTTACGTATGATCAGTTTTGAAAATGTTTCGTTTCAATACACCGGGGAGCAGGAATGTCTCAAAAACATCAACCTGACCGTGAACGATGGTGATGTGGTGCTGGTGTGCGGCCCCTCCGGCTGCGGCAAATCAACGCTTGTGCGATGCGTGAACGGACTGATCCCGCACTTTTACCGGGGCGAGTTGACGGGAACCGTCACGGTGAACGGAACGTGCGTCGCGCAGACCACGCTTCGGAAGATCTCGCGACATGTCGGCACGGTCTTTCAGAACCCGAGAAGCCAGTTTTTCAATGTGGACACCACCAGTGAGCTGGCCTTCGGGTGCGAAAACTTCGGATTGCCGCCGGAGGAGATCGAGCAGCGGATCAATTCCGTGGTGAACCGGCATGAGATCGGTTACCTGATGGACCGGAGCATTTTCCGACTGTCCGGCGGGGAAAAGCAAAAGATCGCCTGTGCCAGCATCGCCGTGGAGCCGGTCGACGTGATCATACTGGACGAGCCCTCGGCCAATCTGGATTATCAGGGGATCCGTGAACTTCAGAAGATGATCGCGGCGTGGAAAGAGGATCACAAGACCGTATTGATCGCGGAGCATCGGATCGCATACCTTTTTCCGTATATCACGAGAGCGCTCCTCATGAAGGACGGTGGGATCGTCCGGGAATACTCGGCCGATGAGATCCGGGAGCTTTCCGAAGAGAAACTGCACAGCCTCGGGCTGCGGGCGGAACAGGCGGAGGATCCGTCGGAAATACGGATCGACACGGACATGCGGAGGGGAAACACCGATACGCTGGTCCTGTCGAACATGAAGTACTCCTACAGGAAAGAGAAGCCTGTGTTTGACATCCCGCGCATGGAGATCCCCGCAGGTGAGATCGTTGGGATCGTCGGGGCCAACGGCGCCGGCAAATCCACGTTTCTGCGCTGCCTGTGCGGCATGGAGAAATCCTGTAAGGCAACACTCAAAGTCGGCGATGAGCTTTGGAATAACAAGCAAAGGCGTCGGAATCTCTATCTGGTCATGCAGGATGTGAACCATCAGCTTTTCACGGACAGTGTGCTGGAGGAGGTCATGATCTCGCAGGAAAATGAGAACCGGGAAGAGGCTCTTGAAATCCTGAGATCGTTGGACCTAGAGGCTTATGCGGACAAACATCCGCTGGCTCTCTCGGGCGGTCAGAAGCAGCGGGTGGCGGTGGCCTCGGCGATCGCCTCGGGACGGAACGTCATCCTGTTTGATGAGCCTACCAGCGGACTGGATTACAGCCATATGCTTCAGGTGTCGGAACTGTTGAAAAAACTGCGAGAAAACGGCAGAACGGTCATTCTTGTCACCCATGACACGGAATTGATCAAAACTGCCTGCACATACATAATCCCGTTTGCCGGAATCAAGCACGGGGAGAAAAAGGAGATGATCATATGACGAAAACGATAACTATTGAGGGCATGATGTGCGGTATGTGCGAGGCACATGTCGCGGACGCGATCCGCAATGCATTTTCCGAGGTAAAGAAGGTGACGGTCTCGCACAAAAAGGGAACCGCGGTTATCTCGGGCGCGACGCTGCCGACGAACGAGGAGCTTCGCAAGGTGATCGAGGCAACGGGATATCATTTTGTGTCGGCGGTCGACGAGACCGTGGGGAATGAGCGAGCCGCAAAGCCGGATTACAAGAACTGGGTTCCGAAGGGAATGATCTACGGATTTATTGCGGCGACCGTGGTTTCCGCGGCGCTGTTCTTCGGGCTCTTGATCCTGCTCAAGGATTCCTCGCAGACGCTTCGGATCGTCGTCGGGATCGTGACGGGGCTCATTTTCTTCGCGTGTGTGATGATGGTGAAATGGTGCCTTGTTGCGTACAACAAGTTCTCCTACAACGGAATCCGGAAACTCTCGAAGCAGATCGTCGAGGGAACGGCATGGTATGCCACGCTTCCGAAGGACGGCACGGGGCTTGATGTCGGCTGCGGCAGCGGTGCGCTGACGATCGCCTGCGCGAAGAGAAATCCTCAGGCACGCTTTATCGGGATCGACCGGTGGGGCAAGGAGTATGCGTCGTTCAGCAAGGATCTCTGCGAGAGCAATTCCGTCGCGGAGGGAGTGAGCAACACGGAGTTTCGCAAGGGCGATGCGACGAAACTTGATTTTCCGGACGAGACCTTTGATGCGGTTGTGAGCAATTACGTCTACCATAACATCGGAGGCTATGACAAGCAGGCGCTGCTGCGCGAGACGCTTCGGGTGCTGAAGAAAGGCGGCACGTTCGCAATTCACGACATCATGTCGAAAGGGCGATACGGCGACATGCAGAAGTTTGTCTCCGAACTGAAGGCGGAGGGGTATGAGGACGTTCAACTGATCCCTACGGACAACGGTGTGTTTATGTCCCGCCTTGAGGCGACGAGGCTGATGCTGCGCGGGTCGACACTGCTGGTCGGAAAGAAATAAATGCTAAGTCGGAGGAAAATAAGGTGAGTAAGACCGGAAAATTCGATCACATGAAGCTGATCGGACAGTACGCGGGAGGGCACCGTATACTGATCACCATCGGACGGTGCCTGGCGGCGGTGAGCGCTGCGATGGCGCTTGTGCCGTACTACGATCTGTGGAGGATCATCCGCATCGCCGTGAACGGTGACGATGCAGCGGAAATCCGCAGCTACGCATGGAGAGCCGTGGCATGGACGGTGGGCTCATTGCTTGTATACATCGCGGCTTTGATGTGCACGCACATTGCGGCGTTCCGCGTTCAGGCGAACATGCGAAGCGCGCTGATGCGCCGCATCATCACACTTCCGCTTGGAATCTTTGACGAGGACGGAACCGGCAAGATTCGCCGTATCGTGAACGATTCCACGGCGGCGACAGAGACGTTCATCGCGCATAATCTTGCGGACAAGACCGTGGCGGCGGTGACGCCTGTGGGACTTTTTGTGCTGATCTTTGCCTTCAACTGGAAGATCGGTCTGTTCTGCATGATCCCCGCGCTGATCGGCTTTGCGTGCATGATGTCCATGATGGGCAAGAACATGCAGCAGAAGATGGCGGAGTACCAGAACGCTCTCGATACCATGAGCAGCGAGGCGACGGAGTACGTGCGCGGCATCCCCGTAGTCAAGACCTTCGGTCAGACCGTGCACTCCTTCAAGCGGTTCAAGTCGGCTATCGACAACTTCGGAAAATGGACCACCGACTACACGATCATGCTCCGAAAGCCGATGACCGGGTTTATGACATGCATCAACGCCATTTTCATCTTCATTGTGATCGCGGCGTTCTTTGTCACGAAGGACGGAACGACGGCCAAGGACATTCTGAATATCATGTACTACATCATCGTGACGCCGCTCGTCACAGTGTGCCTCACGAAGATCGCGTATTCCGGCGAGGCGGAGATGACCTTGATCGATGCGCTCAAGCGGGTTGAGAGCATTGTCGGACTGGAGCCGCTCCCAGAGAACGGAACCGGCGCGAAGCCGCAGGGACACGACGTTGCGCTGGATGCGGTCACTTACCGGTACAAAGATGCGACGAGAGACGCAGTGTCCGGCGTGACACTTCGGATCGCTGAGGGAGAACACGTGGCGCTTGTTGGTCCTTCCGGTTCGGGCAAGACGACGCTGGCGGAGCTGATAGTTCGCTTCTTCGATGTCTCCGACGGCGCGATCCGCATCGGCGGCGTGAATGTGAAAGACATTCCGTCGGCAGAGTTGATGAAGCAGATCTCCTTTGTGTTCCAGGACAGCCGGCTGCTTCGGACTTCCATCCTTGAGAATGTTCGTATGGCACGACCGGAAGCGTCGGAGACGGATGTCGCGGTAGCGCTTGCGAAAGCGCAGTGCACGGACATCGTCGAGAAACTTCCCGACGGGATACGAACCGTGATCGGAGAGAAGGGAACGTATCTCTCCGGCGGTGAGCAACAGCGTATCGCCATTGCGAGAGCGTTTCTGAAGGATGCGCCGATCCTGATCCTCGACGAGGCGACGGCCTTCGCGGATCCGGACAATGAAACGCGGGTGCAGGCGGCATTTGCCGAGCTTTCCAAGGGAAAGACGGTCATCATGATCGCGCATCGACTGAGCACGGTCATGAACGCGGATCGGATCTTCGTGATGGACAACGGAGCCTTGACGGAACAGGGCACGCACGCGGAGCTGATGGCCGCAGGCGGTCTGTACAAGCGAATGTTCGACGAGTATACGAGATCGATCGAGTGGAAGGTAGGTGCGTGACGATGGTTGAGAGATTGAAACACAAGTACGCGCTCTCCGAACAGGGCGCGAAGGATATGATCCGGGCATGCATCAGTGTTACCTGCACAAACTTGGCGTTTATGATGTCCTCGGGAGTTTTGTATCTTCTGATCAAGGACCTTCTTTCGGACAACCTCACGAAGGCGCGGATCCCGGTGTACGCGGCATGCTGCGCCGGCGTGATCATCCTGATCGCAATATTGAACTATGTTCAGTACGGAGCGACATTTTTCACGACATACCGGGAGAGCGGAGTCCGCAGAACATCCCTTGCGGAGACGCTTCGCAAGCTTCCGCTGTCATACTTCGGGAAGAAAAACATCGCCGATCTGACAACCAACATCATGGGTGATTGTGCGCAGATCGAGACGGCTTCCTCCCATTGGATCCCGGAGCTGATCGGTGCGGTCATCTCCACAAGTCTCGTGGGCATCAGTTTGTTTTTGTTCTTTGACTGGCGCATGGTCCTCGCAAGCTTCTGGGTGATCCCGGTTGCCTTCCTGATCATCATCACCTGCTCCGGCGCGGAGAAACGGGCAGTCCGAAAGAATTCGGCGGTGAAACTGGCGCTTTCGGACGGCGTTCAGGAGTGTCTGGAATCTATCCGAGACCTGCGGGCAAATAACGCGCAGGATCGCTACATGGAAGGTCTGGAGGGCAAGATCAAGGACGTTGAAAAGATGGCGCTGTTTACGGAGCTGAAGATGGCGGTCTACGTGAACTCGGCAGCGATCATCTTAAAGATCGGGATCGGCACGACGGCGGTGGTCGGCGGAGCGCTGTTTGCGGACGGCAAGATAACGCTTCTCACATTTTTCATGTTCTTGATGCTGGTATCGCGACTGTACGACCCGATGCAGATCACGCTGCAGAATTTTGCGGCGATCATCGCAACCGGTGTGCAGTGCGAGCGCCTCGACGAGGTGATGTCCCACGAGATCCAGACCGGAAGCGAGGAACTTCGCAACAAGGGCTACGACATCGAATTTGACCATGTCGGATTTTCCTACTCCGATGACACGGCGGTGTTGCGCGACGTAACGTTTACGGCAAAACAGGGCGAAGTCACGGCGCTGATCGGCCCGTCCGGCGGCAAGACTACTGTTTCCCGCCTCGCGGCCCGTTTCTGGGATGTGACGGAAGGGAAGATCCGCCTCGGCGGTGTCGACATCTCAGGCATCGATCCGGAGACGCTTTTACAGAAGTATTCCATCGTCTTTCAGGATGTCACGCTCTTTAACAACTCGGTTATGGAAAATATCCGCATCGGCCGTGCCGGTGCGACGGACGAGGAGGTTATGGCGGCGGCTAAACTGGCCAACTGCGATGAGTTTGTGAACCTCCTGCCGGAAGGCTATAACACCGCCATCGGCGAGAACGGAAGCGAGCTATCCGGCGGCGAGCGCCAGCGCATCTCTATCGCACGGGCGTTCCTGAAGGACGCGCCGGTGATCCTTCTCGATGAGGCGACAGCATCTCTCGATGCGGAAAATGAAACCGCCATCCAGCAGGCTCTGTCCCGTCTGATCAAGGACAAGACCGTGCTGATCATCGCGCACCGCATGCGCACGGTGGCGAATGCGGACCGCATCGTCGTATTGAAGGACGGCGTCGTGGCGGAGCAGGGAAGCCCGAAGGAACTCGGCGCGAATAAGAACAGCATCTACGGCAGCATGCTCGCGCAGCAGCTGGTGTCGCAGAACTGGAGGATGTGAACTATAATATTTCCGGTCGCGTAACCGGAGAGGAAAGGAATGATGCGCCCGCCGTAGTGCGGGCGCTGTTTACGGAAAATGGCATTTATCGAGATTCAGGGAGCAAAGAAACAGTACGGGGAAGGAGAGGCGGCAGTCTATGCGCTGGACGGGGTGAATTTTTCGCTTGAGAAGGGAAATCTGTGCGTGATCCTCGGACCGTCGGGGTCGGGCAAGAGCACGCTTTTGAACATGATCGGTGGATTGGACAGTCCGGATTCCGGCGAGATCGTTGTCGACGGAGAGAAGATCACCGGCCGGAGCAAGAAAGAACTGACGGGGTATCGCAAGAGGAGCATCGGCTTTGTATTTCAGTTTTATAACCTGATCCCCGACCTCACGGTCGAGGAAAATGTCCAGGTCGTCGCGGAGATCGCACAGAACCCACTGGATACGGACGAGATCTTGAGGGCGCTGGACATCGAAAAATACCGGTATCGTTTTCCGAGAGAACTGTCCGGCGGACAGCAGCAACGTGTGGCCATTGCGCGGGCGATGGTGAAGAATCCGAAGCTTCTGCTGTGTGACGAGTTGACAGGGGCGCTTGATACGAAGTCCTCTCGCTCGGTGCTTCGGTTTGTGGAGAAGATGAACCGGGAGTACGGGACGACGACCGTGATCATCACACACAATGAGGCGATCGCAGAGCTTGCTGACACCGTGGTCCGCATCCGTGACGGCGTTGTGGCGTCCGTCCGGCAGAATGAGACCCGCCGCACTGCGGACGAGATCGAGCTGTGAGGTGGCGGGCATGAAACTGAACAGACGCTATAAGCGAAATATACGCAACAATCTGCCTTTTTATGCCTCGGCCACGGTTCTCACCATGCTGACTTTGTTGCTGTTCTATCTGTTTTACGTGGCCGGTACGGGCATCAATGAGTTCGGGGACAGCTTCTTCGCGAGAAACCGATGCGAGGATGCAACATTTTCCGCATACACGGAAATCCCGGAGGAGGCGGTTGCAGAGCTGGAGACGAAATACGTGCTCACCATGGAGAAGGAGCACTGCGCGGCGATCGACGAGGGGAAGTACCATGCCCGCGTATTTGCTTCGAACAGGAAAGTTGACCTCTACGAGCTTCAGGAGGGGCATGATCTCTCGTCTGACGGGGAAATCCTGATCTCCGCAGGCTACGCGGAGGAACACGGCCTCGGGGAGGGAGATACGATTGTCCTGAAGGGACGGGAGTACACGATCGCGGGAACCTTCCTGCGCCCGGACTATCTGTACATGGTGGAAAATGTCTCCGACGACTACAAGAACGTTTCGGATTTTTTTCTCGCGTACATGACGGCCGCGGAGTTTGAGCGGCAGTTCGGAACCGGAACGATCAACTACAAGGTGATCTACGGTGAGGAGACCGACGAGGCAGCGTTCCGCCGCGAGGTGAACGAGAAGTATTACATGTCCGGCTACCTCAATGCGGACAATAACAAGCGCATCACTTTTGTTCACGAGCAGGCGGATATGTTTATCATGTCCTCGTGGATCGAGCTTGTCGTGTTTCCTCTTTTGACGGTGGCGCTGGTGTGCATCCTGCTCGGCCGGCGCATCCGCTCGGAGCAGAAACTGATCGGAACGCTGTCGGCGATGGGATATGACCGGGGCCGGCTGATGCGGCATTACAGCCTGTTCGCGGTGATCCCCGGAGCTCTGGGAGGACTGTTGACGGCAGTGCTGTCCCTGCTGCTTGCGGAGCCCTTCGGAAAGATCGGTCTTGCGGATTACGAGCCGATGAAACCGGATTTCCGGTTGCCCCTGTGGGTGGCCGTGGCGGGCATTGTGATCCCCACCGCGATCTATTATATCTCATCCATGCTCCGGGTGCGCGCGCTGCTTCAGGCGGACACGGTGGAGCTTCTGGCCGGAGCCGTCGGCAATGACGGCAAATCCCGCCGGATCCTCGCGAAGAGAAAGCTTCTCATTCGTCGGAAAATGGCAGTCCGCCAGCTGATCGGTAATCCCGGGCGGAGCATCGTGATCTTTGCCGGCATTTTCCTCGGAGCGATGCTTGTGGCGTTCGCGTTTTCGTTCCTGGATTCCGTGGATGCTGTCGGCGAGAAGGCACACGAGGAGTTCGGAAGCTTTAAGTACGAGTATATTCTCGGCACGCTGAAGGAGGGTACGCCGGAGGGCGCGGAGGCCGTATTGGCGATGCAGTTTGAGGATTTGGAATCCCGGCGGTTTACCGCGATGGGAATGGATAAGGACGCAGAACTCTGGAACCTGACAACGACAGATGGGAAACGTGCGGACATCGCGAACGGGTTCTATATCAGCACGCTGTTTGAAGCAATTTTCGGCGTCCACGAGGGGGACACCTTTACCTTCCGGAGCATCGCCACGCTGGAGGAACACACCGTGACCGTCCGCGGCGTGATCAAAAACGGCTACGAGAGCTATCTGATTGCCTCGCGTGAGATCATCGCGGAATTGTGCGGCCTCCCGGAGAATTGCTACAACGCGGTGCTCTCCGAGCAGGCGCTTCCGGACATCGAAGCCGAGGCCACGGAGATGATCACCGATTCCACTTACCGGACGCAGATGGAAAACATGAAGCAGTCCATGGCAGGCGTCATCGATGCACTTATGGTGATCGGCGTTATCGTCTGTGTCGCTGCCCTGTACGCGACGATCAATACGCTGATCTCGGAAAATGCCTACACGATCTCCATGCTGAAGGTTCTCGGAATGGAGGACGGCAGGATCAATTCCATGATGATATCTTCAAATCATCTTCTGCTGATCCCGGGCATCGCGGCAGGAATTGCGGCCGCGTACGGAGTCATGTACTGGTATTGCGTGGAATTTGTCGAGGTCGAGAATATTATGATCCCGGCGACGCTCAAGCCGGTCAGCATTCTCCTTACGGCGGCGTTGACAGTCTTCGCCTATGCGATCTCGCTGATCCTTGTACGGGGTCGCGTGAACCGGGTGAATATGTGGATGCGCTGAAGGACGGAAGAGAGTGAAGCAGGGAAATTGTTGCCTAAATGACGGGAAAAAGAGAAGAGAAAACGCCGCCGCTCCTTGATGGGGCGGCGGTGTCTTACTCAAGAGATTTTTTGTCAAAAAAGGCTTTTTTATTGTGCGTCGGACTTGGATGCTTCCTTCGGTTCCGGCGACGGCAACTGTTCAAACTCCCATGTATTATTCCAGGAATAATAGTATGTGAATGATTCCGCATAAAGGTCGCTCCTGGTTTTTTCCCGATCGGTATACCGCGATACGATGATCGAGCAGATTGGAAGATCCGACATCGACCGCTCTATCAACGTCGCCAGTTGTTCTTTTGTCACGGAAAGCGATTCCCCGGAGAGGACTTGAATCTCAATTCGGATTCCGCCCCCTGTGCTTATATATTTTTCTTTTAGGTATGTTTCAAAATTATCCGGGTTTACATAAATGGGTAGTAGATTCGAATAATTGGAAAAATACCTGCCTTCTGAGAAATAGGGCAAAACCGAGTATGACAGATCGGTAAAATACTCGGCAAGCAACAGTCGCCGTTCCAACTCCTCTTTGAGGTATTGGACAAACTGCGCTGAATACCGATCGGAGAAGACATCGCCGTTTGTATACTCCCACATCTCATCCCCATGCAAGAAAATCAGGAACTCATCGTTCCCGTTCCCTTCGAGACATTTCTCCGTTGTCACGCTCCAGATTACTCCGCAATTCGGTCCGGAAAATTCATTCAGTTCATGGACTTTGTATCTGTAAGCGTCCTCCTGCAGCCCGTAGTATTTTGAAAGCATTTCTTTGAGTGCTGCCTCTGAATGTGTTTTCATAGCTTTCGCGTCATTCGTACCGGAACACGCTGACAGCACGACTGCAAGCAGACAACAGATCAGCACCGCCGTGATTTTCTTCGCAGATTTCATTGTGTAAGCCCCCTTGCTTTTTCAATGTCCCCTGTTGGCATATGATTGATGTTTCATTATAGCACATCGGATGGCCTGTTGCAATTTCCGAACAACAAGATTGTTCGGTTTGGTCCGGAATAGAAAACGAAAAAAGTCGACGAGTTCTTATAAAAAATGTTGACATTTTCCGTATCCTGAGTTAAATTAATCAAAGTTAGGGAACAGTGTTCCCTAAGAAGAGAGGAAAAGAAATGATCCGAAATAAAACAATGCATCACGAAAGCATTCTCAAGGCGGCCGCGGAGGAGTTTCGCAGGTATGGTTTTGCGGAGGCCTCCATGCGCAGGATTGCCAAGGCTTCAGGAATGAGTGCGCAGGGCATGTATAAGCATTTTAACGGCAAGGAGGATCTGTTTGCCGCGTTAGTGGAGCCTGCGGTGTCGGGTTTTTGGAGCCTGTATGATACCTTAGCGGAGGAGGAATATGCCGCAATTGACGCGGTGAAGCGCGGGGAAGATGCGCAGGAAGTGTCTTCCACGGAGCGGATGCTTCGGTATATCTACTCCCACTATGAGGCATTCAAGCTGGTCGTCTGCTGTTCTGAGGGGACAAAATATGCAGGTTTTGTACATGAAGCGGCACAGATGGAGGAGAAGAATACCAAGGCTTATTTTGCGCAGGCGAAAGAGAACGGATTCGTGGTAAAAGAACTTCCGGAGAGGGAAATGCATCTTCTGGTGACGGCCAATGTGAATGCCGTGGTGTCTGCGATCGAGCATGATTTTACGGAGGAGGAAGCCATGCATTACGCAAAGACGCTGGAATTGTTCTTTGCTTCCGGATGGCATGCGGTTTTGGGAATTTAGACCGAACAGGAAACCGGCGATGAGCCGATTTCTTTTTGGAATACAGTTAGCCAAGGCTAACCAACAAAAAGGAGGGGCGGCGGTTAAGCCGCGACAGAGATATGTTTGTAGAAGTAAAGAATCTGAAGAAGGATTACGGCATCGGTGAGAACATTGTCCACGTGCTGAAGGGCCTGAATTTTCAACTCGAAAAAGGAGAGATCTGCACGGTCCTGGGTCCGTCCGGAGCAGGCAAGTCGACACTTCTCAACCTGATCGGAGGTATCGATACACTCACGTCCGGCGAGATCCGTATCAACGGGAAGAAGATCGAATTGGATGACAAAGACGGACTGCTTGAATACCGAAGAGATCACCTGGGTTTTGTGTTCCAGTTCTACAATCTGATCCCGGATCTGACAGTCAAGGAAAACATAGAAGTCTGCGGGTTTCTCGGCAAGAATTCACTGGACATCCAGAAACTGTTGAAGGATCTCGGCCTGAAAGAGCATCAGAACAAGTACCCGAGACAGCTTTCCGGAGGACAGCAGCAAAGGACTTCGATCGGAAGAGCATTGATCAAAGCCCCGACTCTGCTGCTTTGCGATGAACCAACCGGAGCTTTGGATTATGATACGTCCAAGGAAATCCTGGAACTTCTTGAGGGCGTCAATCGTGAATACAATACGACCATCCTAATCGTTACGCACAACGAAGCGATCAGCCGGATGTCCGACCGTATCATCCACCTGAAGGACGGACGGATCACCAAAAACGAGAAGAATCCTTCGAAAATGCATGCCAGAGATCTGGCGTGGTAATCAGGGGAAGAGGTGTCATCATGAAAAATGTTCTTAAGAAAAGACTTCCCCGGTTCCTTCGGAAAAACATCGGAATCTACGGGGGCATTGCGTTATTCATCATCCTCATGACCAGTCTGGCGGCCGCATATGTGATCGGCAATCAGGGAATCCGGGCAGCGTTCAACGATGTGAAAGAGGAGAATCGGCTGGAAGACGGATTTTTCGCTGTTGCCTCACCGGTGGATGCAGCCGAGCTCTCCGACCTGTTGGGGCCTTCGCTCGAGTTTGAATATCAGCCCTACGTTGACATTCCTTCCTCGGACGGGTCGGAAGTACGGGCGTTCAAAATGCGGAAGTCCATTGATATTCCGTTTGTTCTGGAAGGAAGCCTGCCGGACAGCGATACGGAGATCGCACTGGATCGCCTCTACGCAGAAGCGCATGACCTTAAACTCGGCGATCACCTTCAGGTCGGGACGGAAAATATGGAAGTCTCCGGTATTATCGGACTTCCCGAGTATATCGTCAGCTTTAAGGAGTTGGGAGACCTTCTGGCGGACCGCGAAGTTTTCGGTGTCTCGATCGTCAGCGACGGATTCTTCGCGAAGCTTGATGAAGAGAAGATGACTTACCAGTATGCGTATAAGTTCAAAAACGACCTTTCCAGAGAAGAAATCAATCAGGCAAACAGGGACATCATCAAGAAACTGGGAGACAAAGGCATTCTTACCGACTTCTGCGCCATCGGCGACAACAACAGAGTCAACAACCTGATCTCCAAGCTGGAACTGAATATCAATATGTCCACGTACTTCCTGGTCCTCTCGATGGTGATCGTCGCCTTCCTGTTCGCGCTGGTGTCGGTGCATACCTTCGAGGATGAGTGTTCATTTGTCGGTGTTCTGATTGCCACCGGGTATAAGAAAAAGACGATTCTCCGTCATTATCTGACGATCCCGGTTCTGGTTACGCTGATCTCTACCGGTATCGGACTGCTGCTGGCTTTGACGTTTGTCTATAAGGTCGCGACGCAGAGTGTTTATGCTTATTACGTGGTTCCGAAAATGCTCTATACGATCGATCCGGCAAGAATGGCTTTCATGATCGGCTTCCCAATCCTTGCCGTCATCCTGATCAACCTGATCGTATTCGGAAGAAAGCTGAATCTCACACCGCTTCGTCTGATCCGCAGGGATACGAAAAAAGAGAAGCGCGCGGCGAATGCTCACGAGATGAAGAAACTCGGGTTCCTCAACCGTTTCCGCATCCGTACGGTCATTCGAAGCAAAGGCCAGTATATCTCCCTGATCATCGGTGTTTTGCTCGCAGGTCTTCTTTGCATGTTCGGTCTGGGCATGCGATCTTCCTTTGACCGATACATTGATACCCTTCCGGATTCGGCGGTTGCGGAGTATCAATATGTTCTGAAATCACCGCTTCTTAATCCGACTGTCATTCCGGCGGAAGCGGAAAAGGATACGATCAGCACCTATGAAACCGAGTATAATGGCAGAATGCTTCCGGTGAATGTTCTCGGTATCTGCAGCGACTCGAAGTATTTGCAGAATATTGCCGTGTCCGGTCTTTCAGAAAATGAGATCATCATCTCCGATATCATGGCGGCGAAACTCGGAGTGAATAAAGGTGACACCATTGAGATCGACAATAAACTGACGCTCCATAAATGGAATGCTAAGATCGTCGAAGTCGTCGATTTTGAACTCGGAGTCTATGTGTTTACTTCGCAGAAGATACTGAATTCTCATCTCGAAAAAGAGGAAGGTTACTACAATACGGTATTTTCCGACAGCGAGATCTCCGGGATCGATGAACGCTTCGTCTCCACGGTGGTGACCAAGGATAAGGTGGCGGACAGCGCCAAGCAGATGAAGACACTCATGGCCTCCCTGATCGTGATGCTCACGGCGGTAGGGATCATTTGCTATGTCATCGTCATGTTTATGCTCACGAAGATGGTCATCGACAAAAACGCCCTGAATATCTCGCTCCTTAAGGTGTTCGGATACCGAAACAAAGAAGTCAACAAACTGTATCTTTCCCAGACGCAGTGGATCATCATTCTTTCCGTGATCGTGTTCCTGCCGCTTCAGTATTTCCTCATCGGCAAGGTCTGGCCGGGTATGCTCAACTCGATGAGCGGTTTCTTCTATTTCCGCGTAACGCCGCTTGTCATGGCGATCATCGTTGTGCTCGGTACGGCGACCTGCCTGATCACCAATATGATCCACGTAAAGCATGTCCGTAAGATTGATATGACCGAGGCGTTAAAGAACCGGGAATAATCCTGTGAACAACGCGAGTTTCGGATGAGGCACGGGGAAGAGGACCTACAAAGGGGACCTTCCCCGTGTTGTTTGCTGTCAACATTGTCCGTTGGCCGATACTGCGAGGTAACTATATAGTGTAGTGAAGGAAGGATAAACCAGATTTTAAGTAGACGGCCGTGACACGAAAAGCATATTTTTTCGGCGTTTGCAATTGAAAAAGAGAAACGGCAGTGCTATAATCTTTTGTGGTTAGCGAACGCTAACCGTAAAATGTTCACAGGAGGATGGAGATATGGTAAGCAAAAGTAAGATCGCACTTTTCTTAGGAGGCGCACTGTTCGGCTCGGCAGGCGTCAGGATACTGAGCGGTAAGACTGCGAAGAAAGTATACACCCACATCACTGCGGCTGTGCTGCGCGGCAAGGACGATGTGATGAGCACTGTTGAGACGGTTCAGGAGAACTGCTCGGATATCCTCGCGGACGCGAAAGCGATTAATGATGCGCGCGCGGCGGAAGAGGAGAAGGAACTGACCGATATCGAGATCGGCGAAGAGGCGTGATCAGAGGCAACAACAATGAAGTTTACGATCCTTCATGAAAGTGCGGGGCGTGTGCGGCTTCGCGCCGTTCAGCGCTCCATGACGATGCAGCAGGCGGACGCTCTGGAGGGATGGCTTCTGGCGATCCCTGCGGTGCAGCAGGTGAAGATCCACGAGAGAATCTGCGGGATCACAGTCCGGTTCACCGGTGACCGGGAGGAGCTGTATCGGAAAATAGCATCATTTTCCTATGAGAGGGCGGCGGACGAACTGCCTGCGGGAATTCACTCCGGGCGCGCGACGAACCGTGAATACAAGGAGAAATTGGTATTCCAGATCCTGCGCCACTATGCCAAACGGTGGTTTCTGCCGATGTCCGTACGGTGCGCGATCAACACGGTTTGCGCCGTGCCTCGGATCGTGCGGGCAGGGAAGACGCTGGCGCAGGGCAGACTGACGGTGGATGTCCTTGACGGCGTAGCCATCGGGACGTCACTGCTGACCGGCGACCATGTGACGGCAGGTTCCGTTCGATTCCTCTTAAGCATCGGTGAGACGTTAGAGGAGTGGACGCACAAAAAGTCCGTGGAAGATCTGGCGAGAAGCATGTCCTTGCAGGTTGACCGCGTGTGGATCATCGGTGCGGACGGGACACAGGTGCTTGTGCCCATCGGACAGATTGTCGCAGGAGACCGGATCGTGATAAATACCGGGCACGTGATCCCGCTCGACGGCATTCTGGAGCAGGGAGACGTGATGCTCAACCAGGCGTCGCTGACCGGCGAGTCGGTGCCCGTGGAGAAGCACGAGGGCGCCGCGGTGTATGCCGGGAGTGTCGTCGAGGAGGGCAACTGTGTCGTCCGCGTGACCGGCGTTGCGGGTGAGAACCGCTATGACCGGATCGTGCGAATGATCGAGGAGTCCGAGCGGCTGAAGTCCGGCGCGGAGAGCAGAGCGTACAATCTGGCGGACCGGCTTGTTCCGTGATGCCTCGGCGGAAGCCTTCTCACATGGCTTTTGACCGGCAATACCACGCGCGCCGTGTCGGTTTTGATGGTCGATTTTTCGTGTGCGCTCAAGCTTTCCATGCCCCTCAGTGTCCTGTCTGCGATGCGTGAGGCGGGGCGATACAAGATTACCGTCAAGGGCGGCAAATTCCTGGAAATCCTGAGCGAGGCAGACGCTGTGATCTTCGACAAGACGGGGACGCTCACGAACGCCTGCCCGACAGTGAAAGCGGTAGTTCCGTTCCGCGGGAACGACGAGGCGGAGATGCTTCGGGTTGCCGCGTGTCTGGAGGAGCATTTTCCGCATTCCGTGGCCAACGCCGTGGTCAGAGCCGCCGAGGAGCGGGGGCTTCTGCACACGGAACTGCACAGCGAAGTGGAATACGTGGTGGCCCACGGAATCGCGACGACGATCGACGGCGAGCGCGCCGTGATCGGCAGCCGGCATTTTGTGTTTGAGGATGAGAATGTGCGGATCCCCGAGGGTGAGAAGGAGAAGTTCGAGTCGCTGGATCCGAGCTGCTCGTGGCTGTATCTTGCAATTGCCGGAGAACTCGCGGCGGCGATCGGCATCTTCGATCCGCTTCGTCCGGAGGCGGCGGAGACGGTTGCACTGTTGCACGAGACGGGAATCGAGCGTGCGATCATGCTCACCGGAGACGGAGCCAACACGGCGAAAGCTGTCGCGGCCGAAGTCGGCGTCGACGATTTCCACGCTGAGGTGCTGCCCGAGGACAAGGCACGATTTATCCGGGAGGAGCAGGAGAAGGGCCACAAGGTCATCATGATCGGTGACGGTATCAACGACGCGCCGGCACTTTCCCTGGCGGACATCGGAATCGCCATCGGAAGCGGTGCCAACATTGCGCGGGAGGTTGCGGATATCACCATCGCCGCGGAGGATCTGCGGGAACTTGTCATCCTGCGAAAACTCGCGGCAGGACTGATGCGGCGGATCGATCGCAATTACCGGTTTGTCATGGGATTTAACGGCTCGCTGATCCTGCTCGGCGCACTCGGTTTGCTGCCGCCGGCAACGTCGGCTTTGTTGCATAATACATCAACGATCCTTCTCGGAATTGATTGTATGACGGATCTTCTGCACGACGAAACGAAAGCCGGATGACGATAAGCGTACGGAAAATGCGGAGTTCATTTTCCGCGGTTGCAAAAACCGTCGGAGTGCGGTAAGGTAGTATCGGAAATACATGCGGTTAGGAGATGTTGTACATGTGGAGTAAAGACGTCATTCTCGGATTGTTGATCCCGTTTGCTGGCACCACGGGCGGAGCGGCCTGCGTGTTCTTCATGCGGGGGGAACTGAACCGGAAAGTGCAGCGCGCCCTGACGGGATTTGCCGCAGGGGTGATGGTGGCTGCCTCTATCTGGAGCCTTTTGATCCCGGCGATGGAGCAGTCGGCGGATCGGGGACGATGGGCATTCCTGCCGGCGGTCATCGGTTTTTGGTGCGGTGTGCTGCTGTTGCTCGTTCTGGACTCGGTGATCCCGCATTTGCATGTGGACAGCGATAAGCCGGAGGGCCTTCACAGCAACTTTGCCAAGACGACGATGATGGTTTTGGCGGTGACGCTGCACAACATTCCCGAGGGCATGGCGGTCGGCGTCGTTTACGCGGGCTTCCTTGCGGACAATGCGGAGATCACGGCCGGGGCGGCATTGGCGCTGTCAATCGGTATTGCGATCCAGAATTTTCCGGAGGGTGCGATCATTTCGATGCCGCTGCATGCGAACGGCAAGAGCCGCCTTGCGGCATTTCGCGACGGTGCGCTGTCCGGGGCGGTGGAGCCGATATTCGGAGCGCTGACGATCCTTGCGGCGGCAGTGCTGGTTCCGACGATGCCGTACCTGCTGAGTTTCGCGGCCGGCGCAATGCTGTACGTTGTGGTGGAAGAACTGATCCCAGAGATGTCCGAGGGCGAGCATACAAACATCGGAGTGCTGATGTTCTCGCTGGGCTTTACTTTGATGATGGCACTTGACGTGGCGCTCGGTTGAAATCCCGAATTACAAAAAGGACCGTCCGATCCCGAAGAGGAATCGACGGTCCGTATTTTTATGTTTATTTTCCGGTTATGCGTTTGCGGTGCTGTCGGCAGGAGTTTCCGTCGGTGCGGCTTTGCTGTCTTCTCCGGCATCCTCGCACTCCGCGTCCTTCCATTTGTTGAAGCAAAGCTTCAAGGTGATGGGCGTCACGATGGAGGAGACGATGATCAAAAGGATGACTGCCGTGAAGTAGTCCGACGTCATCAGGCCGACCTTCAGGCCTTTCTGGGAAATGATCAGCGCTACCTCGCCTCGCGTCATCATGCCGCAGCCGATCTTGAGCGCTTCATTGTTCTTGAATTTGCAAAGCTTTGCCATCGCGCCGCAGCCGATGACCTTTGTGGCCATCGCGACGATGACGAAGAGGACGGAGAAGACGAGAAGGCTTACGCTCATCGTGTCAATCGAGGTCTTGATACCGATCGAGGCAAAGAAGACCGGACCGAAGAGCATGTAGGAGTTGATGTCCATCTTCTCCGCGATGTATTTCGAGTCGCGGATGTTGCACAGAATGATACCGGCGACAAATGCTCCCGTGATGTCCGCGATGCCGAAGAATTTTTCGGCGGAGTAGGAAATCAGAAGGCACAGCGCGAGGCCCGCGATGGGGATGCGGCGCGTGTGCGGGTGCATCTGGTCGTATTTGCGGAAGAGACGGTAGAACACGTAACCTAGGAGAAACGCAGCGGCGAAGAAGAGCGCCGTGTTGCGGATCGTCGTCAAGGGACTTAGGGACTCGTCCTTTAAGCCGAGCACAAAGGTGAGCACGATGATGCCGATGACGTCGTCGATGATGGCGGCGCTTAAGATGGTCGTGCCGACGCGGCCCTTTAAGTAGCCCATCTCGCGCAGCGCCTCAACGGTGATGCCGACGCTTGTGGCGGTCATGATGCAGCCGATGAAGATCGCCTCATGGAATGCGGGACCGGAAAATGAGTGCACGCCGTAATAGAGCATGTACAATGCCGTGCCGCCTGCCATCGGAACAGCCACGCCGAAGCACGCGATCAGCGTTGCCACGAGGCCGGAGCGCGCGAGCTGGCGCAGGTTGGTCTCAAGTCCTGCGGAGAACATCAAAAGGACGACACCGATCTCCGCCATGGTTGCCAGAAACTCCGATGCCTGCACCCAGCCGAGAACGGCCGGTCCGAGCAAAAGTCCCGCGAGAATCTCGCCGACGACCTGCGGTGCTTTCAGCTTTCTGGCCAGAATACCGAAAACCTTTGCGAATATGATAATTAATGCCAAATCCAAAAAAACTTCGTAACCCATAAAACTCTCCTTGAGACCGGCGTCACCCTATGGCCGATCTTACGTATATGAACATCTGACTCTGAATCCTAACCGATTGTAGCCCATTTCAATAAAAAAGCAAGGGTTTTTTATGTTTTTTATACGAAAGCAAGTTTTTACGTCATATCCTTTTGGTCTTACGGCGATTTTTTGTGTTTCGAAAAATGGTAAATTGACGGGTAAAAGGAGTTATGGTATATTTTATGTGGATTTTTTGGAGACGCCGACGGCACGCCGGTGATTTGGGGATAACGTATTCGGGGTGAGCGTATCGGAAAGCGAGGGGTTGTCGTGAACATCGGATTGATAGCAGATGATACAAGAAAAGCGCTGATGCAGAATCTGTGCATCGCATATAAAGGAATATTGTGCAAGCATGAATTGTATTCGACGGGCGTTACCGGCCGGATGATCGAGGAGGCGACGAACCTTCACATTCATAAGTTTCTTTCGGGCAGCCTGGGCGGCGAGCAGCAGCTTGCGATGATGATCGAGCAGAACCAGCTGGACATGGTCATTTTCCTGAGAAATACGGACCGGGCGGTGAACTACGAGGTGCAGTTCAACTACGTGATCCCGCTGTGCGACGAATACAGCATTCCGCTGGCGACGAACATCGCGACGGCCGAGATGCTTTTAAAGGGCATGAACAACGGTGACCTCGAATGGAGAAACCTGTACCGCTGAGTTTCGGTAACGGTGAATGCACTCGTTTTCCGAAACAGACTTACAGAATTGCAAGCGGCGGACGATTGACTTGCATAATTGAATATGATAACTTGTTAGGTGGAGGGCTCCGTACGGGGGTCGTCCACCTATATTATTTTTCAGGAGGATGTTATGAAGAGGGTATTTCAGGTTCTGGCGATTCTCGTTCTGTCTTTGATGGTCCTCGTGCCGGGCAACACTGCGAAGGCAAGTGAGGAGCAGGTTGCCGAGATGACGATCTTCTCGGACGGCAGCGGCGGTACGCTTGGGGTAGGAACGCATGCATTTCTGTATTTTGTCAACATTTCCGGCCACAATATCTCGGTGCTCGGCAATGTGATCACGCCCGGCAAGGGCATCACGGTCGGTACCTTCGGCAACAAGTCCGACGGTCTCGGCATCTACATCAATCTTGAAGCATATGACATCGAGCACAACGACGGTTACTCCAACCGTGTTTCGCTCACGATTAACCTGACGCAGTCGCAGCTCAACTCGGTCAATTCCGTGATGGAGAGCAACAACAAATGGACGTTGACGAAGAACTGCTCCTGGTTCGTGACCCAGGCCTGGAACAAGGTTTGCCCGTCCAACAAGAAGCTGTCGGCAGGCCTGATCCCGACGCCCGCAACGCTGTCGAAGAATATCAAGAAGATCTCCGGCTACGCTGTGAAGAAGAGCGTTTCGAAGGCATACGTCGGCACGAACTTAAGCCTTGTCCTTCGCCATAAGACGAACGGACAGAACACGCCGGTTTCCGGCACGGGCGGAAGCAGCAGTAGCAGCTTCGGCAGCTGATCCAGAGGAAGACTATGGGAAATATCTCGGTACATTTGACGGAAGAGTCGCCGGAAGGCGTGATGCTGCATCTGGAATCGATGAGCTCGGCGGAGAAAATCTGCCGCGTCCGCGTCCGCACCTCCGGCGATCGGACGGTTTTGTGTGTCCGATCGACGATCTTTTGGCCGTTCCGGCAGAAGAAGGACGTGTGGATTCCGGGCGGAATTCCCGGCCCTCTGTATGTCGCGGAAAATAACGGCCGACCGTATCCGGTCAAGTTGCTACCTTGGCTGAAACAGTAAGGCAAAGATGACAAAAATTGCCCGCCGGAGAAGTTTCCGACGGGCTGTTTTTGGTTTGAAGAACCAATAAAACCCCCTGCTATGCAGGGGTGTCCCCAGTGAGCTTTAGCTTCAAGAAAAAAACCTCCTGAGGT